>CAZEJB010000095.1:0-1524 GCA_964512635.1 uncultured Planctomycetales bacterium | reverse complement strand
TGCCGCTTCAGCTTCGGTGCTGTAAAGCCAGCTTCAAGTTCCTTGAAGTCGTCCGCAAAGAAGTCGCAGATCGCGGCAAGGCGGGCAAAGAGCTCGATATTCTCAGACTGCCTGTCACTGCGACCACCAACCGCGCGGTAGATTGCAAGGCGTGCGTTGCCCTCAAGGACGGCGGCTCGGTCAGGCGACTCTGCGCCAAGCGCCATCTGCCTAAGTGCTGGAAAGTGACAGGCGGCAAAGACCAAAGCCTCTTCCAGAGTGTTGACCTTCTTTGGTGAGACCCATCCGGCCACCGTTCCACCGGTGACGCTCAGCAGGTGTTCCCAGGCATCCGGATCAACTATCATCAGGGGGACCCCGGTGTTCAGCAATATCTGTCGAGTCCACTGATACTCACGGTCCCAGCGCCTCTCTGCCTGCTGGCGATACCAGATGCGCGCCAGGGGATATGCCCAGTAAGCCGACCGCACAAGCCCCGCAAGGACGAATGCCGCGACCAGGCTCTCAATCAGACTGCCCTGCGGCCCAAGGCCGTGGAAAATGAAGAACAGGGGCAGCAGCATGACAATCAGGCTCGGACCGACAGCGCTGCCAAGGCCCACTTCGGCGACTCGCGACACCGCGTCAGGTTGAAATTCAGCCAGATCGCGAGCACGCGGAGCTACGCCAAATGCATAGGCGCGCTGCGCCTGACTTGTCCGAGTTGTGAGTGCAGAGGAATCCTGCGGTGAAAAGTGTGTTTCATCCAGGCCGGATCCATCACTTTCGAGCGCAGGCCCCTGCCGCGCTTCCTGGGCTTCTGTCTGGCGCTCGCCGCCCGCTTCCATGCCGCGAGTATAGCCCGGGCTGCTTTGCTAAAACCGATCCGCTTCGCGCTCGCTGAGGTAATCGTCCGGTGCAGCGTCCAGGTCCGGTTGAAGGCAGTTCCCCGGACGGGCCCAGTGGCGCCAGGCCGGCAGATCCTCAAGATCGGAGCAGAAATAGTCGCAGACCGCGCTGAGCCGCGCGTGCCCCCTGGTATCGGGCCCGCCCCTCTGCGCCGCACCCTGACGCAGGCTGGCCAGCAGCGCCCGGCCCTGCATCACGGTGCCGCTGCACACCCTCCGGGCTCGACATGTATTCGCAGAGCGCGTCGAAATAGCAGGCGCTGAACTCCAGCACCTGTTCGAGGCTGCTGACCTTGACCGGCCCGAGGCCTGGCAGGAGAGGCACATGGCCCTGGCTGAGGATCACTTCCCAGACCGTCAGTTCCGGGATCAGCTGGCTCAGGCCGCTGAGGCGCAGAGTGTCGCTGACCTGGCTGTAGACATGCTCCCAGCTGCGCTGCTCGGCGCGCCAGGACTGGTCATACAGCCAGCGCCAGAAGGGCCAGATGCCCAGCAGCAGAGCCGCGCCGACCGTTACCTGGAATACATACAGGCCGATGCCCGCGCTGTCGTCGCTGTTGAGCGTCCAGGCCATAAAGGCAAACAGGACCAAAGCATAGGGCACCAGACCGGCGAAGGCTGAGTTGCTGGCCCGCAG
>CAZEJB010000094.1:0-1595 GCA_964512635.1 uncultured Planctomycetales bacterium | reverse complement strand
CGCGGGGCCTGACCCCGGCGGCGATCCTGTGGATCGACAGCCAGCGCGGCATGAACTGGATTGGCTCGCAGGCCCTGGTCTTCGCCGAGCCGATCTATGACATGGCCAAGCCGCTGCTGAACTTCCTGCTGCGCCTCTTTGGCTTCGGCAAGAAGGGCTACTCGCTGGACCTGAGCCCGGAAGAATATAAGGTGCTTTACTCCGCGCTGGAGAAGCGCTACTCCATCGAGTACCTCGTCAGCCGCCTGGAAGACCTGCAGGCTGGCGATCTCGGCGGCCCGGGGACTGCGCCAAGCGACGCTGCCGCGCCGAATACTCCGGAGCCGCCGGCCAGCCCGGAAAAAGCACAGCCCTGATTTTCAGATCCCCGCTATCAGATCTCCCCGGACGGGGAATAAGTTCTGGTTGCCGCCTGGCATGTCCTCGCGCGACCAGTTTCGGGAGGCTGCTGTGATGGGCTGCACTGTCGCTGTGATTAACTGCGTTCTCTTCCGCGCGCCGGGTCTGCATGACGCTGGACCGGCCGCACCTTACCGGCTGCAACATGCCGGGCCCTTGCCGCAACTCTTCAAGCCCTGCCGCCAGATTTAACCTGGCCACGACTCTACATCGTCAGCTCTCAGGGAGAAAAACATGCATCGTTGTCTGCCGCTGTTGATTGTCATTTCACTGGGTCTTTTATGGTCCTGCAGCACCGGAAGCCAGGATCTGAGCCTGACCCAGGGCAGAGCAGATCTGCCCGCCGCTGAGCCGGCGCCCCTGAACAGCGCCCCGGCGGCAGGTCTGCCAGCGCTGCCGGAAGGTCGCGTCCCGACAGCCCTGACCGAGACCAGCCGCGACGGAGCGCAGAGTTTCGCCCGCAGCAGCTCGGCCCTTCCCGCCGATCCTGTCCTGCAGCTCAACTCGACAGCTGATGAACTGAGCTGGGGTATCTGGGAGCTGCCGGCTACGGATGAGCTGCGCTATCTGGATGTCCAGCTGGCCCTGCCCGCTGGGCAGGAAGCCTGGCTGGCGCTGGCGGACTACCAGTCCCAGCGCTGGGAGCTCTTCGGCCCGGTCGTCAGCGGCCGCATACTGGATCTCGACCCGGCGCGGCACAGCTCGCCGGGCGGCAACCTCTATGCCGCGGTGATCGCTTTCGACGGCACAGCGGCCACGGTGCAGTCGCTGAAGCTGATCGCCTTCCACAGCAATGCCGCGCCGAGCGCTGCGCTGCAAAGCGACGTCAGCAGCGGTACAGCACCGCTGAGCGTCAGCTTCGACGCCAGCGCCAGCAGCGACCCGGACAACAACATCAGCCGTTATCTCTGGGACTTCGACGGCGACGGCGTTTTCGACGGCAGCAGCACAGTCCCGCAGGTGTCGCATGTCTACAGCGCCGGCGGCAGCTTCAACGCCAGCGTGACGGCGGAAGACACTGACGGCGAGCAGGATGCCAGCGCCGCGCTGAGCATCAGCGTCAACAGCCCGCCGACGGCCGTGCTGGAACTGCCGGCGGCTGAAGTTCAGCAGAATGAGACCATCTCGCTGCAGGGCGGCAACAGCTTCGACAGCGATGGCAGCATCGTGAAGTATGAATGGGACAGCGACGGCAA
>CAZEJB010000093.1:0-1642 GCA_964512635.1 uncultured Planctomycetales bacterium | reverse complement strand
CATGCGCAAGTTCAAGTTCAAACTGGGCCGGCTGGAGGCCGTCAAGGGCATTGAGCTGTCCAGCCTGCAGCAGGCCGTGGCCGTCGCCGAGCAGGCGCATAAGCAGGCCCTGGGCGAACTCGAGGAGGCGCGCGTGGCGCTGGAGAGCGGCTATGACGAACTTGCCCGCCGCCGCAGCGCCGGCGAAAGCGGGGCGCTTTTGGACAGCCTGGAAAGCTATGGCCAGCTGATGCGCGAGCAGGTCCGCCTGGCCTCTGAGCGCGTGATCCAGCGCGAGGCCGAGCTTCGGGCGGCCCGGGAGGCGCTGACGGCCAAGCACCAGGAGAAGAAGGCCCTCGAGAAGGTCCGCGAACGACAATACCAGTTGTATAGTCTGGAACTTGAGCGCCATAATCAAAGTGAGCTCGATGAGACGGCCAAAAATGTACATGAACGCAACAACTGAATCCAAAGTGCTGCGGCAGCGCGGCCCGCGCCGCCTGGCCCTGCTGGCGCTGCTGCTGGCCGGCCTGCTGGCCTGTGCCGGCCCGGCGCAGGCCCAGGAGCCGGAAGACCTGATCGGCACCATCCCCGGCACCCAGATGAGCCGCGACGAGTTCCGCGCCCGGGCGATGGCCCAGCTGGCGACGATCTCACTGGCCGCGCTGACCTATCTGGAGGTCAATGGCAAGTACCCCGAGGAGTTCTACAAGCTGCGCGGCTCGCGCGCCTGGAACATCGAGGTCAACAACATGTTCAAGGCCCGGCCGGTGCAGAGCATCCCCTTCGAGCCCGGCCCCAGCGACTACACCTCCACGCCGCCGCTCGGCCTGCCCGGCAACTTCGACATGCCCACCGCCAGCGGCCCGCCGATGACCAGCCACGCACCCGGGGCGGAACCCGGCGCCAGCCAGGGCACCTCCGGCCTGCCGCCGGTGGACAGCTGGACTTTCAGTTCCGGCGTCGGCCGCCGGGTGGACGCCAGCAAGGTCAGCGGCTATGTCCCTGGCGACATCTTCTACTACGTCAATGAAGGCCTGCTGCAGCTGGTGCTCTTCGCCCCGGACGGTTCCTACTATGAGTGGGTCGACGAGGTGCCGAACCCGAACTTCCGCGAAAGCCTGCGCCTGCGGGTCAAGAAGGATCCCGAGGGCACGGCGCTCTACAGCGCCCAGGTGCTGTATTTCACCGAGCAGATCCTGCCGAAGTATTACAACCTGGTGCAGTTCATGGCCAGCCAGCCCACCGAGCCCCAGCAGGCCCTGCAGCGCACCCCGGCCAGCGAGCGCATCAGCATGGCCTCCAAGCTCGGGCTTGAGATCCGCAATGTGCTGACCCGCCAGCCGATCTCGATCGGCATGGCCTCCGGCGACTTCGCGGAAGAAGGCGGCAACGGCGCGCCGATCAGCATCCTGCTGGGCGAGCAGGCGCTGAGCCTGCACGACCTGACCCTTGACCCCGGCGAGGTCAGTGCCAAGGAGGCCGGCTCCAAGGCTTCCGGCAGCAATGGACGCCAGCCGGGCGGCAAAAGCGGCGATAAGCCCAAGCCGCGGCCGGGCCACGGCGGCGGTGGACGCCAGCCCAAGTAGATGCCAGATGCTGGATGCCAGAGAAGAATGCAGATGGCGTATGGCGGATGGCTGAAACGCTCGAGACGCGTGTA
>CAZEJB010000092.1:0-1797 GCA_964512635.1 uncultured Planctomycetales bacterium | reverse complement strand
GCCCGGCGGCATCTGAGAAGGCAGTGAAACTGAAATGACAAGCAGCGTAGATTCGATCAGCCCGGCACCGGCAATCCGCACCCACAACATTGAGCAGATCATCCATGCGCCGATCGGCGAGACCGCGCGCCTCTGCGGCTGGGTCCAGCATCGCCGCGACCTCGGCCAGCTGATCTTCATCACGCTGAGGGACCGCTGGGGCGAGCTGCAGTGCGTGATCGACCCGGCCCACAGCGAAGCGGCGCATGCGCTGGGCGAGGGCCTGCGCAATGAATATGTCGTCGCTTTCAGCGGCGTCACCCGCCCGCGGCCCGAGAAGGAAGTCCGGGCCTATCCCGGCGGCGACCGCGAGTTCCTGGTCGACGGCGTCGAGCTGCTGACGGCCGCCGAGCCGCTGCCTTTTAACGTTGACGAGGACGTCAAGGCCAGCGAGGAGCTGCGCCTGAAGTACCGCTATATCGACCTGCGCCGCCGGGCGATGGTCCGCGCGATGACCATCCGCCACAAGTGCATCAGCGCGATCCGCAGCTACCTCAACAGCCACGGCTTCCTTGAAATCGAAACGCCGATGCTGGCCCGCGCCACCCCAGAGGGCGCGCGGGACTATATCGTCCCCAGCCGTGTTCACCCCGGCGAGTTCTATGCCCTGCCGCAGTCCCCGCAGCTCTACAAGCAGGTGCTGATGTGCTCGGGCATGGACCGCTATTACCAGATCGCCCGCTGCCTGCGCGATGAAGACCTGCGCGGCAACCGCCAGCCTGAACACACGCAGCTTGATCTTGAGATGAGCTTCGCCACCCGCGACGAGCTCTTCAGCATCGCCGAGGGTGCGATGCACGCCGTCTGGCGCGAGTGCCTCGGCGAGGAGCTGCCGCATCCCTTCCCGCGCCTGCCTTACCGCGAGGCGATGGCGCTGTATGGCAGCGACAAGCCGGACCTGCGCTTTGGCAGCCGCATCGTCGAGCTGTCGGGCCAGGCGCAGTGCATTGACGCCGCCTGGCTCAAGGCCGACATGGAGCTGGGCAAGTGCGTGCATGGGGTCTTCATCCCCGGCGCCAGTCTCAGCCGCAAGCAGCTTGACGAGTGGACGGCGCAGGCCAAGGAGCTGGGCGCCGGCGGGCTGATGACCATCGAGCTGTCCGGCGATGAACCAAAGGGCAGCGTAGCCAAGTTCCTGACCGACAGCCTGGCCTTCGCCCAGGCGGCGGAGACCGCTGAGGGCAACGCCAATGGCACCTGGTTCATGGTCGTCGGCGATACGCCGAGCAACTACAAGGTTCTGGGCCAGCTGCGCCTGGCGCTGGGCCGCGAGTTCAAGCTGATCGACGAAGGCAAGTGGGCCTTTACCTGGGTGGTGGACTTCCCGCTCTACGAAGCCAGCGATGAGCCGCCCTATGTGACCCCCAGCCACCACCCCTTCACCATGCCGGTGGCCGAGGACCAGCACAAGCTGGAAAGTGACGACCCGGCGGAGCTGCTGACGATCCGCAGCGATAACTATGACCTGGTGCTGAACGGCGTGGAGATGAGCTCCGGCTCCCTGCGCATCCACAAGCCGGATCTGCAGCTGAAGGTGCTGCGCCGCATCGGTCTGTCGGATGAGCAGATCGAGGAGCGCTTCGGCTGGTTCCTGAATGCCTACCGCTATGGCGCGCCGCCGCACCGCGGCTTTGGCCAGGGCATCGACCGTCTGGTGATGAGTCTGCTGGCGGTGGACAACATCCGCGAGGTTATCGCCTTCCCCAAGACGGCCTCCGCGCAGTGCCCGCTGACCGGCGCCCCGGCGCCGATCGACGA
>CAZEJB010000091.1:0-1827 GCA_964512635.1 uncultured Planctomycetales bacterium | reverse complement strand
CATAGCCAAAGCTGGACAGGCCATAGCTGATCTTGCCCTTGCTGATCTGCTTCTCGGTGAAGGGCTCGATCATGTGGCGGGTCAGCGCCATCTCGCGGATCCAGCGGTCGCTCTTGATGCTCATTTACTTATGCACTTCCTGCGGAAAACTTGGGGGAGGCGATTATAGGACGCGCGGGTGCTGCTACGGCCCGCCGCCGGTCAGCAGGCAGCAGCAGCTGATTGCACCGGCCTAAAGCGGGCGCGAGACGAGCAGGCCATGCCGCGCGCCAGCATTGTTGTCGACCATCACTGCCGGCGCAGTATCGACCGTACCGGGAAGATCTACGACGTTGCTGAAGTCCAGAATGACTTCGGCAGGGCTAAGCAGGCTCCAGCTCAGGCTGGCGGTTGCACTGGTGTTGTTGATTTCGGAGATAGTTATCTCTGCAAGTGCAGCACACTCGCCGCCTGCCACACCGCAGATACCGGCTATCGAACTGAGGTTGGAATAGAAGGTAGTGGTGGAGAATGGATCGCTGTAGGTTTCAGCATTCACGCCAAAACTGCTGACCGGAAAGCGCAGGGCCAGCCCTTGCCCTAAAGAACGGTTGCCGATAGTGCAGAATTCGCCATCCAGCCGCGTGGTCAGACCGCTGACATTCCCCATTGAACTGCCTGAACTCCAGGTCAGGTTCGGAGTACCGGTGGTCTTGAGATTGGTGACGAAGAAGGCCTGGTCTGTGCCGTCCTGATAGGTGCCACTGACAACAGTCTGGGCGATGATGTTTCCGCTACGGATCACGGCACCGGCACTGCTTGAACCGAGGTCGAGTTTCAGAGTGTCGCCGATTTCAAGCCGGTCTTCCACCGCAGAATTATCGAATTGCGCCACAAACGCATGTCTGTCGATCCCAAGTGTGACTGCTCCAGCGACAGCTGCCACTCGCGACGTACCGCCTCCAAATACAAACTGCGATGTCATAGTCATGTCGTTGATGTTCAGGAAGCTGGTGCCGGCGTCAAGCGACCAGCTTTTGTCATACTCAATATTGCCGCTGTCGAGGTTCAGGACCACCAGGCCCAGCGCGTCAAATCCGCCGCACACGCTGCAGGCATAAGCCAGGTTTCCATCGACAGCCAGAGCAGCGGGAAACAGCTGGTCCGCATTGTCAAAGTAGCGCGAAAGAAGCAGATCGCCGTCCGGAGACCATGTCTGCAGAAGCAGGTTCTGAAGGGTTCCGTGGCCCAGGTCAACGTCACACAGCGACGTAATCACAAGGTTGCCGGCCGAGTTAATCCGCAGATCGGCTGCTCGGTCGTCTCTGCCGCTGTCCCAGCGCCTGGCCCATATCAGGTTTCCGGCCAGGTCATACTTGAACAGCAGAAGGTCGCTTAAACTGTCGTCGCTGCCGTTGCCCGCGGCATAAATGCCGCCTTTGCCGTCATAGGCGACGGCCTGTATAGCGCTGAATTCCGCCAGACCGATCGAATGGACCCACTCGGCGCAGGCGGTAAAGGGTACGGAGATGGTAGCAGTCAGCCCGTCGTCATCGCGGACGCGCAGCACGATGGGAAAGAAGCCGGCCTGCTCAAATTCATGCGGCAGCACCGCCGTTGTACCGCCGTCAAGCTCAAAACTGCCGTTACCGTCCAGATCGTACTCGTACTTCACGATGCTGCCGTCAGGGTCGCTGCTGGCACTGGCATTCAGGCTTATGGTGATGGGAACAAAGGCCGCCCTGGCGACCAGGTTAAGCCCGGCTACCGGAGGCAGGCTGCCGATGCGCAGGCTGGTCAGGCGCTGTGCTTCGCCGTTGCACAGAACAACGACCAGCAGCTCGTCCG
>CAZEJB010000090.1:0-1900 GCA_964512635.1 uncultured Planctomycetales bacterium | reverse complement strand
CGGTGGAGCAGAAGTGTGTGCTGCGCGATGGCCAGGGCCAGGAGCATCTGGTCCTTCAGACCGATGTCAAGCTGCTGATCTATCCCTAGGGCCGAGCACTGCGCTGTCGTTCGTGGGGGCCAGCATCAAGCAGCGGAAGCCCTCAGGGCTGGCGCACGAGTTTGAGGCCTTAGACCGCCTGAGCTTTGTTATGGCTCAGCAGCAAGGCCGGCTGCGAGCAGCGCTTCGTCGAGAGTCTGATGCTCCTCAGTCATGCCCTCAAGTTCGTCGTAGACCGGTGTGAGGCGCTTCCCTTCCCCGTTCTCAACGACAGCCAGGATTGGCAAATCACGCCTTTGCGAGAGGATCTTACTTGTCCATGGCCGCACCGCCCGATGCCTCCGTCCCCAGAGCAGAATGTAATAAGAGCTGTGTTCGCTAATGATACGGCCATCTCGAAGAGTGTAAGTTGCCAACAGTGGGATATAGCTGAAATCACCGGGAGATGGCTGTGTGGGCGCTACTTCACGCACTGGCTCGCCGCTGTACGGGTTCAATGGCCAGGAAAGACGCGGATCCAGCGGCGGGCTTTGAGAATAACTGGCTGGGTAGCGCCGCGAATAATCAGAAATTGGCGGATCCTGCCAGTGCTTGATGAGCCAGCTTTCGGGGCGCGCAGTGATAGCAGCTATTGCCTCCCTTGAGGCTTTCTCCTTGCGCAGCTCTGAGATGATAAGCAGGCCGATTGCGGTCAGGGCCAGTCCGACACAAAGCAACAGAACAACAGTTCGGCTACGACCCGACCCGATGAATCCCTGCCCTGTGAATACACCTGTCACTGCGCAGATTATGACGCTGGAAACAGGCATAGGTGTCGCCTTTGACGCATCAGTTTTTTCCGTTATGGCGACTGGTCTGGAGTAAGCCCTGCCTCGATAAGCGCTTCGTCGAGAGTCTGCAATTCGATGGCCTCTACCTTTAGGCCAAGATAATGGTCTGGCAGCGGGCCGCGTTTGTATTCGACCCCCTCGCCTACAAACAGCAGGGGCAGCTCTTTTCGTTGCCGCAAAATCTCGCTGTCGGTTCCATCAATCGCCCGCGGGTGTCTGCGCCTGCCCCAGACAAGCAGGGCATAGGCCCCGAATGCCTGCACCTCGCTGCCGTCCTCGAGCCGCATGAGCAGGCGGCGAGGGACATAGCTGAAGTCGCCTGGCGAAGCTTGGGTGACGGGAACACTGCGCATTGGTGACCCTTCTTCCCCGGCGAGCACGTTCGGGTAGAAATCAGGCATTTCTTCGCCCAGAATCAGTTCTGCCCGGGACGGGAAAGAGTCAAAAGGCAGCCTTTCTCCATCCGGCGCAGACTGGTCAATGCTCCAGCTGGCAATGGCCAGATCCAGACTCATTGAATAGTAGAGAGCTTTCTTCTCAAGTTGCCAGGCGTGATAGAAGTGCCAGCCAACAGCGGCACCGATGGAAATGGACGCCAGCGAGGCCAGCACAGCACGAAGGACAGCACGACTGATCCGCCAGGGGCCCTTGCGGGGCTGCCGCCAGACTTCAGCCTCGGGCCATGATCCTGCCATTGCGCAGATTATGACGCTGGATGCGGGTAATGGTTAGCACCGGCAGTAAACCTTTTCAGCGAAACTCCGCGTTCTCTGCAACTCTGCGTTGGATCAGATTGCTGCGCAGATCCGGGCTGCTTGGATTGGAGATGCAGACTGAAGTCTGCGGTCCCCAGCAAAGATGCCAGCCTATGGCTGGCGGTCCCGGAGAAGAATGCCGGGCTTGGCCCGGCGCTCCGACAAGACGGGCGGACACAAGGTCCGCCGCTACAAGACGCGCGGAAAGGGCCGCGCTGCTGCTTGGCCGAGGCGATGCTCGGCCCCTACACGGCAGCCTCAGCCTTCGCGGCCTGC
>CAZEJB010000089.1:0-1912 GCA_964512635.1 uncultured Planctomycetales bacterium | reverse complement strand
TGCTTGTGGTCGTGGCCCCGGCAGAGCTGATTGAGCTGTACTGCGAGGGATTCAGATAATTGTTCTCAAGCGCCGTGCTGGCCCCGCGCAGGCTGCCGACCGGGGGCAACGAGTCAAGGGTCAGCGCGCCCGGTCCAGGACTCTTTGCTGTTTCGCTGCCATTCGGGCGTGCGAGGCGTGGGCTGCTTGTGGGATCATCCACAGCCTGACCGGCCTTCTTGGATCCGCAGGCGCTGGCTTGCAGCAACATGCAGATACTGAGCAGCAGCAAGGCGTAACGATGCAGCCTCATCGGCCCTACCTCCCGAAAAACAGTGGCATGGAAAGTATAACAAGCCGGCCTGCGATCCTGCCGGCGCTGGGCGGCCAGGCGCCGACCGGCGCGCTGTACATCCCGCTGGGCTACCTGCTCTTCAGCTGGCCGAGCGCTACGCCAAACGTACAGGGCTGCTTATGCGCTCGGGCTAGGGCGTAAAGTAAATCCAAATCGTCTCGTCGTCGCTTTCCACCAGCGCGGCCGGCGCGGCGTTGTTCTCGATCAGCGTGATCCGTCGCACATCGTCGAGCTGGTAGGGCAGCAGCTCGGGGATCGGCCAGCTCGTGCCATTGGTGTTGAAGGCCCGCGCGTAGAACAGCTCGTCGATATTGTCATTCTCGGGGTCATCGCTGAACAGCAGTGCCGGCCGTCCGGCAATCAGGCACAGGCTGAAGTTAATGGCGCGCGAGGTGCCGAAGCCCTCCTGCGTGGTCCAGTTCTGGCCCGCTGTATCCGCCAGGTGGTACCTGATGCCGATGCTCTCCAGGCTAGCGTCATCATAGGCCAGATTGGCGCTGCCCGCCCGTCCGCTGGCTGTCTCTATCAGCGGGGATCCCGGACTCGCGAAGTACACGTCGAAGCCGATCTGTTCCTCGCTGCCGTTCCACTGCGTTCCTGTGGAATCGTCAGCACGCTGAAACAGCCCGCGCGAAGTCCCCGGTTCCAGGTAGGCCACCGCAGGCCGGTCGCCAATCAGGGCCGCGCCGACACTTATCTGCAGCGATGTGTCAAGCGGCAGGGGGCTGTCCCAGGTCAGGCCGCTGCTGTCCATGGCGCGCATGTAATAGAGTACGCTGGGGTTGGTGTTCTGGTCGACGTAGAACAGAGCCGGAAGGCCGGCGACAATCAGCAGCTTGGGTCCCTGGACCAGCACGTTATCCACCAGCGTTACCGGGGCGGGCCAGCTGGTTCCGTCTGCATCGTCTGCCCGCACAAAGCGCAGCTTCTCGGTATCGTAAAAACCATAGGCCACTGCCGGGCGGCCGTCCACCACTGCCAGGGTGCTGCCAAAGAAAACACCTGCTGCGTTGCTGAGCCGGACACTGCTGTCCCAGTCCGCGCCGTGGATGTCCGCCGCGCGCACATAGCGCAGTACATTGTTAGTATTGACATAGCTGAAGGCCGGCCGGCCGTTGACCAGCGCCGCTGAACAGAAGCAGTAGCTGTTCAGCCCGGGCACCGGCACTATGGGCTCGGACCAGCCATGGACCGGCAGCAGCACGCTGTCAGTCGCGCTGGCGCCGTCGTCATCAGTGATCCGCAGCCGCAGCGTCCGCACGCCGGGCGTGCTGAAGCTGAAGCCGGCGGTGGAATCCAGCATGTCGGTATCGGTCTCAAAAGAACCGTCGCCATCGGTGTCCCACTCATAGTTCACGATGCTGCCGTCAGGGTCGGAACTCCCGCTGGCGTCCAGCACAACCGCCTCAAAGGGATCAGCCTCGGCTGGCAGCGCCAGCACTACAGCATCCGGCGACTGGTTACCGCCGTTGATCGTGATGGTCAGCTCGGCCGTGGCCTGCTCGCTGTAGACATCCAGGACTGTCACGCTGGCATCAAAGCTGCCACCGCCGTTGTAGTCGTGGCTGGCCTGCGGCA
>CAZEJB010000088.1:0-2235 GCA_964512635.1 uncultured Planctomycetales bacterium | reverse complement strand
ACTTGTGTACTACTTCACTTGTGTACTACTTCACCGGTCAATTGAGTCTGGCTTTTATGATCGACTGTCACTGACAAGACTGTTAGCCCGGTTCCTGCTGGTGGAAGAACTCAAAACAGCCGCAGTCGGGTTCGCCGTCCTGGTTGCGCAGAGCGCCGTCTATGTCACCAGCGGGCGACCAGAGCGGGTCGGCCAGGTTCAGGGCGGGAGACCCGGCATGCAGGTGGAAGTCTGCCCCGGACAGATCCAGGAATATGCCCAAAGGCAGGGCTGCTGCGCTGTCGCCATCAAAGCCAAAGGTCGAGTTCCAGGCGGCTAGGTCATAGCTGGTCATGTTAACCTGCAGGCCACCGCTGAACAGATTGTTGTTGCTGCCCAGGCTGGTCAGCGCCTGCGGGTCCACCTTGACCGCACTGATCGGCGCCACAAATATGTTGTTATGCAGCTCGAAACTGCCGGCACCGGCGCCCAGGTTAAGGGCAATTGTTGAAGAATCGGGGCCGCCGCCATCGTTGTACTGCACCACAGTGTTATGCACAAGGCTCAGGCCGCTGCTGGGATGCTCCGCTGCATCCGGACATGCTATCCCGCCGCTGTTGAAGCCATACACGAGGTTGTTGCGGATAGCGCCACCCTGCAGCCCTATCAAATGAATCCCGGGGCCACTGCTGCCTGTACTGCAGTCTACGCGGTTGCCGACAATGAGGAAATCATGCAGACCGGAATCACTGCTCACCGCGAAGTCGTATTCCAGCCGGATGCCGTCGAAGGCGGGGCTGCTGACCCGGTTGCCACGCAGCACTACATCACTGCCAGTTCCGAAATACCAGATACCGTAGCCGCTGACCGTGCCGTCTACAGTGCAGTTCTCGATTAGCGCGCCACTGGAGTTCCAGACACTGATACCGTGGCCATAGGGCGCCGTGACGGTACAGCCCCGAATGGCCACTCCGGGGCAGCTGGTAATGCTGATGCCCAGTCCGGGGTCTATACCCGAGACCTGGCAGTCTTCAAGCAGCAGGCCGCTGATGCCAATTGCGCTGATCCCGCCTTGAGTGCTGCCATGGCAGTTCAGGTTTCGCAGTGTTACATCGCTGCAGTTCTGGCTGAAGAGCCCAAGTCCGACGGCCTCGACAGCAAAGCTATCGATATCAAAGCCCTCTATCAGCAGGTGGTTGACGGGCTGATCCACCATTGCAATTCCGAAGTCCTGCCCCCCTGGGGCGGGTGATAGTCTGGCGCCGGGCTCTGCTATGAACGCCACCGGCTGGCCCTCCAGCCCTCCCGTGGGAATCTCAAAGCCATGATATTCACCTTGGCGCACAAATACCGTCGTATCAGGCTGCAACAGGTCGGCGGCATGCTGGGTGGTGGCCAGGGGGTGGTAATAGCTGCCGTCGTTCCCGTCGTTGCCACCGCTGGCTGGACTGGCCACGTAGAGCACGTGCGCCGGGCCATCGTAGTTCAGCAGCAGGCTCTCAAGCTGACCCTGAGTGCCTGGTGGAGCGACCACCGCGCAAAGGACAAAGCCCTGCGCATTCAGTGGTTGCTGGATTGCGTCGAATCCGGCAATCGCGAAGTCGCCCGCGCAGCGGACAGGCTCAGACCAGCGGCCGCTGCCAAAGTCCGCCAGCAGCAGCCAGAGGCCATCGCTGCCGGTCATGGCGACATTCTCGACCGCAGCGACCGGCGACGGAATGGCATAGACCGCGTAGGCCAGCGAGTCCGATCCGGCTGCAAGTCCCAGCTTGTCACCCAGCACAGAACCTGAGTGGATCGCGGTGTACATGCTCAGGTCGACAGGAAGCTGCGCCGCCGACGAGGACTGCCTGGCCGCAATAGTCAAAGGCAGGGTTGGACGGCCTGGCGAGGAGTCAGGCGCAATCTGCTGCGGCAGAGGCAGTGCGTGGGCGGGAACGGCGACCGAGGATCCGGAGACTGACGATGCGCGCTCCGCACCGCAGGCAGCTGCGACGACCACGAGCAACAGCGACAATCCAGCGAGCAGGCGCGGCAGTTGAAGCAAGGCAGGTTGCATCACTGAAACTGTAACACCGGAGTCTCAGCCCAGCCAGCTTGCGTCCTCTGCCGGAGCGACATTGTGCTCGCCGACCGCCTGGATGAACAGATCCTCCATTGAGGTGAAGCCGGGACGGGAGTGCAGGCTGGTCATAGTATCCGCCAGCACAATGCGGCCCTTGTGGATGATCGCGATGCCGCTGCAGAGCTTCTCCA
>CAZEJB010000087.1:0-2349 GCA_964512635.1 uncultured Planctomycetales bacterium | reverse complement strand
CCACTGCGATGCACCGAGTGCCAGGACGCCAAGTACTGCCGCGAGCGCAGCAGAAAGCCCGCCCACCGGGGCAAGCCAGGCGGCAAACTGAGGCTGCGGGATACCGCTGAGCAGGGCATAGCCCACCATTGCGCCGGCCAGGCTGGCGCCAAGGCCGCGCAATACTGTCGGGGGCAGGGCCAGACTCCAGTTACGGCCGGATGCGGTGCGGCGGGCCGCCCGGGCCTCGCGAGCCCTCTCCCGGCGGCAATAGGCGGCGAAGTTCAGTCCACCATGGCTGGCCAGCCACAGACGTGCCTGCTGCTGGCAATCCACCTTGAGCTGAATCTGGCGAGCCAGGGCCGGCATCTCGCTGGCCGCCCGCAGTTCGCCGCGCAGGGTCGCTTCCAGCGCCGGCGGCAACAGGAACTCTTCGGGCTGTTGGCGGCGCGGCCTGGTCATGCCAGCTCTCCGTTCCAGCCGCGCTCAACCGCCAGCTGCATCAGGCGCTGCTTGCCGCGGTGCAGCTTGGTGCGCACTGTGTTCAGCGGCAGGCGCAGCGCCTGGGCGATCTGCTCATAACTGTATTCGGCAACATAGTAGAGATTCAGCGCTTCGCGCTGGTCGGATGGCAGTGACTGCAGCATTGCGCGCAGCGCACCCTGGCGCGCGGCCAGCGCATAAAGCGCCTGCGGATCGTGCCCGGCCCCAGAGTGCTGCTCATTCAGGTCCAGCGCGGTAGCCGGGCCGCTTGCGGCATCCAGCTTTGCTCCCGATTCCCGCATGGCCTCAAGCGAAATCGGCCGGGGCCGCCGCTGGGCAGTCCTCAGGCAGCTTAGGGCATGGTTGCGCGCAAGTCGATAAAGCCAGGAACTGAAACTGCTGCGGAATCGGAAGGTATTCAGTTTCTGGTAGGCCCGCACAAACGCGCCCTGGACGGCGTCCTCGCTTTGTGCCGGGTCGAGCCCCACCGCCTCCACTGCGGCCCACACCAGGCGGCGGTAGCGCTGCACCAGCAGACCATAGCCGCTCCAGTCGCCGCGCTGACATTCGCGCAGGATCTCAAGCTCATCTTCCGCGCTGAGGGCCTCGCCGGCTTCAGGCGAATAGCGCGCCCAGCGCGAAGCTGCCGCAAGCTGGAGTTCTCCGGGTTGCAATCGCAGAGTGATCATAGCGCTTTGCCTCCCGGATTAAAGCTGGCCCTGGGAGGCCGGTGCCGGGCTGGCCGGCGACGGTGTTGCTGCAGATACCATCTCGCCGCCATCGCGTGATCGCTTACGGGAGTATGGCACAACGGCGCCAACAATGCGTCGATGGATGATTATCAGCGCCGCGCCCACGATGCCCAGTATCAGTGGCGGCGCCAGCACAGTAAAGCGCTCCTGAAGGTGTCCGCTCCCCACGAGCAGCCAGACCGGGACAGAAATCGCCAGGAAGAACCCAAGGGCAATACTGATCAGCACAACGCCGGCCTTCCAGTTGCCGTTTGGGTCATCGTCGCGTTCGCGCTGGATGGAAGGAAGCTGGACCGCGATGCGCTCCGGATCGATACCGTGCTCGATCGCCTTGGCCACTGTGTCCAGTGTCTGCCGGTAGAGCAGGTTGCGCAGGTACACCGGCAGCATGATGCACGCCCCGAGGGTGACGATGAAGACCAGTGTGGCAATGGCACCAGCGTCCATTTCTTACTCCATGCCGACAATGCCGGCTGGCCGTAGGACGCCGCGGCGAGGCCAAAGTTTCATCGGCGCCGGCCTTTCTTTGGGTGTGCGCGGCTCAGGAAAGCAAAAGAAGAAAAAAAAGGGCCGCCCCGAAGGGCGGCCCAATGATTGGCATTCTCGGATCGACTAGCGGTCGCCGATGTAGTCTTCGCCAGCGGTCAGGACCAGCACGATGGCATCACGGATACCGTTGGGGTTACCGTACTGCAGCTGCTCGTTGCTGTCGCCGATGTTGGCGGGCTGATAGGGGCTGCCCTCGTACTCGTTGTCAGCGGTGACGCTGCGGGTCCAGGGCCAGATCGCCTGCTCGCCCGGAGCGTTGTTGCCGCCGCCCGGACCACCAGGACCGCCGCCAGGGTTACCCTGCATGGGGACCGGACCGTTGTTGCTGCCGCCGGTGACGGTAGCATCGGCCAGCCAGCCACCGTGAAGGCTCGCGCTGGTGAAGTAAACGATCTGCTCCTCAACACCAATGACGTCCTTGCCCTTGGTGCGGATTCCGCCGTAGCCACCCATCATGTACTGGTCGATCTCGGTCGGCAGGATCGGCTGATCAGCAGCATCCTCGTTGCCGATGGCGATGATCGGACCGCTGCCCTTGTAGAAGAACTGACCGGGCAGGTAGGGAAGCGGCTTGTTACCCTGCCAC
>CAZEJB010000086.1:0-2452 GCA_964512635.1 uncultured Planctomycetales bacterium | reverse complement strand
GCGCTCCGGCTCTATCAATCGCAGCGGATAGCGGGATCGCGAAGACGAATGCAGGCGCGGACGCCCGCGCTCCGGCAGTTCCCTGCGCATCGGATGGTGGGATCACGAAATCTGGAGTTTGAAGAATGGTGGGCGCTACTGGACTCGAACCAGTGACCACTACGATGTCAACGTAGTGCTCTAACCAACTGAGCTAAGCGCCCACGATTTTCAAGGGATGCCGGGCATCCTGCTGCCGCTGGACCAGCCTGCCACTGCCCGGGGGAGGGAAATGGAGGCGGCGGGCGGAATCGAACCGCCGGTGGAGGTTTTGCAGACCTCTGCCTTGCCACTTGGCTACGCCGCCACGGCCCCGTTGCGGCGGAGGATGATTGTAACAAAGCCCCTGCCCGTGGTCAACAAAAGGCAGCCGGGGGCCCGGAACCTCGGCGCGGGCGGACGTGTCTATCACCCGGCTGCAAGCAAGACGCCGCGGAGCGGCTGAAAGGAAGGGAGCAAAATGGAAAACCTTGTACTGGCCCTGCAAACGGTGGACTACTACCAGTACTGGCCCTGGTATGCCAGCGGCAGCCTGCTTTTCGGCATCATCGGCTGGCTGCTCGGCGCCGGCAAGGGCATCGGCTGCGCCGGCTTCCTGCTGGGCTGCGTGCTGGGGCCGATCGGCCTGCTCATCGTGTTCCTCTGGAAGGGCCGCGCCTGAGCCCCGGCCATACCCTTGGCAGTCCGAACAAGACTGTCCGGCGCGGGTCTGTCGCAGCATGCAGAAACATGAGCAAGCCGGAAAAGTGATGCTGGTCTGTCTGGCGCTGCTGCTGGCAGCTCTGCTGGGAAGTTGCGGCGGCGCATCCGGCGGCGGTCCGGCGGCGCAGCCCGAGGGCGCGTCGCAGCTGCCGATCCCTGACGGCGCCCAATATGACAGCATCGCCTGGACCTATGACAACCCGCCGCCGCCCGGCGACTAGGCCCGGCGCGAGCCTTTCGCCCGCCGGTCCCGCCCGATCCGCACGCGCGTGCAATAATCGCAGCGTGAGGGGCAATGGGAGGGACTGCAATGGAACACCTGTTTACTGCCCTGGCCTCGCCGGCCCTGCTGATCCTGCGGGACTACTACCACTGGTGGCCCTGGCTGGTCAGCGGCGGCTTCATCATGGGCATCATCGGCCTGCTGCTCGGCGGCCAGAAGAACATGGGCTGCGTCGGCTTTCTGCTGGGCTTCTTCCTCGGACCGCTGGGCCTGATCATCCTGCTGCTGTGGAAGGGGCGGGACTAGGCCCGCTGAAGCCAGTCGCAGGGGACTGACCCGCGCTCGTCCCCGACTGCAAAGCCCCGGGCTGCCGCCAGACTCTGCCTTGCCTTTGTGCGCGTCGCGTCGGCAGCGGCATCCGTCCTGGTTTAGCAAAAATCTGCCGCCGGGATGTTTAGTCTTGCCGCCTGCGGGTAAGACATACGGTTTCGGCGAAACCGAATTCCGCCAGGGGGCAGACATGAGCGCAAGCACTTTCAGCAGCAGCAACAGCAGGGGCCGGCAGAGCCGCCAGGGACGCGCGACACTGGGCGCCTGCATCGCTTTGCTGCTCAGCGCGGCGCTGGCCTCCTGCGGCAGCGTTCAGGGCGGCGTTCAGGGAGGCCCCATCGATGGACTGGACAGCAGCGGCCCCGTCAGCCCTGCTCAGACCAGCGAGCAGACTGAAGCTGCCGCAGCTGGCGGCAGTTCTGCCAGCGCCGGACCCGTGCTGCCGCACAGCGGATCGCATGTGGAGATCCCGGATGAGTTCATGCCCGGCGGCGACAGCTTTGAGGGCGACCAGAATGGACAGATCGACCCCGGCGTGATCTGGGCCAGTATCCATCAGCCGCTCAGCCCCGGCCACAATGAGCTCGACTGCCGCCGCTATACCGGCAAGAATGCGCTGAGCCACAAGGACGACCTTTTCATCGGCTTTGGCGATGACGGCATGGGCGGCCAGGAAATGCTGTACAAGCCCGGCATGTGGCTGCTCTCCGACCCCGGCGAGCTTGGCTTTATCACCTATGGCCTGCGCAGCCTGCCCGAGGGCCATCGCATTGAAAGCCTCAGCATTGACTGCGGCGGCCTGTACATCCTTGACGAGAACCCCGACGACTTCTGGGTCGGCGTTTCGGACCGGCAGGCCGACGCCTGGCACTGGTACGGGCCTTTCGAGCTGGGCAGCCTGCAGGACCTCGACATCAGCGACATGGTGCTGATGAACGAGGACGAGCAGTACGGCTATATCACCATCGCAACCCACGACACCGACGCCCTGGGCATCGTTGGCCTGAGCCTTGAGGTCCAGCCGGTGATCTAGCAGCCACACACGGCGTTCCCGTGAATACCCAAAGGCCCCGCGCGGGCCGCCTTAAATCTGGAACAAGAAGCCCGGGGCGGCCCGGGCTTTTCAGCGCGTGAGGCTAGAATCTGCCTGATGCTGCG
>CAZEJB010000085.1:0-2453 GCA_964512635.1 uncultured Planctomycetales bacterium | reverse complement strand
CATCTTTTGCCACCTGCAGATTGTAGCCCCGCCGGGAGGCTGCCGACGACTTGGCGTCAGCTCTGCTGCAAACCTTCATCGGGCTATGTTAGAGTTTAGATCCGGCTTTGCCGTCACTTTCATTGGGGAGAAAGTATGAAGCTGCTGTTGAATGCTGCGCTGCTCGCAGCCCTGACTCTGACCATCCTTGTTGGCGGCTGCGGCGGCGGCGCTCGAGAAAGCTCTGGCCTGAAGGTCCAGCCCGCGGCTGAAGTCCGCCCGGACAGCCCGTCCGTCAGCCTGCCAGTCCCTTCGCTGCTGGCCGGCCAGTCCCGGATCAGCGCAGCGGCGGATCCGCTGCTGCGCTACGGCGGTGAGTTTGACGCCGCCCTGCCGAATCAGTCGGTCACGGCCTCCGGCCTCGCCGGCATCTATAGCGGCACAGCAGCCAGTCTGGCTGACAGCGCATATGCGCTTTACAGCTTTGACACCCAGGACTACAGCGGTACACCGGTATTCTCATGTTCCTGGGGCAAGCTGCCGGCCGGCCCTGCCTATGCCTGGATCGGTATAGCCAACTTCACCAGTGACCGCTGGGAATGGAGCAATGCCAGCGCCGGAGTCGGCGTGCACCTGGCGGACATGGCCAACTATGTCAGCCCGGCGGGCGAGAGCCTTGTGGCCATCGTGCTGGCGGCACAGGACAGTGCTGAACTGGCCACGGTCCAGCTGGGCAGCGACGGCGGTTTTGACGAGATCGAGGACAACGACAGCTTTGAGCAGATCAAGCAGACCCTGACGCTTGGCGATACCCTGTTTGCGGGCCACATCGGCCAGCAGCCCTATGTCAATGGTCCCGACGGCGACAGTGACGATTACTACGCCATTGACGCCGAGGTCGGCGACTGGGTTACGGTAGTCGCTTACACAGACAATCCCAGCCTGTTCATCGGCCTCGCGCTGATCACAGCCAAGGGCGAGCTGCTCGGCCTGCCCGCCTATGCCGGCGGTTACTCTTATGCCGTCGTTGGACGCCAGCCAGTCCAGAGTGCAGACGATCTGCCGCTGCGACTACAGGTTACCAGCAATGGAAGCGCAGAGGGAGCCCGCTATTTCCTGCGTGTTTTCAATGACAACTTTTTCAACAGCAATGAGCAGCTGCTGCCATCGCTGAAGGCAGATGTTTACAGCGGCACAGCTCCGCTCACAGTCAACTTTGATGGCTCAGAAAGCTATGACCAGGACGGAGACGCCATCACCAACTTCTGGTGGGACTGGGACGGCGACCTCGTGTTTGATGAGGACACGGGAACCGACAGCATGGTCAGTCACACCTTCACCGAGCCCGGCGTCTACCGCGTTTACCTCAAGCTGGTCGACGCTGTTGGCGATATCGGCATCGGCTTGGCGCAGAACTTCTATCCCCGGGGAAACCTGACGATCACAGTTGGAGACGTACCCTACGACGAACGCGAGAACAACGATGATCTGTTTGGGGACCTTGAGTACAACCCACTGCCCGCACTCCCCTTCAGCGGCTATCGCGGCAATGTCGGTCCCGCTCCGGCGACCCTGGGCTATGACGGGGACACCCAGGACCGCTTCCGCTTCAATGCGGTCGCCGGTGAGAAATGGACCTTCATCTCAGACTTCGACCAGGCGCCGGACGGCCTGGAGTACCAGCCTGCTCTGCAGGTGACCCGCACCAACTTTGGCAATCTGGGCCTGCACTTCAGCACAAAACGCTGCTTCGTCGGCGTGCAGTTTGATGAAACCGCCGCGTACAACCTCGTCTTTTCCTGCCCGGTGTTGCGCGACTACGAGCTGAGCGCGATTCCAGGCCTGCCACCGCAGCTAGTGACGCTGAATATTGATACGGCGGATCGCGGAGCAATTCCCTTTACGGTTGACTTCTCTGCGACGGCAACCGAAGGTCATGGTGCATTTGTTCATCACGAGTGGGACTTTGACGGCGACGGCGTCTGGGACAGCGACACAGGCGCCAACGCCAGCACCAGCCACACCTATACACAGCCCGGTATCTACAAGGCGAAGGTGCGTATTACCGACGCCGGCGGCTTCTATGGCGAGAGCGACGGCATGAGCACACTGTATGCCTGGCCGGTGGACTATGACGAAATCGAAAACAACGACAGTACACCCCAGAGTCTGAGCGTATTCCCGCTGGTGGACTTCAAAGGCAATGTCGGCACCGCCGGCTTCAACGATGGCAGTAGCTTTGACAATTACAGCCTCGACGGCTTTGGTGCCGGGCAGAGTATCAACGCGACAATTGACCTTGGAGGCCCGGATGGCTCCAAGGCCTACTGCATCCTCTACAACGGCGCCGGCAACCTGCTGGTCGAAGGTGAGCCCGGCGCAACCCAGACATTACGTTACAGCATCAAGGCCAGTGATGCTCTGCCGATCAAGCTGCGGATTCTGCTTTTTGCCGAAGATGAGGAGTTCAATGA
>CAZEJB010000084.1:0-2631 GCA_964512635.1 uncultured Planctomycetales bacterium | reverse complement strand
GCCAGCTGCTCGACCGTCCGGGTAACGCGACGCGCGCGAGTTTCTTCCTTTTTGGCCATCTCGATCCAGCGGATGTAGTCCCGGCGGCACTCCGGCGACAGGTCTTTCCACAGGTCCCTGGCCGGACCGGAGCTGCTCATCGCGGTTTTCAAATCGGCGGGCACCGTCGGCTCAGGCTCCGACCCGAGGATTGCCAGCTCGACGCTGTCCCCGGCTGCGGCCCCGGCCCCGCTGGCCATGGCCTTGTTGACCCGCAGCAGATGACCCCCGCCGGGAGCCGGATCCAGCGCGGCGCGGAAGGGCTGTCCGCAGATCATGCCTTCGATCTGGGCCGCCCCCTCGGCAGGGAAGAGCTCGCTTACCCAGTCCGGGAATCGCAGACGCAGCTGCTCCCCGGCCTTCTTTGGGTCCGGATGGGGCAGCAGCCGGGCTTTGAAGCGCAGCACCGCCGGACCTGCGGCCGCTGTTTGTGAGCTTAGTGTCCTGGTCATGGCGCCTGTCTTAGATTAACACGGCCAGGCGCCAACAGGGCATGCCGGGGCAAACGTCAGGATGCGGCAGCCGAAAAAGGCGTTGTCCTGTAAAATCTCCCGCTCTGAAGAATGTCGCAGCTCCCGCGTCTGACTGGAAGCTGTATTGGAAGGTAGGCATGTCAATGCGTTCAGCCCTCATCGCCCTCATCATCGCCCTTTGCGCGGCGCTCGCCTTTGGCTGCAACAAGACGCCCAAGGCGCCCGCGACGGCGGATAGCGGCAAGCAGTCCAGGCCCGCGGACGTTGTGACCCCCGAAACGGCGGTGAAAGCCCCCAGCGAGAGCGACCGTCCGCTGCTGATCTGGACCGACCCGGCCATGGCCCCGGCGCTCGAGAAGCTGAGCGAGAGCTTCAAGGCCAAGTATGCGCCCGGCTTCAGCATGGCCTATCTCGACAAGGGCGAGCTTCTGCTGAACCTGCAGAACTTTAAGGACGGTACAGCCCCCAAAACCCCGGATGTGTACATTTTTGCCGGTCAGGAGATGCAAAAGGCCCTGGTGGACGCCGGGGCGATCGACGAGGTCTCCCTGCGCAGTTTTGCCGGCGACCGCCTGGTGCTGGTCTCACGCCCGGAGGACACCTACGAGTCCCCGACCCTCTTTGATGTCTATAAGCTGCGCTTTAAGCAGCTCGCGGTGGCCGACCCCGCCGAGACCATGCTGGGAGTCTTCACCGACCAGGCCATCATCACCGACGGGCTGAAGCCCCGCGTTGAGGACCGGCTGACCCTGCTTGCTACCAGCGATGAACTGGTGGATGGCGTGCTGGGCAAGACCCTTGATGTGGCGATTGTCTATGGCTCGCGGGCCGCCCAGACCAAGGGACTGCGTCTGGCCCTGGTTATCGACGAGAGCCTGCATGAGGACATCGTCTGGAAGGCCGCGGCATCCAGCGGGCGCAGCGCGGACAGCGCGGTAATGACCCTGCTGGCCTTCCTGGCCGAGGATGAGGACGTCCAGAAGCAGTACGAGGCCTTCGGCTATACCCGCCGTGAAGTTGCGATGGTCGAAGATAAATAGGCCGGCGGTCCGGCTCCGCGTCCTATAATCAGCGGCCCATGGCGCGCAACATCATTCCCGAAGCCGAAGCCCTCATCGACCAGCCGATTCCCGTCCTCGACAAGGGCTTTGTGCGCCTGGTGGACTACCTTGGTGGCGATGCGCGGATCGTTCAGGCCGCCCGTGTCAGCTATGGCGCAGGGACCAAGAGCGTCCGCGAGGATAAGGCGCTGATCGCCTATCTCTACCGCAACGCCCATACCAGCCCCTTCGAGCAGGTGCAGCTGACGTTTCACGTGAAGCTGCCGGTCTTCGTCGCCCGCCAGTGGGTGCGCCACCGCACAGCGCGCCTGAACGAGCTGTCGGGGCGCTACAGCGTGATGCGCGACGAGTTCTATGTACCGGACCCCTCGCGGGTGCAGTTCCAGAGCGCCGACAACAAGCAGGGCTCCGGCGAGAGCATGCCCAAAGACTATGCCCGGCGCATCGTCAGCGAGATCGAGGCCGACCAGACCGAGCTTTACGCGCACTATGAGTCCATGCTGGGCGACAACATGGCCCGGGAGCTGGCGCGGATCAACCTGCCGCTCTCGCTTTACACCGAGTGGTACTGGCAGATCGACCTGCACAACCTGTTCCACTTCCTGCGCCTGCGTCTTGACGCCCACGCGCAGTACGAGATCCGGGTCTATGGCGAGGCGCTGGCGAAGTGCGCGAAAGCGGTCGCCCCCTGGGCCTATGAGGCCTTTGAGGAATACGGCCTGCACGGCGCGCACTTCAGCCGCACAGAACTAAAGGCGATCCGCGAGCTGCTGGCCAGCGCCGGTCAGGATCAGGCCATATTGAGCCTGGACACCCCCCCCGCCGAGTTTGCTTCAGCCGTTTTGGCCAAAATGACAGAACGCAAGAGGGGGGAGTTCTTTAAGAAACTCTGGAAAGACACCCCCGGGGTGGAAGAACCGGAATTCAAGCCGGCCAAGCGGGAAGATTTGTAGGGGCCGAGCATGCTCGGCCCGTCCAAGCGCCTTTTGGGAGCGCCAGGCATAGCCTGGCGATACTGCGCCAGCCCCTGGCTGGCGCTCCCCCTGCTAACGCCGCGT
>CAZEJB010000083.1:0-2698 GCA_964512635.1 uncultured Planctomycetales bacterium | reverse complement strand
CAGAATTCAAAAGGCAGAAGGCAAAAGTGCCGGAGCGCGGACGATTCGTCCGCATTTGCATCAGGCGCACGCAGTGTGCCACTACCAATGAACCCTACGGACAGATCAACACGCGGGCTGAAGTCAGCACACCCGCATACTCAACGTTGTTGTTCGCGAGTCGCACTATGCCCTGCACATTTTCGCCGAGGTCCTCTTCGTAGAGCAGCTCAGCCTGATCACTGAAAATCTGCAGCAGGTGCCCGCCGTTTGAGCGCAGTAGCACATCCCTGTCCGCGCTGGGCGGTCGCCAGGCGATCATGAACAGCGTGTCGCCGGAGAGGCTGTCCTTCAGGTCATCCTCCCTGAAGGCGTGCAGCTGTGCATCACGCGGGCTGTAGATGCCCTCATACTCGCTGACTACTTCATCCTTCCCATCACCATCAAAGTCGTGGCACAGCACCGGGTTCATCGCCGGCCAGTCCACAATGACGGGAGCCTTGTTGAATGGCACCAGCGCCTTGTTGGCATGACTGCCGACGATGAGCTCGAGGATCCCATCGCCGTCTGTGTCGCCCGAGGTGAAGCTGACGACATAATTGCCAAATTCGCTTTTCAGACTTTTGACGACCCTGCGGTCAGGGCTCAAATCGCCCGGTCCGATCTCGTAGATCAGCTTGCCTTGCGCGCCGTAGACCGACCAGGTACCAAGCAGCAGGTCCTGCACCCCGTCGCCGTCAAAGTCGCAGGGGTCCAGACCGTACTCGACGTTGTCGCCCGGAAAACTGGCCAGCTTGCGGCCGCTGAGGTCGACCACCGTTGGTGCGCTGATGCCATTGGCAGGGTCCGCCTGGTTGAAGACCAGCTCGCTGATGCCGTCGCCGTTGTAGTCCCAGGCCTTGATCCAATCCGTCATGTAGTCGACGGGCAGGCGCGGGGATGGGTGGCTGGTGCCGTCCGGCTCAAGAATCGTTGCCATACCATTGTGCAGTACCAACAGATCCCTGCTGCCAGCCTGGCGGAAACTGCCGACCAGCAGGCGGTCATCACGCCCGGGCAGCGGCAGTACAAAGCTGTGGATCGTGCGCCAGCGCGGTGCGGTGAAGCCCTCTTTGGCCCACTTGCGACGAGGCATCAGGGGGTTTCTCACCGCGAGGCCGCAGGTCACGGCGGTCACCAGCAGCGCCAGTACGGCAAGCAGTCCCAGGACAAGCAGCGGACTTGAACAGCAGCGCGGCGGCTTGACCTGATAGCTGCTGGTCTGAGGCATCAGGCTGCGGGAACCTCAAGTTCCACTGCAACAACCTCGGCAGGTGGCGGCCAGCCTTCTTCGGCCCGCAGCTCCATAATCGCGGTAATCGCACCTTTGATGTTTTCCAGCGCTTCGTTTTGCGTCTCGCCCTGCGACCAGCAGCCCGACAGTTGCGGGCAGGAGGAAACAAACCCGCCGCTTTCAGGGTCAGGCGCAACTGTGACAAGGAACTTCATCGCCTGCAATTGTACCCGCGAGGCTGGCATGCGTGCTTATGGATACAGCAGGAGGCCGTCATCCGTCAGCAGCGCCAGGCCGGGGCCGTCAGGTCCTTCAATGCGCGTCAGGCCGTGGATCCTCGCTTCAAAACGCTCCTCGTAAAGGAGCTGGCCAGCCGCGTCAAAGGCCCGCAGTTCACTGCGCATGCCGGACGCAGAAAGCACCAGCGCACAGCGGCCAAGCTGCGGGCCGAAATCTCCGGCGCTGCTTTGCAGGCCAGCCAGCAGCTCCTCATTGCTCCAGCTGCGCAGGTGCCAGTGGTGCAGGCTTTGTGCGGCAAGGTCATATACACCGCGCTCGGGGTCAATGAGCTCGCTGACGCCATCGCCGTCCAGATCCGCGCAGTGATAAGGGACCAGCGCCGGCGGGTCAAAGTCCAGCACCATGCCGTCCAGGCCGACCAGCAGAAAGCTGCCGTTATGGCCCCCCTGGATCAGCACTTCGAACTTCCCATCGCCATTGCTGTCCGCGCCGCCAAGCACGGTGGTCCGGCCATTGACTGGCAGCCGAAAGCGCTTTGCCTTGATCAGGGCATTGATATCCACATCCGCCAGCCGCCAGACGGTCTCGCCCGCCGAGTTGCGGGCGAGGAAACTGTCGCCGGAGGCAAAGATCATCTCGCTGCGGCCATCGCCGTCTAAATCGGCCGGAGCTATGCGAAAGCTGAGGTATAGACCACCCTCCTCGGCCAGCTTTGTGCCATCTGCTTCATAGACCACCAGGTGCTCAGCGTCGTTGGGCTGAGGCTCCATAAGCAGCAGTTCATCCAGCCCGTCGCCGTCCCAGTCCCAGGCGCTGTACAGCGACTGCGCATCGGCATGGCTTTGCCAGCTGGCGGCCTCAGTCCCATCAAGCCGGAGGATGCGGACGCCGCCATCGCCGCCCAGCAGGGCCAGACTGTCCTCGGTGGGGCTGAAGAAGCGCCCGGCCAGCAGGCGTGGATTGGTCAGATCGAGTGGCGCAGGCTTGTAGCCCGCCAGCGCGCGCCATGGAATGGGGCTTCCCACAGAGACCACGCTGGACGGCATGGCGGGCTTGTGCAAAGCGCCGCTTTTGGGAGCCAGCAATGCCAGCAGCACTGCCCCGATCCCGTAAACGACCAGCAGGCCGCCACAGAGCAGCAGAATGACGAGCACCGGGCTGAGCTTACGAGGCTCAAGATCGGACATGCGCTGATTCTAGCGCGAC
>CAZEJB010000082.1:0-2979 GCA_964512635.1 uncultured Planctomycetales bacterium | reverse complement strand
CTTGAGTCCTCATCGCCTACCCCCGGATCAGGATGCTTAGGACTCTTCACCACCCGCCGTCTCCACACAGCCTACGCAGACGTTATTCCACAATTCCGATTCAACTTTAGGACTGTCACCAGGGCTTCATCCAGTGTGCCGGGAATTAATCATGCTGTTTCCGGGAGTTAATGCAGCTTCGCCACTTGCGGCTCCCCCGCTGCCGTCTGTCGCCCGCGCAGCCCTCAGCTTCCCCGGATAAAGCGCAGCAGGCCGGCTGTGTTGTCGTAGTAGCTGATCGCCGCCTGGCCATCCACCTCGGCCAGCGAGACATACTGCCCCGTCGAGCCCACGGCGTCGAGGGTCTGTCCGCCGGCCCAGCTCGCGCCGCTCAGGTCCAGCGCGCGCAAATAGCGCAGGCAGGTCTTGTTTACTGTCGCCTCGCCCTCAAAGCTCTCGCCACAGCCAGTGCCGAGGACAAAGGGCCGGCCGTTCAGCTCGAGCAGGGCCTCATTCAGCAGCAGTCCGCCTGCAGCTGTGCGGCTGGAACCAAGCGACGCCGGCGATCGATGGCCATTAGGCCGTTTCGGACTGCGCAGAAAGCGCGCGCTTACTCAGCGTCCAGCAGGACGTGACGGTAGAAGATGCCCGAGCCCGGCACGGAGCAGACAAGGCCCCAGCCGCCGTTTACTTCCCCGCACTTCAGATAGTTGCTCGGCCAGGGGTTGTTCTCCTCCATCCGTTCACCGATCGTGCTCCAGCTGGCCAGTCCGGGATCAGAACTGGTTTTGGCCCAGAAAGTAACCTGCGAATCCTGACTCTGGCCCATAAGGCCGAAGGCCACCAGCGACCCGTCGCTGCGCGGAAAGAGGAAGTGCTGGCTGGACAGCTCAGACTGGACCTGCGGAGATCCCCATGCCGCACCGTTGGAGTCCTCCGCGACAATGCAGCGCACGTCTTCAACTGTTGTGCTGCTATAGGTTGCGTAAACCACAGCAGGCTTGCCGCCCTGCACCACCAATGTTGGATAGGTGTCCACGTTGTACTGGTCAGAAACATCCAGCGCCAGCGGAGCGTCCCAGGCGCTGCCGTCAATGTCCTGCGCCCGCAGGTAATACAGGCCAAATTTGCTGTCTGTAGGCGGATCGGTAACCGAGCCTACCAGCAGGGTGGCCGCCGGCCAGCCGTTTATCTCCTGCGGCGAAAAGTCTTCCAGGCTGAGGTGCGGAATGCTCAGGCTGTGGCTCGCGCCTGTGTTCCAGCTCTGGCCCAGCGCGTCCTGCGCGCTGACATAGCTGAACTCGCTCGGCTGAGAGGTGCTGGCGATGGCAGGGCGGCCGTCAATCAGCAGCAGCTTGAGAACGGCGCCGCCAGGCATGCCGGGAATCAGCTGCGGGGCCGGCCAGCTTGCGCCTTCGGCATCGTTGGCACGCAGAAAGTAGACGCCGGTAATTCCGCTGATGCGCCCGCGGAAGGCGAGCGCGGGCTTGCCGTCTATCATCAGGAAGTTCGAGGCCCCAGGTTGCAGCTGCGGATCGCTGGCCAGGATCACCGGCTCGCCCCAGGCGACGCCATTGGCGTCGAGCGCACGGCGATAGGCAAGCCCGGCGTTGTAGTTGCCGTCTCCAGTCGGGTCGCACTTATAGCAGATCGCAGGCTTGCCAGCCACCTGCGCCAGGTTGGCGCTAGAAGCATGCTCGATTAGGTCGGTTACCAGAGTCGGGCTGACACGCAGTGCGGCGGCAATGTTGACACTGGCAGTAGCGGTCAGCCCCTGTTCATCGCTGATCCTGACCACTGCGGTGTATGCCCCGCCAGCATAGCTGTGGCTGGCCAGCGGGCTGGAGCCACTTTGGTCCACCGTCCCGTCGCTCTCGAAGTCCCACTCATAAAGCACGATGCTGTCGGCAGGGTCGCCTCCGTCATCCGAGGCCGAGGCATCGAAGTTGACCGTCAGCGGCGCGGGGCCGGACTGCTGGTCTGCGGTCAGCACGGCTGTCGGCCCCCAGTTCTCCGCCATTTGCAGGCTGTCCAGCTGGGACGTGTCCATGCCCGTGATCGCCACCGCCAGCAGCAGGCTGTCCGTGCCGGGCTCGATCCAGTTGTTCAGGCTGGACAGCTCCAGCAGGTCTGGATTGCCCATGCCCTGCCAGTCCCACTGGTCATTGGCAAAGTCGGCAAAGCCGATGAAGAGCTGACCGGCAGCCGGCGCATCCGCCCAGCTCAGGCCCAGACTGCCCGCCGAGCCATCATAGCCGGGCAGATTGAAAAGGTAAATTGCATAGGCGGTGTCGCTAAAGCCGCTGCCGTTCTGGTAGTTGGGTTCAAAAAGCGCGCTGTCGCCGGAGATGCTCACCAGGTTGCTGGGCAGGGCCTGGTCATAGTCGCTGCCTGCGCGCAGCCCTTCGGCCGGCGTAAAGGCCGACAGGCGCTCCAGCAAGCTCGATGGCGCAGGCAGGGTCTTCAGGCCCCCGGTGCTTTCGCTGCCCGCTTCATACGGCCGCCCGCCATCCAGCGGATCCAGACGCTCAGCCTTCTGCGCACAGGCGCTAAGGCTCAATACCCCGATTGCAGCACTTATCACTAAACAAAGTTTGCGGTTCATCGACAGCCCCCTGTTTATTCAACGGCAGGATAGTTACGCTCTGACAAGGCATCCTAACAGCATTTTGCGCCTGTCTGGCTTACTTTTTAAGCCTGCACAGGGCAAGGTGCAGTCTGCACTCTGGCCACTGCCAGATTCCGGCGAAACAAGCCTGCGGCATGCGCCGTCGCCGCCCTCAGCTTCCCCGGATAAAGCGCAGCAGGCCGGCTGTGTTGTCGTAGTAGCTGATCGCCGCCTGGCCATCCACCTCGGCCAGCGAGACATACTGCCCCGTCGAGCCCACGGCGTCGAGGGTCTGTCCGCCGGCCCAGCTCGCGCCGCTCAGGTCCAGCGCGCGCAAATAGCGCAGGGTCCCGTCGGCGCAGTAGGCGATGGCCGGCTTGCCCTTGACCAGC
>CAZEJB010000081.1:0-3421 GCA_964512635.1 uncultured Planctomycetales bacterium | reverse complement strand
CAGATAGACTGTTTACTGTCTACGACCTTTTCAAGAGAAACAGAATTTGCAATCACTTCTGTGCAGCCAAACTCCTCCAGATAGATCATGTAGTGGTGAAGCTCGACCTGGATCGGAAAGTGGACATTGGCATCAGCGACAAGTTCCTGCATCCAGTCTGAATTTTCAATCTCACAAACTGACTTGTATGTTCGCTCCACGTGCCACAGCGTGCATACGGCGTCGGCCCTGAATCGCATTGCAGCCGGGCAAGAAAAGTTCACTCTATATGTTTCGACTCGGTTCTCATCTTCGACCTCGGCGTGGACCAAAAGCCAGATGCAGCCAGTTCTCTGAACTAACTCGGTATCTTCTCCGAGCACCGTATGCTCAGGTGCCACATCGAGTACTGGTACTTTGTTCATGGTACCTCCTTTGTAATACTCCATCCATTCTTCAGGACTATAGATTACCTTGGGATTGGTACCTGTCCTGGCCAGGCCCGGCGCTGCAGACCGGCCGGGGGCAAGCCCCGGCCCTACAAGACGAAGAAGAAGCCGGTCTGTCGACCGGCGCTCCGGCAAAGATGCCGAGTGCAACTCGGCGCTCCACTAAGAACGCAGGCCGACGCGTTCGAAGAGTTCGTCGACGTGCTGGACATAGGGCTCATAGGTGAAGCAGCCCAGCAGGGCCATGTGGTCCAGCACACCGGTCACCTCGCGGTCGGCGGACAGGCTGTCCAGCAGGGGCTTGCCGCTCTCCCAGCAGGCCAGGGCATGGCGCTGGACGATGCCGTAGGCGTTCTCGCGGCTGACCCCGGCCGCCGTCAGCGCCAGCAGCACGCGCTGGCTGAAGATCAGCCCGCCGGTCAGCTCGAGGTTGCGCTGCATGCGCTCCGGGCGCACCAGCATCTCGGCGATGATGTAGGTCATCTTGGCCAGCATATAGTCCGCCAGGATGCAGGCGTCGGGCAGGATCACGCGCTCGGCGCCGGAGTGGCTGATGTCGCGCTCTTCCCAGAGCGCCACGTTCTCCAGCCCGGTGACTGCGAAGCCGCGCAGCACGCGGGCCAGGCCGGTGACGCGCTCGAGCAGGATCGGGTTCTTCTTGTGCGGCATGGCCGAGGAGCCTTTCTGGCCCTTGCCAAAGGGCTCCTGGACCTCGCCGATCTCGGTGCGCTGCAGGGTGCGCAGGTTGACCGCCATCTTCTCCAGCGTCGCGGCGAGGCCGGCGATGACCGAGATGAAATGGGCATGGCGGTCGCGCTGGACGACCTGGTTGCTGACCGGGGCGGGGCGCAGGCCGAGCTTGCCCAGCACCTGCTCTTCAAGGCTCGGCGGGATGTGGGCGAAGTTGCCGACCGCGCCGGAGAGTTTGCCGACGGCGAGGCCCCGGACGGCCTCGGCCAGGCGCTCATGATGGCGCTGCAGCTCGTCATACCAGACCAGCAGGCGCAGGCCGAAGGTGGTGGGCTCGGCGTGCACGCCATGGGTGCGGCCCATGCACAGCGTATGTTTGTGTTCCAGCGCGCGCCGGCCCAGGGCGGCGATAAGGCCCTCGATGCCCTCCAGCAGCAGGCCGCCGGCCTCGACCAGGATCAGACACTGGGCGGTATCGACCACATCGCTGGAGGTAAGGCCCTTGTGGAACCAGGCCGAGTCCTCGCCGATGCTCTCGCCCACCGAGGTGGTGAAGGACAGCACGTCGTGGTTGAGCGTCAGCTCCAGCTCGTCGATGCGCTCAACGGAGAAGGCGGCTTTGGCGCGGATGCGCTCCAGCGCGTCCTGCGGGATCGCGCCGCGCTCGGCCCAGGCCTCGCAGACGGCGAGCTCAACGCGCAGCCAGGCGCTGTAACGGGCCTGGTCGGTCCAGAGGGCGCCCATCGCGGGGCGGGTATAGCGGGAGATCATTGTTTCTTCTCACAGTTGGAGTATTTGCCCAGGTCTGCGGGTCTCGCCCACGGGAGAGGAGTGAGGGGAGAGGCGATAGGAGTGGCACTGTTAAGAAGCCTAACCACTACTCTGAGCCTCCATCGAGTTTTCTTTTCAGGTGGTTCATCAAGCCTGCAATCATCGCGATACAGGAGTCGGCAAGGTTGTAACCCCGGCGGAAAGTCGCATCATCCATTGCGTGAAAGTCCATTGCAACGTACAGGAGCGACTGGATTTCTGCTGCCGAGCCGCGCGCCATCCTTAGAAAGTGGTAGAACTCCTTATCACCGCGCCGCGCAAAGCCCTCGGAGATGTTGGCCATTACTGACAGGCAAGCTCGCCGCAGCTGTTTCCTTAAATCGAAGTCCTGGCCCAGGCTTCCGCGCCCTGTCTCGACATAGACAAAGCGCATCAGCTCGCGGGACTTCTGCCAAGCGTGCAGCTCCTCGAAGCGCTTGAAGTTATCCACAGGCCGGAAAGAATAGCAGAATCCTGCTCAAGCCTCATTAATCCGGGACCTAGTGCCAGGCGAGCCGCCCCTCCTCTCACCTCTCACCTCTCACCTCTCCTCTCTCCCCTCTCCCCTCTCCCCTCTCACCTCTCCCCTCTCGCCTATCGCCCCCATCCGCGCCATCGCATACACTTCCCCCGTGACATCCATGCGCATTAACCGGGCCCTGGCCCAGGCCGGAGTGGCCAGCCGCCGCGGGGCGGAGCAGCTGGTCGTGGCCGGGCGCGTGCGCGTCAACGGCACCGTCGTGACCGACCTGGCCACCACCATCGACCCGGCCCGCGACAAGCTGATGCTGGACGGCAAGAGCATCAAGCTGCAGGCCCTGACCTATTTCGCCTACTACAAGCCGCGCGGCATCGTGACCAGCATGGAGGACGAGCGCAAGCGGCCCTGCGTGGGCGAGCTCTGCCGCAGCCTGCCGGGCAAGCCGCGGCCGGTGGGGCGTCTGGACCGCGCCAGCGAGGGCCTGCTGATCCTGAGCAGCGACGGCGAGCTGGCCAACCGCCTGACCCATCCGCGCTATGGCGTACGCAAGGAGTATCAGGTGACGATCAGCCCGCGGATCAACGACCCCAACGCGCGGCACATGATTGAGGGCGTCGAGCTGGAGGACGGGGTGGCGCGCTTTGAGGGCATCGAGCTGCAGGAGAGCGCGCATGACCGTTCGCGCCTGCTGGTGGTGGTATCCGAGGGGCGTTACCGCCTGATCCGCCGCGTCTGCGAGAAGCTGGGCTTCAAGGTGCTGCGCCTCAAGCGCATCCGCATCGGCCCGGTGGCGCTGGGGCGGATCCAGGTCGGCGAGACCCGCCCGCTGAGCGGCGACGAGATCATGCAGCTCAAGAAACAGGTCGGGATGGATTAGGGGACAGGGGATAGAGGTTAGGGGACAGGGGACAGGCAGGGGAGCACTGCGTGCGCCCAAGAAAGGCAGAATTCAAAAGGCAGAATTCAAAAGGCAGAAGGCAAAAGTGCCGGAGCGCGGACGATTCGTCCGCAT
>CAZEJB010000080.1:2476-3611 GCA_964512635.1 uncultured Planctomycetales bacterium | reverse complement strand
AGCGACTTCATAGACACTGATGCTGTCCTCGCCCCAGGGCCCGCGCTGGCTGCCGATATAGACCGCCTCGTCGCCGAGGCGCACGTCGAAGTCGCCGACATCGGCCATCACGTAGTCCATCGTCACATTGCCGACCAGGGGGAAGCGCCGGCCGCCGATCAGCACTGCGCTGCGGTTGCTCAGGCGCCGCGGGTTGCCGTCGGCGTAGCCATAGGGCAGGGTGACGATGCTCGTCTCGCGCTCGGCGCGGTAGCTGTGGCAGTAGCTCACACCTTCCCCGGGGCCGATGCGGTGCAGGTCGATGACCTCGCTTGACAGGCGGAAGCAGGGCTCGATGCCGATCCGCGCTTCGTACTCACCCGGCGGGTAGATCCCCAGCGGCAGGATGCCGACGCGGACGCTGTCCAGCTGGGCCTCGGGGAAGTTCAGCACAGCGCCGGAGTTGGCCAGGTGGCACTCGGGCTTGTAGCCCAGCGCGGTACTGGCGATGTCGATCGCCCGGCGGAAGCGGCTGAGCTGGAGCTCGTTGATCTCGGCGTCGATCACGCCGCTGTCGGCGAAGTGGCTGAAGAGGCCGACGACGGCCAGCTGAGGATGCCGCGCGATCTGGGCCAGGAAGCCGGGCAGCGCTTCAACGCTGACGCCAAGGCGGGTCATCCCGGTGTCGACCTTGACATGCAGCTCCAGCGGACGGTCGAGGTGCTGGGCGGCTTCCGCCAGCGGGGCAATGTTCTCGGGGCGGTAGGCCGAGAGCTGGCAGCCGCTGTGGATGATCTGGTAGTAGCACTTCGGGTGGGTGTAGCCCAGCAGGATGATGCGGCCGGGGTAGCCCAGCGCGCGCAGCTCCAGCGCCTCATCGGGCGTCGCCACCGCGGCGGCCATATCCTCGAACTCGGCCAGGATCGGCGTCAGGCCGGCGACGCCGAAGCCGTAGGCATTGGCCTTCAGAACGGCGATGACGCGGGCGGGGGCGACGAAGTCGCGGATGGCGCGCAGGTTAGCGCGGTAGCGCGCGACGTCGACCTCAAGGTTGATCAGACTGGAGCCGAGGTCATCAAGGCCGGCGAGCTTGGGCGTGTAAGTAGTTTCGCGAAAGGTGCCAGGACGGGTCTGCATCGCGGGGGATTATATAGGG
>CAZEJB010000080.1:0-2376 GCA_964512635.1 uncultured Planctomycetales bacterium | reverse complement strand
AGCGCCCGCGGCACAAAGCGCGCCAGATCCAGCGGCGACATGCCGGTTTCGCCGCGACGCTGCGCATAGAGCCGCGCGGCGGCGGAGTGCATGTTCACCGCGGCGCAAACGGCCTTCTCGGTGCTGACATAGTCACGTCTCTGGGCCAGCAGCGTGCCGATCATGCCGGCCAGCACATCGCCGCTGCCGCCGACGGCCATCACCGGGTGGCCACGCCGCGGAAAGCGCAGCGTGCCGTCCGGGCTGGCCAGCGTACACTGGTTGCTCTTGGCCAGCACATGGGCATCGAGGCGCTTGCTGGCAGCCAAGGCAAACTCGAACCACTTCGGCAGCAGTTCCTCGACGCTGATACCAAGCAGGCGCGCCAGTTCGCCGGCGTGCGGGGTCAGCACCAGCGACGAGCTGACATGCGGGCAGGGCAGGGCGCGCAGGGCGTCGGCGTCCAGCACGACCGGCTGCTTCGCCAGACTGAGCAGTTTTTTGACCAGCGCGACAGCGGCCTCGCCGCTACCCAGGCCCGGCCCGATAACTACGCTGTCAGCCCAGTCGAGATACTCCAGCAAGGCGCTGGAAGGCGCGGCGGCAAAGCCCCCAAAGCCGTCCTCCGGATGGCCGTCGACCATGATGCCGGGATTGCTGCAGCAGACGCTATAGATCTGGTCAGGGACTACCAGGCGGATCAGCCCGGCGCCCATACGGGCAGCGCCCTCGGCGGCCAGCCGCGGCGCACCGGGATAGCGCCGGTGCCCGGCGATGATCAGCACCTTGCCATAGTCGCCTTTGTGGGTGTTCTGCAGCCGGCGGCGCGTGGCGGCGCGGGCCAACTCAGCACCAAGGTCAAATGCTGAATACGGATACTGTCCGGGATTGACCTTGCTCAGGCCGATATCCTCCACCTTAACCTGCCCGGTGAAATCTCTGGCAGCGGGATGGTAGAAGCCCAGCTTCGGATGGCCAAAGCTGACCGTAAGGCTCGCCTTGACGGCTGTCCCCTGCGGCAGGCCAGTGTCAGCGTTCAGCCCTGAGGGGATGTCGACAGCGACAAGGGGTATCTGTCTTTCCGGCAGGAAATCGTTGAGGTAGTCGATCAGGCCTGCATACGGCTCCCCCAGGTCCCGGTCCAGCCCGGTGCCGAACAGGGCGTCGACAACAAGCAACCTGTCCTGGCCTTGCGTCAAGTGCGCGGCGAGGCCATCGGCACTGGCAGGGACGAACTCCACCCCGGCGCTGCGGGCGCGTTCGAGGAACTGCTGTGGGTCGCTGCCGCTCGGATAGGCCGCTTCTCCGCGCGGGTCAACCAGGCAGACGCTGGCCTTCATCCCCGCTTCGACTGCAAAGCCAGCCAGGGCCAGGCCATCACCACCGTTGTTGCCCGGGCCGCAAAGGACAAGCAGGCGCACTTCCCAGGGCCAGTTCAGCTGTATGGACTCAAGCACGGCCCTGGCGGCGTTGGCCATCAACTCGCGTCCGCTGACAACGCCCTGCTCGATGGTCTGGTGGTCAAGCGCGCGCATCTGCTCTGCGGTCAGGACTGGAATGATCTTTGTCACCCCCGCAGTTTACACCCGCAGTTTACACGCGCAGTTTGTACACGCAGGGGGTAACACACGTTAACCGCTTGAAGCAAAATCAACCTTGTCATGGGTGGATTTCTGGTAATCTTGTGCCATGCGTTCACAGTCCGCTGTAGTTTGATCGCGAGGTGGCGGATGAACGTCGCAGTAAGGGGAGCGGGGCTCCCTTCCGGCTGAACTGTTTTTGCCCAGAGCCACCGGTAGTGCTCGTGCGTCCGGCCGGTCGGGGTTCCGCTCCCTGCCACGCGCTTCCCGCAAAAGCGCTGGGCGCCTGCCGTATATATGTTTGTCAGCATACATATAGGGCAGTCCCGGGTCGGGTTCGCTCGAGGCGGCATTTCCCGCCAGACGGGATTTAGGCTTGCAAGCGCTGGCGGTATGTGCTATCTTGTCCCTTCTGGCCCGGCAGGCGGGGCACCGCTGCTGGCCGATTCAATTACCCGGGGTTTATTAACCTTATGCCAACGATTAACCAGTTGATCCGCAAGGGCCGCTCGCCAGTCGTGAAGAAGAGCAAGAGCCCGGCACTCAAGGCCTGTCCGCAGCGCCGCGGCGTATGCACGCGCGTTTGGACGGTCACTCCCAAGAAGCCGAACTCCGCGCTGCGTAAGGTCGCCCGCGTTAAGCTGACCAGTGGCTATGAAGTCACCGCCTACATCCCCGGTATTGGCCACAACCTGGCCGAGCACAGTGTCGTGCTGATCCGTGGTGGCCGTGTTCCGGATCTTCCGGGTGTGCGCTACCACATCATCCGTGGAACCCTGGATGCCGCGGGTACCGCCAACCGTAAGCAGGGCCGTTC
>CAZEJB010000079.1:0-3619 GCA_964512635.1 uncultured Planctomycetales bacterium | reverse complement strand
GGCTTGCAGCGCGAGGCATGAAAAGTGAAGTGTGTGGCGCGGATCATGCCGCAGGAACACTGCGCTGCTGTACTATTTTGACTATCTGCTCGGGGGAGTCTGCTGTGAAATTCAAGCGATTGGCCAGTCTGGCGGCGGCAGCGCTGCTGGGCCTGATCCTGTGCGCCTGCGCTGGCGGCGGCAGCCAGCGGCCGGAGGGCGCCGACACTGCGCCTAAGGTGCAGCCCGGCGCAGATCAGCTTCAGCCGGAGGCGAGCGCTGCGCGCGAAATGAGCGCCCAGGAGCTGCGGCTTGCACAGCACGACATGAACGCCGCGCTGCTGAACCCGCGCTATGCCGCGCCGCAGGTCAAAGCCCAGCAGCCGCTGAAAGCCGGCCCGCGCGGGATCAGTGCCGCGCCGGGGCTGGAGAGCCTGGTGCTGCCTTCGGCGCTGCCCAGCGTAGCGCTGCGCGATGGCCGCGCGGCGAGGGCTTTCACCGAAGACCAGCTGATCCGGGATGCGGCGGACTTTGATCCCCTGCTGCCGCAGCAGCAGGTCAGCACGGTCAGCGGCGAGCCGCAGGCCAGCTTCGACAGCGCCGCGGACCTGACGCTGCCTGTGCTGGCGGACTGCGCCTATGCGACCTACAGCTTCGTGCTGCCGAACGCGGCCTTCGAGGATATCCCGCAGAGCATCGGACTGCTGTGGGCCGAGGATGAGACGCCGAGCCGCTTTTATGTGGCGCTGAGCAACTGGGATACGCAGCGCTGGGACTGGTATGAGGGCGGGGGCGACAGTGTGGTCAGCCTGCCGACGCTTTACAGCCACTACCGCGTCGACGACGGCCTGCTGCTGGCGCTGGTACTGGTGGCCGACAGCGCGCCGCGGCGGCTGGAGTTTGTGCAGATCGGCGCGCGCGAGATCAAGGGCCTGGGCGGCATGGCGCCGGAGACGCCGGAAGGTCAGAGCGTCGAGGCGCCGGAGCTGCACTTCGCCGGCAAGGCCGCCAGCTTTGTCTCTTCGTACGTGCTGCCCTCGTACTATGACCGGCTGGGCTATCCCTATGACCAGGGCGAGCAGCTGTCCTGCACCTGCTGCGCGGTTGCCGGGGCGGAGAACTATGAGCTGTCGCGCAACTACAGCCCGCTGTGGTATCCCTCGGCCTTTGACCGCCGGGTCAGCCCGAAATGGATCTATCGCAAGACCCTGTTTGGCAACTGCTCGGTGGGGCGGCCGCCGGAACAGGCGCTGGATCTGATGAAGAACACCGGCGGGGCGCTCGAACGCTGGGCGCCCTTCAACCTGAACTGCGATGACGACTGGGATGCGCAGGTAACGGAGTGGGACCGCGAGCGCCTGAAGATCGAGAACTGGCGCAAGATCCGCAGCAGGGGCCAGAGCGGCATCGACGAGATCAAGGCCTATCTTTCGACCTACGAGCGGCCGATCATTTTTCTGGTCACCGTCGACGAGAACTTCAAGGACGGCGACTTCAGCAACAATGCGGTCTGGACCTGGAACGACTGGGCGCCGAATGTGATCAACTGGCACACGATGCTGATCGTCGGCTGGGATGACGGCATCGGCGCCTTCAAGGTCCGCAACAGCTGGGGCTATGACTGGGGCGACGGCGGCGAGTGCTGGGTCAGCTATGACACCTTTAAGGGCAATGCCTGGATCGACTGCTTCTTCATGTGGGATGACTATGACGAGGCGGTGGCCGACTGGTTTGGCGTCAACGCGCAGACCGCAGCGCGCCCACCGGCGAATGTTTACTGCAGCAAGGGAGCGTTCCTGGACAAGATCAAAGTGCAGTGGGACGCGGTGCCCAATGCGACGAAGTACTACGTCTATCGCGACGATTTCAACGGCTATATCGCCGAGGTGCCTGCCGGCACGACTGTCTATGATGACATGGGCATCGGCGATGTGGATGCACATCCCTACTGGGTCCAGACTGTGGTCGGCAGCGCCGAGGGGCCCTACAGCACCTCGCCGGCTATTGGCTGGAAGGAGAACCCCGGCGGGCCGGACATCCTGAACATCCGGGGGGATACCGCTCTGACGGCGGTCAAATCGGGCAGCACGATCAAGCTTTACGCCGACCTGCACAACCCCAGCGGCGGCGGCGGACTGAACTTCAACTGGAGCTTCCCCGCCGGGACAGTGGCAGAGGGCGACAGCAGTGCGGACGCGGTGGCGAGCGTCACCTTCAACACCGCCGGCACGCATGCCTGCAACCTGCACCTGAGCAACAGCTTTGGCAGCGACGACTATGCCTTCAGCGTGACGGTGCTGCCCCCGCCGCAGCACCCGGTGGCGAATCTCAGCGGGCCCTCATCGGCGCGCAAGAACCGGGTGGTCTATTTCGACGCCTCGGCCAGCACCTGCGACAGCGGGCAGAGCATAGTCAGCTACTACTGGGACTTCAACGGCGACGGCTATTACGAAGAGGAGACCAGCAACCCCAGCATTGGGCACATCTTCGCCTTCTGGAGCAGCTATGACGTCCAGGTTGTGGTGCGGGACTCGCGGGGGCTGTACAGCTTCTGGTCCACGCCGCTCAGTGTGGTGGTGTCCAGCTTCGATGAGTATGAGGACAACGACAGCTCCGGCGGCGGGCTGACGATGAGCAAGCTGAAGGGCTATAAGGGCAGCATCGGGCCCTACAGCGGCTGCGACGACGGCGATACGACTGACTGGTGGGTCATCCCTTACCACCCCGGCTTTACGCACTATGTCAAGGTCAGTTACGACAGCGCGCAGATCAGCGAGCTGACGGTGAAGTGCTGGCGCGAAGACCTGCTGATGTACCAGGAGGACATCTGCAGCGACGGCGTGGCAGAAATCTACTTCCCGGGGACAGAAACCGCCAGCAGCCTGTATCTGGAAGTCACCGTGACCGGCAGCGGCGGCGCGGACTATTACCTCAGCTTCGACCGCTTTGGGGAGTTATAGCTCCCCGGCAGGCACATGCGGATGTGCCGCGCCGGGGAGCTTTGCCTTGGAGTAGCCGCGGGCCGTCACGCCCCGCTGCCTGAGCTTCGGCTAGAGGTAGCGCATGCCGCCGTGGCGGGCGAAGACCTCGGCCAGGGTGCTGTCGAGGATCGGCGCATCGCGCTCGACCGCGACCAGCACGCCGCCGTTCTCCAGCTCGCCGGCGAGGTACTTGGCCTCTTCCGCGGCATAGCCGGCCTTGGCCAGCGAACCGGCCAGCAGGCCGGCGGTGCCGCCGACGATGGCGCCGGATGCCGCCGCGCCGCCGGTGATGCCAAGCGCCGTGGCCAGCCAGCCGGCGGTGATAAAGGGTCCGACGCCGGGGATGGCCACCGCGGCCAGTCCGAAGAGCGCGCCGGCGCCGGCGCCGATGGCCAGGCCCTCGGCCGCGCCGACCGCTCCAGCCTTGGCGGCCTGGTTCTTCGTAACCACGGCAATCGAGCTGTTGGGCACGCCCAAATCGCGCAGTTCCTTAACCGCACCATCGGCACGCTCATGCGTGGGGAAAACGGCACTGAAACGACTAGTAAGCATGAAAGCCTCCTCTCCGCACCGGGCGGATTTTGCGCGGCAGGCAGGCCCGCCGCAGATTTGTTAGTACTGCTACGCGTAGTTTTGGGACAAGTAATCAGACACGGCCG
>CAZEJB010000078.1:0-3946 GCA_964512635.1 uncultured Planctomycetales bacterium | reverse complement strand
CCGTCAGTGTTGTTGCTCAGGAAGTCCTGGTCGCCGTCGCCGTCAAAGTCTTCCAGCAGCACGCCGCAGGAAATCGCTGCGTCCTTCATGCCCCAGTTGTCCGGAGCCTTGTCGTATTTCAGCGGCGCGCTGGCTGTCCAGATCACATCGTCGGTTTTGAAACCACCAAGCGTCTGGAGGTACTTCGCGCGCTCGGTTTCGCTCGCCCCGCCTTTTCGCATCCTGCCCAGCTCATTGGCAACGTCAACCTCGATATCCTTGGCTACAAAGCCGTTGCTGGAGTAAAAGTCCTGCAGGCCGTCGCAGTTGATATCGGCAATTCTGCAGGTCCAGGTCCAGTCCGATGACTTGAGGCCCAGCATCTCCGCGCACTCACTCATCCAGCCGTCGCCACGGTTGAGGAAAACGCTGTTGCGCATCTGCTGCTGGGGGTCGTTATGCGTCAGGTCCCAGCGGTAGGTGTGCATGTCGCCGCTCTGCTTCTTGCCGTCCTTATAGCCCGAAGCGGACATATCGCCGCAGAAGACATCCAGCCAGCCGTCGTTATTGATGTCGGCGGCATCGCTGCCCATGCTGAAGTAGCTTGTAACCCGCAGGCGCTGTTTAGCTTCTTCGCTGAATTTCCCGCCGCCCTGGTTGATGAAGAAACGCTCGGGCGTATCGAAGTCGCCGCTGACCCACAGGTCCGTAAGCCCATCATTGTTGAAGTCGGCCGGCAGGGCCTGCAGCTCCCAGCCGCCATTCTTGTCGCCCATGCCGCTGGCTTCGATCTGGTTGCTGAACTTGCCGCTGCCGTCGTTGATCAGCAGCTCATCGGGATCCGGACGCACACGCAGCTTGCCCGCGCCATCGGTATACCAGTCCTTTGCCATCTCCGGCGGCAGAATGAACTCGCCGGTATCCTGACGGTACTCCATCGTGAACTCGATGCGGTCTTCCTCGTTGATCCCTTCCGGCTGCCGCGATTCGTTGTAGTTGCAAAGGTACATATCGAGATCGCCATCGCCTTCGGCATCAAACACAGCGGCCATGACGGTCGAGTATTTGCTGTCCACCCCGCGGGCTGCAGCTTCCTCGCTGAACCTGCCCTTGCCATCGTTGATGAACAGCAGGTTGCTGTCTTCGCGGCGGCAGACATAGAGGTCAAGGTCCTTGTCGCCGTCAAGGTCAAAGAAAATCGCCCCCGAGCAGTTGGCGGCTCCGGCGTCCAGTCCGGCGCCGGACTCCGCCGTGACGTCGCTGAACTTCAGCGCGCCGTCGTTGCGGTACAGGCGGCTGCCCTGGGCCAGGCCACAGACATAGAAGTCCAGGTCTCCGTCACCGTCGTAGTCTCCTGCCGCTGCCCCTGACTGGGTAGCTGACTGGTCGAGATACTGCTGCGGATCGAGCACCTTGTTGACAAAGTCGATGCCGCTTTCGGCAGTGCTCAGGGGTGTAAGGACTTTAGCCGCACCCGTGCTGGCGGCGGCGAGTGGCTGGGCGGTGTAACTACTCGAGCCCGCAGCGCCCCGAGATCCTGAGCTTCCACCCTGAGGACAGCCTGCCAGCCCGATGCAGCCCGCAAACACGGCCGGCAACAATAACAGCATTGGCCGATTGAACAGCGTGCTCAATTCTGGCCTCCTTACGACTTCAGATCCGGTTGGAATCGTGGATTATACCTGCCGATGATTAATTCTCAGGCAAGCAACTGCGGCTAAACAGTAGGCGCATTAGCATCATTTTTGGATTTCGGCATCACTTTTTTCAGCATATCTATTGTGGACTGGTCTTTGGCCGCCAGCGCATAATCCATTGCTGTCCGACCTTTGGAGTCGCTCAGGAAAGGATCAGCATGGTGCAGCAGGAGGGTCTGCACAAGCCGCGAGCTGCCCTTGCCAGCCGCCAGCATCAGCAAAGTCTCGCCGGTCTGTGCATTCTGCTGGTTCAGGTTGAGCTTGTGCTTTGCCATCCACTCAATTCCTTCCTCCTCCCCGGCCAGGCCGATCAGGTCGACAACAGTCGCACCATTCTTCATCACATGGTCGATATCGCCTCCGGCAGAAACAAGATAGTCGGCAGTCTCATATTTCAGCATATAGCAGGCCGCCAGCACCGGATTGAACCCGCGGTCAGGTTCTTCCATGTTCGGATTGGCACCGGCCTCAACCAGTACGCGGCAACAGTCCGTAAACCCGCCTTTAGCGGCCATAAACAGTGCGGTCACGCCGGCACTGTCCGTGGCCTCAAGAGGCAGCCCGCGCTCGATCAGATGCCGGGCCACTTCGCTGTTGCCGAACTGGGCCGCGAACATCAGCGCATTCTGGTTCTTTGCGCCACTCAGGGCCTGCAGATTCGCGCCGCGGCGCTCCAGCAGCTGCAGCATGTCCAGATTGCCCAGGACTGCCGTCCACGACAGAGGCGTTCCCTGCACCTGCGTGTCTTGGTACTCAATGTTCGCGCCTTTGTCGAGCAGGAACTCTGTCAGGTTGCCAAAGCCGCCAACCACTGCCGTCAGCAGCGCGCAGTCATAGGGCGCGTCCTCTGCGACTGCATTTACATCGCCCCCGGCCGCAAGGAACATAGCGACCGCCTCGCCATCCCCCTTGGTGGCAGCCTTGCAGACGCCCTCCGCATCAAAGCTGTAACCGGCGGCCTCGAAGCGCGAAAATGCTTCGGCCGGCGCCAGTCCAGCCGCAGCCTTATGCAACTGCGCCAGATCCAGCTTTTCCGGCTGCATGCTCGACGTAGCATCAATAAAAACCGCGCTGCTCTTTTCGTCGCCCTTGACTGCGGTCTGCCGGCCACCTGCCGCCTTGTATTCCGCGGCGGTTTCGGCACTGCCGCCAGCACTTTGCTGTCCGCTGGCTGCCGCACCTGCTTTGGTCTTGCTGCTTTCCTGACCCTGCTGGCAGGCGCTCAGCATGAGCCCCAGCGCCAGTGCAAGCAGGCAGAGCAGAACCGTTGGGCGAAGGGGGTGGAATTGGGTCATCGCAGTATCCTGAGGACGGAGTGTGCCGGCTGCGTGTTCGGCTCGCCCGGCAGTGATAAAAAAGTGCCCCCGGGGCCGGAGCCCCGGGGGCGATCGCTTCAGGCGATCAGTCTTCTAAGCCCTAGCTGTTGATTTACCAGCCCGGAGGAACAACCGCGGAGGGCTCGAAGGTAACACCGTCGAGGTCCGGACCAGTACCCTGGACGCTGCTGTCGCAGTCCCACTGCCACTGCAGGTACGAAGTACCCGCGGGCGAACCGTCGAAGTTGAAGGTGTTCAGGACGGTCTGGAACATCGGGTCGGCAGAGTTGACCAGGTAAGTGGTGCCACTCCAGGTGCTCTTGTCATCCAGGTAGCCGTTGGCATTGGTCGTCAGACCAACCCAGCAGCGATCCCAGAAGCTGGTGTCAAAGCCGGTGGTCAGCTGCATACGGAACAGCAGGCGCTTGGTGCCGGCCGGAGCCGAGAAGCTCGGCGTACGGGCAGTCGCGCAGCCATTGGTGCCGTAGTTGGCGGAACCGTCGCTGTTGTCAGCGCCGGCGTCGCAGTGCAGCATGCCGCCAGTGTAGCTGTTGAAGGCGGCACCAAACTGAGTGCCCCAGTACCAGCGCGCCGAGGCCGGCGTGGTGGTGTTAAGGAACTCGAGAGTGGTGGAAGTGTAGTTCGCCGGGTTGGCGCGCTGCCAGCCCGCGCCCAGCCACGCAGCCGTGTTCGCGTAACTGTTGAAGGTGTCACGGAAGATGAACTGCGGGGTCAGGGTGACCAGGGTCGGCCAGACGAAGGTGGCAACCTGCGGGCCGCCGTCCACCGGGAGGGTGGAGTCGGTCACGCGGACCGCCATCTGATAGTTACCATCCGGCATCGCAACCGGAACCTGCTCATCGATCGCGCTGTTCGCGCCGCTGGCGGCCTCGACTTCGGCGCCAAGGGTGACGCGTCCGGCGGTGCCGTCGTTGAAGGTGCCGCCCCAGTCAA
>CAZEJB010000077.1:0-4792 GCA_964512635.1 uncultured Planctomycetales bacterium | reverse complement strand
GCCCGCAGATCAGCAGCTCCAGATCGCCGTCGCCGTCCAGGTCCGCCGCCGCCGCAGAGCCCGCCGACCAGTCCTTGAGGCCCTGAGGGGCAAAGGACTGCAGCTTCTGCACATCGCCATCGGGATTGGCGATCATGTGCGGCAGGAAGTCCGGCGTACCGGGAGGGCTTTCATTGCCGCCCGCGGCCACCAGCAAGTCTGGCCGGCCATCGGCGTTGGGGTCAAAGGCCAGCACTCCCATCTGCTCAATGCTCTCCGGGATCAGGCCGGCGGGCAGGGTCTGGGCGGCAAAGCCGCCCTGGCCGTCGCCCTTGAACAGTGCGCCGGCCTGGCCGGCTGCCCCGCCGAAGTAGACATCCAGTTTGGAGTCACCGTCGATATCCGCCACCGCGCAGCCCGTGCCAAGCTGGCTGCGCTGCGCCGGCAGCAGCTGCTCTGCCGTGTACTCCGGGGGCATGCCCGGGGCCTGGGTCGTATCCCCGGTCTCGCGCTCCTTCTGCTCCCAGTCGAAGTCCTGCTGGGCAAACAGCGCCGCCGGCTTTGCTTCCGGCTGCCACTTCGGCAGGCGTTTAGGCTGAGTGATAGTGAAGCGCATGTTCGCTTCGAGGTCCTGAATAGTCTGCTCGGTCAGGTCCGGCCAGCGGATCGTCAGCTTGTCGATCTTGTTCACCGCGCCAAGCCCAATGTAGAGGTCGCCCGTGCAGCCGGTGGCCCAGCCGCGGGACAGGATCACTTCGCTGGCCTGCTGGCTGTCGCCAATCCATGCTGTTACCCGGGCGCCCACGCCCTGGCTGTTGGGGCTGTCCGAACGCAGGCGAATGACCACCCGGTTGCCGTCGGCCACATCATTGCGCCACAGCACGGCGGGACCATTGCTGTTGTTGCTCAGGAAGTCCTGGTCGCCGTCGCCGTCAAAGTCTTCCAGCAGCACACCGCAGCTGACCGCGCCATCCTTCATGCCCCAGTTGTCGGGAGCCTTGTCAAACTTCAGCGGCGCAGCACCGACAAAGATCACATCATCAGTCGCCAGGGGGCCGAGCTTGCGCAGATAGTCAGCCTGCGTCTCAATGCTCATCTTGGCCTTGGACATGCGGTTCAGTTCGGTTGAAACGTCCTTCTCCGCCACGCGGTTGATGAAGCCGTTGCTGACGTACATATCCAGCAGGCCATCGCAGTTCAGGTCGCAGATCCGCGCGGTCCAGGACCACTCAGTTGACTTAACGCCCAGCATCTCCGCGCACTCGCTGAACCAGGCGTCGCCGCGGTTCAGATAGGCCGCATTGCGCATCTGCTGCTGCGGAACGTTATGCGTCAGGTCATAACGATAGGTACGCATGTCGCCGCTTTGCTTCTTCCCGTCCTTGTAGCCGCCCGGCGACATGTCCACAACCATCATATCGAGCCAACCGTCGTTGTTGAGGTCGGCCGCATCAGCGCCCATGCTGAAAAAGCTGGTCACCCGCAGGTGGTCGCGGGCCTTGTCGGTAAAAGTCCCGTCTCCGTTATTGATATACAGCCGGTCGCCGATTTCAAAGTCGTTGCAGACCAGAAGGTCGGCAAAGCCATCATTGTTGTAGTCCGCCGGCAGAGCCTCAAGGTCCCAGCCATTGTGTTCCTGCAGCAGGCCCGCAGCCTGGGCCTGGTCGGTGAAGTGGCCTGCTCCATCGTTGATCAGCAGCTCATCGGGATCCGGCAGGGTCCGCATTTTGCCTGAGTTGTCGACGTAGTACTCGTCGGCCAGTTCCGGGGGCAGGACGAACTTGCCGGTTTCGGGCTGGAAGCCCATGGTGAATTCCTGCCGTGCCTCCTCCGGGACTGCATCCGGGATACGGCCTTCGGCATAGTTGCAAAGGTACATATCAAGATCGCCGTCGTTTTCTGCATCAAAAACGCCGGCCATTACTGTGGAATGTTGGCTGCCGGCCCCGCGGGCCGCCGCATCTTCAGTGAACTTCCCGCTGCCATCGTTAATGAACATCCGGTTAGCGCCGTTGCGGATGCACACATAGAGGTCAAGATCCTTGTCGGCATCAAAGTCGGCGAATACCGCGCCGCAGGCCGACAGGCCCGCGCAGTCCAGGCCGCTACCGGCATCGGCGGTGACATCGGTGAACTTCAGCGCGCCGTCGTTACGGTAGAGGCGGCTGGGGATTTCCATCCCTGAGATGAAGAAGTCGGTGTCGCCATCAGCGTCATAGTCTCCCGCCGCCGCCCCGGACTGGCTTGAAACGCTGTCCAGCAAAGCTCGTGGATCACTAAGCGTGTTGACAAAGTCAATGCCGCTATCGCTGGTTGAAACAGCGCTGACAACTTTGGCGGTGCCGCTGCTTGGGGCGGCCAGCGCTTCAGACTGAACGGACGTGGAGTTCGCCGCTGATGATGTTGCTCCGCTTCTGCCGCCGCTCGGGCAGGACGCCAGCCCACAAAGCAGAGCAACCAGGGCCACAAGCAGAATCAAAACTCTGATCCCAGTCCCCATGCCTTCCTCCTACAGACCCCCAGAGGGGTGCAGGCAGATTATAACCCTCCAAAATCATTTCAACATTAAGCCGGGTGGCGCCAAAACAAAAGGCGGGCCGAAGCCCGCCTCGAGTGTCTGCACAGTTGTTGATACCGCTGCCGGGGCGCTGGCTACGCTACTGCTTCAACGTCACGCTCGCCCCGCCCAGATCAGTGCTCTCGGAAGTACTGCCGTCGGGCCAGGTTACCGTCAACCGGCTGGCCTTGCCGCCTTCGGGGATGCCAAAGTGCTGCGGGCCGAAGTAGGAGCTCAGCATCCCGCTGCCGGCCTGCACAATCCGAGTCAGCTTGCTGCCGTCAGCCAGTTCCAGCACCAGCTTTGCGCCGGCCGCCTGGGTGTTGGGGGCCTTGCCCTGCAGCGCAACGCTCAGGCCACTACCTTTGATCTGGCCCCGGTCGGCCAGACACAGCTGCGGCTTGCCGTTCGACACGCTGAAGATGATGTCCAGCGCGCCATCGCCGTTGACATCGCAGGGCACCACGCCCCGGGCGTCCTGGGGCCAGCGGATTCCGCTCTGCGCCATGCTCAGCGCCTTGAAGCTGCCGTCGCCCTGGCCTTCCAGCAGCACGCCATATCCTGCCACCCAGCGGCCCGTCTCCGGCTGCGGCCAGTGGAAGTTCTGGGCGATGTAGGCATCCAGCCTGCCGTCGCAGTTGTAGTCCCCCACGCCGATACCCTGGGCAATCGAAAGCTGCACATCCACCGGCAGGTCAGTGCCGGTGAACTTGCCCGTGCCGTCATTGAGCAGCACCTGGCTGCGCAGAACACGGCTGTCATAGCGCTCCGCGGCAGTGTCGATCGAGCCGTAGACATCCTCAAAGGTTGCATCGGCAAAGGAGCTCCAGGTCGGCCACTTCTGCGGGATGTACTCAATCGCGTAGCCGCTGCAGGAACGGCCGCGGCCCGGCAGCGGACAGCCGTCATCACGCCACTTGACCTCGATCAGGTCGCGCACGCCATTCTTGTCGAAGTCGTCGCAGATCAGGGTCATCGGCTTGCCGTCCTTGGGGTGGTACTTGGTGTTCCAGCCCAGGTTGCCGGCCAGGAGGTCGATATCGCCGTCGTTGTCAAAGTCGCCGGCGCCAAGGCTCTGCCACATGCCGTTGTCGGCAATGTCCGCCCCGCGCACCAGCTTGCCGTCCTGGTTGAAGAAGGCCGCCACCGGTCCCATCTCCAGGGCCAGCACCAGGTCCTGCCTGTTGTCTCCATTGAGGTCCATGAACTGGCCGTCGGCGACCACGCCGATGCGCTCAATGTCCTTGTTGTACTTTGCCGTGGCGTCCGAATACTGGCCCTTGGTCACTTCCTCGTAGATCCGGGTATATGCCGGCTTCATGTAGGCATACGGCCACTGGCGCCCGCAGATCAGCAGCTCCAGATCGCCGTCGCCGTCCAGGTCCGCCGCCGCCGCGGAGCCCGCCGACCAGTCCTTCATACCTTCGGGAAGGAAGGCGCTGAGCTGACCGTCCCGGTTGGCCAGAATGCGGCTGCGGTAGGCATCGGTACCCGGAGGGCTTTCATTGCCGCCCGCGGCCACCAGCAGGTCCGGCCGGCCATCGGCATTCGGGTCAAAGGCCAGCACTCCCATCTGCTCAATACTCTCCGGGATCAGACCAGCCGGCAGGGTCTGGGCGGCAAAGCCGCCCTGGCCGTCGCCCTTGAACAGCGCGCCGGCCTGCCCGGCCGCCCCGCCAAAGTAGACATCCAGTTTGGAGTCACCGTCGATATCCGCCACCGCGCAGCCCGTGCCAAGCTGGCTGCGCTGCGCCGGCAGCAGCTGCTCTGCCGTGTACTCCGGGGGCATGCCCGGGGCCTGGGTCGTATCCCCGGTCTCGCGCTCCTTCTGCTCCCAGTCGAAGTCCTGCTGGGCAAACAGCGCCGCCGGCTTTGCTTCCGGCTGCCACTTGGGCAGGTTCCTGTGCTGTGTCACTGTAAACAGATTGTTGGCGGCCAGTCCCTCAAGTGTCTGTTCGGTCAGGTCCGGCCAGCGGATGGTCAGCTTGTCGATTTGGCTCACGGAGCCAAGGCCGATGTAGAGGTCGCCGCTGCAGCCAGTGGCCCAGCCGCGGGACAGGATCACTTCGCTGGCCTGCTGGCTGTCACCGATGAAAGCAGTCACCCGGGCGCCCACTCCCTGGCTGTTGGGACTGTCGGAGCGCAGGCGGATCACCACCCGGTTGCCGTCGGCCACATCATTGCGCCACAGGACCGTCGGTCCGTCAGTGTTGTTGCTCAGGAAGTCCTGGTCGCCGTCGCCGTCAAAGTCTTCCA
>CAZEJB010000076.1:0-7052 GCA_964512635.1 uncultured Planctomycetales bacterium | reverse complement strand
CTGACAGCTATCCCCCAGCTAAAATGCACTCCCCACCTGCATTGGTGGGGCGGGCCTCAGTGCCCGCCTTTATTGCTGGCGGCCAGAGACGGCCGCCCCACCGGAGACAACAACAATGCCGATCATTGCTAAAAAGCATGCCGAGGACTACAAGGACAGCCGGCTGTACCGCGTCCGCCATTCCTCGGCGCACCTGATGGCCGAAGCCGTTCAGGCCCTTTTTCCCGGCACCCGGCTGGCCTTCGGCCCGCCGATTGAGGACGGGTTCTACTACGACTTCGACACCGCCCGCAAGTTCACTGAAGAAGACCTGGCGGCGATTGAGGAGAAGATGCGCGAGCTGAGTAAGAAGGCCGCGCCCTTCGTCTGCGAGCCGATTTCCAAGTCCGACGCCTTCAAGCTCTTCTCCGACCTCGGCGAGAAGCTCAAGGCTGAACACGTCGAGACCCTGCCCGACGGCGCGATCACCCTCTACCGCGACGGCGACTTCGTCGACCTCTGCGCCGGGCCGCATGTTGAGCACACCGGCGAGCTGAAGCACTTCAAGCTGATGCACGTCTCCGGCGCCTACTGGCGCGGCGACGAGAAGCGCGAGCAGCTGCAGCGCATATATGGCACCGCCTGGGAAAGCAAGGATGACCTCAAGGGCTACCTGACCCGCATCGAGGAGGCCAAGAAGCGCGACCACCGCGTGCTGGGCAAGGAGCTGGCGCTCTTCGACTTCCCGGAGCTCGCCGGGCCCGGCCTGCCCTTCTACCTGCCCAAGGGCGCGATCATCCTGCAGGAGCTGAAAAACTGGATGTGGCAGCTGCACATGGACGGCAGCTATGGCCACCCGGACAAGGTCTATGACCCGCTGTCGACCCCGCACATCCTGAAGACCGACGCCTGGCACACCAGCGGCCACCTGAAGAACTACCGCGACAATATGTTCATGGTCTACAGCCTCGACGAGTTCGAGAGCGGCATGCTGGGCCACCACAAGCCGGCGGCACAGGGCCATGGTCACAGCCATGCGCATCCCGGCCACACCGGCTGCGCGGACCCCGGCCCGGTCGCCCCGATCCAGGACGGCAGCATTCTTGGTGGCGCGGCCGTCTCTGGCCGCGATTCCCAGGCGGCCACTGAGGGCCGCCCCACCAATGGCGCCGCTCCCGACGAAAACGAGGGCATCGGCAACTATGGCCTCAAGCCGATGAACTGCCCCGGGCATGTGATGCTTTACAAGGTCGGCACCAAGTCCTACCGCGACCTGCCCGCGCGGCTCTTTGAGTTCGGCACTGTCTACCGCTATGAGCGCGCTGGCGTGCTGCACGGCATGCTGCGGGTGCGCAGCTTTACCCAGGACGACGCGCACCTCTTCGTCACCCCCGAGCAGTACCCCGCCGAGATTGAGGGCGTGTTCGACTTCTGCTGCCACGTGCTGGACACCTTTGGTTTTGAGTACCACGTCGCGCTGAAGACACGCAACCCGGAGAAGAGCATCGGCTCCGACGAAGTCTGGGCCATGGCCGAGGAAGGCCTGCGCAAGGTGCTGGAGAAGCGCTGCCCCGGCAAGTACTACGTTGAGGAGGGCGATGCGGCCTTCTATGGGCCGAAGATCGACTTCATCATCAAAGACAGCCTGGGCCGCTCCTGGCAGGGCAGCACCATCCAGCTGGACTTCAACCTGCCCGATCGCTTCGAGGCGGAATACACCGGCAGCGACGGCGAGAAGCACCAGCCGGTGATGCTGCACCGCGCGATCCTTGGCTCCTTCGAGCGCTTCTTCGGCCTGCTGGTCGAGGAGTTCGGCGGGGCCTTCCCGCTGTGGCTGTCGCCGGAGCAGGTGCGGATCCTGCCGATCACCGACCTGCAGCTGCCTTATGCGCAGCAGCTGGCCCAGCAGCTTGGGCACATGCGCTACAACACCAACAATGGGGCGGTGCGGGCGAGTGTCGACGACAGTTCGGAAAAGCTGGGCAAGAAGATCCGTGATGGCAAGACCCAGAAGGTGCCGTATCTGATCGTCGTCGGCGCCGCCGAGGCCGAGCAGGGGACTATCACCGTCGAGAGCTATCACGAAGGCAAGCTGAGCGATATCACCACCCTGGACCAGCTGGCGCACCGCCTGCGTGATGAGATCCACAACAAGGTGGCGAAGCGCAAGGCCTAAGGAAGCGAGGTTCAAGGGCCAAAGGCCAGGGCCAAGGGCCAAGGGCCAAGGGTCAAGGTTCAGGGTTCAAGTATCAGAATCAGGGAACAGATTGAGCCTTGATTACAAGTAGAAACAGACAGCAGGGGCGGGGAGCGATCCCCGCCCTTTGTCATGCCGGTATTGTTTTGCAGGCCTTTCTTTTGCAGCCCCGTCTGACCCAGCTTCTTTGCCCTAGAATCGCAGCATGTACACACCTGAAGCTCTGCTTGACATCCACGACCGCGCACAGCGCAGCTTGAAGAAGCTGCTGGACGCCTGCCGCGTGCTTAGCCCCGAAGAGCTGGGCCGCGAGTTGCCGGGCTTCGGTTACAGCTCGGTGCGCGAGCAGCTTGAGCACATCATTGGTGCTGCGGACTACTGGATGCTGGTCTTCGAAGGCGACTACAAGGGCGATGCTGGTGAGCAGACTCAAGCTGAAGCCGAGGAGCAGAATCAGGCCGAAGCCGTGAAGGAAGGTGAGCCCGAGGCGCAACCGGCAGCGGCCCCCGCCCCGCGTTATCAGGACATCGATGCACTGGAGGCTTATCGCAGTGAGATCGATGCGCTGAGCCGCGACCTTATCAAGGCGCAGGATGCGCAGTGGCTCAGCACGGCCCGGGAGTTCTACTGCTGGCCGGGGAAGCTGCGCAGCCTGCTGCCGGCGCATATCGTGCTGCGCATCGCGACGCATATTTACCACCATCAGGGGCAGGTGCTGGCAATGTGCCGGGCCATGGGCCACACCTTCGAGGAGGGCTTCGACTTCCCGCTGGACTGACAGCAGCGCCTTTGCGCATGCCATAGAATCAGGCCGTGTATAACTCAGAGTGCCTGCTCGACATCCACACACGCGCCCAGCGTAACCTGCACAAGCTGATCGGCTTCTGCGCGACCCTGCCGCCGGAGCTGCTGACGACGCGACTGCCCGGTTTCGGCTTCCCGACGATCATGATCCAGCTTGAGCACATCATCGGCTCAGAGTGGTACTGGCAGCTGGTGATCACCAGCGGCTACAACGAGGAAGTCACGCACCCGGAGCTGCCGGACCTTGGCGCGGTGGAGGCCTTTCGCCAGCGGGTGGCCGCCGTAACGCAGGAGTACCTGCAGGGGGCCGGCGAAGCGGAGCTGAACACGGTACGCGAGATGGTCAGCGACCCCGGTGAAACGCGGATGCTGCGCCCGGCGGATGCGATTATGCGCATCGTTACGCATATCTATAACCACGCCGGCCAGATCCTGGCGATGGCGCGTACACTGGGCCATCCTAACAACGACGAATGGGACCTGGACTACCCGGTAGATTAGGATTTTGAATCGGAGCGCGGCCATCTATGGCCGCTTCTTTATGCCTTCATATGCTACTATGTGCCTTATGCAAAAAGATCACAAGTCATGGCACTCACGTGGCTACTTGCCTCACTTCGACTCAGCCAACACAATTCAGGCGCTGACTTTCAGGCTGGCGGACTCAATGCCAAAGGGCAAACTGCTTGAAATGGCCGACGGAATGACAAATGCTCAGCAAGCCGCGCAATTCAGGCACTTGGAGGACTTGTTGGACAGCGGCCTGGGCGCCTGTGTTCTGCGCGACAGCCGGGCGGCCAAAATAGTCGAGGATGCCCTGCTGTACTTTGATCAGCAGCGCTATGCCCTTTTCGCCTGGGTTGTTATGCCAAATCATGTTCATGTGCTTTTCCAGGTGTTTGATGGCTGGCCGCTGGGCAGCATTGTGCACTCCTGGAAGTCCTTCACCGCATCGGCCATCAACCGGATGCTTGGCCTGAGCGGAGCGCTGTGGTATCCAGATTACTTCGACCGCTATGTCCGGAACGGCGAGCACTTTGACAATGCTCTGCGCTACATCGAGTACAACCCGGTTAGGGCGAAGCTGAGCCCATCCCCTGAACTATTCAGATTCAGCAGTGCATTCCGCCGCGGAACATCGCTGTAAGGAGCAGTAAGCGGCCATAGATGGCCGCGCTTAGGGAGCAGGATGCAGCCATAGATGGCCGCGCTTAGGGAGAAAAATGCGGCCACAGATGGCCGCGCTCCAATTGAAGAAGGCGCTAAGCCAGCCCCTCTTTCACTTTCTCCAGCACCGCGTCTACCGCCTCGGCCACCTTTGCGCCATCCTTGCCGCCGGCTTCGGCATAGTCGTCGCGGCCGCCGCCGCCGCCGCCCACGATGCCTGCCGCCAGCTTGATCAGCTCGCCGGCCTTGATGCCCCTGGCGACCGCATCCGCGCTGACCTTGCAGCACAGCGCGGCCTTGCCGTCGACGCTGGCGCCGATGAAGACGACATAGCTGCTCTGCCACTGGCTGCCGGCGAAGCGCTCGACGAGGTACTTCAGGTCGCCGCGGTCAGCCAGCTCAGCCTGAACGATGAGCACCTTAAAGCCGCCCTGCTCCGTCGCCTGCGCCTGCAGGGTAGGCAACAGTGCGCTGAGCGCGAGTTCGCGGCGCGCTTCGATGGCGCCCTGATGCGCCTCGCGCAGCCTGGTCTCGGTGTCAGTGATCTTGCCGAAGGTCTCGTCGAGCCAGGCTTTCGCGAGCGGGGCGTACTCGGCATCGGTATCGCGCAGGCCGATCGGGCCGGGAAGGGGGCGCTTGAAGTGGCGGCCGAGAATGTCGGTCGTGTCCAGCGCGGCGCGGTAGAAGGCCAGGGCCTTATTGCCGGTCAGGGCGTAGATGCGGCGGATGCCGGAGGAGACGCTCTCCTCCTTTGCGATCACAAAACTGCCCGCCTGGGCCGTGTGGTCCATGTGCGTGCCGCCGCAGAGCTCGCGGCTGATCCAGGAATCGACGTCATCGGGCTCGCCGTCGCCGACGGAGACGACGCGCACGGTGGAACCGTACTTCTCGTCAAAGACCGCGGTGACGCCCATGCCCTTGGCCTCGACCAGCGGCATCTGGACCCAGGTGACCTTGTGGTCCTCAAGGATCCACTGGTTGACCAGGGCTTCGATGCGGCGCCTTTCATCGTCGGTGATGGCCTGGAAGTGGCTGAAGTCGAAGCGGATCTCGTCCTCGGCCAGCTGGCTGCCGGCCTGGTTGACGTGCGCGCCGAGCACCAGCTTCAGCGCCTTGAGCATCAGGTGGTTGGTGGTGTGCGGACGGCGCAGGGCGTTGCGGCGCACCACGTCCACCGCCAGGACGACCTGCATGCCGGGCTCCAGCAGGGGCAGCTCGCCGTCAATGCCGCGCACGTAATGCACGCCGCGGGTCCCGGCAGTCTGCAGCGGGAAGTTATGGCCCTCGGCCGGGAGCCAGCCGGAGTCGTCGGGCTGGCCGCCGCCGGCGCTGTAGAAGGGCGTGCGGTCGGTGGTGAAGCGCAGGCCGGGGACGGGCTCGGGCTCGTCCTTGGCGGCGATCAGCGGGGCGACCGCGCGCAGGTCGGCCACTTCCTCGGCGCTGGTTATCAGCGCTTCGGAACTGGTTTCGCGATAGCCGGTGAACTCAACCTCGCCAAGCTCCAGCTCCTGCTCGCCCATGTCGCCTTCAAACTTCGCCGCCCCGCGGGCGCGGGTCTTCTGCTCGGACATCGCGCGGTGGAAGGCCGCCTCATCGACATCCACGCCTTCCTCGCGGCAGAGCTCCAGCGCCAGGTCGGCCGGGAAGCCGTAGGTGTCGTAGAGCTCAAAGATGAACTCGCCGGAGATGGGCTGCTTGCTCTCGATGGCCTTCTCGATCTTGTCGGCCAGGATGCCGTAGCCGCGCTCGACGACCTTGAAGAACTGCTCCTCTTCCTTGCTGATCCAGGGCTGGATCATCGAGTCGCGCTGGCGCTTGAGCTCAACATAGTGGCCGCCGAGCTTGCCGATCACCAGATCGGACATGTGCATGATGAAGGGCCGCCGCACGCCGAGGCGATAGGCCTGGGCGACCGCGCGGCGGATCAGCCGGCGCAGGACGTAGTTGCGTCCCACGTTGCCGGGCGTCACGCCGTCAGCCAGCAGCATGGTGGCGGTGCGAATATGGTCGGCCGCCAGCCAGTAGGGATTGAAGCCGTGCGCGCCGAGGGTGAAGAGTTCGTCTTCGCTGGCGCTGTGGCCGGAGCCCGCGTTGACCACCTCGGCAAAGGCGCGGACCAGGTAGCTCAGCGAGTCGGTCTGGAAGGAAATGCGCTTGTCCTGCATGACCATGCACATGCGCTCCATGCCGCCCCCGAAGTCGACGTTGCGGCTCGGCAGCTCGGTGACATTGCCGGCCTCGTCGCGGTTGTACTGCATGAACACGTCATTGCCGATCTCGACGATGCGGCCGCTGTCGCAGAGCTCGATGAAGCGCGCCTTGTCGACCGGCTGGCTGTCGGGGTCGAAGTCCCAGAAGTACTCGGTGTCATAGCCCCAGGGGCCGGTGTCGCCGGCGGCCCAGAGGTTGTCCTTGTCGCCGAGGCCGAAGAGCTTGGCCTCGGGCCAGCCCATTTCCTTCAGCCACAGGCCGCGGGTCTCCTCGTCCTTCTCGTGGTGGGTTATGTAGAGCCGTGCCGGGTCAAGCTTCAGCTCCTGGGTGTACCACTCGAGGGTCAGGCGCATCGCCTCGTGCTTGAAGTAGTCGCCGAAGGACCACTTGCCCAGCATCTCGAAGAAGGTGTTGTGACGGTTGGTGCGCCCGACCTGGTCGATGTCGATGGTGCGCACGCACTTCTGGCTGTTGGCGCAGCGCGCGGCGGGCGGTGCATCCTGGCCCATGAAATAGCGCTTGAGCGGGGCCATGCCGGCGTTGATCAGGAGCAGGGTCGGGTCGGCCACCGGCACCAGCGAAGCGCTGGGGATGATCACGTGACCGTTGCGGGCGTAGAAGTCCAGGAAGTTCTGGCGAATTTCGTTACTTAACATGGCGCAGCATTATAAGTAGGGGCGGAGCATGCTCCGCC
>CAZEJB010000075.1:3035-7270 GCA_964512635.1 uncultured Planctomycetales bacterium | reverse complement strand
GATGGCGGGGGCAGACCGACTCTAGCTGCCAGGGGCAGCGCTGCTATCCAATCGGGTCCTGGACCTGGAAGCTCAGGTCATAGCGGCTGACCATGCCTTCCTCGTCGGTGACCCACAGCGTCGCGTTGTAGTCCACGTACTTCTGCTCGTAGTCCCAGCTGACGATCGGGTTTGGCCCGTCGTACTCGCAGAAGCCGTCGCCGTTGAGGTCCCACTCGTAGTTCACGATGCCAAAGGGCGCAGCCGTATCCACGCCGTCGGGGTCATAGGCGCCCCGGGGGTCGGGATAGGCCGGCGGCTCCGGCGCGTAATAGGTGGCGTCGAAGTTCACCGTATAAGGCCCCGGGTCGTCGACCGCGAACCACAGCGGCCCGGCCTGGAAGTGCGCGGCGGGCGCCTGCGGCCCTTCCTCGCAGCCGATATGCGTGCTGTAGATATCGAAGTCGGCGTCGAAGAGGTCCCAGGACTTGTCAAAGAGGCTGATCCCCAGCACCTTGCCATAGAGGAAGAACTGGCTGGCGAAGCCGCCGGTCAGGTTCACATTGGCGCAGAAGGGGCCGTTGTTGATGTCGTAGTTGCCGTCGAGGTGGCCCTTGAGGTAGGGCTTGAGCTTGACCCCGCCGCCGATCGAGCCATAGAGCTCCAGCGCGAACTCCGGCCGCAGGTAGACCTCCATATCGGCCGTGCCGGTCACCCGCAGCTCCGGCGGAATCGGGTTGAACACATCGTCAAGCTCGGCCACCGTGGCCCAGCCGTGGTCCTCGTGGTACTTCACGCCGAGGCGGACGGTGTAGTCCAGGTTGAAGCCGCTGCGGGCATGGCAGTCCACTCCGGCGGAACCGGTGATGCCGCCGTAGACATCGATCTTGCCGGCCAGCCATACCGGCACCGGGCCGACCATGAAGTAGTAGTCCTTACGCAGGCTGTAAAGCTTCGTCTCCTTTTCAAAGCCCTCGTACCAGTGGCCGTCGACCAGCAGTTCCATGTTGGCCTGCAGGTTGCCCTCAACGATGGCATGGAAGGAGTTGAGGTCATAGGGCACGCCAAGGAAGGTGTCGAAGTCGGCGTCGATGTCGAAGCTGGGGCCGAAGCTGAAGTTGGCCTGGGGCAGGCTGACTTTGAAGAAGTTCTCGCCGGACTGGGTGCTGTAAAGCACGGTGCCGTCGAGGTTGAAGGAGATCAGGCTGTCGTCGGAGACCGAGCGGCGCACAGCTCCCGGCGCAGCCGAAGCGCCCCTGGCCATGCTCATGCCGATGCCCGAGCAGCCGGTGTGGTCGAGGCCGGGGCGCAGGTCGGTGATCGCCGCGCCGTTGAAGTCGAGGCCGCTGCGGGTCAGGCCGCCCTTGAGGAAGACTTCGCCCATCGCCACTTCGCCGGCGGTGCCGAGGTCCAGCACGCCGCCGCCCGTATCGGTGACCGCCTCAACACGGCGCAGGAAGCCGCCCGCGGGCGCGCCGTCAATCGGGCTGTACTTAAAGCCGACGATGATGTCGCCGGGGGCAATCGTCTCGCCGCCCGGCGGATCGAGCACCGTGAAGTTCGTGCCGTCGTCGCCCTGCAGCTCAAACTCGCTGTCATAGGTTGGGTCGCTCTTGTTGCCGTCGACGATCCGCACATTCGGCGCGACGATCACCACTGAGGGACCGTCGTACTGGCTTGGCGTGCCTTCGCTCTCCGGCGCGGCCGTGGAATCCACCGGGCGCACCCAGTAGATCTCGCCCTCCGCCGGCGGCAGGCTTAAGGGGAAATCGAAGGTGATGCGCTGGGTGGCGCTGTTAAAGCCCGCGCTGCTGAAGGGCAGGCTGCCGACCGGGCTCAGCTCCGAGGGCGCATCGTTGGCGTCCGGGAGCTGGGCCGTATCGGTACCCTGATAGACATTGAAGGCCGTGACCTTGCGGCGGAAGTTGAAGCCGATCGGCGCCAGGTCCTGCACGCTGATCGTGCCGTCCTGGTTACCGTCCACCACGGAAAGCGCGCTGGTCGGGTCAAAGGCGCCGCCCTCGGCCACCGCGCCGAAGTTCAGGCCGATGGGTGTCAGGTCGGCTATCGCCACCTGGCCATCCTGGTTGTAATCACCGGCGCAGGCATAGAGCCAGTGCAGGTTCAGCTGCTCTTCCTCGAGCATCAGCGGGGCCTGCGAGCCATTGCCGCTTGGGGCGGCGCTGACGATGCGCGTCTGCGGCGCCGGCCGGCGGGCAAAGAGCACGCGCGCCATGGCGCCCGAGCCGCTGTAGCCGCGGGTCTCCGCGCTGAGCGTGCGCTTCAGCACCTGGCCATGCTGGACGGAGCCGCGGTCGCCAAGCAGCGCCAGCTCAAGCAGCTGATCCGGGCTGCCCAGCCTGCCGCTGGCGCTCGCCGTCAGCGGGGTGTACTCATCGGCGTCGTAGTCCAGTTCGAAGTACAGCGCGCGCAGATCCAGGGCGGCGTTCGCCCGCACCTCCAGCGCGAAGATTTCGCCGCCGGCGGAGCCAGCTGATTCCGGCGCTGCAGTCTGAGCCTGCAGCTCCAGCGCAGTTGCAGCTACCTCGCGCAGCTCAAAGCCGGCCACCCGGCTGCCGGGCAGCAGGCTGGCGCTGTCGACTTTTAGCGTGAAGGAGCCGCTGCGTGCAGTAAAGGCCGGCGCGCTGTCCCCCGGGAGGGGGCTGAGGACGGGCGCGGCGGGCAGCGGCCCGGAACGCGCATCGAGGGACTCACGCTGGGCGCCGGCCCCGCAGCCAGCGACAAGGACAAGGGCCACCAGGGCCAGGATCCGTTTTGCAGCGGCGTTCATAGGCTCCCCAGGCGCGCAACTTGCGCACCGCATAGTTTAGCCAGATGCAGCTCGAGACAAACCGAATCGCCGAGAATCTCCGCAATTAGCTGGAGGGAAAGTTTGTCTATTGAAGCTCAGGGATAGGCCTGGAGTGATTCAGGACTCCACAGCAGCAGAACCGACAGCCCGTCGGCAGCATCGATGCTCTCGAGGCGGCTGACCGGCTGGGCCAGGCGCGTGCTCGCCAGGCAGGCGCCCTGCAGGCTGAACAGCAGCAGTGCGGCGCTGTGCTTTGGCGCAGCGGGCTGCAGCACCGCAATCGCCAGGCCCTCCTCGCGCCGCAGGATACAGGGCTGTCCCGCCGCGCCCTTTGAGTTGCCCCCGCGCGGATACTGCAGGGGAGTCAGCTTGCCCCCGGGGAAGTCAAGCCAGGCGCCCGAGCTGAGCAAAACTTCAGACGCTACATCGCGGTCAAGCTGTACGGCTTTCTGCGGCACGCCGGCGATCCGCAGATCCAGCGTCGGGCCGGCGGCGGGGTAGAGGTCGGCCCGGATCAGCAGGCTGGCCGCTGGCTTGTTGGCGGCCTCCGGCGGCCAGCAGAGCAGCTCGGCCAGGCCATCGCCGCTGAAATCGCCCAGCGGGCCGCAGACCCAGTCCCGGGGCAGCTCGAACTCCAGCTCGCTGCGGCCCTCGCCGCCATAGACCAGCATGCGTGTATCGCCGGTCTGCAGCCACAGCTCAGGGGGGCCGCTCTTGTCCAGCGGGCCGATGCAGGCTGTCGCGTCCGGGTGCAGCAGGGTGCCGGCAAAGCGCGCGACCGGCTCGCCGCTGCGGTCCAGCAGGATCAGCCCCGGCGGGTCATCGGCGATCAGCAGCACCTCGTCCTCGCCGTCATTGTTGCTGTCCCAGCCGCAGGGCGCCAGGACGCGGCCCGCCGTGCCGAAGAGCAGGCGCGTCTTTTCGCCGCCGGCGGAGAGCAGCTGCAGGGCGCTGTCGGGACGGCCGGACTGCGGCAGCAGCAGTTCCTGGGCGCCGTCGCCGTCAAAGTCGCCGATGCTGTGGTTGGCAGCCCAGTCCAGAGGCCCGGAGAGCAGGCTGCGCAGCGGCAGCGGGCCGGACTGCGGCGCTTCAGCCGGCTGCTGGACCGGCGGCTTCACCGGCCGGCGCGGCGTCTGCGGAGCGGGGACAGGCAGAGTCTCACGGGGCTGGCCATTGATCAGCGTCTCGCGGTCTGAATCGGACCGGCGGAAGGCAAAGGCGCCGACGATGAAGACAAAGCCGACGAAGCAGTAGATGAGGATCCAGCCCATGTCGAGGCCCGGCAGTTCAGTGCTTTCACCGGCCCTGGCATCTCCGAAAAATCCGCCACCCTCCGGCGCGGGGATGCGGGAATCCGGCGCAGCAGCAGGCGGCTGGGATTCAGAACTGCGCCGCGGCGGCGGAATGATGATCACGGGGGCCACTGCGGAAACTATAGCGCAGC
>CAZEJB010000075.1:0-2935 GCA_964512635.1 uncultured Planctomycetales bacterium | reverse complement strand
AAGACACTAAGAAATCCAAAGAAATGGACCTCCCGAAATCGTCATCACAGAATCAGACGCTTGATTCCATCCCGTATCAAGGGTACGTTGAAATTGATGAGCAAGCCAAGGCGTTTCTGCGTCAGCTTCATGTAGGTCAGCAACTGGGCCTCGTGAAGGGGAATGAGCTTTTCTACGGCCTTGACTTCTATGATTACCTGATCTTCAACCAGAAGGTCAACTCTGAACCCCGCTTCAATCTCCTGACCAGCATAGTAGACCGGGACAACCACCTGCGAGAGCAAGCGCACTCCTCTGTTACGCAGCTCTATAAGCAGGCAATTTTCGTAGACGCTCTCAAGCAAGCCGGGGCCAAGGGTGCTGTGCACCACGAATGCGGCATCAACGATGACAGCTGAAAGCTCTTCTGTTCTCGTCGGCAGCGGACTGGCTTCTGGCATGTATCCTGCTCCCGGATTTCTTGGTGTCCTTTGTGCCTTCGTGGTTGGAACTCTTCAGACCAGCTTGACGAACTTTCGTTTGCCAACCTGCAGTGTGATGCCCGCCACCTCGCTCAGCATCGCCAGCGGATCGGCCTGCACCGTGCCGTCGATCTTCACCCCGCCCTGCTCCACCAGACGGCGCGCCTCGCTCTTTGACGGCGCCAGCGCCAGCGCCGCCAGCAGGTCGGTCAGCCGCACGCTCTCGCCCGTCGCGAGCTGGGCCGCGATGGCCTCCGGCAGGGCGAGTTCTTCAACATCCGCCGCCACCACTTCCTTCTCCTGCACCGTTCGGCGGAAGTGCTCCTGGGCCGCGTCGGCAACCGCAGTGCCGTGGTAGAGCTCGGTGACGCTGTGCGCGATCCACTTCTTGACCGCCATCGGGTCGCTGGCCACCAGCGCGCGCTGCGTGTCCTTTTCGCTTTCCGGCTTCTCAACCGCGATCTGGATGTAGTGCAGCAGCATCTCGTCGCTGATACGCATGATCTTGCCGAACATGTCCTCGGGGCTGTCCAGCACGTCCACCGTGTTGCCCCAAGACTTGCTCATCTTGCGCCCGTCGGTGCCCATCAAAAGCGGCACCGTCAGCATCACATGCGGCCCCTTGATGCGCCGGCCCGTGGACGGCTGGGCGGCAAACAGCGGGTGCTCGCCCCATTCGCCGTCCTTGCTTTGCGGCTTGCTCTTGCGCTGGAAGTGCTCCTGCAGCACGCGGCCGGCCAGCAGGTTGAAGTGCTGGTCATAGCCGCCGACCTGGATATCGCAGTTCAGCGCGAAGGCATCGTAGCCCTGCATGATGCTGTAAAGCAGCTCATGCGCGCGCAGGCCGCCGCCGCTTTCCAGGCGGTTGCGAAAGTCTTCGCGGGCGATGATCTGGGCCACCGGGAACTGCGCCAGCAGCTCGGCGATCTGGGCGAAGCCGAGCTTCTCCAGCCACTCGCCGTTATAGCGGATCTCGGTCTTTTCGGGGTCCAGCAGGCGGTGGGCCTGGCCGGTGTAGAACTGGCTCAGCTCCAGCACGCGCTCATGGGTCAGCTGCTCGCGCTCCTTACTCTGGCCGGTCGGGTCGCCGATCATCGCGGTGTAGTCGCCGATCAGGAAGACCACCTTATGGCCGATCTGCTGCACGCGGCGCAGGCGCACCACCGGGATCATGTGGCCGATGTGCAGGCTGGTGCGCGTCGGGTCGACGCCGATATAGGCGCGCAGCTGCCAGTCGGCCACGCCCTTGTCGCGCAGCTTCGCCGACAGCTCCAGCTTGGCCTTGAGCTCGCCGCGCATCTGGGCGCGCAGCCCGCCCTCGGGCACCCCGCTTGCCTCATCGGCAAAGTAGGTCCCCTCGAAGAGGTAGTCGAGCTGCTGCTCGATCGTCCAGTCCTGTGGTTGTTTAGCCGTATCCATCGCGCAGGCATTGTAGCGAGCGTGGGAAGCGCTGTAGAATTCGGATCGGAAGGGATTACCACAAAGGCACAAAGACACGAAGAAGAGTGAAGATGACCGAACCCCTGCCAATCCCGCTCGAGACAGAACGGCTCGCCGAGGCAGCTGTCGACGCCGCTTACAAGGTGCATACTGAGCTGGGGCCGGGACTGCTCGAAAGTGTCTATGCGACCTGCATGTGCATTGAGCTCAGGTCACGCGGCCTGATAGTGCTGACTGAGGTACAGCTACCTATTTTCTACCAGGGTCATGAAATCCCCGGCGCGTTTCGCATTGACTTGCTGATCAACGACGACCTGACCGTGGAGATCAAGGCTACCGAGAAGGACTTCCCGCTGCACAAAGCGCAATTGCTGACCTATTTGAAACTCGCCAAGAAGCGCCTGGGCCTTTTGATCAACTTCAACATTCCATTTATCCGCGACGGCATTAAGCGCATCGCCCTGTAATTTTGGATTTCTTAGTGTCTTCGTGCCTTTGTGGTTGTTCCCCCCGGCAATCCAAATGAGAAGTTCGAATTGAGCGCTGTCCTGGATGAACTTAGAGCTGTCAAAACACTTCTAGTTTCTTCCCCAGGCATCCAATCATCTGAACACCAAGGTATCAAGCGTTAAGCCATTGCCAACAAGTAATAAGAGCAATTCTTTACAGCTCGCTCACCGCTGAGCGGATCCTACGGGCGAGTGTCCGAACACTTCCTCAAAACTGAAGCGCTTACCGTCGTCGAGCAGGCGCTCTAGCTCCACGATCGCAACGTCGTATTCGTCTTGGACGGCTTCTTCAAGCTTCTCCCAGTCGAAATCACCGTTCGCAGCGACGCAGTCGGCCTCGATTTCGCGGATGCGGGCCAGCAGCGCGGCACCCTCGCGAAGACCCAGCGGCCAGGCGCTCGGGTCGGTGACGTTCAGCCGCACCAGCAGCCTGGCCCAGTCCAGTCCATCCAGGCTGACCGTGCCGTAGCCGCCATTCTCCGGAGGGGAGAACTCGGGCGGGCGGCTGAGTTCCAGGGTCGTGCT
>CAZEJB010000074.1:0-7315 GCA_964512635.1 uncultured Planctomycetales bacterium | reverse complement strand
GCCAAGTCGTCGGCAGCCTCCCGGCGGGGCTACAATCTGCAGGTGGCAAAAGATGCAGATGGGGCGGGGGCCGGCGCGATCAATGATCTGCTGCGGCGCCTGCCGCAGGTGGACAGCGTACTGGCGGCGGAGCCGCTGGCAGCGGCGCTGCGGACCTACCGCCGGGATGTGGTGCTGCGCCAGGTGCGCGCTGAGCTGGAAGACAAGCGCGCGCGGCTGAGGCAGGGCGCCGGACTGCTGAGCCCGGCGGGCCCTTCCGAGGACTTCCTGCTGGGCGAGGTCGCGGCCGCAGTGCTGGCGCGGCTTGCTGCGCTGGAAGACTCCTGCCTGCGCCCGGTGGTCAACGCCAGCGGAGTGCTGATCCATACCAACCTCGGCCGCGCGGTGCTTTCGCAGCACGCGCGGGCAGCCCTGGCCGGCATCGCCGGGAGCTACAGCAATCTTGAGTTGGACCTGGACAGCGGCCAGCGCACGCGCCGGGATGTGACCCTCGAACCCCTGCTGCTGGCTCTCAGCGGAGCGCCGGCGGCGACGGTGGTCAACAACAACGCGGCGGCGGTGCTGCTGGTGCTCCACGCACTGGCCGGCCACGGCGCTGCTGAACCGCAGCGCCGCGAGGTGATCGCCTCGCGCGGCGAGCTGGTGGAGATCGGCGGGTCCTACCGGGTGCCGGATATGGTGCGGGCCAGCGGCTGCGAGCTGGTGGAGGTGGGCACGACCAACCGCACGCGGATCAGCGATTATGAGCAGGCCATCACGCCGGCCACGGCCCTGCTGCTTAAGACGCACCCGAGCAACTACCGCATCCGCGGATTTACGGAAGAAGTCAGTCTGGAGCAGCTCGTCGCGCTGGGCCGCCGGCACAGGATCCCGGTTTATGTGGATCTCGGCAGCGGCTATCTGGCGCCGGAGGATCCGGCGGGGCAAGGGCTGCCCGAGCCGGACATCCAAAGCGCGGTCGAGGCAGGGGCGGACATCGTTTCCTTCAGCGGCGACAAGCTGCTGGGCGGGCCGCAGGCCGGCATCGTGCTGGCCGGGACGGCCATCATCAAGGCGCTGCGCAAGGATGCTCTCTGGCGCTGCCTGCGGATCGACAAGTTCACTGCCAGCGCGCTGGCGGCGACACTGGCCGAGCAGCTCAAGCTGCCGCAGCGGCGCAGCCCCGGCGGGCTGCAGCAGCAGCTCCGGCAAAGCGAAGCCGAGCTGCGGACGCGGGGCGAGGCGCTGCTCGCGGCGCTCCGGGCCGCGCGGCCGGACATCACGGCGGCCCTGCACCCGGCAGCAGGCGGCTATGGCGGCGGCAGCCTGCCGGAAGAGGAGATCGCCAGCTTTGCCCTGAGCCTCGAAGTCCCGGGCTATAGCGCCGCGGCACTCGACAGCGCAATGCGCCGCGGCCGGCCGGCCGTTGTGGGCTGTTTCCTGCGCGGCAGCTATGCGCTGAACGTGCTGGCTTTGCTGGACGGCGATGTCGAACGCATTGCTGCGCGGCTGGCGCAGCTGCCGGCGGCCTGAAACGCGGGCGGCGGGCAACGCTAAACTAGACCCGTGACCCCCGAGACGCCCAGCGGTGTGGACAAGCAGGCGGACAGCGCCGCCGCTCCGCGCTATATCGTGCTGGGCACTGCCGGGCATATTGACCACGGCAAGACCAGCCTGGTCAAGGCGCTGACCGGCGTGGACTGCGACCGCTTTGCCGAGGAGAAGCTGCGCGGTATCACCATCGACCTCGGCTTTGCCCACTGGGAGCTGCCGGCTGCGGACGGCGCGCCGGCCCTTGAACTGGCGATCATCGACGTGCCGGGCCACCGCCGCTTCATCCGCAACATGGTTGCCGGGGCAGTCGGCATCGACATGCTGCTGCTGGTCATCGCGGCGGATGACGGCGTAATGCCCCAGACCCGCGAGCATCTGCAGATTGCCCGCCTGCTTGGAATCCAGCGCGGCGTGATCGCTCTTAACAAGGCGGACCTGGTTGAACAGGAGCTGCTGGAGCTGGCCATCGCCGATGTGCAGTCGCTGGTCGCCGGCAGTTTTCTGGAAGGCGCGCCGATCGTGCCGGTTTCGGCGCTGACCGGCCTTGGCCTTGGCGAGCTGACGGATGCGCTGCGGGTCTGCGCCGCCGGGGTCGAACCCGCACCGGCAGGCCAGCGCTTTCGCATGCCCATCGACCGCGCCTTCAGCATCAGGGGCGCGGGGACGGTAGTGACTGGCACGGTGGCCTCGGGCTCGGTCAGCGTTGATGACGAGCTGCTGATCATGCCCGGCGGCCAGCGCTTCAAAAATGGCGGCAGCGTGCGGGTGCGCTCGGTGCAGGCCCATGGCCAGCAGCAGCAGTCCGTCGGAGGGCGGCGGCGCGCGGCGCTGAACCTCGTCGGTGTGGACAAGGATGAGCTGCAGCGCGGGGACGTGCTGTGCACGCCGGGCAGCCTGATCGCCACGAACATCATCGACGCGCGGATCGAATTGCTGCCCGGCCAGCGCCGGCCGCTGCGCAGCGGGTCGTGGCTGATGCTGCATATCGGCACGGCGGAAATGGGGGCCAAGCTGGTGCCGCTGCAGGAGCAGCTTCTCAGCCCCGGTGCGACAGCGCTGGTGCAGCTGCGCCTGGAGGAAGAGGCGGCCATCGCCGCAGGCGACCGCTTCATCCTGCGCGGGGCCAACGGCGACGAAACGGTCGGCGGGGGCGTGGTGCTGGATGCGCACCCGACGGTGCACCGGCGACAGCGCGAGCGCGCGGCAGAGCGGCTTGAAGGGCTGCTCGACCTGCAGCTGCCGCCGGCGCTGCTGCATGAGGTGTCCAAAAGCGCTTATGGCCTGGAACGCGGCAGCGCGGAGAGCCGCCTGGCCATCGGCCCGGAGCAGCTTGATCTGGCGCTTGCAGCTCTGCTGGAGCAGGGCGACAGCGGCCTGCAGGTGCACAGCGAAGGCCGCCAGACAGTGCTGAGCCTGCCGGCCAACCGACAGCGCCTGGCGGCCCTGGCGTCCCGGGCGCTGAGTGTGCATCACGCCAGCCACGCCCTGAGCCGCCGCGGGCTGAGCCTCAGCGAAATGCAGGTGGCCATCGCCGGCGAACTGGCGGCGGCGGAGCAGAGCGCTGCGGGACTGCAGCGGCTGCCGGCTGAGCTTCTGCGCGCCAGCCTTGAAGAAGCCGTGGCCGCGGGCAGCCTGCGCCGGGTAGGCGAGACCTGGGCGCTGGCCAGCCATGCCTCGAGCCTCAGCGAGAAGGATGAGCACGCCCTGCGCCTGCTGCAGGCCGGTCTGGAGGCCAGCGCGACACCGCCGCAGCCCGATGAAATCCTTGAGGCGCTGCAGCTCAAGAAGGAGCGGCAGCGCCAGCTGCTGAGCCTGCTGATTGAGGACGGCCGGGTAGTCGTCCTGCCGGGACCGCTGTTCATCGGCCGCGGCCAGCTGGAGCAGGCCCGCAGCAGGCTGCTGGACTACCTCAGCGGGCCCGAGGGCCAGAGCGCGGGCGGCATTACCGTCAGCGCCTTTAACCAGCTCGTCGGCGCGACGCGCCGCTTCGGGCTGCCGCTGCTGCAGTACTTCGAAACCGCCGGGCTGCTTCTGCGCGATGGCGACCTGCGGCGGCTGAAGCAGGCCGGGCCTGAGTCCGGCACCAGTGCCTAGTGATGTACGCGGCGCCGCGCCGGGCTGCTCTTGGCCCGGGCGGATTTAACCTTAACCCCCTCTTTGCTGACTAAAACGGTGCTTTTCGATTCTGCCTCCGTCGCTTCGCTTGCCACCCTAGCAGCGCCTGCCTCCGTCGCTCCGCCGGACACAGGTGCGGGCAGCGATACTACGCCGGAGCTGGCGCTGGCGGACCCGGTACGCGCCACAGGCGACTTGGCCGGCACAGGGCTGGCTGGATCGGCAGCCGGCTGGGGCTGAGGCAGCGCGGGCAGGTCCTCGCCAGTCAGCTCGCTGCGGCTGCGGGCGGTTTTAAGTCGCTGCAGCTCGGCCTCTTCGCGACGCGCGTGCGCTTCGATGATCCGCGCCGTCGCCGCGGCGCTGCGCGCCTCGCACTCGAGCTGGTCCAGCTCAGGGTTGCGGACCCACAGCGGCAGACGGCCGAAAGCGCGCAGAACTTCAATGAGGTCGCGGGCCTTGCCGCTGGAGCGCGCCTGGTCCAGTTTTTCCGCCAGCATGCCGCGGGCGACCAGGGCCAGGCCGTCGAGGGGCAGCCGGCCGCTGCGATGCAGGAGCTCCAGCTGGGTCAGCTCAGTTGCAAAGACCTGGCGCACCGAAGTGATATCGACCTCTTTCAGGCCGAGCAGGGCCAGCAGGGCCTCATCGAGCCGGCCGGTCAGGACCAGCTGCCAGAGCAGCATGGCGGTAATCGGGCGTTGCAGGGCGCGGGCCGCAGGAGCAGAAAGGGCAGCAGCAGACATCAAGGTCTCCTTGTGTAGTAAAACGTCGCAAGATACTATACAGAATCAATTCGCATTTGTCAAGTAAAATAGCACAAATATACAGTTCGCAGGCAACGCAGTAGACCTGTGGGTGCAGACAAGGTTAGATAGGAAGAGCTGGAGGTGTATCGAAAAGCTTAACAGCTACTAAGTAAATCGTCGTCGTCCGCCAGATAAAAAGAAGCCCCGAGAGGTGACTCCCGGGGACTACCGGCTGAAATGTTAGGAGGTAAGCTAGTTTTTCGAGACCACTACGGATCTCAACCCTCGGCGGCACTTCCATCCTTACCCAGACTTCGGTGCCGTGCCCTCTCCAGGACTGGCCCGCCAGAGGCGGGGAATAACGAATCATATCGAAGTTGGTTGTACATCCTGGGGGTCGGTCTACCCTTCCGGCAGTTCCACCCCAGCTTTCCAACGAGGCTTCCTTGCCGGAGCTTTCCGGTAAGCGCCCCGCCCCCAGGTGATGTTCAACCAACCTGCGAACTGGTGACGGCTACTAGATGCAGGGCAGGCGGGAGATGTTACAGGTCGACCGGGGATTTTGGAGATTTTCCTGCAACCCCTCCCGCCAGCCGGTTCAAAGATGTTTCGGGGGCTAAACTTGTTCAACATGTCCCCCGCGCACTCTGAGCCCATCCCTGCGGCTGAACTACAATCAGCCGGCCCCGGCGGCCGTGGATTTCTGCGTATCGTGGACCGCATGCTCCTGGGTGAGCTGCGGGGTCCGATCTTTGCCGGCGTGGCCATGTTCGCCCTGCTGACCATCGTTACCGCGGTGCTGCAGGAAGCACTGCGCTTCCAGATCAAGTACGGCATATCAAACGCCCTGATGCTGAAGTGGCTGCTGCTGGCCTCGCCGCAGTTCGTAGTGCTGGCCATCCCGATGGGCGTGCTGCTGGGCACATTGCTGGCCGTCGGGCGGCTGAACAACGACCACGAGATCGTTGCCCTGCGGGCCAGCGGGCTGTCGCTCTGGCGCATCATCCTGCCGCCGCTGGCGGTCGGCGCGCTGCTGTCGGTGATCACCTACTGGGGCAACGAGTGGCTGGTGCCGCGGACCCTCAGCCGCTTGACGGCGATGAAGAACGCGGTGATCTCAGGGGAAGTCGGCGAGCTTAAGCGCGAGCGCGCGATCATCCCGATTTATATTGAGGACGAGATGCGCTGGGTACTGCTGGCCGACGAGATCAACGGCCAGGAGATGAGCGGCACCAAGCTGTTGTACTTCGACCCGGTCAATGACTATAACGACGTGCTGCTGGAGGCACGGCGGGCCCAGTGGTCCGGCACCAAGTGGGTCTTTTATGACGTGCGCATCGTTAAGCTGCAGGAAGCCGGCACGGACAATCCCGCAGATGAGGACGGCGCTGCGTCCGGTGCTGAGACAGCGAAGGACGGCGGCGGGGACAAAGGCCTGGCGTCCGGTGTGACCGGCGAGCGTGACCGGGTGATCCTGAACGTCAACGAAATGGACGTTCCGGACTTCAATATCTCGCCCAAGAACCTCGGCATCAAGGCCAAGACCACCGACGAGCTGACCAGCCGCGAGCTGATGGCGACGATCCGCGACGCCCTGCGCCGCGGCGACGACATCGCCAGCCCGGTGGTGCGCGAGCTGCGCACCAAGCTCTTCTTCAAGCAGAGCATCCCGCTGACGCCGTTTCTGTTCGTGCTGGTCGCCTTCCCGCTGGCGATCCGCAGCACCCGCACCAGCACAGGTGTCGGCTTTGGCCTGGCGCTGCTGCTGGTGCTGGTCTACTACGCCTGCTACAGCACCTGTCTGCGGATGGGCACATCCGGCGTCCTGCCCCCGCTGCTGGCGGCCTGGCTGCCCAATGCCGGCCTGGCCTGCGCCGGAATCGTGCTGCTGCAGCGCCGCCAGCGGCAATAGCTCGGAAACGTCGCAAGGTGCAGTACGCATAGAAGAGGGCGAGATGGCCCGGGAAGGGCGAAGCTGAGGGTCGAGGGCCGTGCAGGGGCGAAAGTTAAATCTGGGGCCATGTCGCCTCGCCGGGGATAAGCTTATTGACGCGGGCGGGGCCAGCGCGTATAATCTCCTGACCGGGGCGCACAGGCAAACCGGTCTCGGACCAGCGCCGGGGTCGCCGGCGGAGCGGCAAGGGGGGTAACGATTCAGGGGCCAGTACCCTGAAACGCAGGGGTATCCTGACTTAACCCAAGCATCTCCAAGGGCAGCTAAGGAAGGAAGGCAACACGCTCGACGCACTCTTTCCCCAGCTTTGCGGCCTTGTTCGAGCTTGTGGAGGCTTTTAACCATGTCCAAGGTATGTCAACTGACAGGTAAGCGGCCGATGACCGGCCATCACGTGTCGCACAGTCAGCGGCACGTCAAGCGGCGCTGGCTGCCGAACCTCATCAACGTCACCCTGACGGATGAGCGCGGCCGCAAAGTTCGCGTGCGTATCTGCGCCAAGGCGCTGCGCACGCTGAACAAGTCACCGCGTGTGAAATAACCAAGTTAACCCCTTTCATCTCAACCCTCCTAGCTCACCCAACCCCTGGGTGAGCTTCTTTTTTGCGTTTGGATGCCGATTCAATTCCTGGCTGGCCGCCTTTTGGCTGGTCGCCTGACGGTGCCGTAACCGCCAAGTTTTTTTGCCGCGACCAAACCCTGCTGTCCGCTTCCTCAGATGCGTGCACTAATGAAACTGTATACTTGCACTCTGCCGCAAGCTCAGTCAGACCCTTTCAGCGGAGTGCAAGGATGAAATTCACGCCAGTGATTGTCGCAACGCTTGTATTGCTGCTTGCAGCGGCATGCTCGGGACATGGACAGCCGGGCGCGTTTGGACGGCCGGTGGAGTCGGCTGCACTTATGCGCCCGGACTTGCCAGCAACAATTCCCGCAGCAGAAGGCTTGCCGGGCCCTGCTCAGCTGGACA
>CAZEJB010000073.1:0-7557 GCA_964512635.1 uncultured Planctomycetales bacterium | reverse complement strand
CTGGCGCTGCTGCTGGCCGAAGTAGGTGAACTCCAGCTCGCTGCTGGCCACACGGTAGCGCGCTGCACCATGCGGGCGCAGGGCCAGCTGCAGCAGCACCGGCAGGCTCTCGCCACTGGCGAGGTCCGGCAGGTCGATGGAAACCGTGCTGCCGTGGCCCGAGCTGCCCTTGCCGGACTCGTAGCCATACACGCGGGTCAGCTCGACACCGTCGGGCAGCGACAGGCGCAGGCGCACGCCGGTGGCCACTGTACCGAAGAGGTCCTTGAGCTCCTTATCGAACACCCGGGGCAGCATGTCGATGGAATCGATGTAGTGATAGTTCCCGCGGCTGGTCTTGGCGATACCGCTGAGCAGTTCCTCGTTGTACTCAATGCCCAGGCCGATGGCGCTGATGCACATCCCGCGGGCGCGGAAGTCGCGCACCTGGGCGATGATGTCGCTGTACTCCGTGATGCCCTCGTTGGCCTCGCCGTCCGTCAGCACCAGGGTGCGGCTGAGGTGCTGCGGCGTTTTGGCCGCCATCAGCTGTTCCACCGCCGTCGCCATGCCGGAAAACAGGTTCGTGGTGCCCTTCGGGCGGATACGCGCCACGTGGTCCTTGATCAGCTGCTTGTTCAGCACGCGGCTGGCCGGCATCAGCACGTCCACCGTCTCGCCAAAGGTGACTATGGAGAGCATGTCGGCCTCGGTCAGCTGGTCGACGATCAAACCGACCGCCGTCTTGACCGCCTCGATCGGCTTGCCTTCCATGCTGCCGGAGCGGTCGATGGCGATCGCCAGGGCGATCGGCGCGCGGGCCATCAGCCCGCCGGCGAAGAAGGAGCGGATATCGGCCATCAGGTAGTTCTGCACGGTCTGGCCGGCCAGGGCATAGGAGTTATGCGCCCGCAGCTGGTACTCCACCGTCGGCTTGAAGGCCGCCAGATCGATGTTCGCCACCCGGCTTGAAACGACCGTGCCGTCGCCGGCCGCAGAGGGCTGGCTGACGACCACCGTGGCATCGCCCTTGCCGGTGCTGACCACCGTCGCATCGACGGCCCCGACACCCGGCGCGACGATCGTGCTGTCGCTCTGACTGGCAAGCTGAGTTGAATCCATCGTGAAGCCACCCCTGCGGGCGCGCAGAGGCCTGCGCTGGCCGCTACAGATAGGACTATGATACGGCAGGAAGGTTCACGCTGCACCGAGCGCGGCTCGCTTCGCGCGGCCAGCCCGCGCTAAAAGCGGATCGCGTACACAACCTCACCGTTGTTGCCGTCAAAGTAAACCAAGGCCGGATAGCCGTTCACATCGGCCATATCAAAGCCCTGCGCGCCGAAGCCATCCTCAATGCCGTTTGCCACCTCGCTGCTGGACCAGTCCGCGGGCAGGCTGCCAGCTGCGGTCGAGCTTTCCGCCAGGACCAGGAAGTTGCCGGGCACGTTCTTTCTATAAAGCAGCATCGGCAGGCCGTCCACGACTTCGAGGCGCGTAACCTCTCCCGCGCTGCCAGTCGGATCAATCGTGAAGTTCAGCCAGTCGCCGGCATTCAACCCGTCGGCGCTGCTGCTTTGCGCCAGCCCAAGCGTCTCCGCTTCACCGCCAGCCGCACTGTCGTTACGCCAATAACTGATCGACGGCTGGCCGTCCAGGACTGCCAGTGAGACCCGCGAAAGACTGTCCGTGACATTGCCGCTGACCACCACATGCTGCCAGTCGGAAATCTGGGTTCCACCCGCCGTCAGGCTGGAGGAGAAGCGCAGGCTGAAAGGATCGGAATTCTGAGTACGCGCGACCCAGGCAATTGCGGGCTTGCCGCCAATCAACTGCATTGAGCTTGTCACGGCAACACTGTGTATCTGCAGCAGGCCAATGCTGCTCCAGTCGGGCGCCGCCGCGCCGGTGCTGCTCGAGCTAAAGGCGTAACTCAATACTGGACTTGCGCCACCGGTGTCCAGCAGGCAAATGGCCGGCTTGCCGTCGACAACCGCCAGGGATGGCGCCCGCGCATCGCTGAAGGCCAGGTCGACCGTGCTCCAGTCGCCGGGCTGCCCGCCATCCGCAGTGCTGCTGCGCGCATAGCCCAGCCCTGCCGCGTTCTTGTAAACAATTGCCGGCCGGTTTGCCACCTGCGCGAGCGAGGTAGGAGCAATCGCGGCAGTGCTGCTCACCTCGGTAAGAGTCCAGTCGGCCTGGTCGTCGCCAAAGGTTGTTGCGCTGCGCGCGTAAGTCAGAATCGAGTTATCGTGGCGGAAACTGAATGCTGGCACCTTGCCGATAACTGCCAGCGAAAAGTCGTTGGCCACAAACGTGGGGAATGATCCAATGTTGCTTTTGGCCCAACCATGGCTGATGATCTTCACTGCATCGGTCTTCTGCAATCCGCCGTTGTCCGTCACCCGCAGCCGCACATTGATCTCGCCCGGGACGGTGTAGTTGACCGGCTGAGGGTCCGGGGTCGTGCTGCTCAGCTCAAAACCGTTGGTCCCGCTTGTGGTATCTCCGTCAAGATCCCATTCATAAAGGTCAATCGTACCGTCCAGATCCTCACTGGTATCGCAGGTGAAGTTAACTTCAAAACCCGCCTCGCCATCGCCCTCAGTCACATCCGATTCGAGGACAGCAATGGGCGGTACGTTGCCGCCCTGGGTGACCCGAATCTGCAGATTCGCCTGCGATGTCGCGCCATCGTCGTCCGTTATCCGCACTACCGCATTCACCACTGTCGGGCTGGCAAAGGTAGTGCTGAAGGTCGGTGTGGCGCCGGTATCGGCCTCAAAGGTGCCGTCGCCCAGCGCGTCCCACTCATACTTGACTATGCTGCCGTCGGCATCAGTGCTGCCACTGGCATCGAAGTTCACCATGAACGGCGCATCGCCCTGCTCGCTCTCCGCCTGCAGATCTGCCAGCGGGGGATCGTTTTCGAGATGCCGCAGAACCAGCCGCGTGACGTTAAAGTTGCTGCCTTCAGGAGCAATTACCGCAATAAACACCTGCCCGCCGGCGGACTGCGAAGACACCGAGTCCAATGGCAGGGTCAACTGGTCGTCAAGCATCGGGCCATGGATATCCCAGACCTGATCCTGAAAATCTGCGACTGCCACAAAGGGCTGATCCGCGCTTTCGCGGTTGCGCAGCTCAACCTGCACTTCCACCAGCGGGTCAGGGCCCGGGTCGAAGGAATACAGCGACCACTGAAACTGCGGACTGCCGGACGCATCCATGATCGCCTCGAAGTTGACGCTGTCATCCAGCACAACCCCGGAGCTGTTATCGATCGCAGCGCTGCCCAGTAGCTCAAGCTCAGTGACCACGCTGGGCGCTTTGAGGCTTCCAATCGCCGGGAGACCATCAGCGAACCCGCGGGTCATCCCGGTGTCGAGGCCAGCTTTGTCCGGCCTGCCGCCGCATGCCGCCAAAGGGATGATCACAGCGCTGGTTGCCATCAGGACGATGCCAAACCTCAGGCGAAAACTTGCTCGCTTCATTCGATCTCCCGATTTGAACTTTGCTCCCGCTTACCTCGGTCAAGACAAGGACCTGCAACAAGCCCTGCACTAGAAGCGCATTGCATAAGTCACTTCATCCGTCACACTATTGAAGAAAACAATCGCCGCGAAGCCGTCGACCTCCGTCATGTCCAGGTCGCGCGCGGTGGTCTCAATGCCCTCACCCTCCGGCACAGCGTCCTCGATCTGCCAGTCCGCCAGTGCACTGCCGCTGGCGCTGGAGCTGACGGCGAGACGCAGCGAATTGGCCTGGGCCGCTTCGTCATAGAGCAGCATCGGTTTGCCGGCCACCAGGGCCAGGCTGCTGAACGAGCCGGTGGCAATGTCGCTGTCCACTGCAAAGGGCTGCCAGTCAGCTGCGCTCAGCCCAAGGCTGCTGCTGCTGCGCGCATAGCCCGTTCGCAGACTGACCCCGTCAGTAAAGCCGAAGCTGACCGCCGGGTTGCCGTCCACGACCTCCAGTGCGATGCGCTGGCTGACCGCCGCCGGGTCGGCAGCGGCAACGCTGCTCCAGTCCAGCGGATCGGTTGCCAGAGTCGTGGCGCTCCTCGCGTAAAGCAGTTTGCCGGCGTTGGTGTCCATCCAGACTACCGCCGGGTTACCCGCAACGACCTGCAAACCGGTGCTGGCGGCATACGGACCGCCTTCGTCGAGCACCACGCTCTGCCAGCCTTCAATGTCGATGCCGGTTTCAACATCGCTGACCACATACTTGATCCTCTGCGGCACCGCTCCACCAGCGCGATAGCTGATGGCCGGGAAGCCGTCCACAACCGTCATCGCGACGCCTGTGCCGGACTCTCCATCAGCCTTGATAGCCTCCCAGTCGGCTGGGTCTTCGCCGCTGGCGCTGGTGCTGCGCGCAAAGATCAGTCCGCTGACATTGCAGAAGGCGATGGCAGGCCTGTCAGCAACCGAAGCCAGAGCGGTGTTGACTATTCCTGGCAGAGCAGTGACGCTTGTTGAGCTCCAGTCAGCCGGATCAAGACCCTGCTTGGTGCTGCTGCGCGTATACACCAGTTCGGCCTGTTCGCCGTCCCGATAGCTGATGGCCGGGAACTTGCCGATTACCTGGATGGAGAAACCGCTGGCCTCTTGATTACCGCTAATCGAATCAACCGCTACCTGAACCCAGCCGTGGCTGACAATCCGCTGGCTGGCGATACGTTTCAGGCCGCCGTCGTCGGTGACCCTGAGGCGGACATTGAATTCCCCGGGCGTGCTATATGTCACCTGCTGCGCATCCGGCGTGGCGCTACTGAGTTCAAAGCCATTCGTTCCTGTTGACGTATCGGAGTCCAGGTCCCATTCATACAGGACTATGCTGCCATCAGCATCGCTGCTCTGGTCACTGCTGAAGTTCACGCTGAAGCCGGCTTCGCCGTCGCCCTCGCTGGCGTCCGCCAGCAGCACCGCGACCGGCGGCAGGTTCCCGCCTTCAGTAACCTGCACCTCGACGCTGGCTGTGTCGCTGTCGCCGCTGTCGTCGGTTACGCGTACTGTCGGGTTGAAAATGCCGCCGGAGCTGTAAGTAACCGTGTTCACCGGCTCGGCGCCGGTGTTGGATTCAAAGCTGCCATCCCCGTTGATATCCCACTCGAATAAGACCAGACTGCCGTCCGGGTCGCTGCTGCCGCTGGCGTCAAGCTCAACCTGCAGCGGCGCATCTCCGCTGGTCAGATCAGCCTCAATCCCGGCAATCGGAGGCGTGTTGACCCGCGTGCGGAAATTCAGGCCGGCCACCGCAATATTGCTGCCTGGCGCGGCGATGACCGCCACAAAGACGATCCCCTCCGGCGACAGGTTGCCAAATGAGGAGAGCAGCCGGGTGACATCCAGCTCCCCCTGCCCTGCGCTCGACTGCACGCTTCCCGTCTCCCAGCGCCCGGCAGCGAAGTCGCTGACCGCTATAAAAACAGAGTCGACTTTGCCCGCCGCCGGGTTGGGGTCTGCAACGCTGACCACCACATCCTGCAAACTGGCGACCCCAGGAGTAAAGCTGTAAACAGCCCATTCGAAGTGACCGCCGTCACTGGAGTCAAGCAGGCCGTCGAAGTTTGGACCGACGGCAAAACCGCTGCTGGACTGTGTCGGCGCGGCTCCGGACTGAAAGTTGTCCATCGTCGCCGCAGCGCTGTGCAAAGCACCCAGGGCCGGCAATTCACTTTGCAGTTGCTGCGCGACCTGCAGATCCACCTTTTCCTCGAGTCCGCCGCTGCCGCGGCCGCAGGAACCCGCAAAGAAAGCCAGGGCCGCCAGGACCACAGCCATTGCCCGCCACCGCCAGCTTGACACGGCATCCTCCCATCCGGCCCGCAGGCCAGCTTGTAACAACAATCAACAATCATACCCGCTCTCAGCCCGGGCCAGACGGCTGCACGAGACTCCGGGCCTCAGCCGGTCAATCCAAGGCAAGGCCGCGGCGGCATGATAGGCAATGTTCATTGCACTATCCGCGCTTTGCCTGTTCAATCAGCACATGAGTTTCATGCAGTTCGAAGTAGCTCCAGTCAGTCAGCCTGTCTGGACCGCTCAGGGCCTGCCGGTGGACTGGCCCTCCGATCTGCCGCTGCCACCTGAGACGGTGGTTCTTGGTCACACCCGTGAGTCGGGCCCTGATTCCAGCTGGCTGCGTATCGGTGTTGAAAGCGGAATGAGCGCTCTGGGGCTCGCCGCCTATTTCGATGCGCTCAACGCCAGCGCGGGATTTGCCGAGTCCAACATTGAGGTCTCGGACGAAATGCTCACTGGTAGCGCCCGCGCACCACTGCGCAGCCTGCAGCTCAGAATGTCGCCGATTGAAGGCGGGATGCAGGGCTGGATGGAATTGGTAGCTGAGCGCAACCTGCTGTTCAACCCCAAGCGCAGCTATCTTTACGCCTACGGCCGCATCATCCGGGATTCCTATCCCCCGGGCTTTCCGAGCGCCGTGCTTTGCCCCCTTCCCGGCGGCACCCTGGTCTATGCCAGCCAGCGCGGTATCAGCGAAGCGAGCCTCGGCCAGCACAGTATGGCCGTCACCTCAGTCGTCCATGATTTCTACAAACGACACCTGGGCGACAGCGGTTTCCGGCAGGTCAGCACTGCCGAGCGGCCCGAGTCCGGCGGCTCCAACAGCGTCTATGGTCGCCGGGATGAGGTAGTTCGAGTAGAGTGCTATCCCTTCCAGGGCTGGTTGCGGGTCGAGTGTCACTACAGCACCACCGGCAGCAGTTCCAGCGCCTATGACCGGGGCTGGCGCTGATCCGCCGGCGGCCTTCGCTGGGGGCCTTGCTCGCCCTCGCCCTCAGCTGCGTCTGCTCATGCAGCGGCATTGAAGGAGGAGATGACGGGCCCGGCCAGCTCGAAAACTATGGCATCAGCGCGGACAGCGCCGACAGCCCCGGCCCGCCGGAAGGCTGGCCGCCCGGCCTGCAGCTCCCTCCGGGCAGCAGCGCCGTTGAGGGTGGCAGCGGCAACAGCGACTTTGGCCCCTACGTGATCACCGCCTGTAACTGCAGCGGCAGCCTGACTGAGCTGATGAGCCATCTGGAGTCTCAGGCCGCGGCTCTGGGCCACGAGCGCCTGAGCTTCGAGATGACCCCGGACTGGCTTAGCGGCTACACGGCTTCCCCAAGCCAGAGCATCGTCTTCGAGGCGCAGCGCAAGGGCGGCAAGCTCAGACTCCTTGCTGCGGTGGTTGAGGAATACGACGAGTTCTTCCGCCCCGGACGCAGCGTCACCTACACCGATATCAACACCCTGCCGCCGGGCTGGCCCAGTGACCGCCTGCCCTTGATTGAGGGTGCGAAGCTCGAGAGCGCCTACTTTGAAGACACGAAGATGGTCGAGCTCCAGTTCAAGGTCAAGCGCAGCCGCGAATCCATCCGCACCTGGTACCGCGACAGGTTCGCGGCGCTTGGCTTCAGCCACGCCGGCGAGATTTCCTCCGACAGCGACATGCTGGGTGACCAGTACCAGCGCGGCGAAGAAGGCGCGATGGTCGAAGTCTATGGCGACGGCAAGAGCTGCAGCGTCAGCGCAAGTTACGGCGATGGCACCGCCAGCATCTGGGACTAGGCGATCA
>CAZEJB010000072.1:0-7641 GCA_964512635.1 uncultured Planctomycetales bacterium | reverse complement strand
TCAGCCCGGCAGGTGTGAGCTCGACGGTCTCGGCCCTGAGTGTGCGAACCATCAACCCGAACAACGCTGCGCCGACGGCGGACCTGCAGGCAGATGTGACCAGCGGTAACGCACCGCTGACGGTCAGCTTCGATGCGAGCGCCAGCAGCGACAGCGATGGCGAGATCATTGAGTACGCCTGGGACTTTGATGGCAACGGCACCTACGAAGAATTCAGCGACGGCCCGCAGGTTGAGCATGTTTACGGCGGCGCGGGTATCTTCAGCGCCAAAGTCAGGGTGACAGACGACAGCCTGGCCCGGGCCAGTGCGACGCTGGCAGTCAATGTGAATGTGGCCGGGAATCAGTTGCCTGTCGCTGACTTTGAGGCCAGCGCAACGAGCGGCACCGCGCCGCTGAGCGTGACTTTCGACGCCTCGGCCAGCGCGGACGCGGACGGCAGCATCTCTGAGTACGCCTGGGATCTGGACGGTAACGGCAGCTTTGAAGAAAGCACTGCGGGGCCGTTGATTCAGCATGTCTATTCCATCGGCGGCGGCTTCACCGTCTGGCTGCGCGTTACAGATGACAAAGGTGCGCAAAGCCTGCTTAGCGTCAGCATACAGGTTAACACCGCGCCTCAGGCGCAGATGTTCCTTCAGCCAGCTGATGTCCAGCTTGGGGCGATTTACTTCCTGGACGGCGGCCAGAGCGACGATCTGGACGGCACAATCCAGAGTTATGAGTGGGATATTGGCGGCGACGGCTTCTTTGAAACCAACAGCGGAACCAACAGCAGGATCCAGCAAACGGCGATTCTGGCTGGTCCGCAGCTGATCAGCCTGCGGGTGACGGACAATGACGGCGGCACTGCTACTGCCACACAGTCGCTTTATGTTCGCGGCTGGTTGCCAGGTTTCGCCACGGAGCCGGGCAATGGCGGCTTCTATGACTCGATGGCTGTCGTCAACGGCCGGCCCGCGGCTGCGTACCATGACTCTGACGTTTCCCAACTGTATTTCACCCGTGCCACTGATGGTGAGGGCAGCTCCTGGGACGCCCCTGTGCTTGTTGACGGCACCGGATCAACCGGCGCATATGTGTCAATGATTGTCGTTGCCGGCCGTCCGGCCATCTGCTACTACCAGATCAGCAATGGCGATCTTTACTATGTGCGCGCCCAGGATCCCGATGGCGCCGCTTGGGGCGCGCCGATTGTCGTGGACAGTACGAACGATACCGGAGAGTTCTGCTCAATGCAGGTGGTTAACGGCAGACCCGCGATCAGCTATTACTACACCACCGGGCAGAAGCTCCAGTATGTGCGCGCAGGCGACGCCGCAGGCAGCAGTTGGGGCAGCCCGGTTGTGGTGGACCCCGGGGCCAACAACGGACACCACGGCTGCCTGAGAGTAGTGTCCAGCTACCCCGCCATCAGCTACTACGACGTCGCAGCGGCTGACCTGAACTTTGTACGGGCCAACGATGCCGATGGCACCAGTTGGGGGGCGCCAGTGCAGGTTGACAGCAGTGGCGGCGCCTTCACATCCATGACGACTGTGCAAGGCCAGCCCGCGATTTCCTATTTCAGTGAAACGCTGCAGCAAATGCGCTATGTGCGGGCCACCAGCCCGATCGGATCGAGCTGGGGAACGCCGGTCACCCTCACTACGGGTGCGGGCGATGGCTGGTATACGTCCATTCAGGTGATCGACGGTGCTCCGGCTATCAGCTACAAGCAAGGCAACTCGGTCAGATTCGTGCAGGCAGTGGACAGCCTTGGCACCATCTGGAAGCAGGCCGTTACCGTGTATGCCAGCAGCAATGGAGGCTATAACACGAACCTGCTCCTGCTCAGCAGCGGCCGGCCGGTTATCTCGTTCTGCGATATTGAGCAGATGCACATCGGTTTTGCCAGACTCTACTAGGAATACTCATCCTGCTGCAGTCGATTGGCGGCCCGGGTTGAAACGCTATACTCGCAGTGCAGGCTTTCCCTGCGCAGGAGTGCAAGAGTGATTCAGCACATCGGCAAGGCTGTTCTTCCTCTGTTGGTAATAGCGGTCATCCTGCTGGCGCAGGCCTGCACAGGCAGCCCGGCGCAGACCCCCGGGACGAGCCTGGAGCGCCCAGGGCTTAAGGGCCGAACGGACGGCATTGGCCTGCCCGCGCCGGTGGCGGATCTGGATCAAGAGTTGCCAGCAACAATTCCCGCAGCAGAAGGCTTGCCGGGCCCTGCTCAGCTGGACAGCCTGCGCTCCGGCAGCGAGCTGGTGGAAACCCTGATCGGCGGCAGCTTTACGCTGAGCCGCAGCGCGGGGGCGGCAGAGCAGGGCGACGCGCTGCTGCTGGACGCCAGCGCGAGCGGCCCGGGGCTGGGGGCGGTGCCCGAATGGGCCGTCTACGGCTTTGACCCGGCAGCGGCGGGCGGCAGCCTCGACAGCCTGCAGGTGCTGCTGGACAGCGATGCGACGGGCGCGTGGGTCGGCCTTGGCGACTTCAGCGCAGAGCGCTGGGAATGGCACGGGCCCTACAGCAGCTTCAAGAGCTTCCTTGTTGATGACGCGAAGTATCTCTCGCCCGGCGGGACGCTGTTTATCAGTGTGGTCAGCCCGGCAGGTGTGAGCTCGACGGTCTCGGCCCTGAGTGTGCGAACCATCAACCCGAACAACGCTGCGCCGACGGCGGACCTGCAGGCAGATGTGACCAGCGGTAACGCACCGCTGACGGTCAGCTTCGATGCGAGCGCCAGCAGCGACAGCGATGGCGAGATCATTGAGTACGCCTGGGACTTTGATGGCAACGGCACCTACGAAGAATTCAGCGACGGCCCGCAGGTTACCCATGTCTACGCCTCGGCCGGGATACGAAATGTGACGCTGCGGGTCAGCGATGACGGCCTGGCCCGCGGCACCGCGAGCCTGCAGATTAGTGTGAACGTGGCGGGCAACCAGGCGCCGACGGCCGCCTACCAGGCCAGCACGACCAGCGGCACAGCGCCGCTCACAGTGGTTTGTGATGCCAGCACCAGCTCGGACAGTGACGGCAGCATAGTTGAGTACGCCTGGGACTTCGACGGGAACGGCAGTTTTGAAGAGCTGATAGACCTGCCCCAGATCCAGCACACTTTCTACTTTGGAGTTGATTCGACTGTCTGGCTGAGGGTCACCGATGACAAGGGCGCACAGAGTCTCAGTGGGATGAGCTTTGAGATCAACAGCGCTCCCGTGGCCAGTCTGAAGGTGTTGCCCGGCGAAGTGCAAAAAGGCGAGAGCTTTATCCTCGATGGCGCCTCGAGCTCAGACGCCGAGGGACCGATTCAAAGCTATGAATGGGACACCGACGGGAATGGAAGTTTTGAGACTGACAGCGCTGGCGAGAGCCAGCTTGAGCTGAGCCTTGACAGCGCCGGGCCGCAGAAGGTCGGGCTGCGCGTGACGGACAACAGCGGGGCCACGGCAACCGCCAGCGAGACGGTCTATGTTCGCGGCTGGCAGGGCGCGTATGTCTCGGAGCCCGGTGCAGGCGGCCAATACCTTTCCATGGCGGTTGTAAGCGGTAATCCGGCGATTGCTTTCTACAATGCCGACGACACGAACCTGTACTACCAGCGGGCCAGCGACAGCCAGGGCGCAAGCTGGGGTTCCCCGCAGCTGCTGGATGCGAACTTTGCAACCGGGGTCTATCCGTCGATGGTGGTGGTCAACGGCGTTCCAGCCATCAGCTATTACAACACCAGTTCCGGTGATCTGCTCTATATCCACGCCTTTGACGCGAACGGCGATTCCTGGCAGGCACCACTGGCAATTGACCAGACCAATGACACCGGGGAATACACTTCGTTGCAGGTTGTCAGCGGCTTCCCGGCGATCAGCTATATGTACACGACCGGACAGAAGCTGCGCTATGTGAGGGCCACGGATGCCATAGGTGATTTCTGGGGCAGCCCGGTCACCGTGGACAACAGCGGCGCCAACGGGGCTTACAGCTGTCTTCGCGTGGTGGCTGGCCAGCCGGCCATCAGCTATCAGAACATCAACAACGCTGACCTGTTGTTTGTCCGGGCAATTGATCCGGATGGCAGCGCCTGGGGCGCTCCGGTGCTGGTTGCGGGCAGCGGCAACAATGAGGGCTATGACACAGCCATGACCATAGTCCAGGGCCGGCCGGCGATCAGCTATTACAGCGCAAGCGGGGCAGGGCTGCGCTATGTCAGGGCTAACGACGCCCTGGGCAGCGCCTGGGGGACACCCCAGACCCTGACTGAGGGTTCACTTACCGGCTGGTACAACGCAATCCAGGTGGTTGATGGCCATCCTCAGGTGGCCTTCTATAACCCGCAGACATCAGAGTTCATCTTCATGCAGGCAGCCGACGCAACCGGTTCGGTCTGGGGCCCGGGGGTGGCAGTGTTCAGCGGCGCTGACAGCGTCAGCACAGTCACGCTGGCCGTGCTGGCCAACGGGAAGCCTGCGCTTGCCGGCTACAACGCGAATGTGGAGCAGATCGGCTTTGCCCGGCTCTATTAGCCGGTGCTGCAGCGCCATGACGCGGATGACCTTCACAGCTGGGCTATACTCGCAGCGCAGGTGATTCCTGCACGGGAGAGCAAGCGTAATGCACAAGCCGGTGGTCCTGCCCCTGATTCTGGCCGCAAGTCTGGCCTGGCTGCTGCAGTCCTGCAGCTCCGGCAGCACTGCTCCACAGGCCCTCAGGGCGGCGGCTCCACAGTCGGCGCCGGCGGCGGACACCAGGGGTGATCTACCGGCGCTCTCAGCGCTGGACAGCCTACGTTCCGGCAGCGAGCTGGTGGAAACCCTGATCGGCGGCAGCTTTACGCTGAGCCGCAGCGCGGGGGCGGCAGAGCAGGGCGACGCGCTGCTGCTGGACGCCAGCGCGAGCGGCCCGGGGCTGGGGGCGGTGCCCGAATGGGCCGTCTACGGCTTTGACCCGGCAGCGGCGGGCGGCAGCCTCGACAGCCTGCAGGTGCTGCTGGACAGCGATGCGACGGGCGCGTGGGTCGGCCTTGGCGACTTCAGCGCAGAGCGCTGGGAATGGCACGGGCCCTACAGCAGCTTCAAGAGCTTCCTTGTTGATGACGCGAAGTATCTCTCGCCCGGCGGGACGCTGTTTATCAGTGTGGTCAGCCCGGCAGGTGTGAGCTCGACGGTCTCGGCCCTGAGTGTGCGAACCATCAACCCGAACAACGCTGCGCCGACGGCGGACCTGCAGGCAGATGTGACCAGCGGCAACGCCCCGCTGACGGTCAACTTTGACGCTTCAGCGAGCAGCGATCCCGAGGGCCAGGCCCTGCTGTACTGGTGGGACTGGGAGGGCGACGGCCTTTTTGACGCCAGCAGCATCAGCGCGCAGACGAGTCACAGCTACAGCGCCGGCGGCAGTTTTACGGCGACGCTGCGCGTTGAGGATTCATCCGGCGCGGCGGACAACGCGCAGGTGCAGATTGAAATCAACAGCGCCCCGCAAGCCGTGCTGGAGATAGCCTCGGACGTGCTACGCAAAGACGAGCTGCTGCATCTATCTGCCGGCGGTTCGAGCGACAGCGATGGCAGCATCGTGAACTATGAGTGGGACAGCGACGGCAATGGCAGCTTTGAGAGCAGCTCCGGCTCGAGCCCTGACTTCAGCTTCTATCCGGCGCTCGCGGGATCACTCATGCTGCGTCTGCGGGTAACAGACGATGCCGGCGCAAGCGCCGTTAGCACGCGGGCGGTCTGGGTAAGCGGGTACAACCTGAGTCAACACAACAACGGAATGCCCTGCGGAATCTCCAGCTCGGTGGCGGTAATCGGCGGCAAGCTCGCGCTGTGCTACCGGGATGTGAGCAGCGCCGAATTGCGCTACAGCTATGCGCTGGATGATCACTGTACGAGCTGGAGCAGCCCTGCTGTGATCAACACAGGAGAGCAGGGGGCTCAGTTCAACCTGCTTGAGGTCGATGGGATGCCCGCGGTAGCCTGGCAGGGGTCTCCCGCGATCAACGTTTGCTTCTGCAGGGCCACTGCCGCAGACGGTTCGACCTGGGGCAGCGTTCAGGTGCTGGAAAACAATGGCTTCACCGGTTTTTCAATCGACATGGACCTGATCGGCGGCCACCCGGCTCTGGTGTATCTTGACAAAGCCAGCAACAAGCTCAAGTTCTTACGCAGCGATGACGCGCAGGGACAGATCTGGAACGGCCCGGCAACTATCGAGCTCTTAACGGATATACAGTCTTGCTCGCTAGAGGAAGTGAACGGGAGGCCGGCCCTGTCTTATTGCCTCGCCACCACATTTGATCTGATCTATGAACGCGCTGAGGACAGCGAGGGTACAGACTGGTCCGGTCCTTCGCTGACTCTTGACGCCAGTAATGTGACAGGCATCTCCTGTAGTCTGGCTGTGGCCGGGGGAAAGCCGGCCGTTGCCTTTTACGATGCAGACCTCGACTATCTGCTATACATGCGCGCTCTTGACGCCAATGGCCTCAGTTGGGCGGACAAGCAGCCAGTGGATACTATTCAAGGCAGCGGAAAGTCGCTGAACATGGTGGTGATCGGCGGGCGCCCGGTGATTGGCTACTCCCGGGGCCCCAGCAGCGACCAGCTGATGGTTTGTCAGGCCGCGGATTCGCAGGGCATCAGCTGGGAAGTACCGGAGCTAGTCGCGACGGGAGCTGCAATCAACAACATGGAGATCTGCAGTTATCTGGGTCAAGCATCCATGAGTATGTTTGCTAGCGGTTCGATTTTCTGCGCAGCTGGCTTCTAACGCAATTAGACCATGCTGCAGCACGGAGACTGCGCCACCTGAGGAGGCTATACTTTCCGTGCCACTGTTTTCGGGAGGTAGAAGCCTTGAAGCTGCTCCGCTGTGTGACTCTGATGCTCAGCCTTTGCACAGTTCTGCAAGTCAGCGCCTGCGCTGGACGCGGTGTTGAATCCGGGCCCGCGGGCCCGCAGTCCCTGACGCGTGGAGCGCTTCCCGGCAACAGCCTGCCAGCCGACGAATTGACCATGTTGCCCCCGGTCAGCAGCCTGCGCGGGGCTTCCGCCGCGCTGGAAAACAACTACCTGAATCCCTCGCAGTACAGCTCAATCAGCTCTGCCGGGGCCACGACCACAAGCATCGACCTGCTGCTGGATGCGCCGCTCGGCGAGCTGGCCTTCGGCGTCTATGAACTGGACATCACCCCCCAGATCACCCAGCGCTGGCTGGATCTGCTGCTCACCTACCCCGACGGGTCGCCGGACGACGAAGCGGTCTGGGTCGCGCTGGCCGACTTCGCGGCCGGGCGCTGGGAGCTGCATGATGTGCGCAGCGAGGGCAGCACTTTTGACCTCAGCGACCCGCGCTATCTGTCAGGCGCGCAGACGATCAGCTTCGCGCTGCTGGCCCATGACGGCGGGACGGTGAGCATGGAGGGAATCTACCTACTTGCCGGCGAGCTTAACAGCCCACCGATGGCCGCACTTGAAGCCGATGTGACGGCTGGAGCCGCGCCGCTGACGGTGAACTTCGATGCCAGTGGCAGCAGCGATGTTGATGGCAACCTGGCTTCTTACCGCTGGGACTTTGACGGCGACGGCATCGCCGACGATTTCACGACCCTGCCGCAGGCCAGCCACGACTACAACGGCGGTGGCAGCTTTGATGCCAGCG
>CAZEJB010000071.1:0-7961 GCA_964512635.1 uncultured Planctomycetales bacterium | reverse complement strand
TCGCTCTCGTTGAGCGCGGCTTCAACCAGGTCCTCGTTTGCATCAATGTACTTCGCCCCCGCTGGCATCGGCGCGGTGGCCGTGCCGAATTGCAGGCGGCAGAGCTTGGCGTACAGCCCGCCCTGCTCCAGCAGCTCGCCGTGGCGGCCGCGCTCGGCCACCTGGCCGCGCGCCATCACCAGGATCTGGTCGGCGCCGGTGATCGTGCTCAGCCGGTGCGCCACGATCACCGCCGTGCGGCCCTCCAGCAGGCGTTCCAGCGCTTCCTGCACCATGCGCTCAGTATGCGGGTCAACGCTGCTGGTCGCCTCGTCCAGCACCAGCAGCGGCGGGTTGAAGGCCAGCGCGCGGGCGAAGGAGATCAGCTGGCGCTCGCCGACCGACAGGTTCGCGCCGCGCTCGGCCAGCTCGCCCTCGAACTTGCCGGGCAGCTTGTCGATGATCGCGTCGGCGCGGGCGGTGCGGGCTGCCTCCTGGGCGCGCTGCTCGCTGATCGCCGGGTTGAAGACGCGCAGGTTCTGGCTGACGGTGCCGGGGAAGAGGTAGATGTCCTGCAGCACCAGCCCGATGCGCGCGCGCCAGGCCGCGACGGCGAAGTCGCGGATGTCCTGGCCATCCACCGTGATCCGCCCGCGCTGCGGGTCATAGAAGCGCAGCAGCAGGCTGACGATGGTCGTCTTGCCGCCGCCGCTGGCCCCGACCAGCGCCAGGCTCTGGCCCTTGGGCAGGGTGAAGCTGACATCGCGCAGGATCCACTCAGGCTCTGCCTCGCCCTCCGGCTTGCCATAGGCGAACCAGACATTCTCAAAGCGGATCTCATGCTCAAAGACCAGCTCGCTGTCCGGGCGCGTGCCGTCCTGTACCGATGGCTTGGTCTCCAGGATGCCGAAGATGCGCTCGACGCTGACCATGCCGCGCTGGACGAAGTTAAGCTGCTCCGAGAGCTGCATGATCGGTTCAAAAAGCTTGCGGATGTACTCAATAAACAGCACCAGTGTGCCGACCGTCAGCGTGCCGGCAAACACGCCCTTGACGCCTATCGCCAGCACGATGATGATCGCCAGCACCTCGCCGAGCATGAAAAAGCCCCAAAAGCCGTACTCGGTCATCTGCACCGGCACGTCGATGCTGTACTTCTTCTTGTTGACCTCGGCCATGCGCTCGCGGGCGCGCTGCTCATAGTTGAATTGCTGGATCACCTCGACGCCCTGGACGTACTCGGTGACATAGCCGGTGACCAGCGCTACGCGGGCGCGCATCTCGCGCCACATCTTCTTCATCTTGCTAAGGTAGAAGAAGGTCGCGCCGAACAGTATCGGCACCAGCAGCAGCACCCAGGCGGCAATGCTGAGGTTCTGCAGTGAGAGCACCACAAAGATACCGACCAGCAGCAGCAGGTTGCGCAGCAGGTTGACGGTCACATCGCCAAACAGCTCGCGCAGGGTCTCGGTGTCGCTCTCAACGCGGCTGATCAGCTTGCCGGGGCTGTGCTGCTCGTGGAAGTCGAGCCCGAGGCGCAGCACGTGCTCGAACAAACGGGTCTTGAGCCCGCTGATGATTCCGATGCCAAGGCGAAAGAGGGTCATTGCCTGCAGATAAGCCAGGCCCAGTCCGCCGGAAACGATCAGCAGGTAGATCCCCGCTGCCAGCCAAAGCTGGTCTGTCTGCCCGGTCTTGATGCACTTGTCGATGATGAACTGCAGGATCAGCGGCGCGGAAAGCTGGGCCAGGGTGATGAGCGGAAGCAAGCCGACCGCGCCAAACAGCAGCTTCTTGTGCGGTCGGATCAGCGGCAGCACCTTGGGCAAGAGCTCGCGCAAAGGCTGCGCACGCACGCCCTCCTCACTTTCGCTGAAACGCCACCACATTTGAAAACCTGCCTGAGCTTGAAATCTGCATGTCGTGAATTGAAGCCGGCATGCGCGGCTGAGCAGAAAGGACTAGCTTTGGACTGCCAGCTTGCTGGCAGCCGGTAAGTTTACAGCCTGTCTCATGGGTGCCCGCAGGTTCTGATGCAGCTCCACAAGGGCCAGAAGTGATGCTAGCCCTGCGCGTCGTCCTCGCCGGCGGGAGCGGCATCGGCCCAGCTCTCGCTCTGCACCGATTCTACGGTGTCGGCTGCAGCGATCTCTTCTACAGCTGCGCTTCCGACCACGGTTGTGTCGCGCTTGGCAGCGTCAGAAGAGCCGGCGTCATCCTCTTCTTCGAGACGCTTGTGCAGCCCCGATGTGTCAGGCAGACCGCGCGCGCTTTCGGCATCGGCCTCGCCTGCCGCATCTATCGCCGGGAAGCCCTGGGCCCGCTCAAGGTTGGCCTGGGCCAGCTGGACATTGACCAGAGCTGTAAGGTAGCCGATTGCCGCAGCGATGTTGGCGTTCAGCGCGGCTTCGAATTCGATGTAAGGCGTCACACCGGCCCGGTAGCCCACGTTGGCCGCGCGCAGGGCTTCTGCCGTCAGCTCGAGGTTCTTCCGAGCGGCTTCGGCGGAACCGCGGTTGGCCACCGCGCCATTCCAGGCGGTGGTGGCGTCGAGTTCAATGCGCGCTTCCAGGTCGTGGATTGACTCTTCGATGCTGCGCAGGTTCAGCTCTGCCTGTTCGCGCTGGATCTTATCCTTGCCGCCGTTACTGATTTGCCAGACCAGCTGCAGTCCCAGCTCATAGCTTTGATAGCCGCTCTGCTGGGTGTGCGGCGCCTGGAACTGACCCTGGGCGTAGGCGTCCAGCAGTGGACGGTTACGGGCCAGCTCGCGCGAGACCTCACCGGCAAAGAGAGTCTGATACTGAAGTTCTACTTCCGGGCGGCCTTCAATGGCGCGGTCAATCACTGACTGCAGCTCGGCCGGCTCCGGGCCAAGGTCGACAAGCTCAGGGGTGATCACAGCCGGGACATAACGCTGGTCTTCGGCGCCGAGCAGTGAGAAGAACACCGCTGCGGCGTCGCCAAGGTTCGCCTGGGCCTGGATCAGGCTGTCGCGGGCCTGCTCAACCCGGGCCTCGGCGCGAATGACGTCAAGCCTCGGCACAGTGCCGACTTCAAACTGGATCTCGGCAATACGCAGGAACTCCAGTGAAAGATCCATCTCGTCGCGCCGCACACGCAGCTGGCCGAGGGCCAGGTTATAGCTGTAATAGGCGCTGATCACGTTATAGATCAGCTCATCCTCGGCAATGCCGGTCGAGTAATACTGGATCGCGTGGCGCGCCTCGGCGGCATCCACAAGGTGCGCGCTGAGGCCCCAATCATAGATGCGCTTGGTCAGTTCCAGCGCGACGCTGACGGTCGGATCGCCGGTAACATCAGCGCTGGTACTGCCCCCGGCGGGCAGAGCGGTGGTCTTACGGTCGAAGGTCCACTGCTGGAAGGCGCGGGCCTGGAGGCCCAGCTGGGGCTTAAGATCAGCCCAGACGATCTGCTTATCCTTCGTGGCTGCCGCAGCCTTCAGCCGCTGGCTGTTGAGGCTGTGGTTGTGGGCCAGGGCGAGCTGAATTGCTTCGTCCAGGCTCAAAGCCTGATCAGGATTGTCATAGCCTTCAATAATGTAGCGAATCAGGTCATCGTGCCCGCTTGGCATTGAGGGCAGCGCGTCGTCAAAGCGCGGGCGCATGTCCATGTCGGTGTCGAGGGGCTGCAGAAGCGCAGGCTGTTCGCCCCCTGCGTCCGCGCTGGCGAGCAGCACGGCCTCGGGCTGATAGACGGATTCTGTTTGCTGTAAAGTGCCGGCGGTCTCGACCACCGATGCGTCAACGGCAGGAGTAGACTGCACGTCCACCGCGTCGTCGGCTGATGCGGCTCCGCCTGATAAAACGCACAAGACTGTGAGCAGCAAGAGGCAGCGGCCGCCGTCGAGCAGTAAGGTCCGCGAAAAACGGGCGTGCGGAACGCCTGATACGGGGGGCGCCGGAGACACCGCTCCGGTCTTTTCTAAGCGCATACCTTCCTCAGGGGCTTAAAGCCGCAGCGAGTTTAGGTTCCGCGGCTTGCAGTGTCAAATCAGCCGAAATCAAGTATTCCAGAACTTTCCAGCCGTGGCCTTGCAGAGGGGCCGCGGGGCCTGCTGGTTAAAGGCGATAGTAGCTTGTCCAGGGTGCAATCTGCTGCAGATCATGTTGAGGAGCAATGTGTGTGTTTGAAGAGATATCTGGAGCAGGAGTGAACGCAGGCAAATGGATCAGCAGACAGCGTCTAGCAGTCAGACCGGGCCTACGGGTGGAAACGTTTCTGAAGAAATGGCTCCCGCGACTGGATTCGAACCAGTAACCTGCCGGTTAACAGCCGGACGCTCTGCCGTTGAGCTACGCGGGAACGGGGTGAAAATACTACCGCGCAAAGCCAGCACTGTCAACCGCACAGGCGTTTTTGCAGTTTAACTCATCCATTTCCGGTCAGAATAAAGGTTATCCTGTCAGTGCCGTAAATAACAAGGTGGAGACTGCGGAGAACAACGCGTCTATCGTTCTTGGCAGCTGGCAGGGAACCAGCAACCGTCCGTGCATCCTGATTGCAGATGACAACAAGCTCGTGCGCCTGAAGCTGGCGCGTCTGCTGGAAGGGACTGCGAATATCGACCTGCTTATTGCTGAAGATGGACAACAGGCCTGGGAAATGCTGCAAGAGCGTCAGGATATCCAGGTTTGTATCCTGGACTGGGAAATGCCCGGCCTCGACGGTATAGATGTTTGCAGACGGATTCGCGCATCTTCCCGTAAGCACTATGCCTACGTGATCATTCTGACCGGCCGTACGGAACGGTCTGATCTCTATGAGGGCCTTAGAGCGGGCGCCGATGACTACATCACCAAGCCCTTTGACCCGATAGAGCTGCAGCTCAAACTTCAGATTGCGCTGCGCCTGACCAATCTTGAGTGCATGCTCGAGGAGCAGAACCGCGAGCTTGAGGCGGCCTATGAGATTGTGGCCGAGGGTCTGCGGGCCGCGGGCCGGGTGCAGCGGCAACTGATGCCCGACCATCGCTACCTCGCCGAGATGGCACGTCGCCATCGCACTTTTGTGCAAAGTGCTTACGAGCCCTGCCAGACACTCGGCGGAGATGTGATCTGCGTTGCTGAAACCCTGGGCGGCGAGCTGGCCCTTTGCCTGGCGGATGTCAGCGGGCATGGAATAGCCGCGGCGATGGCTGCCGTGCTGCTGCATTCCTGCATAAGGGCAGCGATAGAAATGGACAGTGATCCGCGCCAGGTACTGGCGCGTGCGAACCGCTTCTGTTGCGACGAGCTTCCAACTGAAGTTTATGCCACGATGGTCTATGCCCTGATCAATCCCGTTGACGGCCGCATTCGAATCATCATCGCCGGGCATCCGTCGCCCGTTTACTGCTATTCAAACGGGGATCAGGCAGAACTGGATTCAACAATGCCACCGCTGGGGCTGTTTGACGATGCGGCGGATGCGGCAGGCATCATAGAAATGCAGATGCAAAACGGCGACCAGCTGGTGCTGTATACAGACGGCGCTATCGAAACCCGTAACAATCGCGGCGAGTTCTTCGACATTACGCATCTGCGGAGCGTTCTGGCGGACCAGGTGGCCAGCGGAAACAGCTTCATTCCACAAGCCGTCGTTCGCGCCGTGCGTGACTGGCGCGGCGAAAAGGTACCCCTTGAGGATGACCTGAGCGTGCTGTCTATGGCTTACCAGCCAATGCCCTCACGTCACGACATGCCCGGCCTGCTGGCGCAGACCAGTCATTGATGCGGCGTATAAACTAGTCTGAGCCGGCCAGGGTGGCAGGCAGGAGACGGTATGCGCGCAATCGTTGTAGATGGACCGGGTGGCATCGAAGCCCTGAGCTTCCGCGAGAATGTTGATCAGCCCCAGCCGGGACCGGGCCAGCTCCGGATTCGCACGGCCTACGCCGGGGTCAACTTCTTTGACACCCTCATCCGCAGCGGGCGCTATGGCCGCAAGCCCAAGTATCCGATCATTCTGGGGGGCGAGCTCTCAGGCTGGGTTGATGCAGTAGGCGAGGATGTCGGCGGCTTTGAGGTCGGAATGCCGGTTGCCGCGCTGACCGGTGACAGTGGCTGCTATGCCGAGTATGCGCTGGCCGACCAGCACTCCGTGATCCCAATTCCTCCGGGCATGAGCCTGCAGCTTGCGGCCGCCTGGCCGCTGCAATGGCTGACCGCCTGGGGCGTGCTTTTTGCCAGCGGCAAAGCCAAGGCAGGTGACTGGGTACTGGTGCACGCGGCGGCCGGTGGAGTGGGGCAGGCGCTGGTGCAGCTGGCACGTAACTGCGGCTGTCGCGTTATCGCTACTGCCGGCAGCCAGGAGAAGTGTGACTTTGCTCTGGAGCTTGGCGCAGAGTTTGCAGTCAACTACCGTGACAAGGAGTTCGGGCGCGAAGTTAAGGCGCTTACCGGCGGCCGCGGTGTCGACATCATCTGCGACTCCGTCGGCGCAGCAAATGTCATTGGTAACCTGCGGGCAATCTCATACTTCGGTCTGATAGTAGTGTTTGGCTACGCTTCAGGCGAGCCACAGTACGATGAGCGCCTGCTTTGGGGCCGTTCCTGCGGCGTAGCGATGAACGGTCTTTATCACCTGGTAGAGCGCCCGGAGCTGCTGCAGCGTGGCGTGGCCGAGATACTGCCTAAGCTGGCTGACGGCAGCTATAGCCTGCGCATCAACAGCGTGCATCCTCTGGCAGAAGCCGCGGCAGCCCACACAAGCCTTGAGGGCCGTGAAACGATCGGCAAACTCCTGCTGGAAGTAAGCGCGAACTAAAGCCCGACACACGGAATTGGTGACTGCAGCAGGGCCACGACTCGACTGCAAGCAGGTCTAGACTTCGGGGCTGCCGTACATCAGCGTGCTGGAGTGAAGCAGCACCACATTGTGGCCGCGAGCCATCACGGCAAAAAGCAGATCGCCGCTGCTGGAAACCGGGGCCGCAACCTGACTCAGGTCTATCAAAGCTTCTTCTTCGCTGAATGGACCAAAGGTGTGCCAGCGCTTGTCAGCCTGGCTCGCCACTGCCACGAAGTACTGGCTGCCGGGCACAGGAACTCCACAGTTCACCTGCAGGCTTTGGGGCAGTCCATTGATTCCGCTGAACCGATATGCCGCCCAGCCAAGCTCCTTGCCGCTGCGTTGCACGGCAGTGATTGTGACGTTTAGTCGCAGGCTCTCCAGTTCCGTGAAGCAGTTGCTCTGGGCCAGGAATTCTGCACCGGTCAGCGCCTTGCTTGTACTCCCACCGCGCAGCGCCTCCAACTGACCCGGTGTCAGGAGGACGCTTTCTGCATGGGCTGGCTCATCCGTCATGTTTGATGCTGCGCAGCCCGCAGCAACTATCAGGAACGCCGCGGTCAATGCCAGGCGTAGAGCTGAGATCCAAAGCCGGTTCATCTGGAACCTCCAGAGTTGTTTTGACAGAAGTAATGATGCTGGTCAAGGAGAACAGGTTAGGTACCAGTTGCATGAAATCTGCTGGGTACCGCTACGCAGAGGTGAAAGGAATGATCAGCTCAGAAAAAGAAAGGGGCGGGATTGCTCCCGCCCCTGAGTTTCGATCTTGACGCTGCAGGCAAGCCTGCTGCGGGATCCGGTGTGATTGCTCACACCTTCCGGCTTAGAACTTGAAGGCCCAGTCGATCTTGACAGAGCTCAGGTCATCCTTGGCAGCCGGGATGAAGAAGCCGAAGGCGTTGTGCATCTTGTTCAGGAAGTAGTTGATGCTGACAGTGCTGTTCTCCTGGAAAGCCCAGGTCCAGCCAACGTTCAGGCTGTTGTAGTTGCCAAAGCCCGCATCATTGTCGCCAAAGCCGCTGATCGCAGCGTTCGCGCCGACTTCCTTGTAGCTGGCGAACCAGTACCAGTCACCCTTCTCGGTGGGAACTTCGCCCCACTGAGCGCCGAAACCGAAGCCGGTATCGTCGCTGGTCTCGTAGATGATCGGATCAGTGATCAGCGTGTTGACGAGGTTGATACGGTCCTCG
>CAZEJB010000070.1:0-9560 GCA_964512635.1 uncultured Planctomycetales bacterium | reverse complement strand
GTGGCAGGGTAACAAGCCGCTTCCCTACCTGCCCGGTCAGTTCTTCTACAAGGGCTCCGGCATGATTGTGGCGGTGGGCCGCGAGACTGCTGACGACCGTCCCATTTTGCCCACAGAAATCGACCAGTACATGCTCGGCGGCTACGGCGGCATCCGTACCAAGGGCCGCGATGTCCTGGGCGAAGAGCGGCCGATCAGCTACCTGATGCGGGCCGGCCTGACCCCCGGCTGGTTTGCGGAAGCTTCGATCGGTGTACCAGGCGCGGACGGTCCGCGTCCAATGCAGGGCGACCCCGGCGACCCGGGCGACCCCGGTGACCCTGGCAACCCGCTCAACACGCTGGAGATCTGGCCCTGGACCCGCTCGGTTACTGCGGATAACGCATACTCCGGCAGCCCCTATGCACCGGTCTACGACGGGGACAGCAACGAGCAGCTGCAAAAGGGCAACCCCAATGGCATCCGGGACGCGCTGATTCTGGTCCTCAGCGCCGGCGACGACAACCCGGAGAGTCGGACCTAGAGCACTTTCATACGGCAGGTCTGGCCCGCAGGAGCAGGAAAAGACTGTTGCTTGCGGCCAGGGCCCGATGGGCCAGGGGGCGGCTTCGGCCGCCCCTGCCTGCTGTTGCCTGCTGAAAACAAAACCACCCGGGGGGGCCGGGTGGTCTTTATGGGAGGTAGGGTTATGTGTCTAATACCCCGTCTCCCGCGATTTGTTTTTAGTATTTCTCCTAGATGTACTAAACAACACCTGGCTCGACGGACTACTTGTACTCCACCCGGATCATGAAGTTGCTCTTGTCCTGCGGGGCATCGGTCTCCCACTCGAGATGCGCGCCGATCACTGCCCAGCTCGAGCCCTTGTTCATACCACTCGTGTCGGTGCCTATCTCAAACTGCGCCATGGGCCGGCTGTTCGGCTCAACCAGCACATAAAACTCTGCCGGGGTGTTAGTTGTCGGGAAATCGACATAGGCCCAGCTGGGTTCGTTGGTGTAGGCAGTGTAGGGCAAAGTTACGTGGTGCAGAATGCCCATCTCATTGTCGAGCAGCGACACCGCGATGTTCTGACCGCTCTTGAGCCAGTCACCGGCGGCTTGTCCATAGATATAGACCCGGCTCACCTCGCGCGGACTGGCGTTCTTGAAATGCACGAGGCAGCCGTGCTTCTGGACCGTCACAAAAGTCTCAGCGCTGCCGTCATCCCAGCCGCCAAACATGCTGCCGTGAATTTCGCCTGAGCTCAGGCTGGCCTGGGGCGCCAGGGTGTTGCGCAGGGTCAGGCGCAGCATCCATTCGCGGCCCTCGCGGCTCATGTTCGGCTTGTACTTGCGATCCAGGGTGCCATCCGGCTTCATTACATAACTGCTCGACATGTTATCCCGGACCTTGCGTGTGTAGCCCACGCGCAGGCCGCGGGTCTCGTTGCTGAAGGTAAAGACGGCCACGCCAAAGCGCTCCGGCAGCTCGAAGGTGTCAAGCGGAACGCTGAACCAGCCCATCTGCTCCGGGGCGTCGCTGAGGTCAAAGAGCTTACGGCCCAGGATTGTGTAAGGGGTCGTGATATCAGTCTTGTCCGTCGGTGCCTGATAGAAGACCACGATGCCTTTGATGCCGCTGACATCGCCATAGCGCTGGCAGTAAACATCCAGCGACTGGCTGAAGCGGTTCGTCCAGCCCTTGGGGGCGTCAAAGGCCACATAGTGGCTGGTGGATTCAAGGGTGGTGCTGGAATCCATGCCATCGTTCAGATGACTCAGCACCGCTTCGCTGGCGCCGGCCGGCCGGCTGAAAGCCAGCAACAGTCCCGCGCAGAACACAGCCACGAGGGCCAGCAGGCCCGTCATTTTGTTCAGCCGCATGAAATACCTCCATCCAAGGGGCTAATTATAAGCCTGCTCCGCCCATTCACCCCCTGCTGGTGCGAAAGCAGGACTGTCATGACGTGCTGGCTGTTCGTCTTACTGCCAGGGGTCGAGGTATGAGCGGTAGAGTTCAAGGTCAGCCGGCTTGTCGAGATCTACTCCGATTTCGGCAAAGGGCAATACCGCTGCTTTCAGCTTGCCGCCCAGTTTCCCGCCCACGACTTCCTCAACCTGCTCGATGCTCGCGCTGCCGGCGAGGACCTTCATCAGGAACAAGGGGCCAAAAAAGCGCGCCATGCCTGCCGGGTCCTTGCGCAGGGCAAAGAGGTCGCGCAGGGTCTTCTCATGGCTCAGCAGCCAGGCCGGGTTGAGGTAGACCGCGTTGCCGCCGGTCACCTGCACTTTGCCCAGACGATAAAAGGTGCAGTGCGCGGTGGGAAAGCGCTCCTGCACAACCGACTTTTCCACCGCCGGATAGACCACATCAGCATTGCTGGCGCGCTGGGCCGCCAGCAGAGCCGCGATGGCTTCGGGGCTGATCAAAGGCATGTCAGCGCTGGATACCAGCGCCCCATCCACAGCGCTGCCGGCGTTTAGACGTCCGCGCAGAGCCGCCAGCAGGTTCTCGATGATCTCGCCGCTGTATTCGCCGCGCAGGATCTGTGCGGTGCTGCCTTCGGGCGCCTGCGGCAGCGGCACATCTTCGGGGGCTACGAGCACAACTTCGCTGCAGCCGGCGCCCTGGATCAGGCAGCGGCAGGCCCGGGCGACCAGGGTCTCGCCCTGCACCTTGAGCAGTGGAATCCGGTTGACCCCCAGCGCACGCAGCTCTTCGGAAGCCGGGGCGCCGGCGGCGACAAGTCCAATCAGTCCCATAACCTAAGTCTAGCAGCGCCCCTAATGCTCCATAACAGGGCGCTGAATGAAAAGGTCGGGCCGCGTAGCGAGGTCGATCGGATCGCCAAGCTGCTTTTCGGCCAGTACTGGCTTGACCACCGGCTTGAGCAGGGCGAAGGGATTTTGCTCATGGACAAGTGCGACGGTCTTGTCGTTCAGCTCAACCAGAGAACCGCTGGGGTAATAACCCATTGTGCGAAGGAACTGGTTGACTGCCTTGCTACTGTAGGCCCGGCCGGATTGGCCAACTATGTGGTCGCCGGCCTGACGGGGAGTGCGGCGCGGACGCGCGGGCTGGCTTAGGAGCTGGTGGCTGTAGGTGTTTGTTATCGCCCAGCCCTGGCTGAAGTAGGGTACTTCATCGCCACTGAGGCCATAGGGAATGCCCTTACCGTCAACGCGCTCATACTGCTTTTCAAGGTGCTCCAGCACTTCCGATTCCAACGCGCCGGACTCCTTAAGCCAGGCCACCATTTTGAGGAACGCCCGTTTGCGCTTGTCCTTCTGTTCTTCGTTCTCACTCGCCGGGTCGGCAGTCGCCATGTCGTGAGGCAGGAGGGTCAGAGCACAGGCCAGCGCGAACTGGCCCCGCAAATGGTCACGCAGCCAGCCATTGCTTTCGGCGGCGTAGACCTGATAAAAGACCTTGCCCGACATCAGGGTGCGCGCAGCCAGGAACTGGCCATACTGCTCAATATCAGTGAAGCTGATGTAGCCGCCGTTATTGGCTCGCAGGGTATCGGTCAGCTCATTGGCCAAAGTTGAAATCTGCTGCAAATCTACCTGCTTACGCAGAGCAGCACCGATGAAGCTGGACTGCAGGTCGCGGCTGAAGCGCTGAGCCTGTTCGGCAGGGAGAAGCGGCTTTAGCCCGGAGGCCTCGCGCAGCATGTCCTTGAACTGCGCGAACATCTTTTCCTGTTCGCCGACTTCGCCCGGGGGCACGGGCTGGGTAAAGAAAGCATCGGCCAGCCAGGTCGGCTCTTCAGGCGAAGCGATACCCTGAAAACTCAGGGCATTAACCACTGCGGCTTCAGGGCTGAATGAAGAATCCTGCTGCGCCGCCCGCTCGGGCTCAGCGCTGCGCAGAGCCACCGCCTGCAGGTTCAGGCGACGCAGTCGCGCTATCTGTGCCTCGTTCAGGACTGTGCCGTTGGTCAGAAGGACCTGCGTGCCTACCAAAATGTCCTGGCCCAGCACATCTCCGGGCTTGATCTCATCCAGATTGGCATACACGTTGTCTGCCAAGCCATTTCCCCCTGGCTGATCGCCGTCGAATTCCGATTTGCCTCCAGCAGTAACCATGTCCCAACCTGAGGCCGCACTTTCTTCCAGCAGTCAGCGGCTCGATACCCTCTAAGGATACACCGAAAAGTGACCGCAGATTAAACTGCCGACTTCATTATCGGCTTACCTTTAGTTAACTACTACTTAAACTGCTTTAGCCGCAGCTTATCAGCTCAAGGCTCACCGCGCAAACAGTTCACGAACTGTTCCGGGATCAGGACTGTCGAAGCATGGCTTCCAGACGGTCGAGCCCCAGGCGGACGTTGTCCTCAGGGGGTCCGAAGGAAAAGCGCATCCACTGCTGGTAGGGGCTGGGTCCCGGCCGGGTCTGGCCTGGGTTGACGTCGAAGAAGCGGCCGGGAACCGTCATGACCTTGTGCTGCAGCGCCTGCCAGAAGAAGTGGTCGGCGTCATTCCAGGGCGCCGGCAGATCGGCCAGCGAGGCCCAGACATAAAAGGTGCCGGACGGCGGGCAGCTAACGCTGATGCCCATCGCCTGCAGGCGCTCCAGCATCAGATTGCGTTTGCGGCTGAAAACCTCACGCAGGGCAGTCGTCTCCTGGTCCGCTCTGGCCGGCTCCAGCACCTGCAGCGCAGCCCGCTGGGCCAGGCGGCTGGGGCCGCCGTCGATGGCGCTGCTGGCCCGGTTGATCATCTCGATCATCTCCGGCGGGCCGATGACCCAGCCCAGGCGCCAGCCGGGGTAGCGGAAGCTCTTGGTCAGGCCGTCGACCAGCAGATGCGGCTCGGAGTCGACATCCTCAATGTGGGCTGCGGCGCTGACCGGGCCGGAGCCGGGGCTGCCATCGGAGTTGTAAATGAAGTGGCTGTAGAACTCATCGTGGACTATGGTGCAGCCGTTTTCCGTCCCGGCCCGGACATAGGCCGCCAGCTCAGCGCCCTGGACCACCGCACCGGTGGGGTTACAGGGATTGCTGAAGATAAAGGCCCGGGCACCCTGCTCTTCCATCGCCCTGCGCAGTTCAGCCGCCGGAATGGCAAAGCCATTCTCCTCCCGGCCCTGCAGCAGGATCAGCTTCATTCTGTGCTGCTGATAGCCCAGCAGATCTTCATAGGCGGTGTAGTCCGGTATCTGGTAAGCCACTGGCTGGTCGGCCAGGGCGTTGAACACTCTGGTCAGGGCCAGACGACCACCGCTGGCGACAGAGACATGGTCGCGGCTGTACTGGCTCTTGCCCTGACGGTAGAGCCGGTTGTAGTGGGCCGCGACGCAGTCCCGCATCTCATCTGTTCCGCCCAGCGGACCATAGGCATGGTCACCAGCTTCCAGCTCAACGGCACTGAGCCGTTCCGGCGCTCCGGCCATCGGGCCGACTTCCGGCTGCCCCTGGCCGAGGTTGCACCAGTCAGGGTTGCCGTTGTAGAAGCCCAGTTTATGGGCCTCGGCGACGACGAAGATGACTCCCATGTAGGGGATGTAGCGCACGCCCTGCGGCGCACTGTTTTCTGTTTGGGGCTGCGAAGACATGGCCTAATTATCGCAGCCGCCGAGAACATATCCCGCATTCATCCCGGACTCCAGACCAATTCCGGCGCAGTTTCGGCGCAGAGGCTCTTGGCCATTCTCCATCCGCCAACTGCCATGGCGGGCCGAGGCAATGCTCGGCCCCTACAGCTACTCCGTCGCCTTGTGGATCAGCATCAGCAGCTCGGCGTTGGACTTGGTCTGGTAGAGCTTGGTGATCAGACGGTTCATCCGCTCGGCCTCGTCCATGTCGGCCACCATCTTCCGCAGCCGCCAGACCACATCCATCTCATCGCCGTGGTAGAGCAGCTCTTCGTGGCGGGTACCGGACTTGATGATGTCCACCGAGGGGAAGATGCGCTTGTCGGCCAGTTCACGGCTGAGGTGCAGCTCCATGTTGGCCGTACCCTTGAACTCCTCGAAGATGATGTCGTCGAGTCGTGACCCGGTCTCCACCAGGGCGGTACAAAGGATCGTCAGGCTGCCGCCGTTTTCGATCTTGCGCGCCGCACCCAGAAAGCGCTTGGGCTTGTAGAGGCTGTTGGGGTCCAGACCGCCGGACAGGGTCTTGCCGCTCGGCGGACAGGTCAGGTTGTAGGCGCGGGCCAGACGGGTCAGGGAGTCAAGCAGGACGAAGACGTCCTTACCCTGCTCCACCCTGCGCTTGGCGTATTCGATGATCAGTTCCGCCACCTGGATGTGGTTCTCCGGCTTCTCATCGAAGGTCGAGGACACCACCATTCCGTTGACGTTGCGCTCAAAGTCGGTGACTTCCTCCGGCCGTTCGTCGATCAGCAGGGCGATCAGCTCAATATCCGGGTGGTTGTGAGCCAGGGCATGGGCAATCTTCTTCAGCATCACCGTCTTGCCGGCCTTCGGCTTGGCCACGATAATGCCGCGGGTACCACGGCCGATCGGGCTGAACAGGTCGATCAGCCGGGTGCTGATTTCCTTTTCGGTGGTCTCCAGCAGCACCCGCTGATGAGGATAGACCGGGGTCAGCTTCTCAAAGCTGATCCGCCGGGCCCCTTCTTCATAGGGCTGGTCATTGACCTTCTCAATTTTGACCAGGCTCTGGTAGCGCTCCTGGTCCCGGGGCGCCCGGGCAAAGCCTTCCACCAGGTCGCCGGTCCGAAGGCCGAACTTCTTGATCTGGGACATCGACACATAGATGTCGTCCTCTCCCAGATGGAAGGCCCGCTGCCGGATGAAGCCATAGTTGGCGTCTTCGACAATCTCCAGAACGCCCTTGGCCAGAACCGACTGCTCCAGATCCCGGCTGACACCCTGTGGCTGCATCCCGGGCCGGATCTGCTGGCCGGGACGGTCCCGCTGATCCGGTCCCGGACCGGGGCCACCCGGGCCACGGCCGCGGTTGCGTTCGTCATAACGCTGCTGACGGCGGGCCTGGCGCTGATTGGCCAGCTGGCTGCTGGGATAGGCATTGGGGTCCAGCACCTGCCGCGGACGCTCCAGCTCGGGCTCATAGCCGCCGCTGCTGGCGCCGCTGCCGACCACACCGCCGCCGCCGGCATAGGGCGCCGGGGCCGGACCACTGGGCTCATCTTCAATATAGTCACTTTCATCGGCCTGCCGGCTGGGCGGCGTAAAGTCGGAGCCGTAAACACCGGCAGCACGCTGACCGGGCCGCTCAGCGCCGCGATCACCAGGGCGCTCACCGGGACGGCCACGCTCCGGTCGCTCACCGCGCACCCGCTCCGGCCGGGCCCGCTCTGCACCGCCGTCTTCAGCCGCGGCAGAAGGTGCATCGGCGCTGCCGTTATCGGCGCCGCCGTTGGCATCGCTGCCGCTGCTTTCGCTGCCACGGCGGCGGGGACGGGGTTCGTCGAAACTGGCGCTCTCCGCCGTCGGGGCCGGCCCGCCGTTGCTGTGACCGTTATCCTCGGCGCCGTCCTCATCGGGGACGCGGCCGCTGAGCAGGATGTCCAGCAGTTCCTGCTTCTTGTACTTTCGCGGATTCTTGATATTACGCTCACGAGCCAGCTCATAAAGTCGCTGCAGCGTCATGTTGGCAAGAACATCCGCAGTAATAATCTCTTCGGGCATGAATACTCCTTGGAACCTATAGACAGCGGGCGTCTCCCTCTTGCACCCGTCGCCTTCCTTGTTAACTCCCTGCTGCTGTCTCAAGCTCTGCGGCAAGCAGGGCATCGGCTGCCGTCGTTTCTGGGAAGCTTTGCTGGTCCCTCCCGGCCCAGCAGTGCTGTGCGGTCTGCGTCCAGTTGACTGAAAGGGTTTGTGGCTGCTTGCCTGTTGTTTGTTCAGGGAAGTTTGCCGCCAGCCCGTTGCAGACCCGGCAGTTGAAGCAGGCGGATTATAACACAGCGTCCGCCACCGCAACATACCCACCATCCGTGACAAATAGTGTGACATCCGGCCCCTCTTTTTTGTTCAGCAGGGGCGGGAAAGGAGGAAGGCGGAAGGCGGAAGGCGGAAGGCGGAAGGCGGAAGGCGGAAGGGGGGACAGGGAACAGGGAACAGGAAGGCAGAAGGCAGAAGGCGGAATTCCCCCGCCCTCTATTCCCCGTAGGGGCGTGGGCTTGTCCCCGCCCTCTTAATCCCGTAGGGGCGGGGCAGAGTCCCCGCCGGGCTTTGCTGCTTCAATGGTTCCAAGGAATGTTGTCAATGTGCCGGCGGAGATACCGCTCTGCGCTGGCGCTGCGCGCCCCAAGAACGGGACATGGTCCCGCGCTCCATGAAGATACGGGACATGGTCCCGCGCTCCATAAAGATACGGGACATGGTCCCGCGCTCCATGAAGATACGGGACATGGTCCCGCGCTCCAGCGCGCCCTACTCCTCCTGCAGGCGGCGGGTTATCTCGTTCAGGTGGTGGTTGGTCGTCAATCCCCCGTCCCCGACGACTTCGCTGTGGATCCGCGCGTACTTCTTCTCCAGCTCTATCGCCTCGATCAGGCGCTTGGTGTCGCTGACCATCTCTTCCAGGGTGGTATCGGGGCCATAGCCGAGCTCGCGGCAGACCTCGCCGTAAGTCATCCCTTCGGCGCCGCTACTGCCGGCCCCAGGCGCCTGCGCCTCAGGCTCCGCGGCATCCGCGTGGCGCGCACCGCCGGCGGCGGATTTAACCATCGCGCTCGAAAACGAACGTGGATTCGCAATTGCTTCCTTGGCGATCCCGGCGCGCGCCCGGGCCTCCAGCTTGCGGGCCTTGCACTCATCGCGGGCCACCTCGGATTCCATCCGCACCTGGGTCGCCTTCGCCGTTCGGGCGCTGTCCTCCAGCGCGGCAAGCTCGGGGTCGAAGACCCAGACAGGAAGTCGCGCGGCGGCGCGGGCCAGGCGCTCCATATCCTTGGGACAGTCGCAGCGGCCGATCTGCATGCCGAACTGCGCGCGCAGCATGCGGCCGAGCTCCTCGCGGCTGAAGATCTCCTCCGCGATGCGCATCGCCTTGAGCTCCTCAAGCTGGCGGCGCTGGCGGTCGGTGAGCGCGGAGCTGTCGAAGTCGCGCAGGCCCAGCAGCGCGCAGAGGCCCGTGGGGGCTTCGGCCTTCAGCGCCATGGCCCAGAGCAGCAGCGCCTCGAGGGGCTCCTGGATATCGGCGAAGCGCGCCTGGGGCGGCGGGGGCGGGCCATAGGCCGAGTGGCCGGGGACGAACTTCGGGTCAAGCTCGCGCTCGCGCAGGGTGCGGTAGACCGACTTGTTATGAGTAGACACGACAAACTCCTCGCTTCAGGCAGCGTTAAGTTACTAAGGCCGGAGCGGGCGCTGCGTTTGGCAGCCTGAGAAGCGCGGGCCGGGCGGCGCGGCTGGCACCCCCGGCGGGCGCGCAGCCCGCGGAATCGGCGAGAAGATATACCCGCGAAATGCGGCGAACACGAGGAATGCAGCACGGTTTAGCATCGTTTAGCACAACTGACGCCAGGGCGCTGCATAGCCGGGCCAAAGTGGGCCGCAGATGAGACAGGGGGACGGGAAAGGCGGAAGGCGGATAGAACCGGAGCGCGGGCATCCTGCCGGCATTCTCTTCCTGCGCAGCG
>CAZEJB010000069.1:0-9674 GCA_964512635.1 uncultured Planctomycetales bacterium | reverse complement strand
TGCTGGACCCAGCCGCAGAGGCGCGCGGTCTCGCCGATCGGCGCATGGATGATCTGCTCAATGTTGTGGGTGCGGATTGCCGGTGCCGGGCTGATCGAATCTACGCTGCTTGTCATTTCAGTTTCACTGCCTTCTCAGATGCCGCCGGGCGGGGGCCCTGCGGGATACGGATTGTAGCGCCGGACTGCGCCCGTCAGCGGCCCGGCTGGGCCGGTTTCGCTTGATCCTGTCTGCAAGAGTGACCGCGAACTGAAACAGTGCCCCATGAGCGAGGGTATCCACCCTTTCGACTGTTGCACAATCTTCAGACAGGCAGGTACACAGGAATGATTCTCCTCTTTGGCGCCACCGGCAAGAGTGGCGCACCCATCGCCGAGGAACTGGCGCGCTCCGGCGCCAGCTTTAAGGTCTTTGTCCGCAAGGCGGAGGACGCAGCCGCCTTCGAGGCGCGGGGCATCTCGGCGGCCCGTGGGGACATTCACGACCCGGCCAGCCTCAGCGCGGCCCTGCAGGGCATCGACAAGGTGCTCTATCTTTCGCCCGGCAGTCCAAGCCTGGTGGAAGATTTCAAGCCGGTGCTGGCCGCGGCCAAGTCCGCTGGCGTGAAGCACTTTGTGCGCCTCTCGGTCATCGGCGCAGCGCCGGACAGCTTCTACATCCTCGGGCGCTGGCATGGCGAGGCCGACCAGCTGTTGAAGGAGTCCGGCCTGAGCTGGACCATCCTGAAGCTGACTTTCTTCATGCAGAACTTTCTTGGCATGGCCGCGAGCATCCGCGAGCAGGGCGCGTTCTATGCCCCGGCCGGCGAGGGCCGCGCGGCCTTCATCGACACCCGCGACATCGGCGCAGCAGCGGCGGCGGTGCTGAGCGTACCCGAGGCCGACGGCGGGGTTCACAGCGGTCGCGAGTATACGCTGACCGGGCCGGAGGCCCTGACGCACGGCGATGTGGCCCGGCTGCTGTCCGAGGCCACCGGCCGGCAGATCAATTTTGTCGACGTACCATTGGAGGCCATGGAGCAGAACCTACTCGGCGCCGGCCTGCCGGCGGCGATGGCCGAGGCGCTGGTCGACCTGATGAAGAATGTCCAGCAGACCAGCCGTTCAGCGGATATCGGCCCGGACCTCGAGGCTCTGAGCGGCCGCCCGGCGCGCCGCTTTGCCGGCTTTGCCCGGGATCATGCGGATGCTTTCCGCGGGAGCGCCCAGGCCTAGCCGGCGGGCCAACTGATCAGGCGGGCCTACTGCTCAAGTGATTCATTGAAACAAAGGCCGGACGGTCCTGGCAGGGCCGTCCGGCACTTCAATCGGAAAAGGCGGGCGGCCGGCGCTGCTCCCGCCGACCGCCCCGGAGGCAAGCCACAATGGTGCGGCTTGTGGGGTTATCAGTTTTCAAAGCGGCGCATCAGAAGCACGCCGCCGCTGTCCTCGACCGTGCCGCTCCAGTCCAGAATGTCGCTGTCCACGGCGAAGGATGATGCGTCCCATTTGACCGGTCCGCTGTCATAGACTGCATAGCTGTAATCCAGCGGCCCCAGCATGCTCCAGGTGCCGCTGGCCGGGCTGAAGGCTCCGTTGTGGTCCAGCGCCAGGCCGCCCAGGTAAAGCGCGCCGTCGCTGCCGCTAAGCGTGCCGCCAAGCCCGGAGCTCTGCAGAGCAGCGCTGTAGATCTGATCGCGCAGCAGGCTGCCGTCGGCGCTGACCTGCAGCAGCAGGGCATCAGAGATCCGGCTGCCCGCCGCAGCGCTGCCCCAGACGGCCAGCCCGCCGTTGAAGGCGGCCAGACCATGGAACTCGTCGAAGGCGCTGTCAGCGGCATGCCGGTAATTGGCGGCCCAGTTCAGGCTTGCGTCATTGTTCACGCTGAGCAGCAGGCCGCGCTCCGGATTTGCGCCAGAGCCGCTCCTGCCGGCAGCCAGGACATGGCCGCCGCTGATGCAGACATCGTGGAGCTCGTCCTCGCCGAAGCTGTCGTACTGCCGGGCCCACAGGCTGCCGCCGTCCTTGCTGAGGCTCCAGATGAAGCCGTCCTGATCAAACTCGCCAAAGATGCTGCCGGCGCCGTAGATATTGCCTTCGGCATCCACCGCCGCTGCAAAGTTATGGATGTCCAGCGGCGACTGCCACAGGGCCTCCCAGCTCTGAACGGCGTCCGTATCCATATGCAGGACGACAACATTGGTTTCGCCCAGGCTTTGGATCTCTTCCACCATCAGCGTAAGCTGGTCCTGGCCATCGATCACAAGTTGCACTTTGGGTTGATACAGGCCCATCCACTGGCGGCGCCAGACAGGATTGCCGTTGAGGGGGTTGATCCGCAGCAGGTCCAGCATCGGGAAGTCTTCCGGCGACCAGCGACTGTAACCCGCGGCATACAGGTTGCCCTGGCTGTCCAGCACCAGATCGCAGAGTGTCTGGTTGCCTGTACTGGCAAAGACCTTTTGCCAGAGCAGCTCGCCGTTAATGGAGTATTTGCAGATAAAGCCGTCGCCGGCGCTGGCTGGACCCGCCAGGTTAATGCCCTCGCCGCAGACATAGATGTTGCCTGCGGCATCAGTGGCGATAGCGCGGGGCAGGATGGATGACCCGCCGGCTGCTTTCAGCGTGTGAGTCCAGCCGATGTGTACCAGCTTGCTGACGGTGGCGAAGCTGCCTTTGTCGTCGGTAATCCGCAGACCGGCATACAACTCCCCGCCGCTGCTGTAGCTGAACTCCAGCACCGGCTCAGAGCCGTTGTCGATATAGCTGCCGTCGCCTTCCGGGTCGAACTCGTACTTGACGATCATGCCAGCTGAGTCGAGGCTCATCGAGGCGTCAAAGACCAGTGTGTCGCCGGGGTTGGCGCTGCCGGGAGTTACGGTGAAGGCTGGCACCATACCGGTGCCGCCTGCCTGCACTGTCACCTCGACACTGATGCTGGCGCTGGCACCCTCATTGTCCGTAACCCGCAGCGCGGCGTCATACACGCCCGCAGCGGTATAGATGTAGTCAATCTCAGAGGCACCAAGGCTGTCGGCGAAGGTCCCGCTGCCCAGGGGGTCAAATTCCCAGCGCACTATCGAGCCATCCAGGTCGCTCGAGGCCGAGGCGTCAAGCTGCATGGCTGTGTCGAGCGCAACGGGGTTCGCGCTCGGAAGCAGTACCGGCTGTGGTGCCAGGTTCAGCCCCAGGCGGACGCTGGCCAGACTGCACTCCGCAGTGCCCCGCAGCAGCACCGTGCCAATGCAGGTGCCCTCGGTGTTGAAGTAGCGCGGATCATAGCTGCCCAGCAGCAGATGGCCATCGAGTGGAATCTGGTACCAGTCGTACTGCAGGGTCTCAAAGTCAATCAAAGCCAGCCACGCCTTGCCTTCCGGGGCTGCAACCGCCCAGTTGAAATGGAAGTCAAGCTCGCCGCTGTAGCCGCTGGCGGCAAAGCTGAAGCCGGCATAGCTCAGCCCTCTGATACCGCGGCCGGTCTCCTGCGGCTGGAAGCGCAGCTGGTCACCATCGGGGCTGACCCTGCTGTATGGGAGGGCGGTGTCATATTCCCGGCCCAGTCGCAGCAGCCGCATGGCTGAGGTCGAGCGGGAATAATTGGAAAAGTCAGCTGGGTTGGCGAGGAATTCCTGACTCTGCAGGACTCCGTCCGGAACAGCCTGCAGGTGCTGGTCGCGGGACGCACCACAGGCTGTCAGAACCAGCGCGAAGGCCACAGCTGCCACTATGACGCAGACGCGCGACATGATCCACCTCCCCGGACAGTCTAGCAACTATCCTGCTATATCTGATACCACTTATCCGAGGTATTTTTGTCGCTTCGGAGGAAATGAGAGCTGGTAGCAGTTGGGCCCAGTCAGGGCTGCGGTCTGCTGCTGCTTCTGTGACCGACCGGAGACTTAAGGTGCGACGAGGATTCCGGCAGCCAGGTTATTGACCCAGTGGACGAAGATCGGGGCGAGCAGACTTTTGCTGCGCCAGCGCAGCCAGGCGCACAGCAGGCCGATGGCCAGGATGGACAGACTCAGCGGAAGCCAGGTTTGCACCGTGCTGAGCTGGCCCTTGAAGTACCAGCCAGGCAGGTGCAGGGCCAGGAAGAGCAGCGCGCTGAGGACGAAGGCCCAGGGGCTGCCGTAAACACGTTCCAGCCGGGGCTGGAAGAAACCGCGCAGCAGTGCTTCCTCCAGCACTGGCGCCTGGAGCGAAGAGACCAGGGCCATGGGCGCGAAGACCGACACCCAGTGGCCGGAAAGCTCGCGGAAGCCCAGCGACAGAGCCAGCAGGTTCAGGGCGATGATCAGCACCCCGCCGGCCAGGCCCCACAGCAGCCCGCGCCGGTGGCTGCCAGCGCCGAGACCAAGCTCCTCAAGCAGCCCCGCCGTTCCTCGCCCGCAGGCACGTGCTTCGCGCAGCAGCAGAAAGATGCAGGGGGCCAGCCAGATGAGCAGCTTGGCGCTTAGCCACCAGATGCGCTCGGCCGCACCACTGGCCAGTACCGGCCAGAGCGGCAGCAGCAGCCGGTAAAGCAGCCAGGCCGCGGTCCAGGCCAGGAGCAGCAGCGCGAAGTGCGGCAGGGCCAGGCGGGCCGCCCGCAGATCAGCAGCAGCTGGCGGACTCGCTGCCACGGCCTATCCGCTGGCCCGCTCGCCGGCCCGCACCTGCTCGGCCAGACGCGCGGCGATCACGCGGAAGGCCTCGGCCAGCTCGGAGCGCGGGTGCTGCAACAGCACCGGGTGGCCGGTATCGCCGCCCTGGCGCATCCGCGTGTCGAGCGGGATTTCGCCGAGCACCGGGATCTTGTGCGCCTCGGCGATGCGCATAGCTCCGCCGCGGCCGAAGATGTCGTGCTGCTCCTCGCAGGAGGGGCAGATGAAGTAGCTCATGTTCTCGATCAGGCCGAGGACATTGATCCCCATGCGCGAGAACATCGCGATGCTCTTCTGGGCCACGCTGCTGGCCACTTCCTGCGGCGTCGTCACGACGATGGCGGAGGTCAGCGGCAGGGCCTGGCTGATCGAGAGCGGGGCGTCGCCGGTGCCCGGCGGCAGGTCGATGATCAGGTAGTCCAGATTGCCCCAGTCGACATCGCCGAGGAACTGCTTCATCACGCCGTGGATCATCGGACCGCGCCAGATCACGGCCTGATCCGGCGCCAGCAGCAGGCCGATGGACATCACCTTCAGTCCATAGAGCTCCGGCGGGACCAGCTTCTCGTCGTCGTTAACATAAGGCTGCTCGTTGATGCCCAGCATCAGCGGCACCGAGGGGCCGTAAACGTCCGCGTCGAGCAGGCCGACCTTGAAGCCGTTCTGCAGCAGGGCCAGGGCCAGGTTGACCGCCACCGTGCTCTTGCCTACCCCGCCCTTGCCTGAACCGACGGCAATGACATTACGCACGCCGGGCAGCTCGATGGTCCCGCTGGGGCCGTGGGTCGCGTCAAAGCGCGCCGAGCGCATCTCTGCCGCCTGCAGGCTGGTGCCGGAGACCTGCGCCGCGCGCACACCACCGGGAGCTCCGCCCGCGTCCTCCCCAATCGGCGCGTCAATCTCGCTGTTGACGCTGCTCTGGCGGGCCGGCATGCCCGCCCCGCTGGCCGGACCGCCAAAGGGGCTCTGGCCGCCGGCCGGCCCGCCGGGCGCGCCCAGCATCTCCTGCACAATGCCACCGGGCTGCGGCCCGGCGAGGAAGCCCAGTTCGCACTCCTGAATCCAGGTCAGGTCGCCCAGCTCGTCGGCGACACGCTGTTCGACGTAGTCCTCAATATCGAGGCCGGGGGTTTCCAGCACCACATTGAACTTGACCAGGCCTTCGGTGATGTTGAGGTTCTTGACCAGACCGGCGGTCACGATGTCCTGCTCCATGCCCGGCAGCTTGATGCGTTTTAGCTGGCCCAGCAGCTGCATGGTCTTGGATCCGGCCTTCAGCGGAGCGGCATCGCCGGGCGCCGGCGCGCCCTTGTCAAGGCCCAAAGCATCGCGCCCCGCGCCGCCGGCGGCGAAGGGCGAGACGCGGCCTTCGCCGTTGTTGTCTGTGGGTGTGTTGTCGTTCATATTGCCCCCGCGGAGTGCTATCCCCACGCGCCGGGGATTATCTCACGGTAGAACGGTAGCCGATTGGCCTAACAGAGTACGGCACGAGTGCAGCCAGCTATGGGGTGAGAACCAAACCACCAAGGCCACCAAGGTTCACTAAGCCCACCAGGAAGTCGTTGAAGACTGTTGACCCTGACTTCTTAGTGGTCTTGGTGGACCTTAGAGAGCTTTGTGTTGAACTCCTGGGTCCCGATCTTGTACGTTAGCAACCCTGAGCAGGTGCCGGGCTGGGCCCGACGCTCCAAGTTTCCACCGCCACTACTAGCCCCGCATCGGCGGTGGTGGCGCGCCCTCATCGCCGGCAGGATCCGCCGGGCTGCCGGCATCTTCGCCGCCGGCGCCGTGGCCGCCTTCGGCGCGGTAGATGATCGTCTGGGTCGGGATCGCGATGCGGATACTCAGGATGTCGAGGCGGCGGCGGATCTCCAGCAGCAGCTCCTCCTGGATCTTCAGGTAATCCTCCCAGCGGGTCTGACGCGTGAAGCACAGCACCAGGATGTTCTGGCTGGAGGTGCCGAACTCCGTCAGGTTGACCACCCATGTGTCGCTCTCGATGCCGCGCTGCCAGGCCACCACCTCGCGGATCGCCGCCAGCGCGGACACCAGCTCCTCGGCGGAGGTCTCATAAGGCAGGCCGATGACCATCTTCATGCGGCGGTGTGTCATCGCGCTGAAGTTGTGGATCTTCTCGCCGGCCACGGCCTTGTTCGGCACCGAGACCATGCTCTTGTCGAACATCCGGATGCGGGTGGAGCGGATGCCGATCTCTTCCACCACGCCTTCGACATCGTTGATCCGCACCCAGTCGCCAACCTTATAGGGCCGGTCGCTGTAGATCACCAGGCTGCCGAAGACATTGGCAATGGCGTCCTGGGCTGCGAAGGCGAGGGCCAGACCACCGATACCGACACCGGCCAGCAGGGCAGTCGTGTCATAGCCCCAGGTCTGCAGGATCAGCAGGATCACCAGGATGCCGACGGCGAACTTGGCGATGTCGCGGATCAGGGGGGTGAGCTGGCGGTCGAAGATGCCGCTGTCGAGGCCCGGCCGTTCGCGGGTGAAGACGCGCAGCACCAGCCCGAAGAGCTGGAATAGCAGCGCACCCGCGAAGATCAGCAGCAGGCTGGTATAGATCTGCCAGCCGATGTGCTCCCAGTTGGTCGGCGCTGTCGGCAGCTGCAGCAGGCTCAGCGCGAAGAACAGGCCGGTCAGGAGGATCACGTAGGTGGCGACGCGCAGCAGGCGCTCAACAGCCCGTTTACGCTCCTCCTGGGCCAGAGCTGCGCCGGGGCTGATCATGAAAGGCCCGGGCTTGGGCGGGCGGATCGCGCGGCTGTAGAGCCGGGCAATCACCAGCACCACCACCGAGCGCAAGGCAAAGGCGATGACGATCACCGCCAGCGCGAGGCCCAGCTGCACCGGGTCAAAGGCCTTGGACTGCGGCTTTTGCTGCAGGCTCTCCGGCAGGAGCTGCTGGGCCTGTTCCTTGATCGCTTCGCTGGCCTCGCCAAGCGCCTCCGGGGCCTGCGCAACCGGGTTGGCGGCATCGGCGCTGTCCGCGCCGCCCTTCTCCGCCTTGCCCTTGCCGCCCTGCAGCCACCAGATGATGCCTGGTTCAAGCATGAGCGTGGCATTGTAGGGCAGGGGCCGAGCCTGTCTCAGCCATCCCGGTCAGAGGCGCGCGAGACGCGCCCCTGTGCTGAGCACAGCAGCTTGGGCCTCCCGCCTGCTAACATGCGCGCGCCATGCTCCACCTTCCGCCGCGCAAACCGCGTCTGATCGGCTTCGACCTCGACGGCACCCTGCTGGACAGCCTCCACGGCCTGCGGCCCGAGGTGGCAGAGGCTCTGCAGGCGCTGCGGGCCAGCGGCATTGAGCTGGCCTTCCTGACGGGCCGGCGGCCGCGGACCTGCCGCATTGGCCTTGGCGGCGGCACCGTGCTGCCCCTGTATGAGCCGCCGGAAAACCACGACGAGCACGAGGCGGTACCCAAGGACGGCCAGCAGATTGCGGCCGGCCATGCCCGGGCGTCAAACGATTATCCGCAGCTTGCCGAAGGTGCCAGCCTGCAGCAGTTCAGCGACCCGGCGCACATTGCCACCAACTCGGGCTGTCTGCTCTGGGACTTCCCGGCCTGGACGCGGCTGGACCGCCGCCTGCTGCCGGCAGACCTGGTTGGAGACCTGGTTGAGATCCTTGCCCCCTGGAGCGTCAACCTGTACCAGGACGCCAGCGCCGATGAGACCGGCGTGCTGCAGGTCCAGCGGACGCACACGCCGGAGATGGAGCTCTGCACGCGGCGCTTTGGCTATCACCGCCACACCGCTGCCGACCCGGCGGCGATCGACCACGGCAACGTGACTCAGCTTTCGATGCCGGCCCCGCCGGAGCTGGTGCTGGAGCTGCGCGACAAGGTGCGCGAGCGCTTCGGCAGCCGGCTCTTCGCTATCGCGGTCAAGTGGCCGCTGATCCCCTGCCTCGCGCTGGAGGTCTTCGCCGCCGAGGCCAATAAGGGCGCGGCGATGGATTTCTTCGCGCAAAAGCTCGGCATCCCGCGCGAGCTGACAATGGCTGTTGGCGATGACACCAACGACCTGCCGATGTTCGACTGGTGCGGTTTTTCCGCGGCGATGCCGCAGTCCCCGCCGGAAATCGCCGCCCAGGCTTCGACCCAGCTGGCCTTCGAGCGCGGGGCGGATGAGGCACCGCCGCTGGTACTGGCCCGTTACCTGCAGGCGCTTGCCAAGCTCTCTGATTAAGTCCGGGTGTGATGGTCTGCGTGCTGCTCCGTCCCGCCCGGGCACCTGTTCTGGCCGGGCGGTGTTACACTTTTCGGGCTAGTAAACAAAGCACAGGAAGGCAGGAGATAGATATGGACAGCTCAATGCAGGCCGCGGCAGCGACCGCCGGCGACCAGCTCCCCTGGGTCAACATGACCTTCGACTATATGGACAAGATCTGCGCCCTGATCCCTGAGGACAAGATCGACTGGCGCCCCAGCGACCCCAGCGGCAAGTGGTGCTTCAGCCTCGGCGAGCTGGCGATGCACAGCGCCGACGCGCGGCTGATGTTCGCCCGTACCCTGGCCGGCGAGGACAGCGAAGAGGGCTACTGGATGGACTACCCCAAGGACGACTCGGGCGTCTGGACGCGCCGCCGTGAACCGGGCAGCCTGCAGGAGATCCTGGACAGCCTCGCCGCCGGCCGCGCCGCTCTGCAGGCCTGGCAGGACAAGCCTTACAGCGAGCTGCTCAGCAGCACGCCGGGGACACAGGCCGCCTTTGAAAAGAACCTGGCCAAGATGCGCGAGGCGGGCAAGGACACGACGGATGCCGAGCGCCGCGGTCCGAGCACGCTCAACCGCGTGCTGATGGCCGCCGCCTGCCACGAGGCCGGCCACCGCGGGACTCTGCAGACCCTGCTGCGCCAGATGGGGATTAACGCGGGCAGCGAGTAGGTTACAGGGGACAGGTTACAGGGGACAGTCAAAGCAGGACGCTCAGGATCTTCTCTTCCTGTAACCTGTCCCCTGTAACCTGTAACTTAACCAGCGGAGCACGCATGGACGCTTCAACTCAAGCAAGCTCGTTCATCACTGTCGGCG
>CAZEJB010000068.1:0-10611 GCA_964512635.1 uncultured Planctomycetales bacterium | reverse complement strand
TCGTACCACGCTCCCAGCAGCATGTTGTCGGTGGCATCGTTGTAGACCACAACCGGCGCGCTGCCGCTGTAAATCAGCTCGCTGAAGAGACCGACGTTGCCTGTGCCGTCCACAAGCATGGGTTCATCCCAGGTGCTGCCGTCGGCGGCGCCGGCGAATACCGCCAAAAGGTCGCCGGTGTTGGAGTCGTGGTAGGTCAGCAGGGGCAGGCCGCCGACCAGTGCCATTGCGCAGCTCGCGCCAACGCCGGCCCGCGGGTCCACGCTTATGGCGTCCTTGGGCCAGCTGCTGCCATCGGCCTCGTTTGCCCGGATGAAAAAGACGCCATCCTGCAGCATGAAGTCGGCGAAGGCGGCCGCTGGCTTGCCGTCGCAGACAGCCAGAGCAGAATAGCCGGCTGTGCCAGAGCCGAAGACCACCGGGTCCAGCCAGGTGCCGGCGTTGGCCTGCTCAGCGCGGGTGAAGCGCAGGCGGCGCAGTTCTGCAGGGGTATCAGCATAGAAGCCGTAGAACAGCGCTGGCTTGCCGTCCAGCTGCATGGTGCTCAGGCCATAGACATAGGCCTCTTCTTCTACATAGTCCGGTACCTCCGGCTCCCTCCAGCTGCCGCCGGTGGCGTCAAGCGATCTGTAGCCAACAAGGTAAGTGTAGGCCGCAATGCTGTACTTGTTTGTAATGCTGTAGATCGCCGGCTTGCCGTCTGTGACAAACATGACGGTCTCGCCGCCGTTGGTCTCGGAAAGCTCCAGAGGCGTTTCCCACTGCGCCCCTTCTGTATCCTTGGCCCGGACATAAAAGAGCTGCGCGCCGGGGGTCCACTCGCTGGGTGCGTTATAGGCGATGGCCGGCAGCCCGGCCACATCGGCCAGCGCAGGTCCATAGCCGGTGTTGCCAGTGTCCACTGTGATGGGGCTGCCCCAGTTGGTCGCGCTGCGGTTGTCGGCAATGCTGTAGCGCAGGCTGCCGCTCAGTGCGTCGTGATAGGCCACTGCCGGGCGGCGGGAGGCGAGGGGGCCGATAAGTGCTATGGCTGGGTCGCTGGTCTCCAGGGAGGCGTTGCTGTCGATCACAACCCTGTGCCAGCCGCTGCTGAGCGTAATGCTGAGCGACGCCGTGTCAGAAAGCGCCGCAGTGTCTGTTACGCGCAGCCCAACGCTGGTAGGACCCGCCTTTCCAAAGTCAAAGCTTAGGTGGGGATCCAGACCGGTACTGCGCTCAAAATCGCCGTCTCCGTCGACATCCCATTCAAAGTTAGTAAGTGCTGCGCCGTTTGAAGCCAGGCTGGCTGAGGCGTCGAAGGTGACTTTTAGCGGGGCGGGCCCCTCTGTAATATCTGCATTGAACTGCGCAAAGGGCTGGCTGCCATCCGGCACCTGCAGGCTTAGCGTGGTGTCGTCCGCAGTTCCAGCCCCATCATGGACGCGCACTCGCGCCATGACCGCACCGGCCTGCTCGAATGGATAGATGTGCTCGGCCTGGCCGTCTTCGTCGTTGAGCAGCTCAAACACGCCGTCGTCATCCCAGTCCACATCTACGAACCACTCATTGGCACCAAAGACGAAGGAATTGCTGGCATCAAGACTGACGGCCAGACCGGCCGGCGTCACCTGCTCGGTGGCTACAGCCTCGGCCTCGGCAAGTGGCGGCCCCCAGAGCAGCCAGCTGAGCTCGCAGTCCTGGCTGCCAGTCAGCAGCACTGCTGCAAAACTCTGCCCGAAGGCAGCCACATATGGCTCCTGGTCCTTAAGGCTGATACTGCTGCTGCCGGGCTGCAGCGCGAACCAGTCCCAGCGATCGGTGAAACAGTTTGCAAGTGCTACCCACACAGTGCCGGCCTCGGGCGGCTGTTGCCAGCCGATGCTGACAGTCCCGGGTCCGTCGGCGCCAGTCTGCTCGGCGATTCGAAACAGGGCGTAGGCCGTCGAGCCCAGACGGCTTGATCCGCTGCTGCTGAACAGCAGATTACCGCCAGGCCCGGGCTGCAGCGTCCCTTGCGGCAGGGAGACATTCAGGCTCGGCAGGAACTGCTCGTATTCTGCGCCACGACGGTAGCGCGGAGGCGGGGCTGCTGCAGAGCTCATCCGGGGCAGGGTGGAAGGGGCAGGAAGGCTAGGCCAGGCGCTCGCCGGTCCGCCATTCGGCGCGGTAACCGCGCTGCCCTGGACTATGCCGCTCGAATCCCTTGCGCCCAGCCCAGTGCAGGCTGCAAAGCTGACCACACAGGCCAGTAGGAGCAGAACCGCCGTACTGGCGGCGATATGAGGGTGCTGCCGGTAGCTGCTCATGCAGTGGTAGATACCGCTAGTCGGCGGCAGGTCTCGCTTTGTCAATCTCCGCGCTGGGTATGTATAATCGACATACGGAGGAGTGGCCGAGCGGTTTAAGGCGGCAGTCTTGAAAACTGTTGGGCGCGAGAGCGTCACGGGGGTTCGAATCCCTCCTCCTCCGCCATCCAGCCCCTTAGCGCCGTTTCAGCAGCCGCACGAGTCCCCAGGTTGGCAGACAACTTTTTGTTGCGCCGGCAGACTGATCATGGGTCAACACACGCACGGACACTCACATCAGCACGCCCATGGCCATGCCCATGGCGGCCACGGCCATTCACATGCACCGGCAAACTACGGCCGGGCCTTCGCCATCGGCATTGGCCTGAATTTGGCCTTCGTCGGTGTGGAGGCAGCCTATGGACTGCTTTCACATTCGCTGACTCTGCTGGCGGATGCCGGTCATAACCTCAGCGACGTGCTGGGTCTGGGACTTGCCTGGGTGGCCAGCATACTTGCCCGCCGGGGGCCAAGTCCGCGTTATACATACGGCCTGAAAGGCAGCTCAATCCTGGCTTCTCTGGGTAATGCAGTGCTCTTACTGGTGGCTGTCGGCGCTATCGCCTGGGAGGCTGTCCAGCGTCTCATGCAGCCTGAGCCGGTGGCCAGCAACGTGGTCATGATTGTTGCGGGCATCGGCATAGTGATCAACACGGCAACCGCCCTGCTCTTTGCCTCCGGCAGCAAACAGGACATCAACATCCGCGGAGCCTACCTGCATATGGCCGCCGACGCCGCTGTATCGCTGGGTGTCGTGCTGGCCGGCCTGGCCATCCGCCTTAGCGGCTGGGTCTGGCTTGACCCGCTGGTCTGCCTGATCATCGTGGCCGTTATTGTCTACAACACCTGGGGACTGCTGCGTGAGTCGCTGGATCTCTCGCTCAACGCTGTTCCATCCGGCGTCGATACCGCAGCGGTCAAGTCGATGCTGCTTGGTCTGCCAGGGGTGGTCGAGGTTCACGACCTGCATATCTGGGGTATGAGCACCACGGAAGCAGCGCTGACGGCTCATCTGGTCAAGGCAGAGGGCACGCTCGACAACGAGCTGCTGCGAAATGCCGCCCGCGAGCTGCATGACCATTTTGGTATTGAGCACGTTACTCTGCAGCTCGAGCACGCAGTTGAGGGTCATAGCTGCAGTCTGGCTCCCGACGACGTGATCTAGGGCAGCTGGATGGCAGTCAGAAAGTCTTAACGTCTCTCAGTTGGACAACACACCCCACTTTAACCTCGGGGCCCATACTAACTGGTATAGTCAGGCCGGGGGCAGAAGGCGCCTGGGCAAGAGATCAGCTCAAGCTTAGGAGTGCCGTAATGGGTAGTCTCGCCAACGTTGTCCTGGTCCACGGAGCGTTTGAAGACGGTTCATGCTGGAACCGCGTGATCCCCCTTCTGCTGCGCGAGGGCTTTGACGTCCAGGCAGTGCAGAACCCCCTTACCTCCCTGGCCGACGACATTGCGAACACCCGCGCTGTGATTGACTCCATCGATGGCCCCATAGTCCTTGTCGGGCATGCCTACGGCGGAGCCGTGATCTCCGGGGCGGCCTACGGCGCTCTCAACGTCACCAGCATGGTCTACATTTCCGGCTTTGCTCCGGAACAGGGCGAGTCACTGGCCGACATCCTCGCCAACTACCCCTCGATACCCTCCAGCCAGTACCTGCGCGCCGACTCTGCCGGAAGGCTCACTCTTGACCGCAGCCGTTTTGCCGACTTCTTCGCGCAGGACCTCGAGCCGCTCGAAGCTCAGACAATGGCCGCCGTACAGCGCCCGATTGCCCATACGGCCTACCTTGACCGCCGAGTCCGCGCGGCCTGGCGCCTGATACCCACCTGGTACCAGATTGCTGAGGATGACCGCATGATTCCCCCCGCTGTCCAGCAGTGGATGGCCAAGCGCATGGGAGCCCAGACCAAGTCCGTAAAATCCAGCCATGCTGCCATGGTCTCCCGTCCGGCGGAAACCTGCACCCTGATCAAGGACGCCGCCGTGCTGGCCATGGTCAGCGCCTGATTCAGCGCCTCAAGCAATCCGGGGCTGCGCGAACGACAGGTTATGGGCGATACTTAGACTGCATGGAGCAGCTTTCCGCGGCCCAGATTGAGCAGGTCACCCAGGTGGCTACGCTGCTGCGCGAAGCCGAAAGGCCGGTCCGAGTCCTGCGCAGCCTGGCCTGGCCGGAAGAGCTGGCCAGACGCTTCTTTACCAGCGGCTGCCGCGAACTGCCCAGCCCGGAGTATCCGCAGTTCGACCCTGGCTCAACCATCGAGGCTGTCCTGGCCGCGCAGGCACTGATCGACGGCGACACGCCTGTCCATGCCTGGCTGCACCGCACCGCGCGCTCTATCCTGACTGCCGCGCGGATGATGTCGGCGCTGGGCACCTCGGAGTTCTTCGTCCACAGCTCTACCCTGTATGGAACGCCCGACACTCCGATTCTGGATGGGCGGCGTTCTTCGCTGCAACTTGCTGAGGCGGTCGACGGCATTCTGGAGTCATTCAACCGCTCGCCGGCCTCCTTCGGCAGCCTGCCGGTAAAGATCACAGCCACTGAACTGGCCGAGATCATGCAGCGCAAGGTCAGCCAGCACTTTGGCAGTGCGGCTCCCGAGATTCAGATTGTCGATCAGCTCAGCTCGAAAGCTCTTGCCGGCAGCCGCTACATCCGCATCCGTCGGGACGCGATCTTCTCCGATCTGGACGTGCGCCAGCTGATCAACCACGAGGCCTATGTCCACATTGGTACAACTCTCAACGGCCTGCAGCAAACACGCCTGCCGATTCTGGCATCCGCACACGCGGGGACAACGCTGTCCCAGGAAGGGTTGGCGGTCTTCAGCGAGCTGATCTCCGGCGGCATGGATCCGCCGCGCTTCCAGCGCCTCGGTGCCCGGGCCATCGCAATCAAGGCCTGCATGGAAGGGGCGAACTTCATCGAGCTCTACAACTTCTTCCTGGCCCGCAGTGACAGACCGGAAGAGGCCTTTGAAGACGCCCGCCGGGTCATCCGCGGCGGACCGATCACAGGCGGGGCCCCCTTCACTAAGGACTGTACCTACCTGCACGGCCTGTTGCGGGTGCACAACTTCCTGCGCAGCGCTGTCAGCGCTGGTCGGATCGACTGTCTCGGATTGCTCTTCTGCGGCAAACTGGACCTCGACGACATTCCCGCGATGGGAATGCTGGCCCAGGCCGGCGTTCTGCAGCCGCCGCGCTATCTGCCGCCAATGTTCTCCGACCCGCGCTTCCTGGTGTCGTATCTGGCCTATAGCGCCTTCCTTAACACGGTCAACCTGCCGCTGATTGCGCGCTACTACCAGGATCTCTTTGCTTCAACACCCCCGGTCGAGGTGATGGCCAGCGTTTGTTATTTCGACCAGCACGTTACTGAGCTGCGCCAGGAGTTCTAGCCTCAGCAGGATCCAGCCTGCTCCTGGCGATCCAGAAGCTACTCCTCCGGTCTGCGATCTGCCGCGTCGCATGCGTCCGTCATGCAACTTCCTCGAGCCTGTCCTGCTAAGTCCAGCAGCCTAATGCTGCGCAGTAGAATTAGCTTGTGACTGATGACAACACTGCGAATACGAATAAGGCAGAGGGACTGGGTGGAATTGAGCCGGTCCTGCACTGCTGCGCCTGCAGCCGCATCTTTCGCCTCCCTGCTGGCGCTGCGGTCGGCAGCATCATCGACTGCCCTTTCTGCCATACCAAGCAGGTTTTGCGGACCATGACCGTCTTCGTTTCAGATCCGGTGGTCGCGGCCTGAGATGACAGAAGCCAGACGCGCGATGGGGGCGGCTGGCGAGGAGGCCGCGCTGGCGCAGCTCAAGCGCCAGGGCTACCGCCTGCTGCACCGCAACCTGCGCCTTGGCCGCCTTGGCGAGCTTGACATCGTGATGCAGGATGGGACGGTGCTGGTCTTTGTGGAGGTCAAAGCCAAGCTGCAGGGTGAGCGCCAGCTCGGCGGCCGCGAAAACGTCACTTGGACCAAGCGCCGCAAGCTGGTCGATCTGGCAACAGCCTATCTGCAGCAGCAGCGCGGAAACTACACTGGCGCGCGCTTTGATGTTGTCGAGGTGGTGTTTCCAGACCACAGCCTGAAAAACCCTCAGGTAGTCCTGCTCAAAGACGCCTTTCGTCCCGGGGATTAGGCTGCCGACCTATGGTCTGTGTATTAGCCGCCGTTGAGCACCTTTAACATCAGCGCCTGCAGATCTGGCGTGGCCGCCGTGACCATATCCAGGTCGCCGGGTGTATAGGTGCTGCCATCGAGACGGCAGGTATAAGCCCCGGCCTCGTTCATCAGCAGAAGACCGGCGCAGACATCCCAGGGTTTCAGCTTGAACTCCCACATCCCGTCATAGACACCCTCGGCCACAAAGGCGCAGTCGATGGCGGCTGAGCCGAGGCGGCGGATTTTCTGGAAGCGGCGCTGCATCCGGCTGTACTGTTCGATGTTGCTCCAGGCATGGCCCTCGGCCACGTCGTAGGGAAAGCCGGTGGCCAGCATCGCGTTGTGCATCCCGCCGCCGGGCGGTTCACTGCGCACCTGCAGGCGGCGACCGTCCAGCCAGGCGCCGCCTCCACGCCGTCCGCTCCAAACGCGGTTAATCAGCGGCGCGGCTATCACTCCCAGCAGGGGGTCAAGTTTGCCGTCCGCAGCGACATCGCAGAGCGCTACGGAGACCGACCACAGCGGAAGGCCGCAGAGGAAATTGCTGGTGCCGTCCAGAGGGTCGACAACCCAGGCCAGAGCCGGACGCACAGAGGCCTGCCAGGCTGAGTTGTCGAAGGACTCCTCGCCGACAAAACCGGCGTCCGGGGCAATGCGGCCAAGCGAATCCCTCAGCATCGCCTCAGCTTCACTGTCAGCGCTGGAGGCCAGGTCAACAGCACTGGTCTTGGAGACCACGGCGCTGTAGTCCAGCCGGGCCTGCATCTCAGCCAGCCGCTGGGCCGTGCGCTTAGTAGCCTGAACGACAGCGTCCAGAACCGTATCGGTGTTGTAGTTATCCAAGGCCGGACATGTTAGCGCAGGTTCTAGAAGATACCCTTGGGGAAGAACTTCTCGAACCAGCTGCCGCCGCCGGTGTTGAAGGCGTAGAGGCAGCCAACCCACTGCAGGTTGCTGATACCTTTCAGCTTGATGCTGTTGACCGGCTTGGTCTTGGCATCCGGGCCAAGGGGCACGACGGTCAGAACCGGGTCATTGATGCTGTCGGCGACGATGACCAGGGCATCATCCTGGGGCGAGATATCCCAGAACTTGACCTTGTACTTGACGGTCAGGATTTCGGTCGCTGTGTTGGTGTCGAGATCGATCCAGACAAAGCGGTCCTGAGTAACGGCTGATTCCTTGGCCAGCACGGCGTTGCTCTTACGGGCCCACTTAAGCACCGGGCGGGTCAGCACCAGTCCCGGGACCTGATGAAATGTGCGGTCGTCGGTCTTGTAATAGCCAAAGCTGGCTTCGGCGCGGTCCATGACGGTACAAAGCAGCGCAGCACCGCTCGGCTGGGCGTAGAGCTCGGATGTCCCCGGGAACTCGACCCGGTCAAGCTGCTTGCCCTTCAGGTCCAGCAGGCTGGCCACAGGATAGGTCGCGAGAGTCAGCGGATCCTGCACCCAGATGCCCTTGGGCTTGGCGTTGCGGATGCCGTAGATCTGGAAGCGGTTGCCCTCGGCGGGGATGACCTCTTCCTTCTTGCTTTCCAGGGTGTAGGAGATGATCTGGTTCTCGACCCCCGGTTCGTTGACACAATAGAAAATCTTGCTGGAGCTGCCAGCGGCGAAGTAGGCCTGGAAATTGCTGTGCAGCGGAAATTCCTGGATCAGGCGCACCTGCCCGGTCGGCAGGTTCAGGCTAATGGCGGCTTCCTTGTTGGTGGCGCCGGAGGTACCTTCCACCGAGCTGGAGGGAGCCACGGCAACCACCCACTTGCCGTCCTCGGAGTTGGCCAGAACCCGGGCCGGGAAGTTGTCCTTGCCGACCTTATAGCCGCCGGTGCGCGGGTCGATCAGCAGAAAGGGGCTCTTCTTCTCGAATGTCGGATTGCCATCGGCGTCCTGCACATCGAGCTGCTCCTTGAAGTCGCAGATCAGACCGATGCGGAACTTGTAATCAACCGGCACGTAATCCTGAATCTGGCCGCGGCGCTCGGTCATGATGTCCGTCATTGACGGGATGGTGGGGGCGTTGGGGTCGACATCCGGCTCCGAGATGCCGGGCATGGCCGGAACCGGCAGATCCGCCCCGGCATCCTCACCCTCAGGCTGCGCTTCGGCTTCACCGCTCTCAGAATCATCAACCGGCTGATCGTCACTGACAGTGCTGTCATCTTCGGTCGGTTCGTCTTCAGGTGCGACTTCCTCGTCGACCGGGGCCTCATCCTCTTCGCTGACCGTCTCGTCTTCGACACCGCCTGGAGCGGGCTGGGCCGACGGGGCAGAATCGCCGCCGCGAGAGTTGGGGTTGCGGCCCTCTTCAGCCAGACTGGCGCCGCCGACCAGCAGCAGCATCGCTGCCAGAAGGATCAGCAGCAGCCGCGTCAGGGTCCTGCTTTTGTAAGCTAATTGCATTGTTCTGCCCAGAGGCGCAGACTGCGCCTGTTTACTTATCGAGGCTGGCCCCGCCAGTGCTTAACCGCGACCGGAAGCAAACTAGCCCTGATTGGGCGTCGTTCCCAGCATCATGTTTAGCACATAGCTGTAGTTCACTACCTGGTTACGGCCATGCAGCTTGGCAAAATACAGCGCGCTGTCGGCCAGTTCAATGAACTGCGCCGTGCTTGCCGGCTTGTGCTCCAGGTAGCTGGCCACACCAATTGAGGCAGTGACTTTGATAAAGACGCTGCTGTTCGGAATATAGAAGCTGTAGTTCTCAATATAGCGTCTAAGCCGGCTGGCCATCAGCTCGCAGTTTTTGTTGTGCGTCTCGGGCAGCACCACAACAAAGCGCTCGCCGCTGTAGCGGCTGCCAAAGTCGGTAGTGCGCATGTTTTCCATAATGATCCGGGACAACTCCTTAAGGACGATGTCGCCTGTCTCGGGACCATAGCTCTCGTTAACGTCCTTGAAGTGATCAATGTCCACGATCATCAGCGAAAGGGCCACGTTGTAGCGCCGGGCGCGGTCGTACTCCCGGTCCAGCAGGCCATAGAAGTGCCGCTGGTTGTACAGCCCGGTCAGACGGTCGAGGGTCTCCATCTGGCTGTTCTGGGCCTGCAGCTGGGCCTTCTTGACGTGCAGCAGCAGCTGGTGGGCCAGGATGTTGAAGAACTGGATCAGGCGGCGGTTGGAAAGGGTCTCCTCGGTGCTGGAAAGCAGGACCACGGCAAACAGCTCGTTGTCCAGCACAATCGGGAAGATCTCATGGCTGCGCAGACGCAGCTCGGCGGTGCAGTCGCAGTCGACGGCCAGGAATTCGGATCCGCTCAGCTCGGCTTCGTCGAGGCTCAGCGCCTCGGCATGCCGCCGGCGGCGTTGCCACTGCTCGGTGAGGGCCTCAAAAGCGCGCTCAAGCTCACTGCGGTGCAGCTGGCGGGCGAGGGTGACAACACTGCGCTGCCCGCTGCCGGGCTGACCGTGGATCACGGCCATCAGTTCAATCGGGATCAGGTCGGTCACTATCTCCCGGAAGACCCGGAACAGGTCGCGGCCCTCAGTGCCCTGGTCGAGTGTCTCGAACATCCGGGCCAGGACGCTGATTTCATCAGCACTGGTGCCCGCCGGCCGCTGGGGCTCGACCAGACTGGCCAGCAGCAGCTGGCAAAGCTGGGTGATCTGGTGCAGCGCCAGGCGCAGGTCAAGGTTCTCGTTCTCAAGCTGCATCAGCTGCTGAGCCGAGAGGTTGCTGAGGCAGAGCACAGCATGAACTCCCCGCATGCCACGCAGCGGGATCAGAGCGCAGGCATCGGTGCGATAACTCTCTGTCCAGGGGGCCAGCCACTGCGGAGTTTCCCTGAGGTTATGGATCAGCAGGCCCCCGGGGCTGGTGAGGGCATGCTGCAGCAGCTCCGAAGGGAAGCGCCACTCAGCCAGAGGCATGGCGATATGGGTGCTGAAGCCGGCGACCAGCCGTGGTTCACGACCATCCAGCAGCATCAGGCTGACACGGTCGGAACCGAGGCAGCGCCCGATGAGCTGGACCAGCTGCTCTCCAAGTCGCACACCGCCGGACAGGTCAAGCTGAGTCAGCTCGACGCAGAGTTCATGGAAGTTCAGCAGGCCGGGCGCCTGCGGACGGTACTTAGGTGCAGACAAGCACCCCACCTCCGTGCGTCGCCAA
>CAZEJB010000067.1:6199-11088 GCA_964512635.1 uncultured Planctomycetales bacterium | reverse complement strand
CAGCCTTCCATCGCCTATCAGGACGTGACCAATGGAGATCTGTACTACGTAGAGCGCCACGCGAACTAGAAATCCGGCGATACCCGGCCCGGCCTTGTGCATGGACGGCGGACTGCAGGGAGGCAGGCGGGAAGGGGTATCACAATACGTTAGTTCCATCCCGGGGACTGGCGGCTGAAAGCGAGGGCGGCAGCAATGCCGCCCTTTGTTTTTGCCTGCCGGGCCGGGGATACAGGCGATCTGGCTTGCCGGCCTTACAGGATGACGACCTGATGCTCCCAGCAGGGGAAGTCCAGCTCGTCCAGCAGGCGGGCAGTCAGCTCAAAGCCATAGCGCGGCAGGAAACTGGCGATGCCCAGCATGCGCTCCTGGGGTCCGTTCTTTGGCGGCCCGCTCTTTGGCGGCCCGGCGTTAGCCCCGGCGCTCTGCCCGCCTGCCCGCGGATAGATCAGCGCCGCCGCCGCGGCAACGCGCTTGAGGCGCGAATCGGCACGCTGCTTGAGCACATTGTCGATCTTCTTGCTCAGCGTCTCGACATGCTTGATCAGGTTGCCGCGCAGGGTCTCGAAGGTCAGCTCCAGGTTCGGGTCCAGCTTGACCGCCTCGGCCTTGAGGCGCGCCTCGGCGCTGTGCAGGGCTTCAAGATACTCCTCAATCGCGTGCGCTATCTCCTCGGGGCGCTCGCCGGAGACCGCGCGCCCGGCAAGATCCTGCGGCGGGGCATAGAAGTCCGCCAGCTCCCAGCCCAGCTCGTCCAGCAGCTCGGCGCTCTTTTGCGGCAGCAGGGTCGCGCTGGCGCGCAGGAAGGCCGGCGCCATGGATGCGCCGCGGCCCGCGGCCTTGTGCAGCTCGAAAACGGCGGTGGTCTGCGCGCGATAGGCGATCTCCGCCGCGCCGCCGATGAAGGCCAACGGCGGGATCAGCAGGTTCTGCTGCAGCGGACGCAGCATCACGCCGGGCACGAAGCGCCCGGGGGCGCTATCGACCAGCGCCAGCAGCTCGTCGAGGCTGAAGCGCTGATCGGTGCCGCGCAGCTGGAATTCCCGCAGGGGCGCGGGCTTGTCCCCGCCCGACTTGTTTTGTAGGGGCGCGGTAGTATCCGCGCCCTCTTCTGCCGAGCTGAGGCTATGCTCGGCCCCTACTGGCTGGCCGGGGACAAGCCCCGGCCCTACAAGATCTGAATCGGGCGAGTCAAGACTCGCCCCTACCCGCGAAATCTTCTGCCTCTTCCCCCGCTCGCTGAGCAGAAACAGGCTGGTGTCGCCAGGCAGCTGTTCTACCTGCAGCGGATACCCGGCCGCCTGCAATTGTTCGTTGCGGGCAGTCAGCGCCGCTTCACTCTCTGCCGCATGCTCCAGCTCCGCGCGCAGCAGGGGCCGCATGAACTGCATCAGCGCCGGGTCCTGAGGGTCGACCAGCACAAGGCCAGTGCCGTCAAACAGCCGCGCCATGAAGCGCGCGAAACCCAGCAGCATGCCGCCGGGGCCGCTGAGCGCCTCAGCCGAGCCATAGTCCTCGCGCAGGGCCGCCAGCACAGCCTCACGCTGCTCGCCGCCGGGCAGCAACTCCTCAAGCTGCGCCAGCGCGTCCTGCAGTGCCGGGCCGACAAGGCGGGATTCAACAGTGCGCCCCGCATCGGCTTCTGTTTCCGCCGGCAGCGAGATCTCTTGTACAACTCCGCTGCGGTCGAGGATGAAGCTGCGGCGGACTTCCTCAAAGTCGTGGTCGGAGGATGCCATCCAGAACATCGGGATAAAGCGGCACTCATCGTAGCGCTCCTCCAGCTCGCGCGCCAGCTTGATCGCCGCGATGGCCTTGAGCTGGGTATACAGCGGCCCGCCAAAGAGGCCGACCTGCTGGCCGGTGACGATGGCGTAAGTGCGTTTGCCCTTGAGGGCGTCGCATGCATCCAGCGCACTGCGGTTGCCGCTTTGCAGATGCCCGCCCCAGCGCCGCTGCTGGGCGGCAAGCGCGTCCGCTGCCGCGCTGCGATGGGCGGTCAGTTCCGGAGCAAGACTATTAAGCTCACTCAGGCGCGCGTCATAGCAATCCAGGTTCCCGGCAGCGTCACACGCATGCGGGTCATAGGCGAAGAAGCTGCGGACCTTGTCGAAGCCCTGCGGGTCGGCGTAGTCGCGGATGAAGGCCGAGGCGGTCGGCAGAGCAGTGAGGGAAACACGGTTTTGCACGCGGGGATTGTAGAACAGGGGGAAAGGCTAATGGCCAATGGCTAATGGCTAATGGAAAAACAAAAATTGACAGATATAGCCTATTAATATATAATATTGACATGACCACAGAGCAAATGTTGGATCGAACACTGCAGTTCGCCGCAATTGTTATCCGTCTGGTTGGCAAGCTACCTGACAAAGTTGAGGGCTGGGTCATCGGAAAGCAGGTTCTTCGAAGTTCAACCTCCATAGGTGCCAACTATCGCGAAGCACAGCGGGCAAGAAGCAGAGCAGAGTTCTATTCCAAGATTCAGATTTGTCTTCAGGAGGCTGAAGAAACCCGATACTGGTTTCAGGTGCTCGAAGCTGCTGGACTGATGGATTCGAAGGAGCTCGCGAGTCTGCATGGTGAGGTGAGCGAACTGATCGCAATATTCACGGCAATATCCAAGAAGACAATTGCTTCTGCCAAGGTAAGTAGAAGCCCAGATCCGGCGAGCGCGTCTGCCCATTAGCCATTAGCCATTAGCCATTAGCCATTAGCCATTCTCGCCCAGCAGCACGCTGAGCAGCACCACCGGGGTACTGAGGCCAAAGCGCGTCAGAGTTTCCGGGTGGACCTCAAACAGCTCGGCGATGCGGCGCTCGCCCTGATACACCGCAGCCGCGCGGCCCGGCAGCGCCGTCGGATTGTCGTCGGCTCGGTATTCGACCTGTAGGGGCCGACCTTGTGTCGGCCCTTCTTCTTTCCGGGCGGAGACAAGCTCCGCCCCTACAAGATAGCCCAGCTCATACAGCAGGCTGTCCAGCACGCCGCGGCCTTCGCTGTAACCCGCGCGGCCATGGCAGATCGCGGCGCCGAGCACACGAAGTTCATGCGGCCGGGGGTCGTGCGTAGGGCGGGACTCCGCGCCCGCCTCTTGTAGGGGCCGAGCTTGTCTCGGCCCGTCTTCATCTTGCTCTTGTAGGGGCGGGGCATAGTCCCCGCCTTCTTCGCCTCGTACACCAGGGCGGGGACTCTGCCCCGCCCCTACCAAGGCAGTTGGCGGCGCGCTGAGGTCTGTGCCGTACTTAACCACATCACCGACCTCAAAGATGCGCTGGGGCAGCGGCTGGTCCATGTTCAGCGCCAGCACGCCAAGCAGGCTGGCATAGAGATGCTCGCGCATCATCGTCTGCTCGACGCTGATCGGATTGGCCAGGGTCACACGCTGCAGGCTCTCGGCCCGCCGCAGGCGCGCGTAGTGCTCGTTCTCGCTGGTCAGCACCAGGCTCAGCACCTCGGTGAACTGCAGGCCGCACATCACGCTGGCGGCCTTGCGCGACAGGTTGTTCAGTGCCAGCCCTTCGCCTGCGGTGAAGCTCGGCACCAGGCTGGGGACGATGTGGTGGTAGCCATAGGCCACCGCAATGTCCTCGACCAGATCGACCTCGTGCATAATGTCGTTGCGGTAGGCGGCGACGGTGACCAGCAGCGGATCGCGATGCCCGCCATGAATCGATGGGAAGTTGCCATGTGCGCCTTCCGGGTCGTGTACATCATGGCGCATATTGCGCAGCAGCTCGATGCACTTCTCGCGGGACAGCTCGAGGCCGAGCAGTTTTGCGGCATACTCGGGCCGCAGGCTGTAGGTCTCGGTAGCCAGCGCTGGTGTAAGTAGGGACGCACTGCGTGCGCCCTCGGCCTGCCCTCGCACATCACCGTCCGGGTGCACGCAGTGCGCCCCTACAATCTCGACCTGCTCAATCCGCGCTTGTCCCTTGGTGTCCATCTCGACGATGGCCGTCGCCAGCAGGCTCAGCGCGCGGGTCACCACCGGCAGGTTGTGGCCCGTGACATCCAGGAAGATGTCGCGGGTGGCGGTGGTCACCTTGCTTTGTTCTGCGTTGATCACCGGCGGCAGGCTGAGCACGACATCATTGGCCGCGATCAGCGCCGGCACCTCGGAAAGACCTTCTACGAGGTGTGCATAGGCCATGCCTTTGGGATGCTCCTTGAGCATCAGCTCCGGGCTGACATCCCCGCGCCAGGCCCAGAACAGCGGCGTGAAGCGGAACTCGTCGCGGTCGACGAGGGTATAGCGGATCGGGCTTTGCAGTTTCGACAGGTCATAGGCGCCGAGGCTGGCGAACTTGCGGTCGCGGCAGAGCGCCCAGTGCAGGTTCTCCTGCAGCTTCATCACCGCGCGCAGGCCCGAGTCGTCCAGCGTGACGTTGCGCACGATGGCGCACTGGATAAAGGGCCGCCGATACATCGGGTCGGCCAGGCGCGGATCGACCTCCACGCGCCAGCGGCCCTCCGGCCCCGGCTCGGCAAAGTCGTACTGCGGCAGGCCGGTCTGCACGCCCAGGTAGCCGCGCAGGGCGCGGGCCAGCCCGCCGGCGTCGAAGATGTCCGGCCGCACCGGCAGCAGGTCCAGGCGCACCACTGTTTCCTCGCCAACCTTGTCCCACAGGTCCTCAGCCTTCTCGACCGTCTTGCCGCTGGCCTGGTCGGTCAGGGGCAGGCTTTCCGAGGGCAGGACCTCGATCACATAGTCGCTGGCGCGGCTCTTGTAGCGCAGCATGGAGGTCACGCCGTCGACATCGCAGCCGAGCTGGTCGAGCAGTTCGGCCAGCTTGTCGTCGCTGATGTCGGCGCGCACAAGCTCACGCAGACGGGAGATGGATATTCCGATGACGGGCACAACTCAATTGTAGATGCATACCGAATGGCTG
>CAZEJB010000067.1:0-6099 GCA_964512635.1 uncultured Planctomycetales bacterium | reverse complement strand
ATGGTTAATGGCTAATGGAAAGAGTTGGGCCGGAAGCTGGACTTGGTTTGAAGCGCCGCAGCTTGCCTCGGCCCACTCCATAAGACAGTGCATGCGGCGGCGCAAGCGTTCTGCTTCTTCCACCATTAGCCATTAACCATTAGCCATTAGAAGTCTATTTCGACGATCGCATAGCCGCCGCCGCAGGCGACCAGCTCGTCAATGCCCGGCGGGCTGTAGTCGCTCAGCGGCGCCCCCGGCAGGGCTCCGGTAAAGCCGGCCCCGGTATCGATGCCGGCATTGCTGCCTGGAGCTGCGACCGGACCCTGAGCGGTGCGCCCGGCAGTCTCATCGGCAGCGCCGGACTCTTCGTCAGCTTCATCTTCGTCGGTACCTTCATCATCTTCGCCGCCATCGTCAAGGCGCTCGGCGCGCTGGACATCCGGGGGCGCCTGGCGCTGGCCGCCGAACTGATTCCCGGACGGAATCGGCGCTCCAATACCGCTGCTGTCGCCGCCGTCGCGCTTGACCAGCAGCTTGGGCAGACGCGGATCGCGGCCATCCGCCGGCGCGTCGCTCTCATCCAGCTCGACGATGCTCTCGATCGGCTTCATACCCTCGGGCGGCAGGAAGCTGAGCTTGAGCAGCAGCGGATTGGCCGGGTCGTCGTGGATCCAGTACTCGGCAAGCCCGAGGCTGTCGCGGCAATACAGCGCCGGCAGCATCACCCGCGCGCCGTTGACCACACAGGGGTACTTCGCATCAGCTTTGATCACGATCAGACTGGCTGCTTCAGCGTTAGCAGGCGCCGGCGGGCCATACATCTCAAAGCGCTGCCAGACGGCCTGGCCGCTTTGCTTGAGCTGGGCCAGCAGGGCGCGGGAGAGCCAGATTCCGCTGCCGCTGGCCTGCCAGGGACCATCGCCCCAGAAGAGCGGCGGTGAGGCCATCGCCGCTGAATCGAGCCCGCTGAAGTTCAGCTCGCCGCGCCGGATACGGGTTTCTTCGATGCGGTGGCCGAAATCAGCCAGCATCAGCTCGCGGGGCTGCGGATCTGCGTTGGCGCCAATCTCCGGCACGGGTGCATGGTTGCCGGCTGCCGGCGCGTGTGTGGTCCCGCCGGCTCCTTCGCTGTCAGTGTCCTCCTGCAGACTGGCCAGCCAGCTGGTCCGCGGGCCGCTGCGCTTGACGAATTCCTTGACCTCAAAATAGAGCTGGGCACGGCTGCCATCGGCCGCCAGCACCCGGGCAAAGACCTCGCCATAGCCCTCAGGGTCGCGGTTGGGCACCAGGCCCAGAATGGTCGGGCGGATCACCATCCGCAGATTGCCGCGCAGCGGGATCGGCGGCGCATCGGCATGGGTCGGCCGCGGCGCTCCGGTTGCCGGAACTGCTGGCTCGGCAGCAGGCTGCGCGTCTGCAGGCGCCGTCGACGAACCTGCATCCGGGTCTTTGGTGCTGCTGTCGGTCGCCGGCGTCTCGGCCGGCGGGGTCTTATCCTTATCCTTGCTCCGCGGCTGGAAGGGTCCGGCCAGAGCGGGAGCTGCAGCGGCGAAGATAAGCAGGATCAGCACAAGGCCGGCAGCGAGCAAGGCTGTGGCAGAACCAAGAGCACACTGGTGGGGGTCAAGCCGTCGCGGGTATGTTTTTATCACTGTGGTTGGCCTTCGCCGCTATCCGCTGAGGCCGCAGGCTCGGCGGTGGTCTCAGCCCCGCGCGAATCGGCGAGGCTGGTGATATGGATCTCACAGTCGGCCAGGCCGTCCAAGGCTGTCAGGTCGTGCTTGGCCACAAACTGGATCTTGAAGGGCCGGGCGCGGCCGACCAGGGTCTCTGCCGTGTCCACCAGTTTTGTTACCGGGTTTGGGAAGTCGTTGGTCCACAGCTCCGGCAGAAAGCCTTTGTCGAGCGCAGCGCGCAGCAGGCCATCCTGCAAAGTCACGGCGAAATCTGCAAAACTGTCGGCGTCAAAGCTGGAAGCCACAGCGAACTGGCGGGCCGCCGCCCCAAAGACACTCAGGCTGGCCTCGCGCTCACTGACTGTCACATCCAGCACCACCGAACCGGCCTTGACAAGCGGCCGCAGTTCATCGGCGGTGTAGGCCAGCTTGGCGTCGTCGCCTTCAAAGATGTTGGCGGCGACATAGATAACAAACATTGCATCCTGGCCTTTGTAGGGAAAGGCATTGATGAAGGCCTCGCCGTCACTTTCCGAGCCCGGCGAGATCTGCAGGCCGTACTGGTCCAGCAGGCGCCGCTGAACGCTGCTGATGGCGGACTGGACAATCTGGTTAAGGCTTCCAGCATCCGCGGCCTTCACCCGGCCATAGAACAAAGGTTCATCCTTGGCCAGCACGAGTCGGCGCTGGGCTGCGTTTTGCAGCTCTTCCTGCTGAGCCTGCTTGTTACGGGTCATGTACTCGGCCATGCTGCCCCAAACCTTCGACTGGGCGCGCTGGTCCTCGATCTTGGCCTCATTGGCGCGGATTCGCTTCTCCTGCTTGCGCAGCACGGCTTCCTTGCTGCTGAGCTGGCCGACGGTCGCCACCAGCTTGCCCTCGCTTTCCTGCAGCTTCGAGCCAAGCTGCTCGCTCTGCTGAGTTTTTGCATCGAGATCGGTTTCCAGGGCGTTGAGCTGGACCTGCTGCTTCTTCAGGCTTTCCTCGGCGCTGGCCAGCTGGGTCTCACGCTCCTTGACCGTCTGCTCAAGCTTGACCGTGTTGCGCTTGATCTCGTCATAACGCAGCAGGGCATCGCGGAAGTCCCGGCTTACCAGCAGGCCAACGCCGAAGGTGGCCAGGCTGATCAGCACTCCGGTGGTGATGGCGATGATCGTGCTGACATCCCGCGGGCGCAGCTTGCCAAGGCGCAGCTTGCGCCGGGCCGCGCGGTGGCCCATCCGGTCGCCGGCTGCAGCCACGAGGGCCGAGACCACCGTCAGGATCAGCATGAAGAGCAGCAGCCGCATCAGGCACCTTCTCCGCTGGGACTGGCTGTCCCGGACGCTTCACCGCCCGCGGGCGCAGCGGCGCTGCCGGCAGCTTCTTCCTTGTTCTCTTCTTTAGCCGCGTCTGCCTGCGGCGCCGCCGGGGCTGGCACTTCTGTGCCATGCGCCAGCAGGTTAAGCACGGCATAGCAGGCGGCCAGCCGCAAAACCGGCGGCTCGCCCGCGCTTTCCGCGATGCGACGCGCCTCCGGGCCCAGCTCCCGCGGGCGCAGCTCGGCCGCCGAGAACCAGGCCATCTGGCGTACGGGGTCGAGGCTGTCCTTCGTCAGCAGCTGAAGCAGGGCCACAAGCCTATTATCCTCTGCGCCGATTCCTTCCGGGCCCAGATCGGCGAAGCGTTCGAGCTGGCGCGCAACATCAATGCGATAGCTGCTCTCTTCGCTGGTCGCCGCCTTTTCGTAAGTGCTCAGCAGCTCAGTGCTGACCGCCTCGCGGGTCTGCAGGGCCAGCCAGAACTGATAGCTGAAACCTTCCTGTTCCAGCGCCGTGTTCCAGGGCTCAGGGTTACCGGCCAGCAGCTCGCCGAGGCGCGCATGCCAGGCAACATTGGGATCTTTGGCTTCCAGCAGCTTCTGGCGCAGCAGGCTGGCCTGCTCGCCCGGCAGGAAGCACAGGGCATACATCGTGTACAGAATCTCGAAGGAGGTCTGGCCGGACTTCGGGTCAACCTTAGGCTTCCCGCTGTCTTTTCCTTTGTCTTTGTCGCTATCTTTGCCTTTTCCGGCATCCGCAGCCTTGACTGCGTCTCCCTTGCCAGCGCTGCCATGCGGGTTGGGGTTCGCCGCGGCGCTTTGATCTTCCGCTGATTTTCCAGCGCTGGAGGCTGAATCACTGGCCGCATCGCTGCCCATGCCTTCATCGTGGAAGGCTCCGGCGGTACCCATGTGGCCATGGGGGGAGCCGCTGCTCTTTTCCTTTTCCGGGATCTGGCCCGGGACTGAGCTGAGGGCCTTGTCCGCCAGGTTCACCAGCGCATCGGCCATCTTTGCATCATTGCTGATCCGGATGCCCTCGCCGGCGGCGGCCATCACCCGGATGTCGCTGCTCTTTTCGCGCACTGCGGTGCCAAGCTGCTTGCGCCACTTCTCAGCGCTGTCCTTGTCGGCAGCGTCTGGTGCCAGTGAAAGTCGCAAAAGCCAGCCCGCCGCCCGCAGGGCGACATTCGGATCTTCGTTCTCGCTTAGCACTTCCAGCCAGGGGCGGTCGGCGGTGTCGACGCTGCCCCACTCGCGCAGCAGATTCAGGCAGATCGAAGCGGCCGCCGGACTCATGCGCTGCACATCCGCACCGCGCAGCAGGCGGTGCCCGACTTCTGCGTTGAAGCGCAGAGACTGCAACTGGACCCATTGCTGGCTGTCCAGCGCGCTCTTGATGGCCGCTTCGCCTTCGCCGGGCAGCAGGGCAAGCTGGGCCGCCAGCAGTTCCGGCGGCGGCTTGCCGGCGGCGCTGGCCTCGACGTATTGCTTCCTTACCGTCGCCGTCAGCTGCTCCTGCAGCGATCCGCTGGCGGCCGGCTGGGGCCAGGGCAGGGAGGCGATAACCGACCAGGTGTTAGCCAGTGCTGGATAGCCGTCAGTGGGCTTATCCAGGGCCGCCTGCAGAAACTTGATCTCGGCATCAGGATAGGGCAGCGCCGGGCCGTCCTCAGCCAACAGCGCCGGGCCACCGGAGCCGCTGGAACCTGTCTTGCCGGTCTTGCTGCCGTTGGAAGTCGCCTGCTTGCAGGCAAGCAGGCCCAGCAGGCCCAGCAGGACGATGGTCAGGAGGATTCGCACGGCGCGATTATAGACGTGACAACGCCGCGGGACGATTGAAAGGGATCAGGGAACAGGGATTAGGGACCAGAAGGACTTTCGATCCATGTCTTCCCGACAGTCACTACAACTTCCCAGTCCCTGTTCCCTGTTCCCTCGTCCCTCCCCAAGCTAAAATACGCGCGCCATGGTCTCATCCCCTCCCGCCCTGCTGGTACTCAGCGACGGTTACGTCGCCCGCGGCAGGCTTGCCGGCCAGGCCGGCACTACGATCGGCAAGCTGGTGTTCAACACCGGCATGACCGGCTACCAGGAAACCCTGACGGACCCGTCATATGCAGGGGAGATACTCGTCTTCACCTTCCCGCTGATCGGCATCTATGGCGTTAACACGGCTGACTACCAGAGTGAAAAGGTCCATGCCCGTGGCGTAGTGATCTCCGAGCTTTCCGCCGGCCGCGATAACTGGCGCTCCGACCGCACCCTGACGGACATGCTGCTGCTGGAAGGCATTACCGGCATCCATGGCATCGACACACGCCGCCTGACCCGCCATCTGCGGGACAACGGCGAGAAGCTCGGCATGATCACTACCGAGCACAGTGAAGAGGAAGCGCTGGCGATCCTGCGTGGCCAGCCGGACTTCTCGGACCAGGATCTAGTACCTGGAGTGAGCTGCCTGCAGACCTACATGCTGCCCGCGGGGCACCAGTACCGCAGTGGCTGGGAAGCCGGCCAGGGCGGGGAACTGGCCCGCCAGCAGGACGACCTTTTCCCCGGCGGAACTACGGCTGTCGCAATCCGCAGCATCGCGCCGGCGGTGATCAGCGAAAAGCGCTTCACCGTGGCGGCCTACGACTTTGGCATCAAGCGCGGCATCCTCGACAACCTGACTGTCCGCGGCTGCGAGGTGCATGTCTTCCCGGCCACTGCCACAGCCGCGGAACTTCTGGCGATCCAGCCCGATGGCGTCTTTCTCAGCAACGGCCCCGGTGACCCGGCGCGGATGGACTATGTCCTGCCGGAGCTTAAGCGATTGATCGCGCTGGCTGGCGGCGAAGGCTCCGGCTCGCCGGATGAGGAGTACCTCCGCTGCCCGGATGGCAGCCTGCGGCGGCTGCCGGTCTTTGGCATCTGCCTTGGCAACCAGTTGCTGGCCCGCGCGGCGGGCATCCCGACCTATCGTCTGAAGTTCGGCAACCGCGGTGCCAACCACCCGGTGCTGGATCTGCAAAGCGGCCTTGTGAACATCTCCAGCCAGAACCACAGCTATGCAGTCGCGCTGAATGAGGGACTTTCCGGCCGCCCGGCGGCTGCCCCGGCGGCGGACGGCACACCACAGGGCCGCGAGCGCGGACC
>CAZEJB010000066.1:0-12513 GCA_964512635.1 uncultured Planctomycetales bacterium | reverse complement strand
GGCCGGGGACAAGCCCCGGCATTACCGGGCCGAGCATGCTCGGCCCCTACACCTTAATCCGGCACCACACGTCGCTGCCGTCCAGGGCCTCCAGCTTGCCGGCCGGGATGTCGTTGGTCGCCGTCGCCGCCAGGGCGAGGGTCTGGTCGTCGACGATGTAGAGCGTCGCGCCGATGCTGGTCTGGGTGATCGTGCCGGTCTTGGCGAAGCTGAACACGCCGCTGCACTGCACCCGCACGGTGATCGCCCCGGACAGGCCGCCGCTGTTGTCGGCCTCCTCGATGGCCACGCCGAGGAAGCTGAGGCCGGCGGTATCCCCACCGGGAACGGCAAAGCCGGTGGCGTCGGCGCAGACCAGGCTGCCCTTATAGATATGCGCGCCGGCCTTGACCGGCTGGGCGGTGAAGAGCCCGTCGCGGTGCTTGGTATAGCGATTGTCGGAAAGTGCGGTCATGGTGTTTCTCCTTGGTGGTGCTTTTGTGTTCGTCGAAAGTCGAAGGTCGATGGTCGGATTCGCAAAGGTCGATATATCGATGAGTCGATGTGTCGATGAGTCGATGTGTCGATATGTCGATCTCGGTACTCCCTTCATCGAGCCAGGGTCCTCTCCTGGATTTGTAGGGGCGGGGCAGAGTCCCCGCCCAGCGGCGTCGCGCAATCAGCTCGATGCCGGGACCGGAGATTTCGACTTTCGACTTTCGACTTTCGACGCGAAGCGTCAGGCGCCCCGGATCTCCGCGTACTCCTGGGGTGTCAGGCCGAGGCTCTGGGCCACCGAGAGTTCGTCGGCGGAGAGCTGCACGGCCTTGGCGCCCGCCGGCTCATCGCCGCAGACGCAGCCGCTGACATAGCTGCAGGGGATCGCGGAGAGCACGTCCTTCAGCACGGCGGCGAAGGACAGGCGCTGGCCTGAAGGCAGGCTGACCATCACGCCCTGCTCTTCGGCGCTGACCAGGGCTTCCTCGATGCCGGCGTACTCCATCGCCGGCGTAAGCTGGCCGGAGGCGCGCAGCTCGGCCAGCAGGGCGGCGATCTCGCGGCGCTTCTGTTCGCCCTTGAGCCGAATGAGCTCATCGCGCAGGCGGGCATTTTCTTCCGCCAGGGGGTTGATCTCGGGCGGCGGGGGAGCTGCAAGCAGCTCCTCCTCGGGGGCACTGACAGTTACTACGGTATCCATAGGTGTTCCTCCTTTCTTGTAGGGGCGGGTCGAAGACCCGCCCACAACACGCCATGCGCAGCATGGCGACAAAGTTCTTGATGCCCTTCGGGCTGGCCAGCGCTCACTGCGTTTCGCGCTGGAAGGTGGGCGGGTCTTCGACCCGCCCCTACAGCGTGGGCGGAGCATGCTCCGCCCCTACGGAAGCTTCCGCCCATACCTCGCATATAGCTCCGTCTCGTCGACGCTAAGTCCGCGCTCGGCAAAGAAGCGGTCGATCTCCAGCTGCAGGGCAAGGTCGTCGCGCCGCGGCGGGGAGAGCTCCCAGCGCGGGAGCTGTAGGGGCCGACCTTGTGTCGGCCCGTCTTCTCCCAGCGAACCGCGGGCGGACACAAGGTCCGCCCCTACAGAGCCGAAATTCAGCTCCACAATCCAGGGGATGAGCTGGCCGTTGACCAGCGCCATCAGCGCCTGGGCGTCGCAGCGCACGATGTCTTCGCGCACGGCCATGTGCACTTCGCCGAGGCTGCGCGCACCGCGCTCGCCGGCCTCGACGCTTAAGGTCTGGCCGAGGATCGCCTTGCTCATCTCCTCGTTGCAGAAGCGCAGCAGTTCGCTGTAGGTCTGCACCGTTCCGCTGCGCTGCGCCTCCAGCAGCGAAAGCTGCACCCCTTCTGGGACGACCAGCCCGGTTTCCTGCTGCAGGCCGGCGATGATGCGCTTATAGCCGCGCTTCTCGCGCTCGGTCGCGCCAAGCGGGTACTGCAGCACCGCGGTCGGCGCGCCGAACTTCTCGCTGTACATCACCCAGTACTTCAGGGCGTGGCGCTTGAACCAGGCCAGCCACCAGACACTTCTAAGCAGCGGATGGCCATAGGGGTTTTCATGGCGGCCATAGGGCGCGAAGACCAAAAGCTTACGCGCCGGCAGGGCCTCGCCCTCCACCGGCGCAGCCGCCGTCAGCAGGCGCGGTTCAAAACCGCCGCCGGGCCGCAGGCTGAAAACAAATCGCCGCGGGTGCCGGGAGCGTAGTTCCTTCGGAACTACATGCTCTTGTAGGGCCGGGGCTTGTCCCCGGCCGTCTTGTAGGGGCCGACCTTGTGTCGGCCCGTCTTCGCCGCCCCCACCTCGGGCCGAGACAAGCTCGGCCCCCACAGAGGAATCCGGACGGGCGGAGACAAGCTCCGCCCCTACAGGACGCCGTTCCCAAATCACTTCGCTGACCGCGAAGCCATAGGCAATCGCATCGAGCAGCTCCGACAGATCCCGCTCAAAGCCGCCGCCGGCCGCCGCGTTGCCACCCTGGCTGATGCCCTCCAGCGCGGCCTCGACGAAGTCCGCGATCTGCCTGGCCCGCGGCGAGTCGTCCGCCGGGACTACCCGGCGCTCCCATGCCAGCAGTGCGGCCTTGCGCTGGGCCAGCAGCGCCGCCAGATGCGCATCCTTGTCGATGGCCTCTTCAAACAGGCCATAGGGCCGGGCATAGGCGCCGTCGGGCTGCTGCTGGCTCAGCAGGGGGTCGCGGTTGGGCAGGACTCCACCGGCGCCGCCGTACATAAGCAGGTGCTCGTGGAGGTCGGAGACGATTGAGGCTGATTCAGCAAACAGGGAGTCGGAGGTCGGATGTCGGAGGTCTGAATCGGCCTTCTGCTCCGTTAAGGCAGCTTCCGCAACGGTCGCCTTCGATTCAAGAACCAATGCCTTCTTGCGAGGGAAAAACCACATACTCATACTGCTCCTTTAATACCTGCGCTCAAGCCGGACTGCTGAACCTGCTACTTCCGACATCCGACTTTCGACGTCTTCATCAGACATAGGACCTTCGACATTCGACATGCCTAGAAACCGCGCCAGCGAGATGCGCTGCGACGCTCATCCGTTCCCTCAACTTCGTGACTAGAGCTGCCCAGGCTCAGCGCGCACTCAATCGCCCGGGCCAGGGCGTCGAGCTGGTCGTCGTGTGCACCGGCGGGATACTCCCGCGCCTCGCGCCGGAAGATCTCCACCCACGATCCGCTGACCGGGAGCAGCACGCGGCCCTCCGCCACATGCCGCGCCATCGCCTCGATAGGCAGCGCCTTGGCCCGGGTCTCGCCCATCGCCACAGCCGGCAGCCCGCGGCTGAGCGCGCTCTGACTGAGCGCCTGCTGATAGGCCACTGCCTCGATCCCGATGCGCCGCGGCCGCCAAAGCCGGCTCAGGCGCTCTAGACGGCTGAGCTGCTGGGCGAAGGGCAGGCGCTCGCGGAAGACTTCCAGAACATAGATCCGCGGCTGGCGGCGTGCCAGCTCCTGCGGCCCTTGGATGCCATCCGCCGGCGGGTCCAGCTCGGTCTCGTCCGGCTGCCACAGACCGACCACCGCGATGGCGCAAAAGTCGTGCCCGGCCCCCGGCTCAGCGCCCGCCGCGCCGATCGCCGGGTCAACGCCAATCGCCACCGTCAGGGGCTCGCCGGCCGCGCACCAGGCTTCGCCATCCAGGCTGAGGCCCTGCGGGTCATAGGTACGCCAGTCGCTGTCGTGGAAGACGACCAGCTCCAGGCTCAGCGGCTGGTTCAGGTACTCCTGGGCGAAGGCGCGGGAGCCGATCTCGGCTTTGCGCGCCATCAATGCGGCATAACTCCAGCGGGCCGGCCACAGGGGCTGGTCGTTCTCGTCGAGGGCCGCCAGCTTGATAGTGCTCCAGTGCGGCCCGCTGATGGGAGAAAGGTCGGAGGTCGGAAGTCGGAGGTCTGAGTCGGTCAGTCCCTGCGACCCGGAAGCTGCGGATCGCAGCAAATCCGGGAGAACTTCCGAGTTGAAGCTGCCTTGCCCTGAAAGAACTAGTTCCGATTCAGACCTCCGACTTTCGACCTTCGTCAAGTCCGCGTTCGCGGACTTCTCACTGAGCCACTGCGCCAGCACACTGTCATGGCGCAGCAGTGTGCCGAGCCAGACCAGCGAGCCGCGGTTTACATCCAGGCTGTTGAGCAGCGCGGTATCGCACCAGCTGCGCAGGCGGCGGCGGATCAGGGCGCTGGCCACCGAGCGGTCGTCCTCAGGATCATCCAGCACGATCAGGTCGGGGCGGCGGCCGTCAAAGAGCTGGCCGCGGACCTTGGCGCCAAAGCCGATGGCCCGCACACGCTGGCCGGAAGCCAGCACGATCTCGCTGTCGCCATAGGCCACCAGCTGGCCCTTGCGGTCGCGCTGGGGCTGCAGCCCGCTGCCTCCCAGTGCCGCCAGCCGCGCGTTACGCTCCAGCTCGAGGACGATCAGGCGCAGCTTGGCATTGGCTTCCTGCTGGTTGGCGCAGACCAGCAGGATGTTACGTTTACTTTCGCGTCGCAGGCCCGCAGGCGGCCGGCCCGGACGGCCCGAGGCAGCCTCGCCGGGCGCGGTACTGCCCGGGCGTGGGCGGCGTCCAAGGCCGGCACGTGGCGAGGCTTCGGGTCCGGCACCGGGGCCGGCCGCGCAGCGGGTGAGCGTAGGGATAGCGTTGTCACAGGCCCGGACGGTTCCGGGCTGCACCTCGTGGTCCGGGGCGCCTTCGAGAACCGCTGCCTGGTCGGCACTGTCGCGGCAGGGTTCTTCTTCCGGCAGGCACAGCTCGCGCAGGATCAGAGCCACGGTGCCCAGGGTGCTTTTGCCATGCTCGCGGGGCAGGGCCCCCAGCAGGCGTCCGCCCGGCTGCAGGGCGCTGTCCAGCGCGCGGCAGAGATCAAGCTGAAAGGGCGCGCAGGCACAGCTCAGCAGGTGGGCCAGGGTGATGACCGTGAAGGCATACAGCCCGCCGCAGCGCAGCCAGTTGCTCTGCATCCGCCAGTGCAGCCAGGCCATCCGCGTGTGCCGGGGAGAGACTGCTTCCAGCTTGTGTCTTGTAGCGATCATTTAAGGTATGTTCCCGGGCCGTATCAGCCGGCGGCGGTGCTGTCCGCCTGGCCGCTGCTGCGCTCAAACTCGATCTCGGTGATCAGCCGCCGGCTCTCGGAGATGATTTCGTCTAGGCTCATCTCGGCCATTCCCGGCGGCAGGCTCAGGGCCGGGTCGAGCGCGCTTCTCGCAGCATCGCTGCCTGTCAGCCAGGCCGGCGGCTTGCCCAGCGCCCGGATCAGACTGCCCAGCTCGGAGCCCGAACGGGCCTCGAGGCAGAGGGCGGCGATGCGGGCGCGGATCAGGCTGCCGAGGGTTTCAAAGCTCAGGCGGCGGCCGATGTGTTCGAGCAGCTCGCCTTCACCCAGCAACTGCGTCCCGTCGGGCTTGTCCAGCACCTCGGCGGCCGCGGCCCAGGCCACCAGCCGCTGCAGGCGCTCAACCGGCGCGCTGTCCGTCGCGGGAGGCGCCGGCGCCTCGCCCGGTATGACCAGGGCGGGCTCTGGGCTCTGCGCCCTGCGGCGCAGGGGGCTCACTGCCACTCCCGCTGGCTGCTGACACTCTGTTCCAGCAGCTCCTCCGGCGCATGAAAGACCTGCGGGAAGATGTGCCAGGTCTCCAGCCGCAGTCCCAGCTCGCGGCAGAGCGCGTCGACAATGCGGCCCGCCACCGCCACACTGGGCGGGCGACGCTGCTGCTCGATATGCCCCAGCGTGGTCCTCGACACCCGCGCCTTGCTTGCCAGCTGGCGCTGGGACAGTCCGGCGGCATAGCGCCAGTCCCTCAAACTCATCAGTATCGCCTCCCTCAGCAGAACCTGTCACGTTGACTGAATATTCAGTCATCACAAAGGCAGTATAACAGCAAAAATAAGTTTGTCAAGGGACAATTTTTGTGTTAGCATAACTAGACCACTTGTCAATGAAAGGCAATATGAAACGACCAGTAACTTCTTCATCGTCCGGCCCGGAACGCAGCGCAGGGATGCTGCTGCGGGTGCTGCGGCTGCGCTCGGGCCAGGATCAGGGCGCGCTGGCCCGCGAACTGGGCGTCAGCCAGAGCCGGGTCTCGCGCTGGGAGCGCGGCGTCGGCCTGCCCGAAGCGCCGCAGGTCGCGGCCTGGCTGCGGCTCTGCGCGGTAGAGGCTGAGACCCAGCGGGCCGTGCTGAGCCTGCTGGAGCTGGCACAGCAGCGCAGTCCGGCGGCGGATGTCGGCCTGCGGCGGCTGCTGCTGGCCCAGCTTGGCGGGCTGGAGGATAGCGCCGGACTGCCGGGCCCGGGCCTGCGGCCGGGCAGCGGCCCACAGGCAGCAAGCGGCGGGAGCGGGCCGGCGGATGCCTGGCTGGCCGGCTCGCTGGAGGCCCTGGGCCGGGTCAGCGGCCTGAGCTATGACACCTCCGTGCCCTTCTTCGCGGATGTGGCCGCCGGGCTGGGAGAGGTGCAGGCGCCGCGCTATGGCCCCCAGGCGCAGATCCCGGTGCCGGCGGATGTGCTGCGCCGCGACCCCAGCGCCTATGCCCTGCGGGTGCGCGGTGATTCGATGCTGCCGCTGCTGGCCGAGGGGGATATCGTGGTCGTCAGCCCGCGCTCGGGGGTCTTTGAGGGCTGCATCGTCGCCGCGCGGGTCGACCCTGACGGCGACGTGGTGAAGCAGTATCGCCGCCTGCCCGACGGCCGGGTCCAGCTGGTGCCGCTGAACTCCGCCTACCCCCTCATTACTTTGCGCGCAGCGCGTGAAGCCATCTCTGCGCTGGCTGATCGCGGCGTGAGCGTGCCGCCCGACGCCCTGGAGCGCGAAGGCCAGGAGGGCCAGCTCTGGGGCCGGGTGGTATTGCAGCTAAGGGACTTGTGATCCGCGCCGGGGCTGCTACTTGATCGCCTGGTCAGAACTGTTGCGCAGGACAACGAGTCCCAGGTCAAAGGGCGAGGCAGCATCCGCGGCTTCGCGCACGGCCGAGCTGGAGCCGGCGGCAGGGGAGAAGGTGATGGTCGCCAGTACGCCGTCGCCATCGACCCCCGCGGCGTTGCCCTTGCGGGTGATCGCCACCGGGACGAAGCCAGTCTGGTTGGTCATGTCGAAGAAGAGGATGTCGCTCTCGGCGCCGAGGAAGTCGCCGGGCTCGGCAAGAATCGGCTCCCAGGCCGAACTGAAGTTGACCCGGAAGGCCGCCTGATAGAGGTCGGAGACATCATTGACCTGGATGGTGCAGATCTTGGCGTTGTTGCTGCCGTCGGATACCGACAGGGTCACCGGGCTGGCGCCGAAGCTGACGTCGCGGGTCTTGCTGGCGCTGTCCACCGCGAGGCTGATGGTCGCGCTGCCGGCGGTCGCCGGGACCAGCCAGTAGACATTCGCCTGGGTCGTCGACAGGGTGTCGGCGCTGGCGGCCCTGGCCGTATCGCGCAGCACCAGGCTGAAGTCCGGCGGGGTGAGGCTCAGCGTGCCGGATGAGACGCTCCAGGCCTTGGTCAGGCTGCCGGCATTGCCGCCCGGGGCAGTGATGCTGGCCGAGAGGGTCACCACAGTTCCCGCCGCCGGCGTACCCGGGTTCAGGTTGATCGAAGAGATAGTCACGGCATTACTGCCGCCGCCGCCGCCGCAGGCGCTGAGGATCACAGCGGTCAAAGCCGCGAGCAGAAGCCCGAGGCCGATGCGGCAGCTTGCAGCGCGATTGGAAGTCATCGTTTCCGCCTTGTCAGGTTGGTCAACTCATTCTACCCCAATAGGGGCGCTTCCAGCTTCCCGCAGCGCCGGCAGCGCATACAGGACGCAGCCTGCCCGGGCCGGGTTCAGACCGTCCCCGCGCTTACTCATTTCAGCTTGCGGCTGCTCGGGCCGCGACTAAAAGCCGATGGCAAAGCGCAGGTCGCCAGCGCTGATGTCGTAATAGCTCACCGCTGGCCGGCCATCAACCAGCGCCAGCGAGCCGTAGTGCCCGGCTATGCTGCTGTCATCAGCAATGTCTGGCGCGGGCCAGTCCGCACCGTCACTGTCTGCAGCCCGCACATAGCGCAGGATGGCAGAGCCAAGATCGAAGTAGCTGATCGCCGGCTGGCCGTTGATTACCGCCAGCGAGGTGTACCAGCCAACATCACCGTTGCTGTCAACTGTTACCGGTGTACCCCAGCTGGTGCCGCTGTTGTCCGTCGCCCGGACATAGCGCAGGTCGAGGTTTGTACCGTCGAAGTAGCTCAGCGCGGGATTGCCGTTGACCACCTCCAGCGCGCAGTACTCGCCCGTTGTACCCTCGCTGTCGAGGGTCAAGGGTGTGCCCCAGCTCGTCCCGCTGGCATCCGTGGCCCGGACATACATAAGGTCGGCATTGCCGCCGCCATTGTAGTAACCGATGGCCGGGTTGCCATTGACGACGCTGAGTGAAGCGTGCAGGCCGGTGTTGCCAGTGGTATCCACGTCCAGCGGAGCGCTCCACATCGTCCCGCTGGCATCGCTGGATCGAACAAAGCGCAGGTCACCGGAGTTGGCATAGTAATAACCGATCGCCGGGTTGCCGTTGACAATTGCCAGCGAGGTGTACTGGCCGGTATTGTTCGTAATGTCCACGCTGAGAGGCACCGCCCAGCTGGCTCCGTCAGCGTCGGTCGCCCGTACAAAGCGCAGGTCGCCGTTGTCAAGGTCGTAGTAGCTGATCGCGGGATTGCCGTTGACCACTGCCAGCGAAGTGAACCTGCCGGTTACGCCGGCAGCGTCAACCGTGACAGGAGTGCCCCACCCCGCGCCGGCACTGTCCACTGCGCGGACATAGCGCAGGTCGCCATTTTCAGCATCGTAGAAACTCACTGCGGGCTTGCCGTTTACCACCGCCAGCGAGGTGAACTGGCCGGTATCGCCGCTTTCATCGACTGCTGTGACACTCCAGTTGTAGACCCTCAGCACCGCCGTCGCAGCAACGCTTGCGCCATCGTCATCCGTAACCCGGACGCGCAGGGTATGGGTACCCGGCGAGTCAATGCTCAATCCCTCGAGGGTGTTAACCGTGCCGCTCTGTTCGAAGTTAAAATCGCCGTCAGCGTCCCACTCATAAAGCACGATGCTGCCGTCGCTGTCCGTGCTGGCCGAGGCATCCATGGAAAACACATCGCCGACCCGGATGTTCTCCGCCGGGAGCAGGCTGAGCGCGGCGAGGGGCGGATCGTTCACTTCAATTGCCAGCGTGGACTCAGCCGTCGCCCCCTGGTTGTCCGTCACGCGCAGGCGGGCAGTGAACTGGCCCGGCAGCGTGTAAGTATGCTGTGTCGCCGTCGTCTCCGCACCCGCAACATCAAAGGTCCCGTCATCTTCAAAGTCATACTCATAAAGAACGAGGCTGCCGTCCGGATCAAAACTGCCGGCGGCGCTGAAGCCCACTTCCAGCGGGGCGATGCCGAGCTCGATGTTGGCCTGCATGCCGGCGGTCGGCGGGAGATTTTCGTCGGTGTTCACGGTAATGCCCTGCAGGGCGATGTTGCTGCCAAGCGGGGCGATCAGGGCGAAATAGGCAGCAGCGGGCTCGCCGGGGGACAGATGCACGGCGTTATCCAGCGGCAGTGTAGTGGCAAAAAAGGTGTCCTCGATGCTGTAGGGGCCCATCAGATCCCAGCGCCCGTTCGCATAGTTGCTGACAGCGATATAGGCCGGGTCAATTCGTTCGCTGTCAACCAGGCTCAGCGAAACTTCAATCAGCGGCCCGGCCGGCGGAGTGAAGCCATAAACCGCCCATTCATAGGGCCCGCCGTCGCTGGCGTCCAGGCGTCCCAGCTCAAAGCCCGGCGGCCCCTCCAGCATGAACCCGGGGCTGCTGGACAGCCGCTCCTCTGGCTCAATCACGTGTCCGGTCAGGACGCTTGCTCCGTGCAGTGCGCTCAGCGGCGGCAGGCCCGCGCGCAGCTGCGCCAGCGTTTCGCTGCCAGGGCGCTGGGCATCCGCGAGATGCGACTGCTGAGTGCTGCCCCCGGCGCAGGCACTCAGGCAAAGCAGGCTCAGGAAGGCACACACAATCGGCAGGCGCTGCACCAGGATTCCTCCAGGACCGGAAGGTCAGGTTAGATCTGCTCAAACGCCGGCGGCAGCGTCTGCACTGCAAGCATAGCGCCAGTACCCCGGCCGGCGCACTGCCGCGCATTTCCGCTGTCAACGCCCGGGTCAGCCGGCGCCGGGGTGCTACATTAGTAATGATATGAAGTCCCTGCTGCGACCAGTCATCCTTGGCCTGGCCTGCGCCGCGCTGCTGCCGGCCCTGTGTTCCTGCCCCCAGCGCGAGACGCGGCCGCTTGGCCGCAGTCACGGCCCGGACGAACTGGCCACCCAGTTCAGCCCCCTGGCCACCGCGCGCCAGCTTGGCACAGCCTATGCCATGCTCGGCGGCGCCCGCGGGCTTGAGACACTCCACAGCGCCCCCGACCAGTCGGCCCTGCTGCTGGAGATGCGGGGCGGCAGAGCTCTGTGGGTCGACCTGAGCCGTGCGGCTGAGGTCACTGAGCTTGAGCTGGACCGCGAGCTGCTGCATGTCGACATGCAGCGGCGCCTGGCCTATGCCCTTGATGCGCCGCAGCCCGGCGAGTTCAGCCTGCTGCGCCGCCAGCTGCCCGCCGGAGACTGGCAGCCGCTGCTGGCCAGCGGCAAGGTACTGCCACGCGGCCGGGTCATGGGCCTGCTGAGCCACCCGGCCCGCGAGGGCTGTGTGGCCCTCCTGCGAACGAACTTCTCACCGGGTGGCAGCGCTGCCGGCGACCCGCCGGCCCCCGCGGCCGGCATGGTGCGCCTGTGGGACTGCGCCTGGCAGATCAGCCCGGCCGGCGAGCCGCGCCTGCAGTGGCAGCGCGAGCTGCTCCTGCCGGTGGACGAGATGCTGGCCCCCGCCGCCTGGGGCCTGCTCGCCGATGGCAGCCTGGCCTACAGTGCGCCGGACAGCGCCGCGCTTGAGATCAGCGGCCCCGAGCCCGGCAGCCCGGCCGCCACTTTCCCCCTCGCGCCCGGCCGGCGGGTGGTGCTCAGCGCCGACTCCGGCGAGCCGGTGGTCTGGGCCTACCTTGCCCCGGAAAGCAGCGGCGCCGGAACCCAGCGCAGCGACAGCGCCGTGCAGGTCGGTACACTCATCGTCTTTGGCGCGGAGGGCGAGCTTGAGCGCATGGCCTGCGGCCAGGTCCCGATGGGCTCGCTGGCCGGTAACTGGGCCGAGCGCCGCGCGGCGCTGTGCCAGCCCTCGGTGGGCGTCGCCATCGCCGACTTCGCGCGCCATGAGCTGCGCTGGCCCCTGCGCCAGTCGGCCTCGCGCCAGCTCTTCCTCGCCGGCAACGGCAGCCAGGTGCTGGACGTGCTGCCCCAGGCCATCGTCGGGATCGGCGTTGACGACCTCGCCGGCCTTGGCAGCGCGCTGACCGCCTCGCAGGTCCTGCCGCGCCAGGAGCTGAAGCAGGTTCGCCCGGTGGCCGAGGCGCTTGGCTGGGACTGGGGCAGCACCCAGATCAGCCCCCTGCTGGCCTCCACCGGCAAGCTGACCATGTTTGACGGCAAGGATGTCGCCTCCAGTCTTGCCGAGTTCGAATGGGACCGCGAGCGCGCCCGGGTCCAGCGCCTGCTGCTGACCCGCATCCCGGGGATGGAGGATGAGGCGCTGCTGAAACTTGAGCCCGCGGCGCTGGACGCCCGCCTGCGCGAGCTGCTGAAGTCGATGGGCTGGCCGAATGCCGCGGCCGAGCCGGACAGCGGCTTCCACGGCGAGGGCGAGCTGCAGGCCGTCTATCTGCTGGAACCTGATCTGGCCGTCACTCCCGGCCCTGGTGCGGACGCGCTGGTGCCGGTCTCGCCCGGCGAGTTCACGGTCTGGGTCACGGCTGATGCCGCGCTGTGGAGCCTGGAAGCCGCCGGTGAACGCCTGCCCGCCGGCAGCCTCAGCACCTATGGCGTGCGCGAGAAGGCCGCCGCCGCCGCGCTTGAACTGGCACAGGCCGCGGCGATGCAGCCCCTGTCGGTGCAGGTCGGCCTGCAGCCCCGGGGCGGCTGGGTCTTGCTGGACCCGAAGGCCGAAGCGGAGGGCCAGCTTCTGGAGCTGAGCGACCAGAAGGCCGAGGGCGCCCTGCCCGCGGTTGAGCTTGAAGTGCTGCTGCGCGATGCCCAGTCCGACCGGCTCTACCGCCTGCTGCTGAATGCCGCCGACGGCAGCGTGCTGCGCTCCAGCTCACGCGAGGCCGATGCGCTGCTGCTGACCCAGGCCGCACGGCGCTTCGGGCCGCCGGCCGAGTTTGGGCCGCCGCCAGCCGCCGCGCCCCAGGCGCAGGACCCAGCCTAGTACCGGGGCACGCATTAAGTGCGGCGGCATCGGTGTCGCCGCCTGAACAGCCCCCGGGCGTCATTCCTGCGGCCGCCATCGGTCTTACAATTGCCGCTGCTGCAGGCGATTAGTATCCTGGGGTGGTGCTGCATGGACTTCTATAACTTCTTCAGTTTCTCGGCTAAGAAAGCGATCTACCGGGCTTCGGAGATCTGCTCGCAGTTCAACAACCAGTTTCT
>CAZEJB010000065.1:0-12548 GCA_964512635.1 uncultured Planctomycetales bacterium | reverse complement strand
TCCGTATCATGCTCAATCAAATCCCAGGGCGTCACGATGCCCAGGGGCTTCTGGTTCAGCTTGCCGCTCTGGGTGATCAGGATGGCATACAGCTTGCGCTGGCCGTGGGCCAGCTCGCGCTCGAAGGCCTCGCGCGCCTCGTCGAGGGTATTGCTCCGGCTCATCGCGATGAAGCAGCCGCTTTGTTCATAGGTCAGCGCGTCCTCGACCGTCGCCTCAGACAGCATCACACACTCCGTCTCGGTCTGCGCCGTCAGCCAGCGCGCGATGCCCTTGACCGTCAACAGACGCAGCTCGCCGTCGTAGACCACCGCCTGGCTGTAGTCCTTGTCCCGAAGCCAGCGCAACACATCCACCAGCTTGTCGGCGGCGGAGAAGGTCTGCACCGCGCTTTCGAAGTGCCCGCCGAGGGTCAGTGGCTGGACGATCTGGCCGACGATCATGCGCAGCTGCTCCACCGCCTCGGTGGTCGGGGTGGCCAGGATGCGCTCGGGGTAATAGCGGTCATGGATGATTGCGTTGCGCAGCTCGGAGAACTCCCGCAGCTCGTCGCGCCAGCGCCGCACGGAGGCATTGTGCCGGCCCACCTCGGCCACGCGCTCGGGAAAGGTGCGCAGGCGCTGGGCGCGGGTCAGCTTCTTGAGGTGCTCGTCAAGCTCGTTGAAGAGGCGGATGAACTCGGTACCGGCATCCATGGAGCTATTGTAGGCGCGGGGACGCTCTGCGCCGCCGGCCCGGGGCTGCTAAACTCTGCCCGTGGATCGAGCACTTGTATCCCGCGAGCACTTCTGGCTGGTGGACATCGGCTTTTTTGCCGTGCTGGCCACCGCGCTGCTGCGCTTCAGCGCCATGCTCTGGGGCGGCGGCAGCTGGCTGCTGCAAAGCCAGATCATCGGCGCCTGCCTGCTGCTGGGACTGGTATTCCTGGCCGGCGTGACCCTGCCGCGCCTGCTGGGCGACAGCGCCCTGTATGTCCTCGGACTGGCCTGCTGGGCCATGGCGCTCAGCTTTGTTCCGCGCTATTCCTTCTGGCCCACCGGCTTTCAGCCCGCCTGGGCCTTCTATGGCGCGCTGGCCTTCCTCGCCCTGAGCATGCTTTATGCCTTCGCGCGCAAGCAGCGCTGGTATGGCCGCATGCGCGGCAAGGGCTGGGAGTGGATCCTCGACTGGGCTGCCGACAAGCCCTATCAGGCGCGCAAGCTGGCCCGGGCGGTGCTGCGCACCCTCGGCCACCCTGGCACCTGAGCATGGACCTGCTGATCCGCCCCGCAGTCCTGGAAGATCATGCGGCCCTGCTGGCGGTCTGGGACAGCGCGACGGCGCAGGCCTACGACTTCCTGCCCCGGGACTTCCTGGCCCGCGAGCGTGCGAACATCATCCCGAAGTACCTGCCCGCCAGTGATACCTACCTCGCCGAGCTGGACGGGGGCATTGCGGGCTTTATCGCCCTGCAGGGGATCGAGGTCAGCGGTCTGTTTGTCGCCGCCGTGGCCCAGCGCCGCGGGGTGGGACGCGCCCTGCTGCGCCATGCCATGGATCTGCGAGGGATGCTCGAGCTGGAGGTCTACAGCGCCAACAGCCCCGCGCTGGCCTTCTACCGCGCCTGCGGCTTTGAAGCGCTCTATGAGCGGCTGCATGAGGACAGCGGCCAGGCAGTGACACGCCTGTGGCTGCCGATAGCCGACCCGCCAGGACCGGCGGGGACACACCCCGCCGATCCCGACAGTTGAGTTACTCAAAGTTCGCGTAGAGATACACGGCAGAACCGCCGGTGATGCTGGTGATGATGCCGGGGACGTCGCCACCGGCAATCAGCTGCGGCTGGAAGAAGTTGAAGCTGAGTGAAGGCACGAAATAGCTTGGCAGGAAGCGCTCCCATGTTGCGCCCTGGGCATCCCGCGAGCGGCAGAACAGCGGCAGGGTCGGGCCCATCAGGCTGCCGAAGGTGATCACCGCCGGCTTGCCGTCCACCAGCGCCAGGTCGGTGAAGAAGGGGCTGCTGATTTGCGGCATCAGCACCGGCGCCGCCCAGTCCGCCTGGGTCGCACCCGTGCTGTTAGTGGCGCGAACGTAATAGACCCGCGTGCTGTTCATCGGGTTGATGAAGCTGACCGCCGGGTTGCCGTCCACCACGCACAGGCTGGGGGTGTCCGCGATAGCATCTTCTGTACCAATGATGCTGAAGGGGACGGCATTCCAGTCAGAGGCCAGGTCTCCACCGCTGCTGGTGGCGCGCTTGTAGAAGATGTCGCTGTTCTTGTAATAGGCCATCGCCGGGTTACCGTCGACCAGCGCCAGGCTGACATGCGCTGAACTGGCGCCGCTGTCAATCTCGACAGGCGTCGCCAGCCAGTGCGCGGCAGACTCGCCGGTGCCGGTGGCCCGGATGTACATGATCTTATCGTCGCTGCTGCGTCCGTAAACAATCGCCGGGCGACCGCCCACATCAAGCAGTACGATGGAATTGGTCGTAATCGAAGTCATCGGCGCGACGACCACAGGCGGCGAGCTCCAGGAGCTTTGCAGCGAGCCGCTGCTGCTGGTACAGCGAATGTACTTCAGGCTGTTGCTCAAACTGTCATAGTAGGCCACGGCCGGCCGGCCGGCAATTTCAGCCAGGGAGGGGAACTGGCCGGCGCTCGGGGTGAGATCGATGGCGAAGGGATCACGCCAGAGACGGCCTTCGCTGTCGCGGGCGCGGGAGTAGAACAGGTTGCCGCTGTTGCTTTCAAAGTACACCGCCGAGGGGATGCCTGTGACCAGTGCGCCGTTGACCTGCTGGATCGAGCCCGTGGTCGCGATGAATGCCATGCCAAAGCCGCTGAAGAACTTGGCATCGACCAGGCTGCTGGCATAGCCGACCAGCCCGGCGCTGTCGGTGACCTTCACCGCCGCGAGATAGCTGCCACGCTCGACATAGTCAAAGCTGAGGCTGTCGGCGGCCTGATTTGAGCTGAAGCTGCCGTTACCATCACCGTCAAAGGCGAACTGCAGGCTTCCTGCATCCTCGTCACTGCTCCCGGAGGCGTCAAGGTTGACGCTTACCGGTCCGTCGCCCCACAGATGGACCGTATTGCTTGAAGCATCCAGCACGGCCACCGGCGGCAGGTTGGCCGCAATGATCAGGCTGACCGAGCCGTGCGCCACCGCTGTGCCGTTGCTGGCGCGGACGGCGGGACGGATGATACCGGTCTGGTTGGTATCGATCGCTGCCGTGCCCGAGGCGCTGGCGCTGATTTCATAGATGCCGTCGCCGTCAGCGTCGATGTCATACAGAGCCGCACCGCTGGCGCTCAAAGTGGCCGCCTCTCCGAATGTGCCACTGGCCAGCGAAGTGGTGACTTCCAGCGTGGGCTGGGTCCCGGCCAGCGGAGTTGCCGCGGCGATATCACTCAAGGCGCTTTCATTACCGCTGATATCGACAGCGGTGATACGCACCACCGTAGTGCCGCTGCGCGGTGCCAGCAGATGGCGGTTGGAGCCCTGGAGATACGGAACCTGCCTGACATTGCCGCCCGTGCTGCTGAAAGTCGAGTTGCTGTAGTAGACCCGATAGCCCGCCAGATCGGCGGCGATCACCGGGACCCACTGCAGCTCCAGTCCGCCGGCGACCGGAGTCGCGCTCAGGCCGCTGGGCACCGGCGGGGCACTGCTGTCGGCTGAGGCCAGGGTGTTGACGCCAATGCCGACAAGGTCAAAACTGGCGCCGTCATAGCCCACCACCGCGATCTGCAGATTGCCAAGATCGTTGATAAAGTCCGCGCCCTGAGCCACACGGCCCGCCAGGCTGAAGCGCGTGTGGCCCTCGGGGGCCAGTCGCCACTCCCAGGCCTTCTTGCCCCATTCGGCCACGCCGACCCAGCACTGGCTGAGCTCGCCGCTCACAGTGTTGAGACGCAGGTTGACGTCAATGCTGGCCGCGCCAGGCTGCACGCCCTGCAGCGGCAGCCGGTAAAAGGCGACACAGCGGCCGGATGCCGGTGCTTCAAAGCTTGCTGCCAGACCACTCAGGCTGACCGCGCCATCCACCGAGTCAAACTGGCCGCCGGCGACAAACTCGCTGGCGCTGTTGATGCCGCTGACCGCGCGTCCCTCCGGGCCGCTGCCACTGCGCAGCCAGGCGCTGTCCGTCGCCGGAATCACCGCACCAGCCGCATCGACCGTCTCCCAGGGCTTGACGCGGTCGGCCGGAATGGCCAGCGTCGCGGAATCCGCGGCATTGCTGTCTTGAGAGTCCTGCAGTGTTTCGACAGGCGCAGCAGAGTCGAGGCTGTCGTCGCTGGCTGTGCGGCCGCCGCAGGCGCTCAGCCCGAACAGCAGCACAAGCAGTGCCAGCAGCGCCGGAGCGGGCCAGACGCTTGTACGGATTTCTCTTCGTTTCATCTCTCTCTCCAGGATTCTTGAATGCAGGTGCCAGCATTCTAGCGCTGCGAAGTGCTGCTGCAAGCCGGCCTTACAATCCCGGGCATGGATGCCAGCCCTCAGACCCAGCCAAACCAGCCATCCGGCGATGCCCTCTTTGATGCCTACAGCGCGCTGACTCAGGCCCGCTGGCCGGAAGCACGCGCGGTTTATGAGGAGCATGTGGAATACCTGATCGCCTGGCACGGCCTTGAGAACCTGCGTGCCCGTCCCGGCGAACTGGCCCGCGCGCTGACCACCGCCGGCCGCGAGGGGATGCCGCTGAGCCAGAAGAACCACGATCTCTGGGCCCGGCTGCAGCGGGCGATGGAGCCGGAGCTGCTGTCCATCGCCGAGCTGCGCAGCCTGGAGCCCGGCTTCGCCGGCGACCCGCGCTACTGGCAGCTTTTGCACTGGGCCGGGCGTCAGCGCCGCATGGACCCCGAAGTCAACGCCTGGGAACTGCAGGCCGAGGCCTACGAAGTGCTGATCGAAGCCCGCGAGCGCGGTGCCGTGGACGGCGCGACCCTGCTGCTGCTGGTCCCGCTGCTCGAGGCCGCCGGCGACACCTGGCCGCAGCGGCAGTTCGAGCTGCAGGGCGAGATCCTCTCGCGGATGGCGCAGGAGGCGCAGCAGGCGCGCAGGCAGGGCAGTCGGCCGATACCGCCCCCGGCGCGCCATGAGCTGGCCTACTTTGAAGAACAGGGCGCCCGGGCGCGCGCGCTGGCGGGCCGCCTCGGTCTCGGCCTGCCTCAGCTTTACCGGGCTGCGGTTGAATTGAGCCCCGACTGGGCCCAGATCCACTACCAGCACGCACTGTATCTGCATCAGCGCGGCCAGCAACTGGCCGCCTATCATGCGCTGAAACAGGGCAACAGCGCAGCGCGCCAGCGGCTGCTTAAGTCCTATCCCCAGAGCCTCGTGCGCGAGCTGGCCCTGCGCGGCGAGATCGCCGGCAGCGCCAAGCTGTTCTGGGATATCGAGATGCACTCGATCACCGAGCATGAGCCGGCGCTGTTTGTCGGCCTGCGCGGTCTGCCCGCGGCGGTCGCCGCCGAACTGCCCCCTGGCGAGCGCCTCGACCCCAGCACGCAGCTCCTGCACCTGCTTGCCCTCAGCGGTACCGCCGAGCTGGCCTCGGGCTTCGAGTGCCAGATCGCGTCCATCGCCCTGTCGAAGCTGCTGGATTCAGCCCTGCGTTTCCTGGCTGAACACGGCGGCGACAGCGCTCGCCTGGTCGGTCCGCAGAACCTTGCCGAGCGCCTGCGCACCGCCGTGGTCAACGCGCTACAGCAAAGCTCGCAGCCCTCGGCGCTGGCGCTGAGCGACGAGCAGATGCGCGAAATCGACAGCTTCAAGCTGGACTGGGACAGCCAGCGCAGTGCGATGGAGCCGCTTTATCGCCTGCACTTCGAGCAGCTTGTCTCCGGCTTCAACTTTGCCCGTGAAGCACTCTGGCCGCTGCTGCGCGAGGTCCAGCGCATCGACCTGAAGGAACTGGCCGGGGCCTAGTACGGATAGGCTGTAATCACATCGCCGTCCTGGTACTCGCGGCCGCCTTCGATCACCGCCAGCGCCTGGCCGCGGACGAAGTCCATCCAGGTGTCGCTGTCGCGGTTGCCGCCGCTTGGACGTCCCGGGCCGCTGTAGCGGCTGCCGAAGCAGTGCTTCTGCGGGTCATAGCTGTAGCGCAGGCCGACGGCCGTGTTGAAGGGCACGCGGATGCGGCTGCCCTGCTCCAGCACTACCGGCAGCTCGGCCTCGAAGTGCAGCGGGCTGGCGTACTTGTGCAGCAGCGGGCGCACGAAGAGCACGAAGCCGGCCAGCACCTCAGGCAGCGAGCCGGGCATACTGAAGACCGGCTTGCCGGCCAGGCTGCCGGCGGACAGGTTGCCGCCGGGGTGCACATCCGCGCCGGCCACCGCCAGGCGGCCATAGGTGGCGATCACATCCTGGCTCAGGCAGCGCGGGCCGTGGTGGCTGCCGCCGACCAGCAGCAGCACATCCACCTGGTTCAGCCAGCGTTCCATGCGCAGGCTCAGCGGCCGGAAGCGCTTGGGCGCATAGCCCAGGGGCAGCGCCGCGACCTGCGCCACGCGGCACAGATGCATGCACATCTGGGTCAGCGGGCAGATACCGCTGGGCAGATCGAGATCCTCAAACTCCTCGGGGTCCTCCACCATCGGCGGTGCGGGACGGCGGCCGCGCTGGGGCCGCTCGGGCGCCGCCTTGGCCTCGGGCACGCCGGCCATCTGCATGGCTTCGCTGGCCCGGCCACCGCGTTTGGGCGGACCTTCGCGGCGGGTCTGGCCGCGGTTGGGTGAGGGCAGCGGCTCAGAGAGGCTGGCGATGCCGACGATCGGCCGGCGGTAAACCTCCACCTCCGGCACGCCGAGCGCCTCAAGCAGCGCGACCTCGCCGGGGCGCAGCAGAGTGCGCTCATGGAACAGCGCCTCGCGGTTACGGGCCCAGGCGCCGATAGAGACCAGCGTGCCGCTGCCGAGCCTCTCGGTGCGCGGCAGTTCCAGTCCGCCTTCCTGGTAGTACTGCGCCAGATCCCAGTCGCGGGCTGGTTCGCGGGAAGGCAGGTCATCGTCGTCAACTTCAGGCTCGCCCTCGCCGGCCGCGCCGCTCTTATCGGCGGCCCGGCGCATCGCGGCCTGGCGCTCGCGGTCATCACGCATGCGGCCCTTGTTGACCGTGGCCGAGCCGTCCTTGGCCTGCCACTTTGGTGGCTCGGGATCAAGGCGCGGGGGCTCAAGGCTGGACGGCTCGCCTTCAAGGGCGGCAAAAGGAATCACGAAGTCACAGCCTCGGGGGACCTCATCACCGACCGCAATCGGCACGGCCTCGCCGGGGGCGACTGAATCATCCTTACGGCTTGTCTGCGGCGCAGGGCGCAGGATCAGCCGCGTCATCTCCGGCCCGCGTCCGCCTTCGGGCTGCTGCGGACCGGACGCTTCATCCAGCTCGGAGCCATTGTTTTCGCTGGCGCCATCCTCGGCGTGAGCTCCGTTATGTTCGGTGTCCGGATCCTGGCCTTCGGCTTCAAAGCGGCCCAGAGCGTCGGCGCTCAGGCCCTCAGGCCCCATGTCCTCGGCCTGGCCGGCCATTGTATCCAGCCCGCCCTCGTCCCGGCCGTCGCGGCCGCGTCCACGGCCCCGGCGACGTTCATCACGGTCGCGGCGCTCGCGGCCCAGCAGCAGGTCGGCGGAATTGACCGCCAGGCCGTCGACGGTGGCAAAGGGCCGCAGCGGCAGGTTGCTCTTGGCCGTGACCGGCGATGCCAGGCGGTGGCCGACCGCGCGGGCCGGCGGCAGGACCAGAGTAGTCGGCGGGTAGCTCAGGTTAAGGATATGGCCACGGGCGCTGTCGATCGGCAGCAGCAGCTCTTCAATGCTGCGGCGCTGCTCGGCGGGGGGCTGCGGCGTGCTGTCGGCGAAGGGCTCGCCGGCACTCTCATCAGCGTCATGCTGCTCGCCGCCGGAGCTGTCTTCCGGCGCCTGCCAGCCTTCATCCTCAGCGGAATCGGCATCATCGTCCTGCGGTGCCGCGTCTTCTGCGTCTGGTGAATCCGCAGCATCCGCCGCCTCGGGGGATGCCGCATCAAGCGGCTCGTGGCTGAGCTGTGGCGCTGGGGCATCCAGTTCGGCGACGGGCAGCTCAGGCTGCGCGCTGCGGGGCTCGCCGCCCTCGGCGGCGTTGTCCACGGCGTGGCCGGCAGGGGTCAGATCGCTCTGCTCATCCTGCGGCGGCTCGCCGTGCGGGTCCAGTGGCTTGTCGGGATAGTCGAACACAGACCGATGATTGTACTAGACCTACAATGGCCGGGTGCAGATCCGCCGCAATGAGGGGGCCCCGGAGGGCGATGGCCCGGCCGGCGCACGCCCCGGCGAGCTCTCGGTCAGCGAGCTGACCCGCCGCGTGCGGCAGACCCTCGAGGGCAGCCCGGAGCTGCGCGACCTGTGGATCAAGGGCGAGGCCAGCAATGTGCGTCTGGCTGCCAGCGGGCACCTCTATTTCACCCTGAAAGACGAGCAGGCCCAGCTGCGCTGCGTCTATTTCTCTTTCGGGCGCCCGGGACGCAAGCCGCCGGAAGAGGGCATGGCCGTCCTGGTGCATGGCTCTGTGCGGGTCTATGAACGCGCCGGCGAGTACCAGTTCCTCTGCGACGACATCATCAAAGCCGGCAAGGGCGATCTGGCCGCGCGCTTTGAAGAGCTGAAGCAGCGCCTCGCTGCCGAAGGCCTCTTCGCCCCCGAGCGCAAGGTAGCCGCGCCGACGCTCCCGCGCTGCATCGCCGTGGTCACCAGTCCGACCACCGCCGCGTTGCAGGACGTGCTGAACATCCTGCGCCGCCGTGCGCCCTATCTGCGCGTACTGCTCTTCCCGGCCATTGTCCAGGGCGATACCGCCCCGCCGGAGCTGATCGCCGCCCTGGCCCGCGCCGATGCCCACCCGGAGGTTGAAGTGATCCTGCTGGTGCGCGGCGGCGGCAGCATTGAGGACCTCTGGTGTTTCAACGATGAAAAGCTGGCCCGGGCAATCGCCGGAGTGCAAAAGCCGCTGATCTCCGGCGTCGGGCATGAGATCGACTTCACGATTGCCGACTTCGTTGCCGACCTGCGGGCGCCGACGCCCAGCGCCGCCGCCGAACTGGTCGCCCCGGATGTGGCCGATCTGCGCGCCGGGCTGCGTCAGCAGGGTACGCGTCTGGCCCGCGCCGCCGGCCGCCAGCTCGACCAGACCGGCCAGCAGCTCCAGCGCCTTTTCGACCGCCGCCTGATCCGCGACGTGCTGGCCCAGGTCCAGGGCAGCGCTCAGGGTGTGGATGACCTCAGCGAGCGCCTGCTGGCAAGCGCCATCGAGCGCACCCACGGGCTCGCGGCCCTGCGCAGCGGCCTGGCCCAGCGCGAGGGCGCCCAGTGGTACAGCGCCTTCCTGCAGCGCCTGGCCCAGCCGCTGGTCCGCGGCCTGGAGCTCAGCTCGCGCCAGTCGCAGCACTGGCAGGAAGACCTGCTGCGGGCGACGCGCCTGCGCCTTGAGGCACTGCAGCGCAGTCTGGCCGCCGAGGGGCGCAGCCTGCAGGTCCTTGACCCACGTGCGCCGCTCAAGCTGGGTTTTGCCCTGGTCTGGCAGGAAGACGGCGAAGAGCGCCGCCTGGTACGCGACCCGGCCCAGGTCACGGCGGGCGAAGCGCTGCAGGTTCAGACCCAGGGCGGCGACTTCCCGGTCAAGGCCCAGTAGTCCGGCACTGCCGCCTGTCCCCGCCTGAGCCACAGAACTGCACGCGCGGAGTTGCAAACGCAAACGCTGGCCTTTGCGCAATGAGAACAATATTCAGACCAAACAAGTGCGATACTAAATAGCCGATATTGAGCATGGAGGCCAGCCATGAAATCGCAGCACTTTCGAGCCGGCCAGCATAAGCTGCCCGAGCCCTATTACGTCAAGAGCGTTGTGCCGATCCAGCAGATCGGCCGCGGCGAGCGCGAGGCTGCGCTGGAGGCCGCCGGGCTGAACCTCTTTAACCTGCGCTCCCGGGACATCTTCATCGACCTGCTGACCGACTCCGGCACCGGCGCGATGAGCGACCGCCAGTGGGGCGCGCTGATGCAGGGCGACGAGGCCTATGCCGGCAGCGCGTCATTTGAGCGCTTCCAGGCCGCCGTGCTCGAGCTCTTCGGCTTCCCGCTGGTACTGCCGACGCATCAGGGCCGCAGCGCAGAACTCGTGCTGATGACGCACTTCCTGAAGCCCGGCGACCTTGTGCCCAACAACCTGCACTTCGACACTACCGCCGCGCATGTCCAGTACCAGAAGGCCGTGGATGTCAATCTGGTCGTCGACGAGATCTACGACTGGGACTCCGAACAGCCCTTCAAGGGCAACATGGACATCAGCCGGCTTGCAACCCTGCTGGCCGAGCAGGGCGACAAGGTGCCGATGGTGCTGTTGACACTGACCTGCAACTCCGGCGGCGGCCAGCCGGTCAGCCTGCGCAATGTGCGCGAGGTCAAGGAAGTCTGCGAGCTTTATGGCAAGCCGCTGTTCCTCGACAGCGCGCGGATCATCGAGAACGCCTGGTTCATCCAGCAGCGCGATCCGGCCTGCGCGCACATGAGCGTCCGCGAGATACTGCGCCAGGTCTGCGACTGCGCCGACGGGATGTGGATGAGCGCCAAGAAGGACGGGCTGGTCAATATCGGCGGCTTCATCGCCGTGCGGCAGCGCGAGCACTATGACGCGCTGCGGATGTATGAAATCCTCTTCGATGGCTTCTCGACCTATGGCGGCATGGCCGGGCGCGACCTGGAGGCACTTGCCGTCGGTCTCTATGAAGCCACTGACCCGGCCTACCTGGCCCACCGCACGGGCCAGGTGGCCTTCCTGGCGACGACTCTGCGTGAGGCCGGCATCCGCACGACCTGGCCTCCCGGCGGGCATGCGGTCTATCTGGACGGGCGGCACTTCTGCCCGCACCTGCCCGTCGAGCAGTTCCCCGCCCAGGCCCTGTCGCTGGCGCTGTATCTGGCCGGCGGCATCCGCAGCGTGGAGATCGGAACGATCCTGCGCGGGCGCGATCCGCTGAGCGGCGAGAACCGCTATGAAGGCCTGCATCTCGTACGTCTGGCGCTGCCGCGGCGGACCTACAGCTATACGCAGCTCGAGTTCGTCGCCGAGCGCCTGATTGAACTGAAGCAGGATGCCGCGTCGATCCGCGGCGTGCGCTTCCTGCAGGAGACCCCCGTGCTGCGGCACTTCTCCAGCTCCTTTGCCTGGACTGACTGATGTTCCGCCTCACGCAGGCGCTGAGCGGCCGGTGCTCCGAGCCTCTGCTGTTCTTCGTTCTTCCGGGGCGCCCTCGCTATACTTCCCGGGATGGATGCCATGCTCAAGCCGGCCACCGCGCCGCCGCCCCAGCCGCCGCTGTTGCAGCGCGCACAGGCGGAGTGGCAGGCCTGGCGCGAGTCCTGGGACTGGCTGGCGGAAAATCCGCTGGTCTTTTATCTGGGGCGGACCCAGAAGCGCTCGGCGGCCCGCGTACCCATGTGGCAGAAGCTGCTGCTGGGTCTGGTGCTTGGCGCCCTTGGCATCGCCACGGTGATCATGGTCTACATCGACCAGAGCGGCTCCTTCGGCGGCTGGGGCTCCATCACGCTCGACATCTGGGTCGGCATGTGTACCGCTGCGGTCTACATGCTCTATGTGCTCTGGGCCTTTGAGGGCCTGCACCGCCTGATCGGCGACTGCATGCGCCTGCTGGCCCTGCCGGGCAAGCGCTCGATCTCGCTCCAGCTTGACGACATGCTGGCGCTGACGCACCTTAACGACCGTGACATCCTGCTGGCCCTGCTGCGCGTCGTCATGCCGCGCTTCATGCTGCGCATCGCCGCCGGCGCGCTGCTCTACTGGCTGACACTGATCCTGTTCCAGAGCAACTCCTTCCAGAACCTCAGCAACCCGGAGGTCTGGCAGACCTTCATCCTTGGCCCGGTGACGATGGGCTCCTTCTTCCTCTCGGGCAGCCTCGCCGGCCTGCTGATCGCGCTGATTTCGATCTGCCTCGGCCGCAGCCTGAAGCCCGACACCCTGGTGCTTTCCTCCACCATCCTGATCGCCATGAGCCAGGGCACCTGGCTGCTGATCTCGCTTGGCATCCTCTCGGCCAGCGGCAGCAGCGGCGGGCTTAACGGCGTGCCGCCCGTGCTGATACTGCTGCTGGGCATTCTCGCGCCCCTGGCCGCCGGCTTTGTGCTGGTCGCCAACATCGGCCTGGCCACCGAGCGCCGCTGGTGGCGCAGCACGATGGCCGCCGCCTGGCCGATGCTGATCGTCGCCACCGCGATGGTTTATCTGCTGGTCATTGCCGCCCTGTGGCTGGACGGCTCGCCCCCGGAGTGGTACGGCCTGCTCGGGTGGATGTACCTGTTTTCCTGGTCGTCCGTCGCCCCGCTCAACCCCCTGGCGATTCCGTCTATCTGCTGCATCGGCGTGGCGCCGCAGACCACCCTGGACATCGGCAACAGCTACAGCTTCATCTCCCCGGGAAGCTGGTTCTTCCAGCTCCTGCTGTTGCAGCTCGCACTGGCCGTGATCCTGCTTTACATGGCCCGCCAGGCCGTGCGCCTGCGCCGGCATGAGAC
>CAZEJB010000064.1:0-12865 GCA_964512635.1 uncultured Planctomycetales bacterium | reverse complement strand
GGATTGGTGGAGGTAAGGGGATTCGAACCCCTGGCCTTACGGATGCGAACCGTACGCTCTACCAGCTGAGCTATACCCCCACGCTGTCCGCCTGTGCGGAGGCAGAATATAACACAGCCCCGCCGCCTGCGCAAGAACAAATCAGCCGCAGGCAAGCCCCAGCGGCACTATGACTATAATTCTGCAGCCGTTTTCGATGGCTCGAGGAGATCGTGGATGATCAGCTTACGTTTAGCCCTTCTCTTGGCTGCAACTCTGGCTCTGCTCCTGCAGCTGAATTCCTGTTCGGGATCCGCAAACGGCGACTCTCCAGATTGGCATCCGCTGCCTTCGGCAGGGCTGTCCCAGCTCCCCGCGCTGCCCAGCGCCAGTGGGCATGGCCCCATCAGAGAGTCTTCCGAGCTCTACGTTCTCCAGACTGCTGATAAGAACTTCGATTATCTTGAATCCTCGGCCACCTTCGATGGCAGCAGCCTGGACTTCATTCCAGGCAACAACAAGCTTGGCTGGATGATCAGTCGTTTCCCCGGAAGCGCCAGTGATATCCCTCTTTCGGTCAGTTATTACGGGCAAAATCTGTTCCCAGGCAGTTCCGTTATCCATCTGGCTATTGCCAACTATGACCAGAACCGCTGGCAGATCATTTCCAGCGCAGCCCTGGAAAGCAATACCGTAACCCTTGGCGGCAACCCCGCAGATTATCTCAGCCCGGATGGCAGCCTCTATCTGGCCGTTCTGATCTATGACTGCTCCTTTCAGGTCGATGCACTTGAGGTCCTGTACCAGAACCGCTCCGGCCCTGCTTCAAGCTGGCCGGTGCTTGGCTCAGGCCCCGCACACAGCTTCAGGGGATCGGCAAGTAGCGTAAGCATGGCCAACCCGGAGTGGAGAGTGGATGGCCTGTCCTATCTCTTCGGCAGCGGGGTGACCATCGGCGGCGACGGCGCACTCTACTTCTGCGGCCTGCAGCCGGATGACCATGGCCGCATCTATTGCTTAAACCCGGATGGCACAGAACGCTGGAGCCATCAACTGCTGGACCGGGCCATGGCCAGTCCGGCCGTAGACGCTGATGGTCACGTCTATGTCGGCAACCGCGCCCGCGAGATACGCTGCTTTACCGGCCCTGAGAACTGGCTCTGGTATTACGATGCAGATGGCGAGGTAGACAGCAGTCCCGTGTTCGATGCCAGCGGCAACATCATCTCCGCCAGTGTCCAGGGCAAGAAGGTCTTTGCCATCAACCGCAGCGGCACAGAGCTCTGGAGCTATCCGGGCACTGCGGGGTTCTACAGCTCGGCGGCGATTGATACAGAAGGCAATATCTACTGCGCCGACGTCCTGGGCAAGCTGCACAGCATGACTTCAAACGGCTCGCCGCGCTGGATTCACGCGGGCACAGGCGCTTGTTATGGCGCGGTGGTGCTGGATGAAAGCGCTGGTCGGGCCTACTACGGCACCGATACTGGCTGGGTCTACGCTGTCGCGCTGGAGGACGGCAACGGCGTCAATGCCAACAATTACGGCGGACAATTCCTGCAGTCACCGGCACTGGCCGCCGACGGCAGTCTGTTTGTATGCAACAGCGATGGGAAGATCTACCACCTGGGTTCAGACACTGCGCTGATTGAGAGCTTTGACAGCGGCGCGCCGTTCAACAGTACCCCTGTCATAGATGCTGCAGGAAACATCTTCTGCGCCAACAGCGCCGGGAGGCTGCTGTGCCTTAACTCTGAGCTTGATATCGTCTGGGAGCTCGAATTGGAGTCAGAGGTGCGCGCGCCGCTGACTCTCGGGACGCAGGGCGAACTGTATGTTCCGACAATGGGCGGATCGCTGTGGTGCTTTGCCCCAAGCAAGACTGTACCCTCCAAGCCAACTGGCCTGAGCGCTACCGATGCCAGCTTCTCGGCCAAGATTGAACTCTCCTGGGACGAACAGCTTGATGCCAACGGCTTAAACGTCTTCCGGGACGACAACGTCACGCCAATCGCAACAGTTGGTTACGTGACCAGCTACGTTGACGAATCCGTTCCGGACAGCAACCCTCACACCTACTGGATTCAGGCGGTAAATGAACTTGGCAGCAGTGCACTCAGTGATCCCGACGACGGCACCTTGAAGGTGACCGTTGCCGGCGCTGGCGAATGGGATCAGTTCGGCGGCGACCCGGCGCACACCTGCCGCGTGAGCGTCTCCGGTCCGCACAGCAAGAACATCGCCTGGACCTATACGCTGCCGGGCAGCTGCTACACCTGTCCCGTGATAGGCATTGAAGGCGAGGTCTATGTTGCCACCACAGATACAAGCGATGACCAGGCCTACGTAACCTGCCTCAACCCTGACATGAGCTTCCGCTGGGAGTTTGTTCTGCCCCAGGGCGAGTACCCGCGCTTTTCCCTGGCCATTGCCGCCGACGGCACGCTCTATGTGCCTACTGACCTGAGACTGCTCAGCCTTGATTCAGACGGTGAGGAAGGCTGGTCCTTCGTTGGCAGCGAAGGATCCCGCGGCTTTTTCGGCATCGCCATTGATGACGCGGGCCTGATCTATGCCACCTCTAACAGCCCATCCAACGGAAAATGGACCTTCTGCCTCAACAGCGCGGGAGAAGAGCAGTGGAAGGTGCATAAGGCCAGCGTCAACTGCGTGCCGGCCATCGGCTCCAACGGTTGGATGTTCATAACTGACGACAGCTATGCCATTCGCTCCTACCTCCCCAACGGAGTTGAGGGCCTCGTCTACGGCATCACAGAGTCTGTCGAGCATTCCGTGACTTTGAAGCTTGACGAGGTTAACGGCGACACGCTCTACTGCACCGGCAATGGTCTGCTCTTCAGCTATGACGTGGACACAAACGCCGAGAACTGGCGCTATCCCGATATGGGAGCGGACTTTCTGTATGGCGTGGCTGCGCTCGCCCCTGACAACAATGTTCTCACCGGCGGGTCCGAGGGCATCTTCAAGATTCTCGCCGATGGCAGCCTTGGCTGGCATAACACGGACATGGCCTCACTCCCTGCCAACCAGTGCATGATCGTAGACGCGGAAGGCTATGCCTATATGGGCGACTTTAACGATAAGTTCTACTGTGTCAGCCCCAGCGGTTCCCTGCAATGGAGCGACCAGCTTGGCGGAACCCGCTATTCTTCGCCGGCGATCGGCCCGGAAGGCAACGTATACATAGCTACTGAGAACGGCCTGCTGCGTTGCTACACTGTTCCCGCCCCATAAGTGGGCGCGGGCCAGTTAACACATCCGGGGCGGAGCCTCGATATACTTGTCATTCGCCAGGCGGCCGCCCCGCCGCCGGCAAGAGAGGGAGAGATCTGAGCCTATGTGCGGCATTCTCGGAACAGTCATCCACAATGGCAGCGAACCTTTGCGCAGCACCCTGATCGGCGGGCTGCGGGCCGTGGAGTACCGCGGCTATGACAGCTCCGGCGTGGCCGTCCTCGGCAGCGATGGGGTCGTGCTGAACAAGCGCGCCGGTAAGATCGCAGTGCTGGAGGACTTCCTGGGCGAGGAGCCGCTGATCGGCAGCGTCGGCCTCGGCCATACCCGCTGGGCCACCCACGGCGAACCTAACGACGTCAACAGCCATCCGCACCAGGACAGCCACGAGGTGATCACTCTGGTGCACAACGGCATCATCGAGAACTACTCCGACCTTAAGCGCGACCTGATCGCCAGGGGCATGAAGTTCCACAGCGATACCGACACTGAGGTCGCCGCCAACCTGATCGGCTACCTCTATGAAAATGACTACGCTGGCGATCTCGTCGAGGCCGTGCGCCATGCCTGCCGCCAGCTCAAGGGCAGTTTCAGCCTCGTCATTCTGGCCCGGGACCATCCGCGCATGCTGATTGGCGTGCGCCAGCAGATGCCGCTGCTGGTTGGCCACGGCAAGCACGCCAGTTATCTGGGCAGCGATGTCACGGCCTTCCTGTCGATGACCCGCGACGTAACCTATCTTGACGATGGCGAGATGGCCGTGCTGGACCACGACAAAGTCTATTTCGTCGACGTCGCCAGTGGCAAGCGCATCGAGAAGAAGCGCGAACGCGTCGAGTGGGATATCGAGCAGGCCCAGAAGGGCGGCTATGACACCTTCATGCTCAAGGAAATCCACGAGCAGCCGCAGGTGCTGCGCCAGATGCTGGAGCGCTACCTGCCCTCGCCCACCGAGCCGGTCTATCTGCCAGGCCTGGAGGAGTTTTTCAGAGGCAACGACACACGCCTGATAAGTCTGGTCGGCTGCGGTACAGCCTGGCATGCCTGCAAGGTTGGGCGTTACGTCCTTGAAGGGCTGGCCAAGATTCCCTGCCGCGTGGAGTATGCCCACGAAGCGCAGTACCACTTCGCTCCGATCGACGCCAGCGCTGTAACGATCGCCATCAGCCAGAGCGGCGAGACCGCCGACACCCTTGGCGCGGTCAAAGCCCAACAGGCGCTGGGCAGCCGCAGCATTGCCATCTGCAACGTTGTCGGCTCCAGCCTGACACGCATCGCCGATTTCACGCTCTACACCACTGCCGGCCCCGAGATAAGTGTGGCTTCAACCAAGGCCTTCACCTGCCAGCTTACGATGCTTTACCTCATGGGTCTGTGGCTGGCCGAGCGCCGCGGCACCCTGGATGCCGACGAACTGCGCCGCCTGAAGGCTGAACTGATCGCCATCCCGGAGAAAATGACCGCGCTGCTGCACACCAAAAAGCAGGTCGAGCGCCTCGCCCGCGTTTACCGCCAGGTTGACCACATGTATTTCCTCGGCCGCGGGCTGAGCTATCCGGTGGCGATGGAAGGCGCACTTAAGCTGAAGGAAATCAGCTATGTCCACGCCGAAGGCTATGCCGGCGGCGAGATGAAGCACGGCGCCATCGCCCTGATCGAGCCCGGCTTCCCGAGCTGCATCCTGGCGCCCCAGAGCCCGCTGCTGGAAAAGATGGTCGCGAACATGGAAGAGATCCTCGCGCGTAAGGGCGAGGTGATGGTCCTGACCAACAACCCCGACCGCTTCAGCCAGTATGACGTCCACGTCTTCAGTTTCCCGGACTGCCCGCAGCTCTACAGCCCTTTGCTGATGAGCCTGCCGCTGCAGCTCTTCGCCTATTACAGCGCCAGTCTGCGCGGCTGCGATATCGACCAGCCACGGAACCTGGCAAAGAGCGTGGTCGTGGAGTAAAAAGTGGCAACGAGGAAGGTCGGAGAGATTCTGCAACTCCTTCGAATGAACGGCTGGTACATTCACAAGCAAAGAGGCAGCCACAGACAGTAGCGGCATCCTTCTTTGCCGGGTAAATTCACAGTGGCAGGGAAGGAGTCTTTGGATCTTCACCCTGACACCTTGAAGAGCATTCTCAGGCAGGCAGGCATTGACGAAAGGAAATGAGCATGCGTGAATACATTGTTGTCTATGAACAAGGACCAAACAATTGGTCCGCCTACTCCCCAGACGTCCCTGGCTGCGTAGCCGCGGGTGAAACCCTGGAAGAAACGGAACAGTTGTTTAAGGAAGCTCTTGAACTGCATATCGAGTCGATGCTCGAAGACGGGGAACCGCTTCCCCAACCGCAAAGCCGGGTCGGCAAAGTCAGGATTGATGTTGCTTGAGACTGGCCGCGCCACGCTGCACACCTACGATATCGACCAGCCACGGAACCTGGCAAAGAGCGTAGTCGTGGAGTAACTGCAAGTCGTCTTGTAGGGCCGGGGCTTGTCCCCGGCGTCTTCTTTGCCCGCTTTACTGGCTCCGAAGAAACCCCTCCCCTAAAATGCCCGCACTTGCGAATCCATCACATTTCCTGCGGCTTCTTCAAGACCCCCTTCGCGGCACTAAGCTATGGCCAGGGCGGACTGCTGGCGCGCGGGCCTTATGTGATCCATTGCCTGCTGATAGAGCTGGACGAGTTCGCCGGCGGCGGGCTGGCACTGGTGGACACGGGGCTCAGCGACCGCGATATCGCTGACCCGCTGAGCCGGCTGGGCCTGGGCATGACCTTTGGTGGCGGCGCCACCCGTGGCATGAGCGCGCTGAAGCATGTGACGCGGCTGGGTTTTCAGGCCGAGGATGTGCGCCACATCCTGATGACTCATCTGGATAAGGACCACGCCGGCGGGCTGGAAGATTTCCCTGCTGCTGTCGTCCACGTCCACCCGGCCGAGCTCAAAGCGGCCACCCGGCGCAGCAGCATGATCGACCGTCAGCGCTACAGCGGCCTGCACTTCAAGCATAAGCCGCGCTGGGAGCCGCTGGATCTGAACAGCGCAGAGGAGTGGCAGGGCGAGTTCCGCGCGCACCGCCTGGTTGGGCTGCCAGAGCGGATTTTGATGGTCGAGCTGCCTGGCCACAGCGCCGGACACTGCGGCGTAGCGATTCAGACCGCCAGCGGCTGGCTGCTGCACTGCGGCGACGCGGTCTACCACGGCGACTGGCTGAAGGGAAAGAACAACCGGCCACCGCTGCTTATCCAGGGTGTCGAGACCGTTCTGCAGTTCGATGCGAATGCACGCTCTCAAACCCGGGCCAAACTGCAGCGTCTGGTTGCCAGCGGCAAGGCACGGGTCTTTTGCAGCCACGATCCGGTTGCTTTCAATGAGCTTGGTGGCTATGTCCAGCCCTGATCCGGCAATCTTTCGCGTAAACAAGGGGGCCGCTTGCGCGGCCCCTGCTTACTAATTTCCGATTGATAGCTCTGGTGGAGAAAGAGTGCTGTTAGGCACCGCCCTCAGCACTGCCATCGCCGCCAGAACCATCGCCGCCAGAACCATCGCCGTCAGAGCCACTTTCGCCGCCCTCCGAGCCGCCTTCTGCACCACCCTCAGCGCTACCCTCACCGCCAGGAGCCGCGCCGCCGCTGAAACGCGCGCCGGCCGCAGAGGTCGGCTGCATGCCGCTGTCGCCGCTGGCGGGAGCAGCGCTGGCCGCGCCGCTCGGGTCGAAGGTATAGACCCACTTGTAGGCGCCGCCCGGGGTCACTTCGACCACCACCAGCTTCTTGGAAGCATTGTGGTGCTCATCAATGGTGATGCTGCCGCTGGCGCCCTGGAATCCGCTGGTGGCGGCCATCGCCTCGGAGAAGGCGGTCGGGTCGTTGGAGCCCGCGCGCTTGTAGGCGTCCGCAACCGCCATCACGCAGTCATAGGCCAGGATGCTCATCGCGTCGGGGGTCTGGCCGCCGTTCTTGGCCTTGTACTTGGCGATGAAGCCCTGAACCGCCGGGTCCTGGTCGTCCGCTGCATAGTGGTTGGTGAAGAAGCTGCCCTCGATGTTCTTGCCGGCGTTCTTCCACAGGTCCGGGCTGTCCCAGCCGTCGCCGCCGACCAGCGGCTGGGTGATACCAACTTCGCGGGCCTGGTTGGCGATCTGGGCCACCTTGTCGTAATAGCCCGGAACGATAAGCGCCTCAAAGCCGGCGTCCTTCATGCGGTTCAGCTTGGTGCGGAAGTCAGTCTCCGAGCTGGACAGGTACTTGTCTTCAGCCACGATCGTGACTCCCATGCCCGCCGCTTCGGCGCGGATGGTCTCGCCGATGCCGATGGAATAGTCCTGGTCATCGTCCACCAGCAGGGCAATCTTGGTCGCCTTAAGGTGGTTGACGCAGAAGTCCAGCATCGCCTTGCCCTGGAAGTCGTCGATAAAGCAGGTGCGGAAGATCAGCGGGCGCACCGTGCTCTTGTCTTCCATCAGGGTCAGGGTGGTCTTGGTCGAAGCCGGGCTGACCATCGGCACACCGGCTTCTTCGGCGATCTTGGCCATGGCGATCGAGTTGCTTGAAGCAACCGAGCCGATCAGCACGTTGACCTTCTGCTCGTTGATCAGCTTGCTGGCCACCGTCGCCGCCTGGGTGCTGTCGGAAGCATTGTCCTCCCAGGCAGCCTCGAACTTCGGCATATCCGGCATGCCGGCCAGCTCATCGAGGGCCATCTGGGCGCCCTTGTGGCTCGACTGGCCGAAGCTGGCCACCTGGCCGGTCTCCTCAAAACTGAAACCGATCTTGACAGTGAAAGCTGCTGCGCCGGTGTTCTCGGTGCTGCCGGTCTTCACACCAGTGGCTTCATTGCCGGTGCTGGTCTTTTCCTTCGGGTTGCAGGCCGTCAGCGCCAGAAGCAGCAGGGCGGCGAGCACGAGGCAAAGCCTGTTCATGGGTCTTCCTCCGCGGTAATTGAAGAGTCCTGACATGGACTGGGCAGTATAATACAGCGGTGCGCGGCGGCTGGGGCCCGCGACGCAGAATCTCGCTGCCACGGCAGCAGGGCCGCTTGCCGAAGTGGCGGAATGGCAGACGCAGCTGACTCAAAATCAGCCGGGGGCAACCCCGTGGGGGTTCGAGTCCCCCCTTCGGCACCAACACTCTTCAGAGTGCCAGACTGGCAGGCGGCACACCTCTCAACCCAACAAGCTTCGCCAACGCGCTGCTGGCCGCTACTGGCTCTGACCTGCCAGCCGGCTCGTTGATGCGAGCACCTCGCCCAGCTCTGTGATCTCCGGCGCGCCTGCCGCCCTTACGCTGCGGATCGCCGTCAGCAGCGCCATCGCGGTGTCGAGGCTGGTCAGGATCGGCACATTGTGCTCAACTGCCGCGCGGCGGATCAGCCGCGCCTCGGCCTCGGCCTTGGTGTTCTCGCTGATCGTGTTGATCACCAGGTTGAAGCGGCCGTTGACGATGTGGTCCACGATATGCGGCCGCGTCTCAGACAGCTTGTTGACCGCCTCGGCCGGCACGCCGTTCTCGTTAAGGTAGCGCGCCGTGCCAGCAGTGCTTGAGACGCCGAAGCCCAGTTCGTGCAGACCGCGGATCAGCTCCAGCGCGTCCTGCTTGTCATAGTCGGCGATCGTGGCCAGAAGCTGCATCCCGGCGCACTGCTCGCGGGTCGGCACGGGAATCCCCGCCGCCACGAGCGCCTTGCGCAGGGCCGTCGGGTAGTCCAGCGCGATGCCCATCACTTCGCCGGTGCTCTTCATCTCCGGGCCAAGCTGGATCTCCATCTCCCGCAGCTTCTGGAAGCTGAACACCGGCGCCTTGACCGCCACATGATGGTTGCCGGGCTGCAGGCCCATCATCGGCCAGACATCCTTCAGGCTCTGGCCCATGATCCCGGCCATCGCCAGGCGGATCATCGGCACACCGGTGATTTTACTGATGAACGGCACCGTCCGGCTGGCCCGCGGGTTGACCTCAATCACATAGACGTCGTCGTTCTTGTCCACCACGAACTGCAGGTTGATCAGTCCCTTGGCCTTGATTGCCCTGGCGATCCGGGTCGAGTAGTCCACGATGCGGTCCAGCACGCTCTGGCTCAGGCTCTGCGGCGGGTAGACCGCCATGCTGTCCCCGCTGTGGACGCCGGCCCGCTCAATATGCTCCATCACGCCCGGAATAATCACGTTCTCGCCATCGCTGATCACATCGACCTCGGCCTCTTTGCCCCGGAAGTACTTGTCGATCAGCAGCGGCGCTCCGGCAAAGGCGTGAATATTGTCGCGCAGGTACTGCTGCAGGTCATCCGTCGTATAGATAATCTGCATCGCGCGGCCGCCCAGCACGTAGCTCGGCCGGACCAGCACCGGGAAACGGATCCGGTGCGCCACTTCAACCGCGTCGTCATAGTTGACGACGGTGGCCCCCGGCGGGCGCGGGATGCCAAGGCGCTCCATCAGTGCATCAAAGCGTTCGCGGTCTTCTGTCTCGTCGATGGCGTCGCGCGTGGTGCCCAGGATCTGCACCCCGGCAGCGTCCAGCGGGGCGGCAAGGTTGATAGCTGTCTGTCCGCCGAACTGGCAGACCACGCCAAGCGGCTGCTCGCGCTTCACGATTTCCAGCACGCTCTCGACCGTCAGCGGCTCGAAGTACAGCGCGTCGGATACATCAAAGTCCGTCGAGACGGTCTCAGGGTTGTTGTTGGCGATGATCGCGCGGTAGCCCATCTGGCGCAGCGAGATCAGGGCGTGCACCGAGGCATAGTCGAACTCGATACCCTGCCCGATCCGGATCGGCCCCGAGCCCAGGACAAGCACCTTGCCTTTGTCTTGCTCCCGGTGGGGCGGCCGTCGCTGGCCGCCATCCGGATTCTCTTTCAACGGCGTTTGGCGGCCAGCGACGGCCGCCCCACCGAAAACAGCGCGCTCCTCCATCCTTGGATCGCTTTGCTCGGCATAGGTGCTGTAGAAATACGGGCTGCGGGCAAAGAACTCGGCGGCGCAGGTATCAACCGCCTTATAGTTCGGTTCCAGCGACTGGGCCCCCCGCAAGGCCTGCACTGTCGCCTGCGGCACGTCCAGCACCCGGGCGGCGAAGCCGTCGGTGATGCCATAGCGCTTGCACTCCGCCAGCAGCTCCGGGTCGATCTGGCTGCCGCCGGCCCGCAGGCGCGTTTCCAGGTCGAGAACATGCGCGATGCGCTCGATGAAGTACAGGCTGATATGCGTCAGCTTGTGCAGGTAGTCCGGGCTGTAGCCGCGGCTCATCGCCTCAAACAGGGCGAACATCCGCCCGTCGGTCGGCTCGGCAAGGAAACCAAGCAGGTCGCGGTCCGGCACATTGGCCCAGCGCTTCGTGCGGAAGCTCTGCAGCCGCACCTCAAGTCCCGCCAGCGCCTTAAGGAAGGCGCCTTCGAAGGTCCGGTCGATGCTCATGACCTCGCCGGTGGCCTTCATCTGGGTCCCCAGGCGGCGGTCGGCCTCCCGGAACTTGTCGAAGGGCCACTTGGGGATCTTGAGCACAACATAGTCCAGCGCCGGCTCGAAGGATGCCATCGTCTCGCCGGTCACCGGGTTGCTGATCTCGTGCAGGCGATAGCCCAGTGCAATCTTGGCCGCAGCCCGCGCAATCGGATAGCCCGTCGCCTTGGACGCCAGTGCGCTGCTGCGGCTGACGCGCGGGTTGACCTCGATAACGTGGAACTTCAGCTCGGTGGGGCTCAGCGCGAACTGCACATTGCAGCCGCCCTCGATCTTCAGCCCGCGGATGATCTTCAGCGCCGCCGAGCGCAGGGTCTGGAACTCCAGGTCGCTTAAGGTCAGGCTCGGAGCGACAACAATGGAATCCCCCGTGTGGATGCCCATCGGGTCAAGGTTTTCCATGTTGCAGACGGTGATGCAGTTGTCGTCCGCATCGCGCATCACCTCCCACTCCAGCTCCTTCCAGCCGACGAGGCACTCCTCGATCAGAATCTGGCGGTTCAGGCTGTGCAGCAGGCCGGTGGAGACAATCTCGATGTACTCCTGGATGTTGTAGGCGATGCCGCCACCGGTCCCGCCCAGCGTGTACCCCGGGCGGATGATCAACGGGAAGGGCATCTGGGCCTGGATCGCCATCGCCTCCTCGAAGCTCTCGGCGACATGGCTGGCCGGAATCGGCATGCCCAGCTCCCGCATGGTGGAGCGGAACATCTCGCGGTCCTCAGCGCGCTGGATCGTCTCAAACGAAGTGCCTAGCAGGCGCACGCCGTACTTCTGCGGGATGCCGGCCTGCCAGAGCTTTGTCGCGAGGTTCAGCCCGGTCTGGCCGCCCAGCGTCGGCAGCATGGCGTCCGGCTTCTCCCGGGCGATGATCGCCTCAAGGTGCGGCAGGTCCATCGGCTCGATATAGACGCGGTCCGCGCTCTCGCGGTCGGTCATGATCGTGGCGGGGTTGGAGTTGACCAGCACCACCTCGACGCCTTCCTCGCGCAGCGACCGGCACGCCTGAGTTCCGGCGTAGTCGAACTCGGCCGCCTGGCCGATGACAATCGGGCCGGAGCCGATGACCAGCACCTTCTTTGGCAAGGGAGGGCGTGTAGGGGCAGCCGGCTGGCTGCCCACCTGTGATGCTGTTTGGGCAGCCAGCCGGCTGCCCCTACTGTCGCGCTCAGGCCCGGAGGCGGGGTTGATTTCGGTGTCGGTGGGTGTGGAGGGAGTCACTAAAAGGTAATTATAGCGGGCGGCATGAGGCAGAATTTTCTAGCAGAAGCGCTGTACAAGGTCTGGCTTCAGGCGCCCACTTGAGAAAGTTGCGCCAGACTATGGCTGGCGCCCCCGGGAGCGTGTTCCCAACTCTCGACGCGAATAACTCAATACAGCAACAATGGCGCAGTATTGTTAGTCGGCTAACAGCTACACTTGGCACTCCGTGTTGCATCGTCAACCAGCAGATGAGCGGCTTGCTGTCCTGGACAAGTGGCAGCGACAGCAGCTGGCGCCAATCCTGCGAAAGCTGCGTTGGCTGTACCTCTGCTTGATACTCCTTTTCCTCATACACTGCGCTTATCACCTTCTCAGTAGCTACCTTCTCACAGTACTAGCCGATAAAGCGCATCCTAACCCACTTACTTCGATCGCAAAAGCCTGGCTCATGAGCAGCAAGAGTTGGTACCAGGGGGCAAGCGTCCTGCGCTATGTGGTGCTGACCGGCTTTGCGGTCTGCTTTCAGCTGGCCTGCAGCGGCCTGCGCCACAGTGATGAACTGGTCGCAACTTTTGGCTGGCGGAGCGTCAGCACGAGCCTGCTCAGAGCGCGAACAAGGTTTGCTTTGATACTGTTTCCGGGCTTGCTTGGGGCAGTCACCCTGATCACGCATGTACTGGTGTTCATCTTCCAATTGCGCTATTTCCTTATTTTCTCTGTACAGCGGACCACAACCCTCAATTACGCCCCAAGCCTTTCAGAACAGTGCGCTAACTTCCTTTCCGCTATTGGCTTCCTGGTGTTCTTTTCCGCAGTGCAGGTACTCGCGGCAACTGCGATGCAACGCATCAAGCAAGTACCGTCGCTACTGGCCGGAGTGTTCGGTGCTTTCGTGGTCTTTGGCCTGGGCAAGTTAATGCATTTAGCTTACTGGGAGCTTTGGGTGCAAACAGCTTACGACGAGGCAACGGAAACTGAAGC
>CAZEJB010000063.1:0-13336 GCA_964512635.1 uncultured Planctomycetales bacterium | reverse complement strand
CGCCTGCGGACGGTACTTAGGTGCAGACAAGCACCCCACCTCCGTGCGTCGCCAAAGTCATCCCAGAGTGTAACACGGCGGGCCATTAGTCACAGACGGAACTTTCCGCCGCCTCCATTGAGAATTATGCGACCGCCTGGTTTTCCTTTCTTCTTTTTCCTCAATGCTCTTTCAAGCTCCACGGCAGTGGAATTGATCTGAGCGTGGGCTTGAGCAGCCTTCAGTTGTTCTCTGAGCATTTGAGTCATCCTATCGTTGAGTTCTTCCAGCTCCAATCTTACGTGAGCGATTGATCCACAAATGTCTGGTAGACCTAGCAACTTGAGGAATTCACTTTCTTTTAGGCCGCAGCTCTCATCGCCGATTTCACTTTCCACAAGTACATAAACACTGCGAGTGCTCGTGAATCCGGATCGCAGAGCCATGATCTTCTTATCAAGAACTGCGTACTTCAAGAAACGCTTTATTAGAAGCGGATGCAAAGTGAGGCCGCAGGCACTCTGATAGAAGTTGCTGATAGAAGCCTCGTCAACGAAGAAGAACCTGTATCGCCTACCTAGAACTTCGACGTAGCTGCGTAGGACCAGCATGTCTGGATCTTGTGTACCAACTATATGAACGAGATTGGTCGAGAAAGTCGACGGCATTGCATTAGTTTAGCAGCTAGATCTATCTATACTCCCGTCGGCATGCGGCCTAACTATTCAAGATGCAATGAGGTGCTGAACGGCAATCCCGCACTTCCGTGCGGGCCAGAGAATTAAGCGCCCGCTTGTCCCTTGCCGATCAGCTCGACGATCTTCTGCGCGCCTTCCCACATGCTGGCCGCGAAGACCAGCGGCTTGCCGCAGTTGTCCAGTATCTCGCGGGCGATCTCCTCACGGGTCCCGGTCAGACGGATCACAATCGGGACCTGGCGGGGCAGGGTGTCATAAGCTTCGACGATGCCCTTGGCCACAACATCCGTGCGGGTAATGCCGCCGAAGACGTTGATGAAGATGCCCTGCACATCCGGGTCGCGCAGGATCGCATTGAGGCCCTTCTCCACACCTTCCTGGGTGGCGGAGCCGCCGAAGTCGAGGAAGTTGTTCGGGCTGCCGCCGGCGCGCTTGACCACGTCCATCGTCGTCATGACCAGCCCGGCGCCGTTGCCGGCGATGCCGACATTGCCGCCCGGCAGGTGGACATAGGTCAGGCCCTCTTCCTTGGCCAGCTTCTCGAACTCATCCATATCCGCGCCAGCTTCCCGCAGCTTCAGCAGTTCGGGCTGGCGGTACAGCGCGTTGTCGTCGATGGTCATCTTGGCGTCGATCGCCAGCACCTGGCCATCGGTAGTGATGCACAGCGGGTTGATCTCGGCCAGCTCGGCATCCGTGCCGACATAGGCCTTGTAGAGCTTGCTGATGATGTCGCCCATCGCCTTGTGGTACTGCTTGTCGATCTTTGCCTCAAACAGCGCCTGGCGGATCTGGAAGGCCTGCAGGCCGACCGTCGGGTCGATCATCACCTTGGCGATCTTCTCCGGGGTCGTCGCCGCCACCTCTTCGATGTCGATGCCGCCGGCCGCGCTGAGGATCAGCACAATCGAGGCGTCGTCGCGGCTGATGGTGAAGCCGAGGTAGATCTCCTGGCCGATATCCACCGCGTCGGCGACCAGGACGCGGTCGACGGTGAGGCCCTTGATATCCATGCCAAGGATGGCGCTGGCCTTTTCAAAGGCCTCGTCGGGGTTTTGCGCCAGCTTGACGCCGCCGGCCTTGCCGCGGCCGCCGGCATGCACCTGGGCCTTGATGACGACCTGTTTGCCGATGCTGGCCGCGATGGTCTTAGCCTCTTCGGGGCTGCGGGCAATCTGACCGGAGTTGGTCGGGATGCCATAGCTGGCCAGCAGATCGCGCGCCTGATATTCATGGATCTTCATGGGTAACCTCGGCCGCCGGTGGCGGGGGCAAGATTATAGACGCAGACGGCCCGGAGCAGATCGGCTCCGCAGGCAGGGCTGAACGCCGGGGCCCGGCCGGGAATTGCAGGCACCAGGGTGGAGACTGGCTCAGGCACTGCTGCGGCGGCCGAACAGCGGATGGCGTAGAGGGGCGGTTGCATCCGTATGCAGGAGTGCTCCTCAGCCATAGTCTGCCGCCGGGGCTGCGATTTAACTTTCGCCCCCGAAAAGGTACGTGGATTGCTGTTTTCTGGGCGGCACGCTCTCCGCCGGACTTTTAACCTTCGGGCCCCGATTTGGACGTCAGATTCGTTTTTCAGAGCGGCGCGACGGGGAGTTTTAACCTGCGAGGCCGATTTCGCACCAGAAAGAGGCAGTTTTGCATTTTCAAAAAGCTTGTAGTTGGGACGCGGCAGCGCCGCCGCCGGCATCCGGGCGGGCAGCCGTGCCGGATGGGATGAGAACGGATGGAAAGCACGCACGAAGGGGAGCAGTTGCGCGAGTGTACAAGTATTGACCCAAAGCATGAGTTTGGCGCAGAACACGGCGTGTATGGGTACCCTGCCAGCGTCGCTTTTATTTTACTGGCCTTCCCATAATATTGCTTTTTACCGATAGACGCGGGCTTGTCCTCACCCGGGAAGCCGGCTGACTATATTCCCGCCTCCGCGCCATAACTTGGCGGGAAGATTTCAACCACAAAGACTCAAAGGACACAAAGAAAACCGGGATCCAGAGAATGGCCCTTTGTCTGAGCAGCGACAGAGGTGGAGAGAAGGTCTGAAGAGGATGCAGGCAGGGTGCCTGCGCTCCAGAAGTCGGTTTGTCGGTTGGCGGCCGGGGATGAAGAGGCCGGCTTGCAGCCGAAGTTCCGAGAAAGATGCAGGCAGGGTGCCTGCGCTCCAGAAGACGGCCGGATATCCATGCGGCCCTACAGGTATCAAGACGGCCGCATATCCATGCGGCCCTACAGGTATCAAGACGGCCGCATATCCATGCGGCCCTACGGAAACATGCAGGATAAAGTCTGCGGTCCCCAGTTGAAGCCTGCCTGTGTTACAATTCGCGTTCCCCGGCTGCGGCCAGGGCTGCGCGCGCGTGCGCGCAGAGAGAAGTAATGACGGCGGCGCCGTGAAGCCTGCAAACATCTATGTTGCTCTGGCTGTCGCTTAGAGGAGAAGAGATTCGATGAAACGGACCTGGCAACCCAAGAAGCGGCGTCGCGTGCGTGTCCATGGCTTTCTCAAGCGCATGAGCAGCCCCGGCGGCCGTAATGTGATCAACGCGCGCCGTTCGCGCGGCCGCAAGCGTCTGGCCCTCTAGTTGGCCCTGGAAAGCCTGCGCGGCCGCTGGGAGTTCCGACGGGTTCTCGGCGGCGGGCTCAGCCGGCGCAGCGGCGTCTTGAAAACCCTCTGGCAGCCCAATGATCTGGGGCGCAACCGCTATGGCATCGCGGCGACAACCGCCTGCGGAAAGGCTGTGGTGCGTAACCGGATCCGCCGCTGGACGAGGGAGCTTCTAAGGCGCTGGGACAGCCGGCTGGACGCAGGCTATGACATCGTGATCCTGGTCAACCGCAGCGACGCATCCGAGAGCTTTGAGCGCTTCGCGGCGGATCTGGCGGCGGCGCTCAGGGCCGCGAAACTGTCAGGAGAACCCCTTGTCGGCAGCTAAGGCAGTCCATTGGCTGGCCAGCATCCCAAAGATGCTGCTGATTGCGGCGCTGATGTTTTATCGGCGCTGGATCAGTCCGCTGGCCCCGCCAAGCTGCCGCTTCACCCCGACCTGCTCGCGCTATGGGGTGGACGCCCTGCGGCGCTATGGGGCGATTAAGGGTTCCTGGCTGGCTGTCTGGCGCGTGCTGCGCTGTAATCCCTGGACCAAGGGAGGGTATGACCCTCTCTTATGAGAGAGCTGTTGCCAATGCTGGACTTACTGACCGGACTGCAAGGCCTGGTGCCCCGCGCCTATGCCTTCCTGCTGCTGCAGAGCAATGACCTGCTCAGCAAGGGCGTCGGCGGCAGCCACGACCTAAAGCCGGACCTGCAGGCCTATGGCGGCTTCACGGGCATGTTCGCCCAGGTCTTCCTGATCGCCATCACCGCCATCGGCGGATTTGTGCACAACTACGGCCTGGCGATCATCTTCACCTGCCTGTTGGTACGCGTGATGCTGCTGCCGCTGACGCGCCAGCAGATCAACGGCATGAAGATGATGCAGGCGCTGCAGCCGGTGCAGAAAGAGATCATGCGTTACTACCCGCAGAAGCAGGACCAGAACGCGAAGATCATGGAGCTGTACCAGACCTACAAGATCAACCCGCTGGCTTCCTGCCTGCCGATGATGATCCAGCTGCCGATCCTGTTCGGCGTCTACCGCGCGCTGTATGACCCCAGCTTTGCGGGCAAGAGCTTCATGGGCATCCAGTTGCTCTTCCCGGTGGAGCTGACACTGCCGCGCAGCTATGGCATCGGCCCCGACCTGCCGGACATCATTGATGTCACGGTAGCCCAGCTTGACCTGTATAACCAGATCTGGCACATCCCGGCCAATATCCCGCTGCTCGGCGGCCACTTTGTTTACTGGCCGGCGCTGGGGCTGGTGGTGCTGTACGTCCTGTCCAGCCTGTGGATGCAGCGGACGATGAAGAAGGTCAACCAGCCCGACCCGGACTTCGAGCGCGAGTTCAAGGAAGAGATGAAGTCCAGCGGGCCGGTGGCGGAAGACCCCAACGACATGGCCAAGCAGATGCAGCGCCAGATGGGCTTCATGAACTTCATGGTGCTGATCTTCGCCTTCTTCTTCTCGGCCGGAGCGCTGATCTACTTCGTGGTTCAGAACACGATGATGTCGCTGGAATACACCCTGCTGTCCAAGGGCATTAACTCGCACTTCAACGCCAAGGAAATGAAGGCCTTTATCCGCCGCCCACCCCCGCCGATCGGCGGCCCCGGCGGCCCGGTTCCCCCGCCCGCACCCGCGGGCAAGCCCAGGGGCGACGGCCCGAAGCCGCTGCCCCCCTCCAGCAACGGTAAACCACTGGAGGTCGATGAACCCGGCATAGAGGTGTCCGACACCGAGCTGTTGGGCGACAAGCGGCCCCAGAAGAAAAGAAGGAAGCGATGAGCAGCAACGCTGGCGATTTCGTTCAGGAGATGACCCGCTTCGAGGCGACGGGCAAGGACGGCTATGAGCTGCGCAACCGCCTGCTGGAACAGGCCGGCGGCCAGGAGCTCTACTTCCAGGAGACCGCGGACGAAGAGGGCAACCTTACCGTCTATGGCTGGCTGAGGACCCAGGTCATGGACCTGATCTATGAGCTGTCCTATCTGGTGGTCAAGCTGGTTGACGACCGGGCGATGCTGAAGGTCAAGAGCAACCGCTCGGTGACCGACTTCTTCGTCATCATCCAGTCGCGCAAGGGCGGCGCCTATATCGGCCGCCACGGCCAGACCCTGGATGCGGCCGAAGGGCTGATCGCTTTCCTGGTCAGCCGCAAGTTCCCGATGAAGGTCAGCATCAATGTGGATGTCGACAACTACCGCCGCAAGCGGGCGACCCAGCTGGAGAGCCTGATCAAGCGCGTGGTGCGGGATATCGAGCGCGACCACCGCGAGCGCAAGCTGCCTGGCCTGCTGCCCAAGGAGCGCAAGTTCATCCACCAGTACTTCACCAACCACCCCTATCTGACCACGGAGTCCAAGGGTGAGGGGATTGAGCGTACGCTGTTTATCCTGCCCCGCACGGATATTGTGGAATCGTAAATGGAACCCAGAAGCCCCAGGGTGCGGCGGCTGAAGCGGGGGCAGGGCGGGGTGATCCTCGGCCTTTGCGCCGGCTTCGGCGCGCACCTGGGGCTTGACCCGCTGATTATCCGCTTCGGCCTGCTGCTGCTGGCCCTCTTAAGCCCCGCCGGCCTGGCGGTAATACTTTTGTATGTGATCTTTGCGCTCTGCGTGCCGGTTGAAGAGTAGCAGCGCGGCCAGCGCTAATAGTGCGACAGCATCCCGCCCTTGCGGGCGATACGCTCGGCCCAGAGATAGACCGCGCTGCCGAGCAGGATGTAAAACGCGCTGTCGGCGGCCAGCCAGATAAAGTCTGCGGTCTGCAGCGGAGCGGCACTGACACCTTCACCCAGCAGCTGCTTGAGCATGATTACGCCGCGCGCGAGGGGCAGGTGTACGGCGACGATGTTCCAGGGCGCCGGCAGGCTGGCCACATCGCCAATCGCCGCGAAGAGCAGGGCGAACTGCAGGCCGGCCGAGAGCTGGCCAATGCGCTTGACCAGCAGCGAGATGCCGCCGAGGATCAGCCCGAAACCGCAAAGGCCGGCGATGGTCAGGGCAACGATCAACCCCAGCCGTGGCCAGAGCGCAAGGGGAACATGCAGGTGGTGCCCGGTGCTGAACTGCAGGACCTGGCTGAAGATCAGCACGGCCACGGCGCCCTGGCTCATGTGCGTCAGCGCGCGGATCCACATGATCTTGAAATAGCTGCCGCCGCAGAGAAAGACCTGCTCGAGGGTGCCGGCGCGGGCTTCCTGCTCGATGTCGATACTCATCTGGTTCATCGCCATCAGCGCGAAGAACCACATCGAGAAGCCGATTACCAGACCTTCAAGGCTCTTCATTTGCAGCACATTGCCGGCCATGGCCTTGCCGCCGAGGAACATGGCCATGAAGAGCACGTACATGATGAACAGCCCGGTGATCCACTCCATCGGGTAGCGCAGCGAGATGCGCAGGTCGCGCAGCCACTCGGCCCAGGCAATCCGCAGCCAGTGCCTCATGGAGCCGCCTCGCCGCGGGTGACGCTGAGGAAGATCTCTTCCAGCGTCGGAGTCTCCTCCAGGAAATCCAGCAGCTCGACCTCGGCCGCGCGCAGCTCGTCCATCAGCGGATAGATCTCGCGCGGGCTGCGCAGGTGAAAGCGCAGGCAGGCCTGGCCGGGGCGCTGGTCGGCTGTTTCCTCATAGGGGATGCCGGCAGTGCTGAGGCGTGGCAGCAGATCTGCCAGGCGGCTGCGGTCAAAGCGGGCGAGGTAATCCTGGCGCTTGAACAGATCGACCAGCTTGTCGACTTCCTCGTCGACCACGATGCGGCCCTTGCGCATGATCGCCACACGCTTGCAGATGCTCTGCGCCACATCCATCTGGTGGGTGGTGACAAGGATGGTAATGCCGCGCTGGCTGCAGATTTCGCGCAGCAATCGCTGGATCGCAATGCCGCTCTCGACATCCAGGCCCAGGGTCGGTTCGTCCAGCAGCAGCAGTTCGGGGTCGCCCAGCAGAGCTACCACGATGGCCAGCTTCTGCTGCATGCCGCGACTGAGGGTCTGCACGGCCTTGTGTTTGCGGTCGCTGAGGTCAAAGAGCGCCAGCAGCTCATCGCCGTGTTCCCTGATCCGGCGGGCCGGAATGCCCTTGAGCGTGGCGAAGTAGGTCAGGTTTTCCCAGGCCGACAGGCGCCAGTAGAGGTTGCGGCTGCCTTCCAGCACAGCGCCAAGGCTGGGGCGGCGTCCTTTGGACGCCGGGTACTCGATGCTGCCCTTGTCCGGCAGCACCAGCCCGGCCAGCATTTTGACAGTGGTGGTCTTGCCGGCGCCATTGGGACCAAGCAGCCCATGGATCTCGCCCTGCTCAAGGCTGAGCGAAACGTCCTCCACAGCGGTGACCTGGGTTTTGACCCAGGGCCAGACGCTGCGGTAGTACTTGCTCAGCCCGCTGAGTTTGACGGCCAGTGGCACGGCCCTATTGTCCCATTAACCTTGCCACGGCTATTCCTCGAGCGCGAAGACCAGTGCGGCGGAGAGTTTGATTATGTCGCTGGAAGCTTCATCCAGGCGCTGGAGCAGCAGCCGCGACAGGCTCTCATAGACCGACGCGGCCAGATCCGGGCGCTCGTTGAGCAGCAGGCGCAGTGGGGCGGCGGGAATTCGATAGACCGCGCACTCAGTGGCGCAGCGGACGGTGGCAGTGCGAACCGATCCGCCCACCAGCGCCGTCTCGCCGAGAATGGGGTTGCCGGCAGCCTTCAGGCGCGTCAGGGTACGCTCGGTGCCCTGGACATGCCCGACACGCGGCAGATGCAGAAGTTTGCTGATATCCACTTCGCCGCGCAGCAGGATAAACAGCTCATTGCTGTCGGCCCCTTCACGGATGAGGTAGTCGCCTGGTGAAAACCAGTAGAACTGGCACAGGCGAGCGACCTCTTCAAACTGTGCCGGCTGAAGGCCTTCGAACAGGCCGACCTGGTGCAGATTGCGGATGGCCTTCTGCAGGTCCAGCAGCTCATGCGGCGAATGCAGCGGCAGAGCCGCACCCGACTCATTGCTGCCCCAGCCGCCGACCTCATCGGGCCTAGACATCGCTCACCTCGTGCGGGAAGAGAACAATCGCCACGTCGCCGCTTTCCAGGCGGTAGTCCGGGCCGGGGTTGAGGAAGTGCAGATGGCTGGAACCGCCGAGGCCGCGGCCAGCCTCCTCGAAGCGGCGCAGGATGAAGTCGTCAAGGCTGGAGCGTTCACCGGCGAGGATGTCCTGGATGCCGATCTGGCGCTTCTCGCGGATCAGCCCGAGCAGGATCCAGCACTTGTCGTTGAGCCAGTGGTTGGCCAGATCGCGAAAGGACTTGCCGACGTGATCGCCTGGTATCGGGCGGGTCCACAGGTCCGAGCCCTGGCCGAAGGTCAGCGCTTCCTTGATGGTGGTATCGAGGCCCGGCGACAGCGCGCTGGCGGTCAGCATGAAGCCGTCCAGCTCGCCGGTGACGGTCACCTTGTCGGCACCGGCGCTGCGCAGGTGCCCGCGGTAGGCCGAGCTGAAGCACTCGGCGGAGATCCGCAGGCGCGGAGCCAGGCGGCGCAGGGTCAGCACGCAGAGAACCGCCATTTCGTCGCTGCGCGTGTAGTTTTCCTCGGCATAGTTGACCAGCACGATGGCCACTTCCGCCTCGCGGCAGTTGGCGCGCAGAAGCGTTTGCTCACTGGTGTAGGATCCTTTGATGTAGTGCAGCTTCAGCCGCGGGTACTCATAACTAAGGTCCTCGATAAGGTCCTGCGGCACCTCGCCGACGATAACAATGTTGTGTTTTTCGCCGCGCAGGGCCAGGCCGGCCAGGACGCTCTTGGCGGTGTTGTTCCAGCCACAGAGCAGTATGTGGCGCTGAAAGGTGACGCGTTCCAAACCGCTCTCCCCCCTGATCTTACGGCTGATGTAGATCGACGTGACTGTCGCCCAGAGGACGGGCATGATCGACAGGAAGGTAATGGCCATGGCGGCGGCGGCAACCCGTCCCAGGGTGGTGCGCGGGATGATGTCCCCATAGCCGATGGTGGTGGCGCTGATGATGCCCCAGTAAAGGGCATCGGCGTAGTTGGTGACCTGGTCGTTGTGGCCGAACTCAGCGAAGAAGAACACCACGCTGACCCCGAAGACCAGTATGAAGAAGGCAATGACGATGCGGGTCAGGTGTTCACGGCGCGCAAGGTTGATGACGTAAAGTGCATCCCGCCAGTGCCCCTTGATCCATGAACCCACGGCGCGAATGTTAACACACTGTCAAACATGTACTTCGGTGTTGCATAGCATTGAATAGTATGTTAGTATCCGCTTGTCACCTGGGGGCGGGTGCGTACAAATCGTGGATTGTGTCCACACGTCGGGATAACTTGCCGACAAGCCATACCCCCAGCAACAACGCTAACTGGATCCGCTAAGGCGGAGAAAACGAGGGGCAAGGCCCTGCCGCAAGGCAGGGTCTTTCATTTCCAGCCCTGCGCTGAGGCGAGCTATGGCCTGATCAGGCCTCAATACTCCCGGGCAGCTCCAGCCCATCCGCCAGCCGCAGAAGCAGATCCGCCGTGCGCAGCAGTCCGCGGCCATCGGTGAGCGCCTGGCCGCTGCGGCTCATCTCGCTGCGCAGCACGGGGTTGTGGATAAGCTGTGAGAGGCTGTTGCCAAGCGCGGACCAGTTAACCTCACTGGCCAGGCCGGGGGCAAAGCAGCAGTGCCTGGCCTCGAGCTTGCGGGCGCTTTCAAGCTGGTGCTGGTTCAGCGCAAGGATAACGCTGGGGACACCCAGGAAGGCCGCTTCATAGGCCGTCAGGCCGCCGGCGCAAATCAGCAGATCGGCTGAAGCAAGGTAGTCATAAAACGCGCCTCCCGCAGGCAGGGCCTGCAGGGTGAAGGGATGTACCGCGCCGCGGCGCGCAGCATCCGAGGCCGGGCCGGCGGGCATCACGATCACCTGCTGGTCATAGTGTGCGGCTCCAAGGCTGCCCAGTACTTCCTGAACCAGCTCGGGTCGCGGGCCGCCGCCAAAACTGACGAGGATCAGATAGACAAAGTTGGTGCCGCCACCGGCAGTGGCGACCGGCTCCGGCGGCAGTTTGAGTTCGGCCTGCATGGCCCCGGTGGTGGCAAGGGCCACGCCGCGCAGCCGCGTCAGGCGCGGGCTGAACTGCAGATATGGTGCGCCCTCATAGACCCTGGCCCGCGCGTTGGTGGAAACTCTGGCATCCAGCGGAGAAGTCAGGCAGTTGACTACGACATCCGCCTCGGCCTGAGCCGCGCCGTGTTCTTCCAGCAGCATCACCCGCGCGCCGGTGGCCACGGCTTCGCGCACCTGCTGCGCAGGTGTTTCAAGCCAGTCCAGCAGGCAGATGTCGCCTGGCGCCAGCCGGGCGTTGTCCAGCACCGGCTCGGGCAGCCAGCTTACAGCTTCCTCGCCGCCCCAGAAGCTGTGTGCCGCCGGGGTATCGTGGCAGCGCACCCGCAGTTCCAGCTCAGGCCGCTGCTGCGCCCGCAGGACCTCCAGCAGCCAGGAGCAGCGATACAGATGCCCCATGCCGAACTCGGCATCGCCACGCGTGTAGAGGAAGATCCGCTTCAAGAGATCTATTGTAGGGCCGCTCGCCGGCAGGGGCGCAGGCCCACATAAAGAACAAGGCCGGCTTTCGCCGGCCCCGCTAAATTCCCATACCGTTTCAGGAAGCAGCTTGTTCAGCTCCTTCCCACCCGTGAACCGGACCAGGCGCTGTGCTGCTAGACGGCCACCGCGCTGCCCATGCGCAGACTGCGCTCGCGGGCCTGTTCGCGCGCCATTTCAAACAGCGGGATCAGGCGCTCGATGGCCTCGCGGCTGGACACATACAAGGTGTGATAGTGGTAGCAGGCGCGCTTGAGGAAGTCGTTGGTCAGCTCCTCATCGTCGCGCTTGACGTTCTTGACGCCCTGGGCGAAGGCGAAGATCCCGGCCTGGTTGGCCAGTTCCAGCATCTTGCCGGCCTCCTCGTGGTGGGTGACGAACTTGCGCATGCCGATCATGCGGTTATAAGCCTCGACGACGTCCGTCCGCGCGGCCTTGGAGCCGTCTTCGTGTTCCAGCGCTTCCAGGGTCCGGCCGACCAGTTCGACGCCCCGGACGGTGTATTCCAGGCTCTGGCGCAGGGCGGCAAGCAGGCCGTCCAGCTCGCTGAGAACATTGGGGTAATTGATCGGGTTGCCGGCGCCATGCGCCTGTTCCAGGGTGCCCCAGACATCGAAACGTTTGCCCATGTACTGCTCGATCGCCTCAGCCAGGCTGAGGATCTTCATGCGGGGGTGCATCAGGATGCCGCCCTCGGTGGCGTTGATCAGGGTGCGGCTGCGTACCTCAGGGTCGTCGAAGCGGTTCTTCAGGAAGCCGAGGTAGGCGTACATCTGACGGTTGGTCTTGATCGGCTCGCCATAGATATCGATCTGGTCGATCAGCGGCGTGCCGCGGGACTGCAGAGCCTTAACGGTCATCTCCTGCTTGTCCTCGGTTTCAAAGACCGTGCCGCCGGTGTAAGTGCGGCCGCCGGGGAAGGAGAGGTCCTGACCGATGAAGACGATGGGGTCGCAGCCCAGCTTGACCGCGATGTCATAGGCCATGACGGCCACGCTGCCCCAGACGATCACCTTGCCGCGGCTGCCCATCACGCGGTCCACCCAGCGCATCATGTTGTCGTGGAAGCTGCAGATGAAGCGCGGGCCGGTCCAGTCGCGCAGGCTGTTGACCGGGCTCTGCGGTTCGGCGATCAGATAGGCCTCGGGCAGGTCGACGCCCTTAAGGTGGCGATAGTTCGCCTCCTGGGGGTCGCCGGTAACCACCACGTGAGGCGTGATGCCGGCGGCCATCAGCGGCTTGACGGCGGTGTCCACAGCGATGATCACGGCCCGCTCGTCGAGCTCCTTGAGCAGGTGCATGTTCTTTTCCAGGCTCGGACCGGCGGAGACGATCACAACGGGGCGGCCCTTGAAGGCGCCGATCAGGTTTTCAAAGGGCGGGTTGTCCAGAATGTGCGGGAAGTTCAGCACGATGTTCATCTGCTGCATCTCGCCCATCACCATCAGGGTCTGGACGTTGCCGCCGACGGTCATCATTTCATAGCGGATCTTCTCGGCGACATCCTTGAAGCTGGAGCTGTAGGGCAGGTTCTCGAAGGCCGGGCTGGTGACCCAGCGCAGGCCCTTGAAGCCGGCCAGCTCGAAGAGGTTCATGTAGTTCCACATGCTGCCGCTGTATTCGCGGTCGCAGGTGAGGGTCAGGTTCTTGCGGCCCATCAGGAAGCTCAGGTCGCGGTTGCAGAAGGCCAGATAGAAGAGGTCCCAGTGCGGCTCGAAGACCAGCACGCGCTCGTCTTCCGGCAGCAGCTTGAGCATCTCCTCGACGCCATAGCCAAGGCCAAGGCCCAGACAGACTGTGAAATTGCCCTTGGGGCTGGTCTCCATCAGGCGCTGGGCATACTGGCTGGCCTCGCGCTGGGGGTCATAGGGACTGTGAAGGTAAGTGCTGCGGCCGGTTTCAGCATCGGTATAGCGCAGGGTCGGCGTGCCGTTTTTGGCATTCTCGATGCTGAAGGGGCCGATGGTGTCAGGTTCGCCGCGCTGGCCGTGCATGAACAGCAGGGCCTGGGCCAGCGGCTCGCTGGCCTGCTTGAGCAGGGCAAGGTTGTGTGCGAAAAATGACATGTGCTCTCCCCAGAACAGGAGAGTTATCGGCAGATGCGGGGGAGAGGTGTAGGGGGTTGGGGGTCGCATTTGCGCTACTTTCCAGCTCTTTCCCAGGCCCACACCCGAAACCCAATACCCAAAGCTATAACTATCTTCTAGTGACTCCCTCCACACCACCGACACCGAAATCAACCCGTCTTACGGGTCCGCGGCTTTCCATGACCATTTGCTTAGCAGTTACTCCGGCGAACTGTTGCTGGACACCCTTCCTGCCAGCCACATGGACAGCCCACTTAGAGAGACCCAGGAGGCGAACGTGACCAGATGATAGGCAATCCGCCACTGTTGCGCCATGGCAAGAAAAGCTTCAGTTTCCGTTGCCTCGTCGTAAGCTGTTTGCACCCAAAGCTCCCAGTAAG
>CAZEJB010000062.1:0-13702 GCA_964512635.1 uncultured Planctomycetales bacterium | reverse complement strand
GCTGGCAGTCAGCATGACGCTGATCGCAAGCACAATGCCAAGGATAAACCGCATAGCACTCTCCTCTAGTGGATTCAGGACGGCCGCAACGCTCCGTCCAGTGGTTTCCAGAGAGAGTTTGAGTGTTCCCCTAAGTCCGGCTTCAAACCTCAGACCCGTGGGCAACGCCCTCTTCCTCCCAGATAACGCCACAATCTTATCACAGGATTTGCACCTTGTTTAGTACTGCTTTGTCATTTCTCTATTTGACCTTCACAGAACCGTGCAGTTTGTGACGCTTACCGCTGTAGGCGCGTGCAGGTAGCCCCGCTTGCGGCCAATGGATGCATCGGCTTGTTAGCCATGATTCTTGAAGCCGCAGAAGAACCGGAAATTCCATCCAAGGTTAAGGGCCCAACGGGACAAGCTCAGATCTCTGCTCTGACAACAGAACTACTCTCTGGTTATTGTCAGCTTCTGAGGAAGGCAACCATGGTGATTCCGCTCAACAGCGCAAGCAAGCCTCCTGCACCGGCTAGCTGTAAAGGCAGCAATCCGGTTAGAGCCAGTATCAGAGACAGCAATCCCATTCCCATCAGCATGCCTCCTGCGACCAGCCTTGGTGTTGCAAGCACCACCAGGTCAGTCTCAGTGTTTCCCGTGTGTCTACGGGTTCCGGCTGGGTGGACCTCGTTGAAAAAGAACTTCTCGGTCTCTTCCTCATAGCCGACCTTTTCCTGCGCAAGAGCCTGGGTCCGCATAGTCTTGTCGCGCTGTTCCTGGGTCAGCTCCTGTCGAAACTCCTTACTTACCGGTGCATAAGCCGTAGGGTAGGAGGCTGCGCTTGAAGTGGTCAGGCCATAACGATTGACCAGATCTGCAGGATTGATGCTCTCCATGCCGGCCTGAGGCTCATTGTCAGGCAGTTTACGGCGCAGTCGCCGTGACGGTCCGTCACGCTGCGCGTCCGGCGTGAAGAGCGACTCGTTTTCCAGGGTGCTGAGGTCCGCCGAGCTGACCGGGACCGGTGGTGGAGTGCCCAGCTTTCGCACACCCGGTGTGGATTCGTAGGTTCCAGGTGCGTGAATCGCCGCCTGTGACAGCAGAGGCCCGCCAAAGATACTCTCGATAGTTGAAGGCAGTGCGGTAGAAATGTACTGCCAAACTGTCGGCATGCCCAGTATTACAGCGTTTCCGTCGTCACTCGAACGCGATGGCGTGGTAAATCGCGGACGTTTGCCCTTGCCCTTCTTGTAGTCCGCCATTGCACGCTGGCGTTTCTGGTAATTACGTTTGCGCTGCAGGTACCCGCGGTCCGATTCAGTGATTTCCCAGGGTGAGCTCTCAAAATTGTCAGCCGTAACGCCGTCCCCGCCCGCGGGGCGGTCATTCACGGGCGTGAAGTCATTTATGAAAAACTTCTGGGTGCCGGATACAAAGCCCACGCGCTCCTGCGCCGCGGCCTGCATCTTGACGATTTCATTACGTTCTTCGTCGGACAAAACAGTCCAGTACACGTTGGCACCCGGCTTGAACAGGCCTGGATACAACTCCGCGGCCCGGCTGCGCAGACCAAAGCGGTTGATCAGTGAACCGTCCTCCATCTTCCACTGCTCGCGGCGCGTACCAATTGTGGTAGGACGCCAGTCTCCGGGAAGCGAAGGCGTGTATTCAGCCTGTTGGCGCGGCTTTGCCCGCAAGTTTAAAGGAATATAGGCCTCTGGCTCATGAGGCGTGCGCAGCGCTTTGCGCTCAGCCTCCTTGCGGGGGTTGCGATATTCGACCAGCAGCGGGGTGACAGATGGCACCGGCCCTTGCCTTTGTGCCTCGATGTCTATGCCAAAAGTCTCGGAAGGCGCATCGGGATCACGAGGCTTGCGGCGCATCCTCTCCCGGCGCTCCCGCAGATTGACGAGGTTCATTGTTTCCTTCGCCATATGCATGGATAGTACCTCAAAAACTGTGATCGGCTCAGGACGCCAATAGTTGCAGCAACCAGACAGAAACAAAATGCACCAGTCATGGTGCAGACAGACTTTGGATATTCCCAGTCTAAAATAAGCGTCTTGGGACTCTTCGATTTATTCAAACGCAAGAAGGCTGCCGTCGAGCAGGAGGCAGCAGTTTCCACCCCGGAAACCGCTGCACCCGTTGATGCGCCCGCAAGCCAGACGCTTCCACCGGCCAGCCCGGCCGAAGTTGCCGAAACGCCGGTTGAGGCGGCTGCGGCGCCTGCCGCCCCCGTTCTGGCTCCGACGCTTGCCGAACGCGTCAGCCCGCCTCCGCCGGCTCCGGCCTCTCAGGGTAAGGCGCCCAGCCGGTTGCAGCAGGCGCTGAACCGGACGCGGGCCTTTCTGGCGACGGCCTTCAGCACTGACAACAGTGGCACGGCCGACGAGGCCTATTACCAGGACATGCACGACGGCCTGGTAATGAGCGATATCGGTACCGAGCTTGGCATTGAATTGATACTCGCGATCCGGGCCGAAATGGCCGCCCGCGGACTGGTGCTGAAGCGCGATGTGCCGACAGTAGCCCGGGACGTGCTGGCACGGATGCTGAGGGACGTCCGGGACCCGGTACCCCTGGATCCGGACAAGCCCAGTGTGATCCTGCTGGTGGGAGTCAACGGATCCGGCAAGACCACACTCGCAGCCAAGCTGGCAAAGAAGCTGAAGGATGAGGGGCGCAGTGTCATGCTGGCGGCGGCGGACACTTTCCGCGCGGCGGCAACCGACCAGCTGCGAATCTGGGCTGACCGGGCCGGGGTGGAAATCGTCTCTGGCGCCGAAGGTGGCGACCCGGCCAGTGTTGTCTTCGACGCGGCCCAGGCGGCCCAGGCCAGGAATATTGAAGTTCTGATCGTTGATACTGCCGGTCGTCTGCAAAACAAGAGCGGTCTGATGGCTGAGCTCAGCAAGATCGTACGCACCATCGACAAGGCCTTTGGCGCCGAAGCCGGCTCTGGTGCCGCAAACATCGCGCACCTGCTGGTGCTGGACGCCACCGTGGGTCAAAATGCCCTCAGCCAGGCCGAGTTGTTCAACCAGTGCTGTCCGCTGACAGGTGTGGCCATGAACAAGCTGGACGGCAGCGCCAAGGGCGGCGCTCTGCTGGCCGTGGTGCGGCTGTTGCGTACACCTGTGCTGTATGTCGGTGTCGGCGAGGGCATCGAGGACCTGGTGGACTTCGACCCAGCGGACTTTGCCTCCGGCCTGTGGCCTGAATAGAGCAGTCTCCCTGCGCAAAAGCACCGCTAACTGGTCGCCTGGCGGCGGCTACCCGCTATACTATGCTCTTCTCAACAGGGGCTGCGCCGGTGTGCGCAGCTTTTGGCATTTATCGCAAGCCCCAAGTTATGTAGGAGGATGGTCGCAATGAAATCCCAGACGCGGGAGACAAAGTTGCCTCGAATGCCGCGCCAGGGCGGGCCCAAGGAAGCGCGCCAGCGCCGCCGCAAGCTGCCAACCTGGCTCCTGACACTTTTAGTGTTGGGTCTCGGCGGGCTGATTGTCTGCGGACCGATGCTCGCACGCCAGGCCTACAGCCAGGACACAGCCAGCGAAAGCGTCGGCGAAGTGCCAGAGTCTATCGGCACCATGGAAGAGGGGCAAAGTTTTGACCCCAACGCCGCGGTATCGAGCGACGCAGCCGCCGAAACCCCGGGCCTTGCGATGGACAGCATGGGCGAGCCCTCGGGCGAGCCGATGATGTCCTCTGATGGTGGCGCGGAACATGCCGGCGGCCATGGCGAAGCGATTCAGCTTCCCTTCGGCCCCGAGGCGATGCCGCCGCTTTACATCGTCCTCCTCGCCGCCTTTGTGGCGATCGCCTTCGGCACCTACTGGTGGAAGAAGACCGAGAGCCAGGACAAGGGCACCGAGCGCATGCAGGGTGTGGCCGCCGCGATCCGTGAGGGTGCGCTGGCCTATCTGAGCAAGCAGGTTAAGACGATGATCCCGCTGGTGCTGGTTTTGGGCATCGGCCTCTTTGTGCTGTACAAGAATCAGTACGCCTTCATGGACGAGATTCAGAAGGGCACTTCGCTGAAGCTCGGCCTGGGCGTCGCGATTGCTTTCCTTGCAGGCGTCGTGGCCAGCTACGTCGCGGGCTACATCGGCATGGGCGTGGCGGTCATCGGCAACCTGCGGACTGCGGCTGCGGCGCTGACCAGCTTCAAGAAGGCCCTTGAGATCGCCTTCCAGGCCGGCGCGGTGAGCGGTATGTTCACCGTCGGCCTCGGCCTGCTCGGCGCGACGATCACCTTCATGATCTTCAAAGAGAACGCGATGTTCGTTCTGGTCGGTTTCGGCTTTGGTGGCTCGCTGGCCGCGCTGTTCATGCGCGTCGGCGGCGGTATCTTTACCAAGGCGGCCGACGTGGGCGCGGACCTGGTGGGCAAGGTTGAAGCCGGCATCCCCGAGGATGACCCGCGCAACGCCGCCACCATCGCGGACAACGTGGGCGATAACGTCGGCGACTGCGCCGGTATGGCCGCCGACGTGTTTGAGAGCTACGAGGTCACCCTGGTCGCCTCGATCATCCTGGCCGCCGCTGTCGGCGGTGAGCTGGCCGCGGCGGGCTATGGCCCGCTGATGGGCGCCGGCAGCTTCACCGCGATGTTCACCCTCAAGCTGGTGATCTATGCGCTGCTGATCCGCGCCGTCGGCGTGGTGGCCTCGATCGTCGGCGTCTTCGCGGTCCAGGGCAAGGACGACCCCAACATGGATCCGATGAAGCCGATCAACACCGGCTTCTTTGTGTCCACAGCTATCGCGGGCCTGGGCTTCTGGGTTGTTTCATGGTTTGTCTTCCATGATGTCAGCACCAGCAATGGCGGACCCTACGACACTGTGATCAACGCCTTCTGGTGGATGGCCGCGCTGGCCACGACCTTCGGCATCTTCCTGACGGTCGCCATCGAGAAGATCACTGAGTACTTCACCAGCACCGAGCACAGGCCGGTCACTGAGGTCGCCGCCGCGGCGCGTACCGGCCCGGCGACCCTGATCCTGTCCGGTCTGGCAGAAGGTCTCGAGAGCGCGGTCTGGGGCGTGGTCTGTGTGGCCGCCACCCTGTATGGCGCCTATGCCCTGTTCCATGACCCGGCGCTGAGCGCCTATGCGATCAGCCTGGCGGGCCTCGGCCTGCTGGCGACCACCGGCTATGTGCTGGCGATGGACACCTTCGGCCCGATCAGCGACAACGCCAACGGCGTGTTCGAGATGAGCGGCGCGCTGAGGAATGCCGACGGCAGCCACAACACCGCCGCGCACAACATCGTCACCCGCCTGGATATGGTCGGCAACACGACCAAGGCGCTGACCAAGGGCTTCGCGATCGCCACCGCGGTCGTCGCGGCGGTCGCCCTGTACCGCTCCTTCCTTGATACCGTCGGCGGTGCGCAGATGGCCGAAGGCCTCGTGGATGCCGCGAGCGGTATGCCCGAGATCCTGGTCAAGAACATCCAGGTCAACTTGCCCGATGTCTTCATCGGCCTGCTGATCGGCGGCGCGGTGCCCTTCCTGTTCAGCTCCTTCGCCATCCGCGCGGTCAGCCGCGCGGCGACTGACCTGATCGAGGAAGTGCGCCGTCAGTTCCGCACAATTCCCGGCATCATGGAGTACACCGGCGTCGGTGAGCATGGCAAGCCGGACTATGCCCGCTGCGTGGAGATCTCCACCGCGGCGGCCCAGAAAGAACTGCTGGGCCCCGGCCTGCTCGCGATCTTCGCGCCGATCTTCGTCGGCTTCTGGCTCGGCGCCTACGCGCTGGGTGGCTTCCTGGCGGGCTGCATCCTGACCGGCCAGCTGATGGCGGTGTTTATGAGCAACGCCGGCGGCGCCTGGGATAACGCCAAGAAGAAGATCGAAGACGGCTTCATGGGCTGGGGCAAAGGAACTGAGGCCCACAAGGCCGGCGTCGTTGGCGATACTGTCGGCGATCCGCTGAAGGACACCGCTGGCCCCGCGCTGAACCCGATGATCAAGGTGATGAACCTGGTCGCGATTCTTGTGGCCCCCAGCACCGTGCTGTACCAGGGCAAGCCCGCTGGCTGGGCGATCATGATCGTTGCGCTGCTGATCCTGGCCGGCGCGATCATGTTCTCCAAGCGCGGCGGCACTGTGGTCGAAGAGCATGGCGGCAAGGCGCACAAGGCAGCCTAGCCAATGGCTAATGGCTAAAGTAGAGGCGCACTGCGTGCGCCCTCATGGTTCGAACAAGCAGGGCGGGGAGCAATCCCCGCCCTTTGCTTTAGCTGCCAGCAGCAGGGCGGGGCTTGCTAGACTGGGGCATGCAGACCATAGGTGATGTCTTTTCCTGTACGCGCTTTGGCCGCGACTATCTGCGCCGTGCGCTTGCCATCTGCGACACTGTGCTGCTGGACTTCGCCCCCAGTCCGCCCGCGCCTCCAGTAGGTGAATCGACCCCAAGCCCGGCGCGCATGTACACCCTGCGTGAGCATTTCCTGCATATCGCGGATGTCGGCGATATGGAAGTCTATGACGCCATGGAGGGGGTCGACATGCCGGACGAGCGCTGGCGCGTGCTGCACAGTTCAGCCGGAGAGTGGACACTGAGCGGCGCGTGGCCCGATCCGGCCAGTGTTCTGCAGGAGTTGGAAACAAGCTGGCGCTATCAGGACGAACACATCTTCAACCAGCCGGTTGAACTGATTGGCGAGCCGGCCGGCAAGGCCGCGCGGCACAGCTTTGGCCAGATTGCCGCGCACCTGTTGTTCCACGAGAGCCAGCACCGCGGCCAGGTCCTGACCTACCTGCGCCTGGCTGGTCGACGCCCGCCCGCATGGGGCTAGGGCTAGTAATGCGGGCCAAGGCGCAGAGCTAGGGCTTGATCGCCAGCGGGTGTCGCGGTTGATAGACCCCGAGTCGGCCGCCGGAGGGAAGACTCATCATGCTCAAGATGCCCCAGCCCTGGTCGGACGGTTCACTGCATTCCACGCCCTTGGCCCGCAACTCAGCCACGCAGGCGCTGATGTCATCGCACATCAGGTACAGCGCGGCCGGCAGCAGGCCGGCATGCGGGTCCGCCGTAGGGGTAGGTTCTGCGGCTTGCCCAGACGCTGTCTCAGCGGGGTGTACGCCAAGCTCAGCCGGCGGCAGGCCAAAAATCAGCCAGCCTTCATGGGCGTCGACGAAGGAAAAGCTCAGAACGTCGCGCAGAAAGGCGCGGTCGGCGGCGGGGTCTGCGCTGTAGATCAGCATGTGTGTACCAAGAAACATTCGACGAGTTTAGCAAAAAAGCTGCGCTGCGCCTTCGCTATAATCTTCCCGGCCATGAAGAGCATCCGCCTCTACAACTGGGAAGACAAGCTCAAGCGCCGCGTGATCCGCGAGGTCAAAGTACTGACCACCACGCGTATGAACCGCAACGGCGTGCAGCGCATCTATATCTGGAGCGACGGCGAGGACGAGCCGAACTACATGCTCTATCCCAAGGATGGCACGGCCTACCCGGAGTATGACGAGCGGATGCAGCGCCAGCGCAACTCGAAGGTATTCCGCTACGAGGAAGATTAGGAACGCACTCGCGGTTGAGCATTGCTTTTCGATCCAACGCAGAGACAACGAGAACGTTGAGGCGGGATGAGAGGAGCCATTCAACCACAGAGGTGCAGGGAAGATATCCAGCCCCGCGGAGAATCAGCGTTCAATGTCTATTTCAGTAACTTTCTATGCATCTGTCAGTTTCGTATCCTGCTAAGCATCACTCGGTTCATTCCCTCTGCGACTCTGTGCCCAAGCGTGGAAGACATAATTATATTTGCGAGACTCTGAGCGCTCTTTGTCTCTGCGTTGGATCTGAAACTTCTTTCAGTCCAAAAACCTGCCCGCGTATTCCGGCTTTGGCATCCAGCAGGCCTGCTCGCGCTTTTTGACCAGCCGGTGGCGGTTGCGGGCGACCAGGTCGTAGCCCCAGTCCAGCAGCGTGGTTGGCAGGATAGAGCCGAGGGCCGCCAGCGCGGCGCGCCAGCCGCCCAGACGCCGGGCGACATGCAGCGCGGCCCGCGAACGCACCAGCAGCTTCTCCTGCGGCGTGCCCTCGCCCAGCAGCACGCAGAAAGTATCGAGATCGGCCGGGCTGCGGCCATGGCGGGGGAGTATCTGGGAGGCGAGGCTGCCCTGCAGCGGGGCGAAGCGGAAGAGCGCCTCGCGGTCGGCGGCCAGTACGTGCTGCACCGCGGCGCTGCACAGCGCGCAGTCGCCGTCATAGAGCATGACGGGATGGCCGGCGGCTGTGGAAACTGCGCTCACAGGATTATGGTATCCCCCGTTAGGCGCGATAGACCTAACGCCGGTAAATCGCGCAGCTGGTTTCCGTCTCCCAGACGTGACATTCGGTGACCCGCACGCGGCCGTCATCCAGCCGGGCAGCCAGCTCCTCGGCGCAAAAGCGCGCCAGGTTCTCAGAACTCGGGTTCAGCGTGTCAAAAGGCGGAGTCTCGTTGAGAAACTGATGGTCAAATCTGTCGTGTATCAACTCACGCATCAGTGCTTTGAGCTGAACGAAATCCACTACCATGCCCTCGCTGTCCAGCTCGTCTGCGCCCACATAAACCCGGATGCGGTAGTTATGGCCATGCAGGCGTTCGCACTTGCCGTGGTACTCGCGCAGGAAGTGCGCAGCGGCGATGTCGATCTCCTTGTAGACCGTAAAGCGCGGGAGAGGAAAGCTCATACCAGCAGTATATTCCCGGATTCGCGCAGGGCTCCATGGCGGTGCCAGCCACTTATGGCAACTGGAATCACAGAAAATAGCGCCAACTGGTACCTTGCCGCAGTGCCCGCGGTGCTACATTACTTTCAGCCGATAACTTAAGGCGGAATCCTTCCGCAGGAGTTCGGAAATGCGCAACGCAAATCTGATTGGACCGGGCTTACTGCTGACGCTGCTGGTGCTGATCTTCAGCGCTGGCTGCGGCGGCGGGGCATCGGTCGACTATTCACCGCTCAGGTCAGGCGGGCTCAGCGCCTCTGACTGGAGTGCCTACAGCCACGGTAACCAGGCGCCGGGCGGGTCCTCGCTGCTTCCCGCTTTCCCGAAGGAGGATGGCAGCCGCGCGATCTCAACCGACAGCAGCCACACCGTCCTTGGCGCCGACTATCTGTTGGCGCATCGCTGCATTGAGGAAGGCACAGATCTGCGGATCAACAATGGTGACATTCCTCCTGGCGAGCAGGCGCTGGGCTGGGCAGAGTACAGCATTGGCGGTCTTGCCGGCCTGAACGCAGTCTCCCTGAATGTTCAGGCGCAGCCGCAGGATCTTGACCAGCAGTATTTTGTAGCACTGGCTGACTTCAGCTCGCTGAGCTGGCAGTGGTTTGGCCCCTCCAGCCTGCCCGAGCTGCAGATCGATTTGAGCCAGGACAATGGACGCTACGTCAGCAATCTGGGCAACCTTTACTTTGTCGTGCTCTGCGATGGCCAGAACGTCGCCGTGCACAGCCAGAGTACGGTGGTTGTCGGCGACGGCAACGGGGGACTGCTGCCGGGTGCTCCGCAGGGCCTGGTGGCATCAAAGGGCGAGTTCCCGGATGGCGTGGCTCTGCACTGGATTCCAGGCCCCGGTGCAAACTTCTATGAGATGGAACGCCGGGATGTCTATGCCTTCCCCGGCCCGGATGGCAATGGGGCTGTCGGCGAGTGGATGCCAATCGGTATAGCTCAGATGCCGCAGCACTTCGACGCCAACCTGCCGCCGGGCGTGCCCTATGACTACCGTGTTCGCTCGGTCAACCAGAATGGCCACAGCGCCTGGAGCAATATAGACCAGGGCTTTGCCTTCGGTCCGCCGCCGCCAGGCGAGGGCTATCCTCTGCAGGGCACGGTGTTTGGCTACAGCGACAACAGCAATGACCCCGGCGGCCAGGGCGGCGTGATCCCGCTGGCCGGCGCGGTGCTCACGGTGGCCAGCGACGACGCGAATGTTGCCATCACCACCACGACCGATGAAAATGGCTTCTATTTCGTCGACCAGCTAATGCCGGGCAACTACACGGTGAGCTGCTACCTGGAGGGCTGGAACTTCACGCCTCCGCAGATGTTCTTCAGCATCGGCCCGAACATGCCCCCGGCCTGGATCGACTTCTTCGGCGATCAGGGCAACGGCGGCGGCGGCGGCGGCGGGACCGGCATGGGCATCAACGGCTATGTCTATGGCGTTGACCAGAATGGCGACCCCAACACCGGCCTGACCCCGCTCGAGGGCGCGTTGCTGAGTGTCGTGGGCGCGGACGGCCAGATGATCATGACCATCACCAGCGGCCCGGATGGCTTCTATCAGGTGCCTGATCTACCGGGCGGTGCCTATCTGCTGAGCTGCGAGGCTCAAGGCTGGATAGTCAACACTCCACCGCTGCCCTTCCAGGTCGGTGATGTGATGCCGGATATCCGCTATGACTTCTTCGCCGTACCGGCGCAACAGCCATAGGCTGCAGGATCCGACCGGAGGCCCAACTGGAAGATTTAGCTAAAACAGGGCCGCAGAGATGCGGCCCTGTTCTTTGCTGTGTTTAGTCCCAGCGCGCAGGCGCCTGTCGCAATGCAGGGCTAGGCTCCGCTGTTGCCTTCGCCGCCGTTGCGGTTCTGTACAGCCGCTTCAGCGCGCTGCAGGTCGTCAGGCGTTCCAGTGTCATACCACCAGCCGTGCAGTGGCAGGGCCTTGACCGGGCAGCCCAGGCGGATCAGCTCGCTGATGGCGTCCGTGATCTCGTATTCACCGCGCGCTGAAGGCTGGATGCGGCTGATCGCTTCAAAGATGCGCGGCGTAAAGAAGTCGATGCCAACCACAGCCAGGTTGCTCTTGGGCTGCTGCGGCTTTTCTTCCAGCTCGGTAACGAAATAGTCCTCGCCCAGTACGGCGACACCACAGGCCCGCGGGTCATCCATCTCAATGGTGTGAATCAGGGCACAGTCGCCATGCTCGGCCCTGAGGCGTTCCCACTCGGCAACCGCGCCATGCAGTGTTTCGTTGAAGATGTTGTCGCAGAAGAGCAGGACAAAGTCATCGTTGCCAACGAAGTCCTTCGCGCAGTTGACTGCGTGGGCCAGTCCCAGCGGCTGGTCCTGACGGACGAAGCTGAAGTTGCAGTGCCCACCGTATTCAGCCAGTCCCTCGCGCAGTTCGTCCTCATTGCTGCCCACAACCAGGCCGATGTCGGTGATGTCTACCTGCAGTAGCTTTTCCAGCGGGTAGCTGATCAGTGGTCGGCCGGCAAGCGGCACCATCGCTTTGCTGCGATTGGCCGTGAGTTCGCCCAGACGCGTGCCGCGTCCGGCGGCCAGAATCAAACCTTTCATTCTCTGCCCACCTCCAGTATCTCGGGGCCTGAGCCGTCTGATGCCCCCGATACAGCTTCATCGGCAGCAGGCAGGCTGTCAAGCAGACTCGCACCGGGCAGGTTAAGGTCTCTGCCAGGCTGCCAGATTTGCGCGCCCGCCGAGGGCTGGACTTCCAGCACTCGCAGCTCCGGAAGAATGGCGTGTTCCACCAGCTGTTCCAGTACGCTCAGATCGGCTTCCGCCGCGAAGAGCGCCAGCACACAGCCGCCAAAGCCGCCGCCGTGGATCCGCGCCCCGCGGCTGGACTTGAACTGCCCCAGAGCGGAGCACAGGGCGTCGATGCCGACGGTCGAGACCTCATACAGCAGCCGCAGACTGGCATGACTGAGCGTCAGGTTCAGTGTCAGCATCGGGATATCACCCGCGGCGAGGTCCCTGGCGAAGGACTCGACCCGTGTCTGCTCGGTAGTCACATGCATCAGGCGGTTGTTCAGCGGCTCGTCCAGCAGGGTGCTCAGCCGCAGCAGCTCATGCGCCGGCAGCTCGCGCCAGTGCGTTAGTTCTGGCTGAGGCTCGGCTTCCTCGGCGCTGCCGTCCCACAGACTCAGGCCGCGGTTGACCTGGCCGGCCTGGCCCGAGTGCTGCGCGCTGAAGTCCGCGCCGTAGAGACCCACAGCGCTGAAGGCCTGCTCCAGTTCGCGGCGGCGTTCGTTGTAGCCGCTGGCGGCCAGCTCGCGCGGCTGCAGCGAATCGATCAGCAGCACCCGCAGTTTGTGGGCGGGGAAGGGCAGATAGCTGTGTTCCAGGCTGCGGCAGTCCAGCAGCAGCGCCTGGCCCTCGCGGCCATACAGGCTGGCGAACTGGTCCAGCAGGCCGCACTGCGTGCCATGCGCCGCGCGCTCAGCCCGCTGGCAGGCTATCGCCAGCGTGCGCGGGCTGATCCGCGGGGACTGTTCTGCGCAGGCCAGCAGCGCCCCGGCCAGCGCCAGCTCAAAGGCGGCGGAACTGGACAGGCCCATGCCGATCGGCAGGTCACATTGCACCATGATGTCGAATGCCTGATGCAATCCTATATTCTGCAGTATGTGGTATGCCAGCCGCAGGTGCTTATGCGCGCTGTCGCGCGCGACAACACCGGTTTCATCCTGCGGCAGGTCCGGGCTGTACAGACGGCTGACCCTGGCGCTGCCCGGCGCAATCGCCATGGTCACGCCAAGCTGGATCGCCATCGGAATGCAGCAGCCGCCGGCGTAGTCGATATGCTCGCCGATCAGGTTGACCCGCCCGGGGGCGAAGGCGCAGGCCAGCGGGGGGCGGCCATAGTGCTGCTCAAAGGCGGTGGCGGCTGTTGCAGGGCTGATCACAAGCCGAAGTATAACAAGCCACAATCCCAGAAGTTCCAGCTGATGCCTCCCTGCGGCGCGCGCCAGTCGGTCAGCCACATCAGCTCGGCACTGCTCTGGGACGGCTGAGCCTCGCCGTTGTTATCCGGCGCATCAACATCAGTGATGAAGACGCCAAAACCGCAGAATCTTCCAGGAGTGGCCTGGAGGAAGGGCAGGCTGTCCAGCGGCAGCGCCAGCTCGAAGTCGTATCCGCGCCCGTCAGCATGCGTCTTGACCACGCAGCGCGCACCGGGGACCTCGCCATAGAAGCCCTTCCTGGTCTCCGACCAGCCGTCGCTGTCGCGAGACGCGCTTCCGCCGATGCGCTGCACCAGCGGCTGTGCTGCGCTGCCCTTGTCAGTGCAGAAGGGCGCCAGGGCGATCCAGAAATCGTCGGCCTGCCACTTGTCCTTGTCCACCGATCCCTCGGAGTAGGCCAGCTTAGTGCTGTCGTTGCGCGCATCAAAAACAAAGTTGATCCGCTCGCCCTGCCACAGCCCTCCGGGTACGATCTGATCATCCAGCACAGTGCCTGAGATATAGAAGTCTCGCTGGTCAAAGGCGAAGTTCAGGCTCAGCCCGGCGTCGCCACCCGGGTCGAAACGGCCACTAATGAGATTACCCCCGCTTGGCAGCAGGCCGAGGCTGGGATAGATCGGCCATTCGCCCTGCATCCCGCCGCCATGCGGTGTCAGGATCCCATCAATAACCGGCGTCGTCTGCCGGGCCTGCGGGACCTCTGGCGGGATCATGCTGTAATCGAGAAAGCTAAGGTAACCGTCGATGGGCTCCTGCGCAGGTATGCTGTGAACGTGGCTTACGGCGGGAGCGTCGCCCTTTGAAGCTTCACCGGGCAGAAAACTGATGCTGACTTTTCCCGGGGCGAGCATCAGGCTCTCCCAGTCATAGCGGTCAAGCTCGATGAAGGCATCCTTCCCCGGCTCGGTCAGAATCTCAGTTTCCAGCCGGGCGGCCTGCGGCAGGAGCCGCGCAAAGGCCAGCATCTGCTGGATTGTGTTGTAGTCCGAGGCGAA
>CAZEJB010000061.1:0-14150 GCA_964512635.1 uncultured Planctomycetales bacterium | reverse complement strand
GCGCGGTACCGGATTCCGATCCAACGCAGAGCTAACCGAGTCAACCGAGTTTCACCGAGAAGACGATAGACACAACCGGAGCGCCGGCGTCCTCGCCGGCATCTTCGTCGGACCGCCGGCTTTAGCCGGCATGCTCTTCCCGCGCGGCGCTGTAACGGATTCCGATCCAACGCAGAGTTAACCGAGTCAAGCGAGTTTCACAGAGAAGACGAACCTTGGTTCCGCAGTCCATCCGCTGCCGAAGCGCAGCGCACAGCGAGGCCGGTGCGTCGCGCGCAGATTGGCCTGCCCTAAGGAACCTGCCTTGTCTGGTGCTGGTGAGCCATCTGTGCAAGCTGAATCTGCGCAACAGATGCTTCATGAACCTGTTGATTCAAGAATTCGACACGCTCACGGGTCTTGGCATCCGGCAAGCCAGCGTAGTAGAACACTGCGTACCAGCCAAGGAACAGGCTGGCGAAGAAAGCCCAGCCACCACTGTAGCCTTTCTCACTAGCCAGTCTGACGCTCATGTGGAGGGGAGCAAAAATCCAGACAAGACCGGCAACGATGCAGAAACATGTAAACGCATCTATAAGAAATGCCACACCTTGAGATGCCTTTTCAAGGTTTTCAAGTGTTTGCTGCAACTCCATCAGCTCCTGCATACCCCCCCCCTGTGCTCACAAGTGGCCAGAGTATAGCGAGTGGAGTTCGAATGTTGCGCTGGCCCGCGCTGCGCTCAGTACGGAAGGTGGGCGGGTTTTTGACCCGCCCACTTAATGATCTCTTGCCAGTTCGTAGTTGCTCTGTCAATTTGGATAACAGTGTCACGCCCAAACTGCGCCAACACAATCACCTCACTAAAGTAACTCTGACTGGACTCCTATCTAACTCCCGAACAGACTACTTGACTCATTAAGAACACGAAGATAACTCTCCCAAGGAAAGTTCTCCGGTGACTTGATGCGTCGCAGAATCAGGTGGTTTTCCCAAGACCACTGACCTGTCACCTCTGTATGCCCGAGAGCAACAGGATAGTCATCTGGCGCATCATCGTACGCCACTGCAATGTACACTTCGCCAAGTGTGCCAGAGTGCTCACCCTCGGTGACCTTGGATTCGCCTGGTGCGAGTTGCATGCTGCCGACACCAAAGCAGTTGTCGCCGAGAAACTTACTTTGTTTCCCACTGGCTACCCAAGCCCTGTAACCCTGCTGCGAAGCAATGTAAACTCTCAACGTCACGTTGGTGCCGTTTGTAATTGCGATCAAACCCATTCCTAAACTCCTTAGTGTTAAAGGTTGCATAATTATTGCACCTTCATCTAGATAGTCAAGTCGCAATCACTGCTGTTTGCGATCATCTTGCAGCGCCGAGCCGTGGGCAGTCCGCACCGGATGCCGCGCCTCACTGCGCTCGTCGCGGAAGGTACGCGGGCTGCGCCCGCCTGGGGAATATCTGGCGGCGGGCCGCCGCTTTCACGAACACGCAAGTTCACTCGGTAAGATACGTCTCTAACTGCCTCCCGAATTTCGTATACACATAAATAGTCTCGGTAGCCCAATCACCATTAACATCTTGGGCCTTGTATACGACACGGGACTCCCAGACTGCATTTCCCCCAGACTCGCCAAACTGAGGCGGCTTGATCTGGATTAACTCAAAGCTCTCAGGCCGATACAGCGTCCACTTCACAAAGTCCAATACAGCTTCATCAGTAGGCGGCGGCCCAGCCCTCTGCTCCTGAGAAGAAACAGCGGTTGGGGCGGGAGTGAGTGGCTTTGAGGCCGCCTTCTTCCTGGGAAGGAACTTCGGCGGTGCTTCAATGCGAGGTGGTTCTTTACTGGGTGCCTCGTCTCCCTTTCCCCCGAAAAGGAACAAGGGAGTGATTACCACGACGCAAGCGAGCAAGAAGAAAGCCGCGTCCCTCGCAAGATGATTACTATGCATGCCTCATTCTAAGTGAATTCCCAACATGCCGCGCTATCGTTCTAATCTCTTACACATGCACCATATATAGACCGTAAGCAAAAAAATGCCCCACAAGCAACCCAGAACCGCAAGCACTTTGATAGAAAACCCACCGGGGTCATCAAGTCCCGGCAGACCTAATGTCGATATGCTTGCAGCTGCATGTAGCAGTGCTGACCGCCACGCTTGCCATCCATGTATTGGATCTGCCCAAGTTAGAGTTTGACAGTCAATTCTATAGAACACCCTGTTGCCATATTCATCGCTGATATAGATGCCAGCAATCAAGAACCCCAATGCTAACGTAGCGATTGAAGTCGCCAGCACGAAAAGTAACCTAATTGGCCGCTCTCCAAAACCGCAAAGTGACCACCAAAACTGTTTAGGCAACCATCTAGAAATTCTCTGAAAGAGAGTTCTTATCTCATCAAAGGCGTCCCTTAGTTGAGAATACAACAAGAATGGAACTAATGCAATTACGAATATTAGCAACAGAAGATATATAGCCCCTGGATGCTGCCGCAATATGCCTACAAAGAATCGAGAGTAAGCAAGAAATGATGTCCAACCCGTCCTCTCGCGTTTCTTTTCAAATGATCTGCGTTCTTCATCAATCTTGTCATCGATTGTGCTGTCCAAGTTTCTTATCGAATCAAACAAAGGCACTTTGCTTCCCTCGTAGTCAAGTAGTTTATCAATATTAAACAGAAAACCACGACTCTTGTGCATTTCTCGTAAGACAGCGAAGAGCATAACTGGCACAAAGAACAGTAGCACACCCAAGAACAACATTGTTAGAGGTAGTTTAATGCCTAAAAAGAAGATTGTATCAACAATGGCCTCGACTAAATGTACGGAGTACCTCCTTCGCTCCATGTCAAATTCTCTAAGAGAATATTCGGCGGCAAGTGAGTACCGCCCATTAGCTGACAAAGCTCTACGAATCTCACCCAGTGTTTGCTGTGCAAGAAATGCCGTGCTATCGAAGATAGATACTGCGTCCACCCGAAGTTCTTTCTTCTGCATAAGTAGGATATTGTCGAGAACACACTCAAGTATCAAGGAAAATGGATATGGCATACGAGGAAGAACATAATCGAAGGCATTTGGACGGGGATAAATACACTCGATGAATCTTAGCGAATCACGCTCCCGTAAGTAAGAGAAAGTAGTAATAGTCGGCTTGCTCGAGCCAAAGATCTCCAACGCTAGTCTCTCTACTATAAGAAGGTCATTACCAAAGGAGAGCGGCAACTCAGTATCTCCGAATTTGCAGCCCACCAAGATACTCTTTTGCAAATTTTTAGTATTACCGAGATCAACTCCAGAAAAATCCAACTTGCTAAGTAGCGCTGCTTCAACATCGACTTCATTGAATGTAGTCTTTACGAGGCTAGCGCTGTGTTGACCAGCACCCATTGGAGCCATCAATAGGTAGTCCCCAAATTGCGCGCTTATTATGCTACTGCCATAAAACCTACAGTTTCTTAATGTTACACCACGTAGATCACAGCTTGTTAGTTGAGCATATGTAAAATCACACTGATCAATGAGACAACCACATAGATTTGCACCAATGAAGTCACTATACGAAAATGTGCACCTTTGGAAAGAACAGGAGTGGCATTTGCTCAGAATCCAAGACGTATTGGATAAGTCGCAGTTGTAGAAAATACAGTCATTGAACTCAATTGACCACATCGGTCCCGAAAACTCTAGGTCTCTAAACACCGTACTGTTAATCACTCCACCACTGGCAATCGACCGCCGTAGGAACTCTACATTAGCTATTGGTCTTCCTGCATTGTCGTAGGTCACATCCATCACCCCACCCGTCCTCTCGTCCCAACTCCCTCGGCCTTCATCTTCTTCTGCAGCCGGCGGTTGAGCTCGCTGACCTGGTCCCTCAGGGCGGCCGCCTTCTCGAACTCCAGCAGCTCGGCCAGCTTGAGCATCTGGGTCTCCAGCTCACCGATCAGCAGGGTCAGTTCCACGATGGAGAGGCGCTCGATGTCGTCGTAGGTCTCGATCACCTTGCCGCCGGAGTGCAGGCCGGCCAGCACCCCTTCGCGGCCGCGCAGCGCCGCCGTGCCATCCGGGGCCTGGCCGGGCCGCGCGCGCACGACGTGTTTCAGGCCCTGCTCCTCCAGCCCCTCGGTGATGTCGCGGATGACCTTTTCGATGGTCCGCGGGGTGATGTTGTGCTCGGCGTTGTGCGCCATCTGCTTGAGGCGGCGGCGGTTGGTCTCGTCGATGGCGCGCTGCATCGAGGGCGTCATCACATCGGCATAGAGGATCACCTCGCCGCCGACGTTACGCGCGGCGCGGCCGATGATCTGGATCAGGCTGCGGTCGGAGCGCAGGAAGCCTTCCTTGTCGGCGTCGAGGATGCCGATCAGGCTGACCTCCGGCAGGTCGAGGCCCTCGCGCAGCAGGTTGATGCCGACCAGGACTTCATAGGTGCCCATGCGCAGGTCCTTGAGGATGCGGATGCGCTCGACGGTGTCGACATCGGCGTGCAGGTACTGCGTGCGGAAGCCCTGCTGGGCCAGGTATTCGGCGAGGTTCTCGGCCATGCGCTTGGTCAGTGTGGTGACGAGGGTGCGCTCGCCGCGCTCGATGCGCTCGCGGATGCGCTCGACCAGGTCGTCGACCTGATGCTTGGTGGGCTTGATGATGATCTGCGGGTCGACGAGGCCGGTGGGGCGGATGACCTGCTCGGCGATGTGCTCGCTTTTTTCCAGCTCGTAGGGCCCCGGGGTGGCGGAGAGGAAGACGGCCTGGCGCACATAGCGCTCCCACTCCTCGAAGCGCAGCGGGCGGTTGTCCAGCGCGGAGGGCAGGCGGAAGCCGTAGTCGACCAGGTTCTGCTTGCGCGAGCGGTCGCCGTTGTACATCGCGCGCAGCTGCGGCAGGGTGACGTGGCTCTCGTCGATGACCATCAGGAAGTCGTCGGGGAAGTACTCGATCAGGTTGCTTGGCGTCTCGCCGGGCAGGCGGCCTTCAAAGTGCCGGCTGTAGTTCTCGACGCCGTTGCAGTAGCCGACGGACTCGATCATTTCGAGGTCGAAGGAGACGCGCTCCTTGAGGCGCTGGTGCTCCAGCAGCTTGCCCTCGGCCTTGAAATAGTCGAGGCGCTCTTCAAGCTCCTGGCGGATGCCGCGGATGGCCAGCTTCTGCTTATCGGGCAGCAGGACATAGTGCGTCGCCGGGAAGATATAGGCGGACTCCAGCGTTTCGATGTAGTTGCCGGTGGTCGCGTCGACGCGGATGATCTTCTCCAGCTCGTCGCCGAAGAACTCGAGGCGGGTGATCTCGTCCTTGTCGGCGGCGTAGATCTCGAAGACGTCGCCCTTGACCCGGAAGGTGCCGCGCACGAGGGACATCGCGTTGCGCATGTACTGCATGTCAACCAGGCGGCGGATGAGGCTGTCGCGCTTGACCACGAAGCCGGGGTGCATGCGCAGGGCGAGCTTTTCATAGTCCTCGGGGGAGCCGAGGCCGAAGATGCAGGAGACCGAGGCGACGACGATCACATCCCGGCGGGTCAGCAGGGCTTCGGTGGCGCTGTGGCGCAGGCGGTCGATCTCCTCGTTGATGTTGGAGTCTTTCTCGATGTAGGTATCGGTGGTCGGGATATAGGCTTCCGGCTGGTAGTAGTCGTAGTAACTGACGAAGTACTCGACGTGGTTCTCCGGGAAGAAGGAGCGCAGCTCGGCGCAGAGCTGGGCGGCGAGGGTCTTGTTGTGGCAGATCAGCAGCGTGGGCTTCTGGACGCGCTGGATGACGTTGGCCAGGGTGAAGGTCTTGCCGGTGCCGGTGGCGCCGAGCAGGGTCTGCATCTTCATCCCGGCCTGGATGCCGCGGACGAGCTCCTCGATGGCCTGGGGCTGGTCGCCGGCGGGCTCGTAGTCGCTCTGCAGCTCAAAACGGCCCTCGCGGTGCCAGAACTCCTTCTCGACCTGGGCGGCGGCGAAGGCCGGGTCATTGAGGCTGTCGGTGCCGGAAGTACGGAAAACGGGCATGCGGGATTATACCGCGGGAAGGGGTAACGGATGTTTACCGGAGCGCGCAGGCTTGGCGCGCTTTGAGGGGACAGGTGTCAGGTTACAGGGGATAGGAAGAGAGGGATCAGGGATCAGGGACTAGAAAGGCAGAAGGCGATGCAAGCCTATCGCGCACTTCTCCTCTGGCCGCTGATCCTACTTCGATCGTCCCTGGTCCCTCGTCCCTGGTCCTCATTCCTGGTCCCTCATCCCTGATCCCTGGTCCCTGGTCCCTTTCCTCCAACTATGACTCAAAAACTGAATTTGTCCCGCAATTTTTCCTTGTCCGTGTGAATCTGGGCCCGCTGGCGTGAAGTACTGGTTAGCCGGTGCGCCAAGCGCCGGTAAATCCTGAAGCGACCTGCGTAGCTTCATATTCTCGGGGGAGAAACTGCATGCGGAAACTGTTCTTCCGGAAGCTGTTCATCGTTTGTGCTGCCTTCTTCGGCACAATCATGCTTCTGTCTTCTTCATCTGAAGGCAGCGGCGGAGGCTGTGGGACATCGGCCTTTGCACCTACACCGGACGGCTTTACCAACCCGGTAGCCCGCCTGGGCGCCAGTCCCGCCAGCGGCCCGGCGCCGCTGACGGTGACTTTCAGCTGGGCCGGCAGCCAGCCCAGCAGCGGTGGCGGCATTACGGGTTACTCCTTCTTCCCGGGCGCGGGCTCGGCCTATACCTTTGGCGCCGGCACAACCAGCACAACACTTGTCTACTCAGCAGCGGGCAGTTACCCCTGCTCAGTCACTGTCTATGACGATGCAGGCAAATTCGGCACGACGTATCTCAATGTAGAAGTGCACTAGTCTGACCCAGCATCCGGCCTGCCGGCCGCAGCGGCCACTGGACGCAGTGCCACTGCAGTAAACTCGTGCTCAGTTGCGCGCGCCGTTCCGGGTGACTTTTGAAACAACGAGCCATGATCAATCCAGCTGTGAAGTTGGCGGAGTTGATGAACCAGCGGGATGCTCAGGCTCCCGCTGGTTCAGCATCTGACGCACGCATCGAGCAGGTGGTACAAGCGCTGTATGCCACTCTGGGCGCTAAGGCGGCGCCGGCCTTCGCGAGAAAGCTGCGCAACTGGGCGCAGCCGGTCGAGGACGTTGACGACCTGCAGCAGCTTGCCGCGGTGGCCTTCATCCGCGCCTGGCAGGAAGGCCGCATCCGCCCGGACGACAGCGGCCGGCACACGGCCGAGTCGGTCTCTCGCTACCTGTGGGGCCTGTGCAACAAGATTTTCCTGCAGATCGTACGGCGTCAGCGGGATGCCCTGCACTTGGACAGCGCAGCGAAGCCCGTCGCGAAAGCTGACGCTGGCGGGCTGGCGGATCTGCTGCTGGAGGCGACGGAGGCCGACGAAGAACAGCGCCTGTGGGAGGTGCTGGCGGCCTTGCAGGGACGCTGCAAGCCGGAGGACCTGCTGATGGCCTGGCTGCATGGCTGCGGGTTCACACCGGGAGAGATCTGCCTGCTGACCGAGGTGAGCATCAACATGCCGGCCAAGGCGCTGAAGCGCGTAGGGCTCGGCCTGGGCGAGCTGCTTCAGCTGGACGAGAATCAGGCTGCCAGCGGGCGAGGGCCGGATGGTCGCGAGCCCGGCTCGGCGGCAAGGGGATCAGTCAGGGCCGCGGCGGCGCCGCTGCCATCGCCTGCAGGGGCAAAAGAGCCGTGGATGGACATTCCAATTGAGCTACTGGCGCAGAAAAGATACGGCGACCTGGCCGGCCGCATGGGCAGTACCGAGTTTCGCAGCCGCCTGCTTGAACAGGCTGCGGCAGCCTTCGGTGCGGCCGGCGGACAGGGCGCGGGGGACGATCCCTCAACTGCCGATGACCTGTCCAAGCGCCGGGCGCTGATGCGCGACAGCGGAGACTGGACCTGGGGTCTGCTGAGCAAGCGCGAGCGCTTAAAGCTCCTGCAGCGCGACTTCGGCCTGCTTAAGGGCAGCGGAAGCGCGGACGGCGGAGCGGGTCAGCTGGCGGCGCTGAGCAGGCTGCGCCCAAAGCTGGAAGAAATCTACAAGGAGCTCAGCCTGGCCCTGGAGCAGGCTGACCTGGACTACCTGCTGCCCTGCGCCGATCACCTGGCCGGCCTGCTGGATATGTCGAGCCGCTTTACTGAGGCTGAAGCGCGCTATGCCGCGCTGCTGGAAGGGGCGCGGCGGCTGGACAACCCGCGGCTGGAGCTGCTGGCCCGGCTGGGCCTGACCCAGGCGCTCTGGCGCCAGAGCAGCTTTGCCGCGGCGCGGGAGCAGGCCACGAGGGCGCAGGAACTCGCGGTCGAGCTCGGCGACTGCAGGGGTGAAGCTGCGTCCCTTCAGCATCTGGGGGCTGTCGAGACCAACGAAGGCAACTTCAGCGCGGCGCGCGAGAGTTATGCGCAGGCACTGGAGATCCATCGCGAGACCGGCAACCCTTGGGGCGAGGCCAGCTCACTGAAGGCTATGGCGGTAGCAGCCTTCAGCCAGGGAGAACTCGGCGGAGCGCTTGAGCTGTTAAGGCAGGCTCTGGCCGCCTTCAGGGAGCTCGGCGACCGGCGCAATGAAGCGAACTGCCTGAACAATCTGGGGCTGATCGATAACCTGCAAAGTAACTACGCTTCGGCCAAGGAGCTGCACGCGCAGGCGCTGGCCATCTACAGTGAAATTGGCGAGCGGCTGGGCGAAGCCAACTCGCTCGGCAACCTGGGAATGATCGAGAACGAACTTTGCAATTACAGCGCGGCGAGCGAGCTGTACAACCAGACCCTGGTCATCTTCCGCGAGCTCGGCGACCGGCGCAGCGAAGCCCTGACCCTGAGCAACCTGGGGGCGGTCGAGCATGATCAGGGAAACTACAGCGCGGCCCGGGAGCTTCTTTGCCAGTCTCTGGCGCTGTTCCGCGAGCTTGGCGATCAACATGGCGAGGCCCGCGCGCTGCATATCCTGGCCAACGGCGAGTCTGAGCAGGGACGTTACTCCGCTGCCTGCGAGCTCTATGCCGGGGCGCTGGAGATTCGGCGCGAGATCGGCGCCGCCAGTGGAATCGCCGAATCCTGCGCCTGGATGGCCAGCGCGCTGGCTGGGCTCCGCAATTTCACCGCGGCGGCCATTGTGCTGCATGGCGGGCAGAAAGCTGCCCTTGCCTTTGAGTATGCTTTCGGGCCCCACGAGCAGCGCTTGATCGAGGCGACGGAGGCCGCGCTTGAAGCCGCCGTCATTGCCGGCGAGATCAGTAGCGCCGACCTGGCGCTGCAAGGTCGGCGCGGAGAAGCGATGAGCCTGGATGAGCTGGGTGAATACGCGCTGGTCGCGCTAAAGCATAGAAGGGAGTGAGATAGCTAGCCGCTCAGGATGGAGCGCGGGACTGCGTCCCGTATTGCCTTCGTTCAGCGCGCCTGAATGCGGGACACAGTCCCGCGCTCTGCCAGGACGGGCGCACTCTGTGCGCCCCTACCCTTTTACCCTGCACTGCGGAACATTCGCCCTTACAGGACGCGCTGCAGGAAACTGAGGGTGTTGCCCTGGAAGTTCTCCCTGCCGATGCCGTGCGCTGTGTCGTCAAAACTGAGCAGCATAAAGTCCGCTGCGCTGAATGGCGCGCTGCCGGGGGTGTCGATCACCTCACCGGGGGCCGGCCCGAAGTCGGACATGCTCCTGGCCTCGATCTTCCCCAGAGAGCGCAGGGTGGCACTCAGCAGGTAGGCCTGGCTGTACGGAGCGTTTTTGTCATCCTTGCCGTGCAGGATCAGCAGCTTCGCGCCCAGCTTGTCCATGTTGTGGATGCTGCTGCGGACGCGGGCGGCGACCGGGTCAAGCTGCCAGGCTGCGGCGATGGCCTCCAGGTCCGGTCCGGGCTTGAGGTTATCAAGCGTGGCGGGGTCGACGGAGAAGGTCTCCTGCATCATGTTGCGGCGGATCATGATCGAGTCGATCTCGTTGAAGGCCATTTCGACGTCGTAGATTCCGCCGCCGCAGACCGCGGCCTTGATGTCGCTGCGGCGGGTGGCCAGCAGGCTGGCGGCCATAGCTCCGCGGGAGAAGCCGACGACGCCAAGGGAAAGGTCGTCGCTGTCCGGCAGCTTTTTGAGCGCTTCGAAGGCGGCGCTGACGACCTCCATGGTCCAGGGGCCGACGAAGTCCGCCTTGCCTTCAGTAGCGCCCATCCCGGGCTGACTTACGGCCAGGCAGAGATAGCCGGCTGACGCGAAGGCGATGCCGTTATCGGTCCAGTCGCGGGCTGAAGTGCTGTAGCCAGGGATCAGCAGCAGGCCGGGCCAGGGCCCGGTGCCTTGAGGAGTAAAGAGCAGCGCCTCGACCTTCTTGAAGCTGCCGCCCATCGACTGGTCGGCGAGGTCGAAGCTGGCGTTCTTTACCGTGACCCCGCTGGGCTCGTGCAGCGCACTGCCGTGGGCATCCATCTCGGTGAGCAGCGCACTGTAGTCCGACCGCGCCGGGCCTGTGGTGCCAGATGGCAGCTTCGGCGGAGCAACTTTCTGACCGAGCGGGGCGGCCTGCGCTGGAACAACAACGGCGCTTAAGCCCACTATGCCAAGCAGCGCGACGCCAAAGCATCCGGCGGACAGGACGGCGCGAAGCAGCGGGCGGAGTGTTGAATGCATCTTGACGGACTCCATAGTGCAAGCAGCACCTTTTGCAGACGCTGGCCAGAAACGCAATGTTAGACCCCGACCTGCAATCGTTGAACTAGTACATGACTACGATCAAGAGACGGCGGAAAATCAGCGTCCCGGCCCGAGGCAGACTAGAGTTCCTGGTTCCTCAGCGTAGTACAGATGGCCGTCAGCTGATATCGCCATGTTGCTACTTCCGATGATGCCATCCGTACCGTGGAAGCTCCAGCTGATAGCGCCTTCAGGAGCAATGCAATACAGCGAGCCACCGGTGCTGTACTCCGCATGAAGCTTGCAGTAGGCTCGGCCTGAGTTGTCAGAGACAATGTTGTCGAGCCCACCCACATCGTACAGATAGCCGAGCTCGGTGCGCCAAAGCTGCTGACCATCAGAAGACAGGCGCGCCAGTGAGTTGTCCTCCCGTCCGACAAAGACGGAATTGTCCGGCCCCAGCGCCAGCAGGGCGCTGTCCAGCCCCTTCTGATACCAGCGCAGGGTTCCGTCAGGATTCAGGCAAATGAGGTAGGGGATCGACTGCGAATCAGGAGGCTGGTTGCTGGTACCCCGAAGCCACCACTCAACGTTCGGCACCCAGTGAACATACATGCTGATGTAAATGGAACCATCAGGGGCTGTGACTGGATGATCACTCAGCGAGGCTGCAAGCAATTGTCCATCGACGGCCGGGACACGGCTGGCGGGTGAGAAACGCCAGCGCTCAGCACCCGAAGAGTCCAGGTAGACCAGGTCATGGGTGGCGTAGTCCTTGTCGTCGTAGTAGTAAGAGCGGGCGGTCTCATCGCGCATCAGGATGCTGGAGTCCTGGCGGAAGTGCAAGGGTACTGTCCCGGGCTCACGGTCGAAGACCTCGGTCAGAGAGTTGTCGGGTCCGAGCACTGACACTCGCATTCGATAGCTAAAGCGATCATCAGGGTCAGGGTTGTAAATCTCTGACAAGTAGATGCGGCCCTCACGATCCTGGCCGGCAAAGTTGACTTCGCCTTCGCCATGGCCGAGCTCGGTCTGGATGCCACCCAGTGACAAACTGCTGAATGACCAGGAATGCTCGCGCCACCAGTCATCATATGAAACCTGAACCGAGTTGAAGAGCCGTCCGTCGAGGCCCATAACCTGCGGGAAAGGGGCTGGCTGATATTGCGCGGATTTCCAGATAATGCGGCCTTCAGGGTCAACCGCCGCTGGCTGAGAAAACTCTGACTGCAAAAGGACGATACCCTCCGGTGCAATTGATATCTGATCCAGCCGCAGAAAGCCTGGGAGCGCCAGCTTCCAGACCAGGTTGTAGTTATCCGGGCCATTTACACTGGCGCGGGCGGTGTTGTTGATGTCGCCGCGTTTGCCAAGCCACTGCGCGCGCTCGGTGCCTGCCTCGTCTGGTTCGCAGCGCAGGCGTGAAGTCTCCGGGCCTGCACCATGCTCGTTGAAAGCCCTGACCCAGTAGAGTGCGCCGCTCGCAGGGACTTCTGTATCTAGCCAGCCTATCTCCTGGCCGACTTCAGCATAGGGCTCGGTGTCGCTGTTACGGTAAATCTGGTAACCCAGTGCGCCCGGCGACGCTTCCCAGCCCAGGCGAGCGCAGTCGTTGAAGTTGCCGGCAGAGCTCCAGAATCCTGGGGGCGCAGGCGGCGGCCCTGAGGCCGCAGAATAGCAAAACAGAAAATCCTCTGAATTGACTATGAGGCTTCCTGAAGGGCTGATTGCCAGGTTGGCGGAGTAACCATGCGGACTGTCACGTTCCCACAGCTTCTGACCCTTGTCATCCAGGCACAGCAATCCAGCATCAGTCAGAAGATAGAACTGCCCAGGCTGGGCATATGCGTAGTCGCGAAGATAGTTTGAGGGACCAATCCGGTATGTCCACTGCGGCTGGGCCGCAACATTCAGACAACGAATCACCACGTCGCTATGTCCCGATTCGGGGTCAGGAGAGAGCAGTTCAGACACAACAAACCTGTCTTTGCCGTCTGTCCCATGGAGCCCCATAAGAGAATCTTCAGCAGCGCTGCTGTACCTATAAAGCATCTTCCCGGAGTGGTTTAGAACATCGACACCACCTAGTGTGGTTCTCAGGATGTATGTGCCAAGAAGTGAGACACTTGGATAAGTCATCTCTTCCGGGCTTTGTGGCGCACTGCGCCAGAGCTCAAGGCCTGCTGCGCTGACCTTGATCAGATCATCACCCGAGTGGCAAATCAGGTCGCCGTATTCGTCGACCGCCGACCTGAGCAGGTCAACGCCTGGCAGGGCCCTGACCCAGAGCAGTTCGCCTTCCAGGTCCAGGCCGCAAAGCAGATGCTCGTACTTCCTTGTCTCTACGGTGGCAAAGATAGTGTTCTTTCCGTTGTAAAGGAGTTGATCAGGCGCATGGCTAAGTCCCATGCCTTCAAACTGGTCCGGCAGGCGCCTGGCCCAGGCTACGGAACCGTCAGAGTTGAAAGCCGCAAAGTGATGATTGAAGCAGGTCAGGATGCGTCCGTCATTCAGTAGTTGAATGTTCGTGTAATCCATTTCCTTTGACCAGCGCTCGTTCCCATCAGCATCCAGCGCAAGCAGTCTGTCCAGGTACTGCGCATAAATGGTCCCGTCGTCCGCGATCAGTGTTTCTACACCTCTTCCGTCCTCGCCAGGCTGGCGGCCGCGCTGCCATTGCAGATTCGGACGACGGACAGACAGGGCTCTGCTGTTGCCGCTGCGGCTTAAATCTCCATCTGCGGCATTCCAGCTGAGGGGACCGCCACGCCCGCTGCCTGCCCCCTGGGGATTGCTGGTCCAGCCGAATAGAACATCCGATCTGCTTTTGGTTGAGTACTCTTCCAGCCCTGTATAGGCGTCGATCCGGTACTGCCTAATGCGTCCGGGCGCAAGGTTTACATCCAGCCAGCTGAGCTCTTCGGCAGAGACTTTGGCGAGCGTCCTGTAGTTCTCATCGTCAACAATCTCGTACCGGGTGGCAAAGGGAACGGCCTGCCAGCTAAGCAGTACTCCATCGCTGCGCGTACCGCGGGTGGCTTCAGCGACGATATCGGTCCTGATCTCATCCACGGCTGCACTACTTTCCGGGGCGAAGGTAGCCCCACCCTTTGCCCCGCAGGATGTAAAGCTCCAGCAGGCAACCGCGAGAACCGTAGCAACGCCGATCGCTGCCACCAGCCGCAGGTATGAAGAAGCTAAACCCAATTCCAGCTCCTTGTATCCAGAATACTTTAACAGAATCGGACACGTTCAGGGCCGAGGCCACGCACCCATTGGCAATTCAGTTCCAGCGCCAGGCGCGGCGGTTGAAATTCTGCGCCAGCCAGCGGCCCAGGCGGCCGTCGATGGCCACCAGGCCGACGCCGATCAGCGCCATGCCCGCGAAGTGGCGTCCGGCGAGCACTTCGTGAAGCACCAGCGTGCCCAGCAAGGTCGCGCTGATCGGAATCAGGAAAGTCACCAGGGTGGTGTTGCCCGCGCCGGCAGTGGCAAGCAGCTTGAAGTACATCATGTAGGCTACTGCGGTTGAGAGTACGCCCAGTGCGA
>CAZEJB010000060.1:0-14232 GCA_964512635.1 uncultured Planctomycetales bacterium | reverse complement strand
CGCCATTCTCCGGAGGGGAGAACTCGGGCGGGCGGCTGAGTTCCAGGGTCGTGCTGTCCATACGGAGATACTACCCCAAAGATGTCCCGCGCGCCTCAGTGAGATGTGGGCGGCGCTACTCAGATGCTGTAGACCTGCCAGGTCGGGCGTTGCGCAGAGAGCTGCGTTTGATCGGGGACGAATCGCCTGGCTACTCCTGTAGCCGCATGACGATTGTTGATCCGTCACTGGATCTCGAAAGCTGGTAGGCCAGCACGGCGGACTTGAAGTCCTCCTTGGCCAGCAGCGTGACGCGGATCGCTTCCTGGCTTTCGCTGATATCCACGCCGATTGCCTCTGGCGGGTTGCGGTTCTCCGGCTCAGCCACGTCTTCAAGCCGCAGCTCCGGCGCGCTACTGCCACCGTCCCGCAGCAGGGAGAAAGAAGAACGGCCACCGCAGCCCATGAGCAGGGCTAATGACAATGCAACGATAACGCTAAGCCACTTAGGCATGTCAACCTCCCGCAAACTAAGAATGCTGCCTCACTCCACGAGGCTGATGATCTGCTGGACCGCAGTGCCAACTTGCATGTCCGTTACCTGGATGTACGCGAACTTGCCGTTGCCGATGTAGTGAAGGCCGTCTACGGTTATGAACTCGTCTGCGACGGGTATCTTCACCTTCGGGACTGCTGAGTCACTGAGGACAAGAGCGCGATACCTGTACTCAGACTCAGGGTTCTCAATGTCGGTGTTCACAGTGAATGAGTAATTGGCCGCGAAATGGTCAAGGGAGTTAACCGTCCCATATACGGAAGCATTGGTCTTTATCATAGGCAGATTGACTGATAGCTCAACCGTCTGCTGCCCGTAGTCCAATCTGTCCTCATTGTGATAATCACCCGAAATCTCGGAGTAGACTGTGCGTCCGTATTTCAAGATTGGCTCTGATACATTACGCCCAAAATAGTCCGACAACTCCCAACCATCCGCTATTGATGAAGCTACTTCCTGGAGATCATAGCCTATGTCATCAAAATCCATACGATAGAACACGTTTGCTGATGCAGGCCCGTAGGCAAATAGAGTTGAGGTACTGTCGTTAGATAAAGCGGTATAACCTCGTAGTGTAAAGAATTCAACTTCAGGATTGTCAACGACATCTTGCATAACATAGTCTGTGTTGAATGGTTCCAATGATACGAATTCGCGCCAAGTAAAGAATCCTTCTCCCGCCTCCGTGCATTTGGCCCATACCTTACCGCCATTGGTAATGCCGAGCCGGTCAACCGCAATTTCACCTAGATCATAGATATCTTGGCCAGTGCTTCGTTCGACAATAATCTGTCCATTGCTAAGCTCGCCAGTGGGGTGCGTATAAGCGAATACCAAATTCCCACTTGGCTCAAATTCTGCCGCATAAGTGGAGCCGCGTTGATCTCTGTCATAGACTTGCTCTATAACCGGCTTATCATTACTGTCCAGCCGTAAGAACTCTGTTGCCGCATCTGGTGGAGGATCTTTGGCCTTAACTGTTCTTAGAACTCCGGCATGGAGATGATCCGCACTGGTAAGATAGTCGTAGCTGACTATCTGGGTCTCTGGATCATAAGACACGCTCAGCGGCGGCAGCGGGATAGTGCTAACCACCACGCCGGAGCTTGTCTTGGCTGCAAGGTTGTCATCCTCGTTCTGCATCGCCGCTTGGTCCCTGGCTCTGAGCAGGAACCAGTGCGGCTTGGCCGTATCCAAGCCCTCAAGGACGGCCACGTTTCCGGACTGTCCAATGTCTGTGTACTCTTTGATCTCAGCAGCTTCGATGTCAACAGCCTGTCCCTCTCCGTGATAGAGTCGGTAAACCACCGGCCCGGACTCCCAGGTGCCGAGCTCGTCGGTGTGGCTATCTACAGCAGAGTTCCATACCAGCAGCGCCTGCCCATTGCCATAGAACAAGTCGGTTAAACCGATTGTGTTCTGCCACTCCGGCGGATAGACATCCTGCGGCCCGGCAGTCATGCCCAGCAGCACGACGTTGCTCTCGCGGTTCGGCGTTGGGCTGGCGCTGTCGGCGGCGCGGACGGCCACGCGGTAATACTGCTCGTTGGTCAGCCCACTGATGATGTACGGACTTGTTGCAGTGTCTGCGAAGTCCGCTGCATCGTAGTCGAAGGGCGCGTCCGGCTGCTCGGGGTCACCCTCAGCCCAGTAGACCCGGTAAGTTACCGGCGGGCTCTGGCCGTCAGTTGCCGTGCCGAACTCGACCGTGATCTGCTCATTGCCGGGGATCAGCTTGGCTACGCCAACCGTGTCAGTCCACACCGGGGGCGTGGTGTCAGTTTCTGTCGTCGGCAGATAGATCACCTCGGCAGAGACTGGCCCGCTGGTGCTGCTGCCAGAGTCCCAGGCGCGGACACGGTAGTAGTGCGCGAAGTTCGCCTCGCTCAGCGGTATCTCGATGTTGTAGCGCGGAGCGTTGTCGGTCAGGCTGGCAAAGCCGGGGTCACGGGCGATGCTCGGGTGGCTGTCCTCGCCCAGATCCAGCGGGTCGGAGTCCCACTCGACGGAGCCATTGCCACGGTTAACGCCATGCTCAATCAGGTAGCCGTCCAGGCGCTGCTGGAACTGCGCGGCAATGGGCACCAGATCCTGCACGGTGACCTTGCCGTCCGAGTTGCCATCTACCCGCGCCAGCCGCCAGTTGAGTCCTGCGCCGTTGTCAGGGTCGCCCTGCGGCCACCAGGGAATACCGTCGTGATTGCTGGCCGGGTCATAGACAACGGATTGCTGGAAGTTCAGCGCGATGGGTGTGAGGTCGTTGACCGCCACGACACCGTTCTGGTCATAGTCGCCGATCAGACGCTCGGTCCACTTCAGCTGCACCGCCGTGGCCGGCTGCGGCCCCGCGCCATCCGGATCCTGCGCCTCAAGCGCCAGGTCGAATACAGCGTTGTTCTCCCCTGTCGGTGCCTGTGCGACTGCTTTAGCCGGGTCGATGCCCAGGCGCTGGAACTCCGCCTGCAGCAGGGCGTTAAGCTGGGTGAAGGAGGGCGCGTCGCGCGGAGCCTGCGCCGGGTCAGTGACGAAGCCGCCCTTGCCGCGCCCGCAGCCCGCGAGCAGCATGGCAAGCAGAGGCAGTACCAGGAGCCGAATCAATGTCGCACTGAGGATCAGCCTATCCATCTGCACAGAGATCATAACAGTATGGATGGCCTAGCTTGCGTTTGCTGTTCAGGCCCTGGTTCGACAAAGCGGGCCTCAGCGCCTGCCAGGCGGCACGGGGCCGGAAACGGCCGCGCCAGTGAAGATACGGGACATGGTCCCGCGCTCCATCCTGAGCGCCCCCATAGCAAAAGGGGCCGGATTACTCCGGCCCCTTGTGTCAACTTCGCCATTTCTCGTTACTCTTCCCAGAAAAGCTCATCCTTCAGAATGACCCGTCCTGGAGTCTCCCCAAACACGGTTATCCTAAAAATGCGGTGGGGTACCATAGCCATCTCACCGCTTGTTCCGTTTCCCCACTTTGGAATCATCTTGATTCCATCATTTCCTTCCACGCGTTCAATGTAACACTCTAGAGGCCTCCAGGATGGATCGGTGAAGCTTCCAAAGAGACTTCCGGTTGCCGGATTAACGCACCTGCCGAGAGTATCCAGACTGAGCTTGCTTATGTCACTGGAATCAAGCCTGGCTGCGCCATCACTGCATGGCTCAGCGAGCATGAGCATTAGCTCGTAACCATTTTGTGGCATTTTCCCGCTGGCTGTCATTACTACTGGAATAGAAAGGAATGTCAGCCCAAGCCCTGCCTGCTTTCCTGCGTCATCAATGTACGCACCAACCAGCTTGACTTCGGACTTGCTGAGAGCGTCTACCTGCAAATCGCTTTTGCTGAACGCTCCGGCCTGTTTGCTGTCGTCAAGATCAAGCAAAGTCAAATCGTGAAACACTCCCTGATATACCTGAGCCGCAAGCTCGCCCTCGCCGGATGATGCGGCTCGGACTGGGACTGCTTGCATAAGCAGCGCGCTGGTGAACATACAAACTATCAACAACCTTCTCATTCCGGTTCTCCTTGTTTTTAGTAATAGAACTCGCCTTCAAAGAGCTTGCTGCCGGGAGCCTCACCGTACATCGTGACCTGCCACACCTGAGTAGCCCTGTAAAGCCCATCGGACTGCGCGTCATGCAGCCTCAGTTGCGGATAGGTCCTCTCAATCTCCAATTCGTCAGTTATCACCTTCACCTGCAGGCCACCAGGACTCCACTCTCTGCTTGTGAAAGAGTCATATAGTCTACCCGTGATCTTGTTGATCGCAGGAAAGGCCCACACGGCAAGATCAGCGTCTGAACTGCCTTGAGGCGGCAAGGTTGCACCCTTCTCGGCCAAGACCTCAAGAAGCTGTCGACCGCTTGAAGGGAGGTCGCCGTGAATCTTATGGTAGTCGTAAAGAGCATCCAGCACAGTCCGCCAATGTCTCTTAGCTCCTGTGCCTGGCAACTCCCACACGCCTAAGGCCGCCAGTTCCTTTTCGGTAAGGTCCCTCGCCGGAATGGAATTGCCGACCTCTCCCTGCTGAGAAGAAAGCAGAGAACGGACAGACCCTGGGGCTGCATTGAGATCATCCCGCAAAGTGTACTTCTTCCACTTCGCCAATTGAGGGGCAAAATCAATCTGCGCTACATCTTGAACTGCAGCTGCATTAGGCCTGATGTTCGCTTGAACTAGGGCGGTTGGCGTCCGCTCTGTGGCCGCAGCTTCTGAGGGATTCGCGTTACATGACAGCATCAAGGCCGTCGTGGCTATTGTTGCTGCTGCACTGAGCTTTAAGAGCTGCATCATTTTCTCCTTGTATACGGATAGATGGGAATTAGCAATCGGGACAATCTGAAACCCACAGATCGGCACCAAAGTGTCTTGTTGGGCGGCATTGAGTTGGAAGTCCTCCGCAGAAGCAGAGTTCTGATTCTGTCTCAGCTTTGACTTCGTAACCGTTGGGATTGCCCTCACTCAAAACGTTCTTCTTTCCTTCCACGTTGCTCGCAACGGCTTGTCTCTTGATATATATCTGGCACGTCTCGCAGCCAAGCTCTGCTCCGCCGCAGCAGACGTCCTCAGTGCACTCTTCATCGTATTGGATTACTAATATCTCATTTGTTGCACAGCAACAATTAGGCCACGCTAATCCTTGTACGGTTGTCTTAACCGTCCCCTGTGTGTACGGAGTGGCTGGTGCCGTGGGACAGGCAGCGTAGACAGAGCCCGCCATAAGGAGACCAAATGAAATCAGAAGCAGCATCTTCACTGAGTTCACCTCAAATGCCAGTTGGCAGTATATATGTGTATATATTTATCAATCCTGAATGTCAAGTACTTTGGACTCCCGTTTTGCATGAAAAGCAAAAGGGGCCGGATTGCTCCGGCCCCTGGGACTTTCCCCACATACCCGTGGTGTGCGGTTGATCAGTTTGAGGGTTAGAACTTGAAGGTCCAGTCAACCTGGATCACCGAGGTGTCCAGCTTGCTGTTCGGGATGAAGAAGCCGAAGGCGTTGTGCATCTTGTTCAGGAAATAGTTGATGCCCAGCACGCTGTTCTCCTGGAAGGCATAGGCCCAGCCCAGCTCCAGGGAGTTGGTGTTGGCGCCGCCGCTGTCGCTGTCGGCCAGGCCGTCGATCGTCGCGTTGGCGCCGATCTCCTTGTAGCTGGCGAACCAGTACCAGTCGCCCTTGCAGGTCGGCTTCTCGCCCCACTGCGCGCCGAAGCCGAGGCCGATGTCGTCGGAGCTCTCGTAGATGATCGGGTCGGTGATCAGCGTGTTGACCAGCGCGATGCGGTCCTCAGCGTCACTGTCCCAGTTGACCATGTACTCGCCCCAGACGGCCAGGGGCTTGTTCCAGACGCAGGGGAAGGTGTACTGCAGGCCGCCCTTGATCACGCTGTAGGAAGCGGTGAAACGGTCGCCGGTGTCGCCGACGGTGCCGTTGTTGTTGAAGTCGAAGCCCTGCAGGGTGTTGTCGGCATAGAAGTTCGCCGGCAGGAAGCTCTCGTTGCCGAAGCAGTAAGAGCCGACCCAGGCGTCCAGGCCGCAGATGAACAGATTGTTGTGACGCAGCTCAGTGGCGCAGATGGTCACATCATCGTCGAACTCACCGGCGTTGCGCTCGGTGACGATGCTGGTGGTGGTCAGGATCTGGAAATCGCGGTTGAAGTGATACACCGCTCCGAGGCCCTGGAAGTTCACATCGTCGTCCAGCACCATCTCGTGCGGGTCGTAGGTGATGTTCGGGAAGATGCCGGCATAGATATCCAGCTTGCTCTGGCAGTCCTCGTCGCAGGTGTTGTAGTAGCCAAACCAGGTCGGGCTCCACTTTACGAAGGCGCGGTCGAGGTAGATATCCGCCGTGCGGCCTTCCTTCTGGCCCAGGGTGAAGTTGCCTTCAACCGGGTCAAGGCCGGTCTGGGTCTCCAGACGGAAGCCAACTTCGGTCACGTCGTTGATCTGCTTGTTGTAGCCCAGACGGAAACGGATGCGCTGACGGAAACGGTCGTTGGCGTCATTCGTTTCATACTGCATGCGGTAACGCAGCTCGCCCTTCCATTCGGCGCAGGGCTTCATGCAGTCGATCTTTTCCTCCAGCGCGGAAATCTTGCTGGAGTTGTCGGCAATGGAACCTTCGATATCAGTCACCCGGCCGTCGAGGCTGTTCACCGCGCCGCCCAGTTCATTGACAGTCCGGCCCAATTCCGCCAACTGGTCGCTGAACTCAGCGCGCAGGCCCTCGGCCATGATGTTGATCTGCTGGTCCCAGTTACCCTCGCCAACGGCGTCCAGCAGACGGGCGACCGCCTGCGCGAACTCGTAGCGGGTCAGGGTGCGGTCACCCTTGAAGAAACCGTCAGGATAACCCTCAAGCACACCGCGCTCGCTGAGGTAATCGAGGGCGTTATACGCCCAGTGGTCGGCAGGCACATCCTGGTACGCGCTCTGAGCAAAGGCATTCCCAGCCGCAAGCGTGACAAGGGTGGCCAGCACGAGGCCAATGATCCATCTCATACCCATTCTCCTTGGATGGTCTGGCCCGCGATGGCGACGGGTACGCGCCAAAGACGCAGGCCGCAACACACCTGGAGCAGGTCTAGCCGAGTCAGCGCGGAATCCGCGTCCTGTTCCATGGAAGCAGCGCGCTCCACCATGGCTGCCGATGCCGCGGGTCAACCCTCATCAACCCCGGAACACACCGGCCAGGAGTGCAGATTCCCCTCTGCTACCCCTAACTGACAGGCAGGGCCATTATAAACGCCATGTTAGTAAAATGTCCATAACTTGTGGATAACCCGTCTGATACACCAGCCCGGAAATGGCCGCCGGCACCGAAAATACAAAGCCCCCGGTCTCCCGGGGGCTCTGCATTTCAGGACTGCCAGAAGCAGTTGTAAATCAAGCGTTGGATAGTTCATCTTGCCGTCCGCCGGGCGGACGGTGGCCTTACAGGCCGATGGCGTCGTCGCCGTCCGGCGGGACCGGAGGATCATCGGGGCCGCCGCCCGGGAAACCCGGATCGACAACCGTACCGCCGCCGCCGCTGTTGCCGCCGCCCTGGCCCGGGGTTCCGTTGACCGGGGCCAGCCAGAAGTCCATCTGGCGCCATTCAGCGTTCGGCCAGACACGGGTGAAGAGGTCCTGGAAGCCGTCGGCCTGGATCAGCAGGTTGTAGTCGGCGCCGTTGACCAGGTCCGTGTTGTACTTGCCGTCGCCGGCGCTGATGACGTGGCGGTAGAAGGAGCCGAGCTCGTTGGCCAGCGGGGTGAAGACGATGTCCGCATCCGCCACACCGACGCCGCCGGTGAAGTTGCCAAACTCATCCCAGGTGCCGCTGTCGGAGCTGTCATAGATGGTGCCGAAGATGTCGACCATGTCCTGGGCCGGGGCCACATAGGCCTGCAGGCTCAGGTGCACGGTGACGGTGCCGTTGGCGGTCACGTTGACCGTCTCGGTGGAGGTCAGGTAGCCCTGCTTGTAGGCGCCGACGATCCAGCCTTCGGCGACCGGGACGTTCTCGATCACGAAGTGGCCGCTGGCATCGGTGTAGTCAAAGGGGTCGATGGTCGGCAGGACCGCGTTGACCAGCACGTCCTCGATCGGGAGGCCGGTCTCCTCGTCAACCACATCGCCTTCGATGGTGCCGACGGGGATTTCTTCGAGCACGATGTCGAGGTTGTTCTCCTCGGGGAGGGCCTTGGCCTCGTACTCCTGCTCGGTGCTCTCGTGACGGTAGGCGCCGGCGATAACCCAGTAGCTGCCCGCCGGAACATCGTTGAACTCGTACTTGCCGTCGGGGCCGGTGGTGTAGGCCAGGTAGCCATCGAAGCCGTCGAGATCGCTGGCATTGCGGCCGTCGTTCTCATGCTCGTGGCGGAAGCGCTGCATCAGCAGGTTGTCGAGGGTGCCGCTGCCCGCACTGTCACCACCGGTGGCCGGGGCGCCGCCGGGGGCGCTGGCGTCGTCCTGCGCCCATTCAGGGGACGGGACGGGGGCGCCGACGTTGTCGCGGGCCTCAGAGCCGGCGTTGGCGAAGTCTTCAAAGTTGGCGGTGGGCGGAACCGCGATGTCATCGAGGGGCTTGGGGCCGCCGCCGAAGCCGCCGGAGAAGATGAACTCGACCCGGGCGCCTTCAACGGGGTTGCCCTCGCCGTCGCGCACCACGCCGCTGATGTTCGCGGGCTGGATCGGGGTCAGCTCGAGGCTCAGCTCGAGGTTGCCGGTCTGGCCGAAGATCTCCTGGTAGTAGTTGCCGACCAGGTAGCCATCGGCGGAGAGGTTCACGAAGATGCTGTAGCCCACCACTTCGTTGGGGAACTCGAAGGAGCCGTCAGCGCCGGTGGTGGTCTCCTGGTACTGCGGGTCGTACCAGATCGGCATGGACATGCTGGACTCGCGGCCGTCGGGGCCCTTGGAGGGCTCGACCACGCCGGTGCCCACGCCGCCGTCAACCGTGCCGCCGGCGCTGGGGTCGCTGCCGGGGGCGGGGAGGTCGCGGCCGTCCATGATGCCCCAGTAGCCGGTGTCGGCCGAGAGGCTCAGGAAGGCGCCGGCGATCGGGTTGCCGGTGACGCTGTCCTTAAGGATGCCCTTGACCTTCAGGCCGTCGCCGGGGGCGACCACGCCGTCCTGCTTGAGGGCCAGGTCGAAGTCAGTGGTCTCGCCGGCGGCAACCTCGACGAAAACCATCGCCGGGGTGAAGCCTTCATAGTAGGCGGCCATCTGCCAGTTGCCGGCGGGCACATCGTTGATGCTGTAGGTACCGCCGGTGGAGGTGGTCTGGAAGACCCCGCCATCAACCGAGAAGAGGGTGACCTGGACGCCGTCCAGACCCTGGCCGCTGTTGGCGTTGGTGACCGAGCCGGTCACGCGGCCGTTGTCGCCCGTGTTGCCCGGATCAGTCTCGCCGAAGGTGATGGTGACGTTGTCGCTGCTGGACGGGATCAGCTCGCGGGAACCCACCACAAAGCCGCCCTTACCGAAGGACAGCTCGTTCTCGGCGTCCACACCGTTAGGGAAGGCGTTGGCCGGCAGGCTGAAGCCGCCGGTCGCGTTGGTGACCAGTCCGGTGTCCTGGCCTTCAACGCGGATGTTCAGGCCGGCCAGCGGATCACCGGTGGCGCTCAGGACCTGCGCGGTCAGACGCGTGAAGTCAGGATTTGGATTCGGGTCAGGGCTGCCGCTGCCGCCGCAACCCGCCACTGCCAGTATAAGCAGCGACAGGAGCAGCACCCCAATTAGCTTTACTCGTAACATGCCCTTGTCTCCTTTGCTTCGTCGCAGCCGGTTTGGTGTTGCTGCGACCCAGGATTGTACCTCGCCGGGCCACCCGCTACGGGATCGGGCGGCCCGGCTGCATGCGCACACTGGAATGATATCCGGCCACCAGATTCTGAGGGGTACCAGTTGCGGGGATTCTTTCGGTAACCGGCGGTACCACTTTGCCGGGCCAAAAAGCAGGCCCATCCCGCCTCGTTATACCTTAGATATCATCGGCAGGCTTTCTTAAAGCCCTTAAATGGCAGGCGGCGGGTCGGAATTGACCGGCGGCGCATCCGGATTAGAGCCCGGCTGGCCCTGCCAATGGCCCCCAAGGTCCTTATGCAGGCTGACGGTCAGGACCAGCGAGCACCAGCCCTCGCGGCCCGTGTCGCTGTCGGTATGGATAGCCACGGCCAGCCAGTTGCCGTCCTCGCGCTGACGGAAAGCCTTGCCGGACCAGCTTGGCATCCCCGCGGTATCCGTGTTATCCAGGAGCTGGAAGCCCAGCCCGCGCAGCTTGTCGGCCCATTCGATGCGCAGCGGCACCGATTCGCCGGGCACCAGGGCATAGGCCGCCATGGTGTGCTGCAGCTGCTCGGTCTCCGCCTTGGGGTTCGGCTCGTCGCTGATCGGGCCCAGCACATAGGTCCCTTCCGGCAGGCGGATATCCTCGGGCCAGTCCTTCGGGTAAGCCCCGTCGAAGGGCACATAAACCCGGCCCGGCAGGTTCTGGGCCACCCAGGCCGAACCGGGCAGCTCGATCTGGGCCGGACGCTCGTCAGCCTTGTTGCAGGCGCACAAAGTGGCGCACAGGCAGGCGCACAGCAGCAGGGCCGCCGCCGCCAGCAGGCGAGCAGGGCTCGGGGTATGGTTTATCTCAGCCGGTCGGTGCATCGCAGGCAGCCATGATATACGCTGGCCCGGCAGGCCGGTTGCGGCCGGCGGCACTAGCCACCGGCGGCTTTAGCTTCTGTTTCGCTGTACTGATAGAGCAGAAAATCCGCCGCGACCTTGCTCCAGGGGTTGGCGCGGGCGAAGTCCAGACAGCGCTGGCGGTCGAGCTTCAGCGCGCCACGGACAGCCTCGGCCAGATCCGTGCTGATGCAGCCGGTAACCCCGTGCTCCAGCACGTCGATCGGCCCCGGCGCGGGATAGGCCGCCACTGGAGTTCCACAGGCCAGGGCCTCAAGCAGCACCAGGCCGTAGGTATCGGTCAGGCTGGGGAAGACGAAGACATCGGCGTAGCTGTAGTACTCGGCCAGCTCGCTGGCGCTCTTGCGCCCGGTGAAGCGCACGCCGGGATAGCGCGCCCGCAGATTTTCCAGCTCCGGGCCGTCGCCGACCACGATCTTCGTGCCGGGCAGGTCGAGCTTCAGGAAGGCCTCGACGTTTTTCTCCACCGCCACCCGGCCGGCATAGAGCATCACCGGCCGCACATCCCCCGGCTCGGCCACGCTGACCTCTTCCCGGGGATAGAACACGCTGGTATCCACGCCGCGCTGCCACAGCACGAGGTTGCGAAAGCCGCGCTGCTCAAGCTGCTTCATCATCGTCGGGGTGGTGACCAGCACGCGCTCGGCCTTGGAATGGAACCAGCGGAAGTAGGCATAGGAGAAGCCCAGCGGGATCGGGAAGCGCGCCCGCACATACTCCGGCACGCGGGTGTGGTAGGCCGTGGTGAAGGGAATGCCGCGGCGCAGGCAGTAATGCCGCCCGGCCAGGCCTACCGTGATCTCGCTGACGATATGCACCGCGTCGGGGTCAAAGCTGTCCAGCGCGCGGGCGATCTCGCGGAAGGGGAACCAGGCAATCTTGATCTCGGGATAGCTGGGGCAGGGGATCTTGCGGCGGGCCAGGTCAAAGCTGAAGACCTGCACCTCGTGGCCCATCGCCTCGAGCTCGCGGATCACCGCCAGCAGGGTGTTGACCACGCCGTTGACCTGCGGCAGCCAGCCGTCGGTGACAAAGGCGATGCGCTGGCGGGTGCCCGGGACATAGACATGCCGCTCATGCAGCGGCGCGCGCCCGCCGGGGAGATAGAGCTTATGCAGCAGGCGCTGCTGGGCACCGCGCAGTTTGCCGAGCCGCTCGCGCATGGCTGCCGGGCCGAAGCGCTGGCGCATGGCCTCGGGGCCGAGGCGGCTGTGCAGCGCGGCATCCACGCGGCCCTGGACCGCCTGGTTGAAACGCCGCTGCAGCACACTGGGCCGCAGCTTCTCGCGCAGGCCCCGGGAGTAGACCCGCAGACGTTCAAGCGGAGCACGGCGGCCAGGCCCTGGCTGGGCCGCTTCGGGAACACCATGCTGCTCACGCTTGCCTTCGCGCGCCATCTTTAAGCGCCTCAATCGGCCCGAAAATCAGGCCGCGCTTAGTCTAGCAGCCGCAGGTAAAGCCAGGATGTCAGCGCGCTGGTGAGGCCCGCGGGAAGCCGTGGCCTTCTAGAGCTCGCGGGCCAGTTCGCTGAGCGTCACGAAGCGGTAACCCTTCTCCTGCAGCGAGGTGATCAGGCCGGGCAGCATGTCCACACTGGCCTGGATGCCGTCATGGGCCAGGACGATGCTGCCGGGGCGGATCTCGCGCAGGGCGGTGTCGTGCAGCTGGCCGGTGGTCATGCCCTCGCTGGTGTCGTTCAGCGCGACATCCCACATCGCCGTGATCATGCCCCGGGAGTTCACCAGCTGGCCGACCTTGGAGTCAATCTGGCCGCCAGGCGGGCGCATGAAGCGCGGGAGCTCGCCGGTCAGGCCGGCCAGCACGCGGCTGCACTCGTCAAGCTGGTACTCCTGCTCCTCGCGGGGCAGGCGCGGCAGGCGGAAGTGGTCATAGGTATGGTTGGCGATTTCATGGCCCTGCTGGTGCGCCATCTGGACCCAGGCCGGATACTTCTGGGCCTGCTGGCCGACGAAGAAGAAGGTCGCCGGCACATCGTAATAGTCCAGGGTCGCCAGGAGCTGGGCGGTATACAGCGGGTGCGGGCCGTCGTCGAAGGTCAGCGCCACCAGCTTCTTCTTCTTGTTGCCGCGCTCGATTTCCCTGAGCCGCGAGCTGAGATTGTCGGAGGGAAAGCCGGCCCGCGGATCGGGCAGGCGCAGCTCCAGCGGCGGGCGCAGACGGCTGGACGGACCGCTGCCCGGGGGCGGCAGCAGCAGCGCGATCTGCGGAGCTGACCCGGCGGGGCTGCTGAGGGCCGGCAGGGCGAAACTGGCACTGGCCTCGGCACTGTTCGCGCCCGCCGGGCTGCCGAGGGCGGCATTTACTTCAATATCGGATGCGCCGCCGAAGCGGTGCGCGCCGGGCTTGAGCAGGGGGCGGGCTGCCGGAGCTGCATCCGGCGCGGGCTGGTCGAGAGCTGGCGCATTGCCCTGTTCCGCATGGCCCGGCCCGGACTGGGTTGTTTCATCCGCGGTCTGATCCGTCTCGGCCGCCGGCTGATCTTTCTGCAGTTCAGACTTCTTCAGTTCAGTGCGGGGCTTCCAGGGCTTGAACAGCGGCTCTTCGCCATCAGCAGGGCTGTCGCTGGCCGCTGCACCGTCAGAGCCGGCGGTGTCACGGTCGGAGCCGTCGCCCCAGGTATCGCCGGCGTTTCCGGCCGCCGGTTCTTCGCCCTCAGGGGCCGGATTGGGACGGCCAGCGGCAAGCTCGCGGGTGCGCTCTGCCAGGCGGCTGCCCTGCTCCCGGGCCTCGTTCTCGGCGGCAAGCAGAGCCTTAGCCTCAGCTTCACGCTGGCGGGCAGCGGCCTCTTCCTGCTGACGGACCAGCAGCTCGCGCTGCGCCTCTTCCTGCTGCAGGCGATCCTGCTCCAGGCGGGCCTGTAGCTGCTCGGCGCTTTCCGTCGCGGCGGCGGCCAGACGCTTTTGTTCCAGGCTGGCGCTGAGCAGACGATAGCCCCGCTTTTGCAGCTCTTCTTTCTGGCCCAGCAGGATTCCGCGGCCGAGCGCGCTGAGGCGGAAATCTTCGGGCTGCTGCGGGGGCAGGGGCTGCACAGGTCGCGGCGCAGGCTTGGGCTGCGGGGTCGGCTGGCGGCCAGGCTGGCGCCCCGGCTGACGGCCGGGCTGGCGACCCGCACCGCTGCGCGAGTTCAGGTCGCGCTCAAGCTCCGCTCCCGTTGACATACCGGCTGCGCCAAAAACCAGCAGCGCAACCAGTAACCAGATCCCAACCCTGAATCTCATGCAGGGTGGATTATAGCGGTCTCTATTCCAGCGGCAGCCCAGTTGAGATTGCCGGACGGGCCTACAATGACGAAGTTGGACAGCAGCCAAAACAACAGCGGAGCCCCGCCCGGCGGACTGAAGGGCTGGTTCGCGCATGCCTTTGCGGTCGGCGAATACAGCGTCGACAGCCTGGCCCCGGAGGAACGCGCGGCGCTGGACCGGCTGGCGCAGGGCATCCACTCGCGGGGCCTGACCCCGGCGGCGATCCTGTGGATCGACAGCCAGCGCGGCATGAA
>CAZEJB010000059.1:0-15129 GCA_964512635.1 uncultured Planctomycetales bacterium | reverse complement strand
CGGAGGGGCATGATGCTGCGCTATCTGACGGCCGGTGATTCCCACGGCCCGGCGCTGCTGGGAATCATCGACGGCCTGCCGGCCGGGCTGGCCCTCAGCGAGGATGCGCTGGCCGTCGACCTGGCGCGGAGGCAGCAGGGCTATGGCCGCGGCGCGCGGCAGAAGATCGAGCGCGACCGGGCCAAGATCCTCAGCGGCATGTTCCGCGGAGTCACCACCGGCGCGCCGCTGGGCCTGCTGATCGACAACCTCGACTTGCCCAACTGGCAGGACCGCGAGATCCCGGTCTATTCCGTCCCGCGCCCCGGCCATGCTGACTATGCTGGCGCGCTGAAGTACGGATTCGACGAGACGCGACCGATCAGCGAGCGCGCTTCGGCCCGCGAGACAGCGATGCGCGTCGCCATCGGCGCGGCGGCCAAGGCACTGTTGTCGGCAGCTGGAATCCAGGTCTACTCCCGGGTCACGCGGATCGGCAGCGTCGAGCTGGCCGGCCCGGCCTGCCATGAGCTGCTGGACGAGCCGGACATCGCCGCCCAGCACAGCGCGGCAGAAGCCAGCGAGGTGCGCTGCCCTGACCCTGATACCTCCGCAGCAATGATCTCTGCGATCGACGCGGCGAAGCAGGCTGGCGATACGCTCGGCGGAACCTGCGAGGTCTTCGTCACGGGGGTGCCGGTGGGGCTGGGCAGCCATGCCCAGTGGGACCGTCGCCTCGATGCCCGCCTGACGGCCAGCGCTGTCAGCATCCAGAGCGTCAAGGGCGCTGAGATCGGCCCGGCGGTGGACGCCGCCGGCTGGCCGGGATCGGCGGTTCAGGACGTGATCAACCCGGCGCTGGAAGAGAGCCACGGGCGTATCCACAGCTCTAATCGCGCCGGCGGCATCGAGGGCGGGATGAGCAACGGCATGCCGATCGTCGTTCGTCTGCACTTCAAACCAATTGCAACTCTGCACAAGACACTCGAGAGCCTCGACCTGCGCTCAGGCGCGGCGCGGCGGGCGCGCTATCAGCGCAGCGACGTCTGCGTTGTTGCCCCCGGCTCGGTGGTCGCCGAGGCTGCGGTTGCCTGGACCATGGCCGAGGCGCTCTGCGAAGCCTATGCCAGTGACCGGCTGGACTGGCTGCTGCGGGATGTTGAACTGGCGCGGCAGGCGCACAGCCTGGCCCGACGCGGCACCGGCGGCGAATCCGAGCGCCAGGAGACTGAAGCCGAGAGTTCTCAAGAATAGGTCAATTCAGCCATCATGCAGGTGTTTGCGGCAGACTCAAGGCACAGTCCGGCGAATCCGCGCTAAGATTTACCAGCTTTGGGGAGGCCACGGGTGGCAGCGCCGCGCAACATTGTTCTAACCGGCTTCATGGGCAGCGGGAAAAGCAGTATCGGACCGATGCTGGCCCGTCGGCTCGGCTACTCCTTCACCGACACCGATGTGCTTATCTCCAGCCGGGAAGGCCGCAGCGTGGCGGAGATCTTCGCCGAGCAGGGAGAATCGCATTTCCGCCAGCTGGAGCGCGACGTGGTTCGCGAGCTGGGCGCGGCCAACGGAATGGTGATCGCCACCGGCGGCGGGACGCTGCTGATCCCTGAGAACCGCGCCCTGCTGGAGGCCTGCGGCCCGGTGGTCTGCCTCAGCGCTTCGGCAGAGGTGCTGGCCCGCCGGCTGGCTGGCAAGCAGGGCCTGCCCCTATTGCCGGAAGAGGGCCGCGCCGAGGCCATTGAAAAGCTGCTCAGCGAGCGTGACTACCTCTATCGCAGCCTGCCGCTGAAGCTGGATACATCTGAGCTGGATATACCTTCGGCCTGTGATGCGGTTGCGGACCTGCTGGGCCTTAGCTTTGAGGCGGTCAGCTTTGAGCCGCCGCGCTGCAGCTATCCCCTGATCCTCCGGCAGGGCCTGCTGCAGGACAGCCGCGCCTGGGCTTTGCAACTCGCCGGGGCGTCAAAGGTCCTGATCATCACCGACCAGAACGTGGCCCCGCTGTATGCCCGCCCACTGAGCAACATGCTGCAGCAGCAGGGTATCGAAGCGCCGCTGGTCTCCTTTCCGGCCGGTGAGCACCACAAGAGCTTCCAGACCCTGCGTGAACTGCTGGATGAGATGGCTGGCCTGCGCCTGGACCGGCAGTCGGTTGTCCTGGCGGTTGGCGGTGGCGTGGTAGGGGATATAGCCGCGCTGGCCGCATCGCTGTACATGCGCGGGCTGCGGCTGATCCACGTACCGACCTCCCTGCTGGCGATGGTCGATGCCTCGATCGGCGGCAAGACTGCCATTGACCTGGCAGGCATCAAGAACCTGGTCGGCGGCTACCACCAGCCGGAGGCTGTGCTGATCGATGTCGGAGCGCTGCGGACTCTGCCCGGCGTTGAGCTGAGCAGCGGCGTGGCGGAGATGATCAAGAGCGGACTGATTGCGGATGCCGCGCTGTTTGAACTGCTGGAGCAGCAGGTCCAGCGCCTGCTGGAGCTCGACCTCGAGCTGACCGAGCAGCTGGTGGAGCGCTGCGTAAAGGTCAAAGCCGACATTGTGCGCCGGGATCCCTTCGAGCGCGACCTGCGCCGTGTGCTGAACCTCGGACATACCCTGGGTCATGCACTTGAGGCTGACGCGGGCTTTGTCCTGCTGACCCATGGCCAGGCTGTTGGACTTGGGATGCTGTGCGCGGCCTGGATCGGCAAGCAGCTTGGCATTACCGCCGGCGGGATGCAGGCGCGGCTGCGCACGCTGCTGCTGAAGGCCGGCCTGCCCGTGACGCATGCTGTGGCGCGGCCCAACCGCCTGCTGGACTTCGTGCGGATGGACAAGAAGGGGCAGGGCGGGGCGGCCACTATGGTTCTGCCGGTCCGGCCGGGCGAGGTGGTTATCCGCGAAGGGGTGGAAGACCAGCTGCTGCTTGACTCGCTGACGGCTATCACACCATAGGCTGACTGCTATCGCCGCGGCGGTTAACTGAGGACCAAAGCGCGGTCCTGACGCGGCTCAGCAAGCGGCACATGCTTTAATGCGGCATGCTGCAAGTCTTGGTCATCCATGGCCCGAACCTGAATCTGCTGGGCAGTCGCGAACCGGCCGTTTATGGCAGCCAGACACTGGAGCAGCTTAATGCCGCCCTGAGTCAGGAGGCTGCTGGCCTCGGCTGCGAGCTCCGTGCTCTGCAGTCCAACCACGAGGGCGAGATCATTGATGCGATTCAGCAGTCCCAGGCCTGGGCCGCCGGGATACTGATTAACCCGGGAGGCTACTCCCATACCAGCGTCGCAATCAGGGATGCACTGGCCGCCAGCAGCGTGCCCTGCATTGAAGTGCACCTGAGCAACATCCACGCCCGGGAAGACTTCCGGCAGCACAGCCTGACTGCGGCGGTCTGCCGCGGGGTGGTCGCCGGATTCGGCCAGCGCAGCTACAGCGCCGGGCTAAGGCTGCTTGTGGATCTGGCCAGTGGCAACTCAGGCAGCTAGGTGTCAGGGCTGCAGCAGGGTCTTTCTTCAGGATTCGATCAGCCGTAGGAGATCAGGTCGGTCGAGGGGCTGTGAAGGCCGGAGCCGCTTTGCTATAATTGGCCTTTCCCGGATGGTAAGCTTCAGGAGGAACCGCATGGATTTCCTTTACAACCCGATTACACAGTGGGTGCTGGTCGCGATTCTCATCGCGCTCGGTGTCTGGTGGTTCAAGTTCCGCCCTCAGTATTAGGCGAGCAAGGCGCCGCACCCTCTATGGGCTGATTCCGGTGCGCCGCCATAGCCCTTCATCTGGCCAGCGGCCAGATAACAGCATGTTCCAGTAACCAAGCAGGCTGATTGCTGCCGGCTTGCTGCGCGTGCCTGATTCGTGCAACCTGGCCCTGCGCCATCAACGTCACGCGCTCGCCGGATCACTTTTGCATGCCTGCGGGCCGTCTTACGCGCGCCGTACGGTTGACCTTCGCCCGCCCGCCGGCTGTCATGGTTTGATTTGCCGTGAGAGGGTCAGTGGGGCGCCGCGACCGCCGCAGACCGCGGACAGAGTTGGACTCTTGCCTGCATCTGAACTCGTCGCCTAAACCTCGCCGCTTAAACGAGGTCCTTGACCTTATCCCAGTCCTCAAGGAAGGCCTTGAGGCCCTTGTCGGTCAGGGGATGGTTGAAGAGCGACTTCAGCACGCCAAAGGGCAGGGTGCCGACATCGGCACCGGCCAGCAGGCACAGGCGCACGTGCTCGGGGTGGCGCAGGCTGGCCGCCAGCAGCTTGGTCTCGAAGCCGTAGTTGTCATAGCAGGCGCGGATCTCTTCGATCAAGGCCATGCCGTTGTTGCCGATGTCATCGAGGCGGCCAACGAAGGGACTGATATAGGTCGCGCCGGCCTTGGCCGCCAGCCAGGCCTGGTTCAGGCTGAAGCAGAGCGTGCAGTTGGTGCGGATGCCTTCGGCGCTGAGGGTCTTGATGGCGGCGATGCCGGCGGGGATCAGCGGGATCTTGACCACCACATGCCTGTGCCAGGCGGCGATTTCGCGGCCCTGGGACAGCATGCCCTCATAGTCGGTCGCCACCACCTCGGCGCTGACGGGCCCCTGGACCAGCTCGCAGATGTCGATGACACGGTCCTTGAACTTGCACTGTTCCTTCGCCACCAGCGAAGGGTTCGTAGTAACGCCGTCGACGACGCCCATGGCGACGCCCTGGCGGATCTCATCAAGGTTGGCGGTGTCAAGGAAGATCTGCATCTTAAGCCCCCACAGGCCGGGTGTTGACCGCCCGGCGCAGCGCAGGATTTTACACCCTTGCTATGCTCAGGGCATGAGCACAAGCGGGATCACCTTCGATCTGCAGGACATGCGCCTGATCCTGGAGCGCACGCCGGCGGTGCTGCGGGCGCAGCTCAGCGGCCTGCCGGAGAACTGGCTGCGGGCCACCGAAGGGCCGGGGACCTGGAGCGCCTTTGACGTGGTCGGGCACCTGATCCACGGCGAGAAGACCGACTGGCTTGAGCGCATCGGGATCATCCTGCAGCATGGCGACAGCCGGCCCTTCAACACCTTCGACCGCGAAGCGATGCTGCGGGACAGCGCTGGCCGCAGCCTGGAAGAGCTGCAGGAGGAATTCGAGCGGCTGCGCGGTGCAAACCTCGGCCAGCTTGACGCGCTTAAGCTCGGCCCGCAGCAGCTTGAACTGCCAGGGCGGCACCCACAGCTGGGGCCGGTGACGATGCGGCAACTATTGGCGACCTGGACGGCGCACGACCTCGGCCACCTGGTCCAGATCAACCGCGTGCTGGCCCGGCAGTACCGCGATGCGGTCGGGCCATGGCGAGAGTACCTGAGCGTTATGCGCTGAGCCGGGTCGTGACTTGCTATCATTAGCCGGTGAAGAAGCAAACGCCGAAACCGCGCCCCAGCCCGCTGCTGTGGATTCTGCCACTGCTGGGCATCCTGCTGGGCGGCGGCTTTGCGCTGGCCACGGCTCCGCGCTATAAGGCGCCGCCGGCGGCTGATGAGGCGCGGCTGCGGGAGCGCGCAGTCGAGTATTACAAGGCCAGCCGGCTGTTTGACTATGCACATCTGGCGCGAATGTTCAGCCCGGCCAACCAGCAGCTCAACACGGAAGAGGTGCAGCGGCAGGTGGCGAAGTTTGGGGGCCAGTTTCCCGGCTTCGACGCACTGACCCAGAAAAACCTGCGCGACGCGGCGGCCGGGATCAAGCCGGAGCTACTCGAACTGACCGTGGACGGCGACTGGGCCCGCACCGGCGGCAAGGGCGAGTACCCGGTCGAAGACCAGACCGTGCAGATCCCGCTCAACGATGTTGTCTGGGTCCGGACGGCCGGCGACTGGTGGGTCTATCAGCTGCTCAATCCCGAGATCCAGTATTACGGCCTCCCGCCGGAAGAAATCCGCACATACCTGCTGCAGCAGGATGAAGAGTTCGAATATGACCAGCTGCCCCGGACTCCCGATGAGGTGCCCAAGGAAGGCGATGAGCGTTATGACCCCAGGAACGCCATGAGCGAAGAAGAGGCCAAGCGCTTGCTGGAGGAAAACCGCAAGCGCCAGAAGCAGGGCAAGGCCGGCCAAGCGGCCGGGGGCGAGGACGCTGGCGAGGATGCGGGCAAGGACAACGCTGACGACAAGAGCGCCGGGGACGGAGCCTGATGGCTGAGTTCAAAGCCAATGCGGCTGAGCTGAGGCAGGGGGCTGACCTGAACTGCGGCGAGCGCCTCATCTGCGGCGGCATCGGCGGCCCGGCCGAGAGCATCGAGATCGGCGACAACGTGACCATCGGCGACGACGTGCGTATCCTGGCCAGGCGGGTGAAGATTGGCGACTGGGTCACCATCCACAACCACACCACGATCTATGGCTATGACGAGGTCGAGATCGGCGAGTGCAGCTGGATCGGCCAGAACGTGATCCTCAACTGCACAGCGCCGCTGCGCATCGGCCGCGGCTGCACCATCAGCGCCTACAGCAACCTCTGGACGCACTTCTCCGGCGGCGACCCGCTGCAGGGCTGCCGCTACGGCGCCGGCAATGAGGCGCCCTGCGTGATCGAGGACGATGCCTGGATCGGTGTGCAGTGCAGCGTGGCACCGGTGACCGTCGGGGCCAAAGCCCTGCTGCTGGCCGGAAGCATCATAACGAAGGATATACCACGCAACACAGTATGGGGCGGCAACCCGGCCCAGGATCTGACTACCAAGCTGGGCGAGCCTTATGCCGAACTTGACCTGGAGCAGCAGCAGATGCTGCTGCTGGGCCTGCTGCGCGAGTGGCGCGCCGGCCGCGAAGCGGCGGAGCTGTCCGCGGCGGAAGACGAGCGACTCGAACTGTTGTTGCAGGACGCGCAAAAACTGGTGCACCAGCCTTTTGGCGACGGCATTATGGTCCTGGAGGACGAGATTGACATTGAAGCCCTGGAGCATCAGGGCATATCGGTCTTCGATGTCCGCGACCGGACCTACAGCAAGCTGCGGACGCCCGCCGAGCTCTCCTTCATGCGCTTCCTCCTGCCAACGGTCAAGTTCTGGGCCCGCCAGCGCTGAACACGGCCGGCTGAAGCCTGCGGTTCGACTAAACGCCGGCCCTGCGGCAGGATGCAGGCGGTCAGACAAGTTCCAGGCTGCTCCTCAACAGCTAATGCTCAGAGCTAACGACGCGCGCCTGCGGCCCTGCGAACAGCTTTCGGCAGCTTGCGGCGGCCCTGGGGCGCAGGCTGGCGCAGGGCGGCGGGCTGTGGAGCCTGGCCTTCGCTGATGGCTTCATCCTGATGGTCTTTAACCTTGATGCCCGGAAATGCACCGGGAAATGCAGGTTTTTCGCTGCTCAGGGCATCGGATTTAACCTGAATGGACGAATCTGCACCGGGAAAAGAGGTTTTTGACGCGGCCTGTAAGGTGGAGCAATGTTCAGCAGCAGGAACTGGCGGCTCGGCAGGCATTGAACCAGGCTGAGCCTGCGCGACGGCTGCAAGCACTGAGTCCTTTCCCAACGGTGCAGCCACCTGGCCACGGCCTGCTGAAGCGGAGCGGGCCAGGGCCTCCATGCGCCGGGCCTGGGCTTCAGCTCGTCGGGCATTGACTTCCTCAATGCGGGCCATGGCCGTTTCGCGCCGGGCCTCGCGCTCCAGCCTGTCCAGCTCGGGATCGCGCAGCCACAGCGGCAGTCGCGCCAAAGCCCGTGTCGCCTGTGTAAGCGCCTTTTCGCCGTCCAGCGTGCCAACACTGGCCATTAGCAGGAGGGTGCTGATCCGCGCCATGGCGAGCTGGCCGAGGCGCTGCGGATCAAAGAGCATGCTGGTCCTGGCCAGCACGCGCAGCTCTGTGAGCTGCGTCGAAAAGCGCTGCTCGATCAGTTCCACGTCAACGTTTTTGAGCCCCAGCAGGGCCAGCACATCGTGGTCGAGCTTGCCGGAGAATGCGAGTCCCCAAAGCAGCACAGCGGTCAATGGATCGGATAGCGCCACCGAAACACGGTGGTTGGAAGCGGCGACAGACATGTAAATCCTCCATGCAGATGTTTAGTAAAAGCCTAATACCACTATACAATAAATAACACGTTTGTCAAGGAAACACTGGAAAAAAGCCTGAATTTCTCTGCGCCTCCGCATTGGCGTAAAGATGGGTCAACTCAGGTTGCCTGGGTATGAAAGCCGGCTGACGCGGCGATCCGACGTGGATCCGCATGGTCCCGCGGGCTCCCGTATAATCAAGTGGTTGGAATACTGGGACGACTACGAAGTTCTGCGCATCGAGACGCCAGAGCAGCTTGAGCTGCGCCTGCCGCTGGCCGGTTTCGGCCCGCGCTTCCTGGCCGCCGGCATCGATTACATGATTGTCTTCGCTGGTACAGGCGTGCTGCTGTTCATTGAGATGATGTTGATGGGCTTCTGGATCGCGGGCAGCGCAACTGCCAGCCAGACCGAGCCGCCGACCAGCCTGATCATCCTGATGATGCTGGTGATCATTCTCACCGCGCTGCTGCCGCAGGTGTTCTACTTCGCCATCTTTGAATCCATCTGGCAGGGACAGACCCCCGGCAAGCGCGTCGCCGGTATCCGTGTGATTCGCCGCGGCGGTGGACGGCTGGTCTTCCGCGATGTGCTTATCCGCAACCTGCTGCGCATCATCGACCTGCTGCCTAATCTGGGCTTTGTGGCCTGGGTCAGCTTCTTTGCGACGCGCAACCAGCAGCGCCTTGGTGACCTGGCCGCGGATACAGTAGTAGTGCGTGAATTCAGCTCCAAGCAACCTTTTATCTGGGCCGCAGCCGCGCCGGATACCGGCGGGCCTAGCCAGCCCGGCAGGTTGTCCAACAAGCTGGTCTATGCCATTGGTTCATACCTCAGCCGGCTTCGCGAGCTGAGCCCCGAGGCCCGCGAGCGCCTCAGCCGCGTGCTGATCAACCAGCTTGGCTATGGCACTGATGGAATGTCGCTTACGCAGCGCGAGGGCTATCTCTCCACCGTCATGGCGCAGGCCATGGGGATGCAGGTGCCGCAGCAGCAGGCGCGACCGCGCGATCCGGACGGCGGAGCTCTGGGCGGGCAGCATGTCGGGATCTAGGGTGTGCCCGGGCCGTATGGCGCTGGCGGCCCTGGGCTTGCTGCTGCTGCTGCAAAGCCCAGCGCTGGCCGAGAAAAGCGCCTTTCTTGAAGACGACCCGCCCCTGCCGCCGACGGACCTGTTCCCCAGCGCGCCGGGGCCGCTGCTTCCGCCCGCGGAGGAAAGCGAAAGCAACAACGAGCAGCCGCTCAGCGAATTGCTTCAGCCGACCAGCCCATATCTGACCGTCGAGTCGTTTACGTCCCCGATAACGGGTGAGAGCTTTAACGCGCAGGTGTTGTCACGCACCCCGCCAGTGAGCAGCTTTGACTATGACGGCTGCCCGCATCCGGTGATCAACTCGCTGGCCTATGCGCTGGTAATCGACCCGCAGACGGGCTATGTGGCCTATCCCTCGCGCTTCAACCAGCCGGTCAAGCTGGGCCGCGAGCAGCTTGCGGGCATCCTGGGCCAGCCGAAGTTCAGCCATAGTGGCGATGGCGGTCCCTGGGACGGGGCTTATGCCTGGGAGAAGTTCGAGAACGCTGCGCGACTGGCCAAGGCCGGCCGCAGCGGCAGCCTTGCAGAAGCGAACTGGTGGCTGCAGGCGGCCTGGGCTGTGCGCCTGGATGTGATCGCCGGCGGGAACAGCTTTGATGGCGAGGTGGACGCACTCTTCGCCGAGCTGCCCTTGGAGGACCCGTTCAGCCCCTTGCCCGGGGTGCCCTATGAACTGCGCCTGGCCGAGAGCTTTCAGCAGATGCGGGCCGATGGTTCCTTCGTCAACATCGCCCCGGACCGTTATGCCCTGGCGCTGGCCTGGCTGTATCGCAGCCGCGGCGAGCTGACCGCGGTGCGCCACTGGCTTAATGAGGCGCGCAGCGCCAATGACGACGTGACTGAGGAGGGCTCGTTGTTTGCCTTCCTGACCTCCAGCACCAACCTGGAGGAGGAGTACCTGAAGAACGCCCTGGCGGCTTTTGAGCGCGGCTGGCAAAGCGGCGAAGCCCCGGGCAACCAGCGCGCAGCGCTGGCCTTCTCGATTGCCGAGACCAAGCGCAGGCTGGGCCAGCGCAGGAGCGCCGCCCTGTGGTTTGCCGAGTGCGAGCGGGCCAACCGCGGCGAAGTCAGCCGGCCGCTGCTGGCACAGCTTTATGGCCTGTGCTTCGAGCGCGGCTGGTAGGACGCCGGGCAGTCAAGCCGCCGCCGCGAACGAAAAGACAGGACTTAACGTCAGAGTTGTATTCCCCCCGACGCTGAGTACAATTAGGCTGTCAGGAGGCATGGGATGAGAACAGGGACGCGCACAGGGCTTCGCCTTGCTATTTGCGCCTGCGCCGGGCTGCTGGTGGCAGCCGGGGCCTTGCGGCCGGCGCACGCGATCAGCCAGGACAACCAGGAAAACCTGCAGAAGTACTTCCGCTCCAAAGGCGAGGTGAGCTATGAGCTCTATACCCCCTTTGGCGGGCCGGAGATTGGCATTGCTGTCTATCAGGATGGCAACACGGCGCGGATGGAAGCCGCGCAGCTGCTGGGCAAGAACGGCAAGGGCAAGGCGACGACGCTGCTTTCCGAGACGTTGATGTTGCCCCCGGCGCGCCCGCCGTTTACATTCCTGCTGTCGGGCGCCCACCTGCTGACCTACAACACCAAACCCTTTACGGATGCCTATGGCAGCCCCGGCGTGATCGGCGATCTGGTGATCCGCGATCTGACCGGCAAGGACGGCCCGAAGGTGCTGTTTGAGCTGCACGATGTGGCCAACCTGCAGTTCCAGCCCGGCTCCGACGCCTACGGCGAGAGTGTGATCTGGCAGACCCAGCCGAGCTTCCTGAACAGTGCCGGCCGCCTGCCGGTGAAGCACAGCTATGCCCGGCTGGTCTATAACACCGAGACCGGCAACTATGAGCTGCGTCAGGCGCTCGCCGCGCTGCCGGATGCCACAACTGACGAATCTGCCAACAACAACAACCGCGCCATCATCCACTATCGCCTGGGCCGCCTGAACAACGCCAGCGCGCTGCTTGAAGACGCGGTGATCATGGCCGAGTACAACCAGAGCTCGGTGGTGCGCAACAAGTCGCTGGTCGACAGCGAGATTGAAGACTTCGGCCGCCAGTCGAACGTGAAAGACCGGCCCTTTGACGAAGCGCTGATGTACTTCTATCAGGGCCAGTACAAGGCCTGCCTGCGCATACTCGACGGCCGCAAGAGCGTGGGCTATGGCCCGGTGGACCTTGGCATGATGGGCCTCGCGCTGGCTAACGAACGCCGCTGGCCGAATGCCGACCGCTGCACAGAAGCGCTGATGCAGCAGAAGGCGCCCTTCCTGCCGGAGTATCTGGCCTCGCTGGTGGAAATCGCGCGCTATCAGGGCTTTTCGGATATCGCGGCAATGCAGCTCAAGAAGCTGGAGGCGCTGGCGCCGAAATCGCCCGAGTTTTCCGCCGAGCTGGCCAACCTTTTGATCGAGACCGGCGACACGGCCGGGGCCGAGCGAGTGCTTGAGCGCTGCCTGAACAGCCACAGCATCAACAGCTCGAGCCTGTCCAATGCCCGCCGTCTGCTCTATAGCCTGTACCAGAGCCGGGCTTACTATGACGGCTGCCGCGATCTGATTCGCGACAGTGCCAGCCCGCTGCTGGACCTGATGGGCTATGTGGACCTGCTGGACTATCAGGACCTCAGCTCGGCGCTGAAGGATGTCGAGCTGGAACAGCGTGACCGGATCAACGCCCCGGACCAGCCGCTGGACGGACTTGTTCTGCAGGATCGTGACCCGAACGCCCCGGACCTGAGTGGCCAGAGCGGCGGGAGCGAGGACTTCGGGGACGACGGCGGACAGTAGCTCAGCCGCCGGCCGCAGCAGGCATTAAGATAGAGGAGTGGGAAGGCTTCTCGACGGCAAGCTCTGCGCCAAAGCTGTGCGCGAGCGAATCAAAGCACAGATCCAGTCACTGCTGCCAGTGGTCGGCCGTCCGCCGCATGCCGTGTTCATCCAGCTTGGCGAGAACCAGGCGAGCACGACTTATGTTAACGCCAAGGGCACGGCGAGCCAGAAGGTCGGCATGCTTTCGACCATTGAGCGCCTTGCCGCCGACATCAGCCAGGCCGCGCTGCTGGAGCTGATCCGCAGCCATAACGACGACCCGGCGGTACACAGCATCCTGGTCCAGCTTCCGCTGCCTGAGCATATCGACCCGCGCGTGGTGATCGAGGCGCTCGACCCGCGCAAGGATGTGGACTGCTTCCACCCCGAGAACGTCGGCCGGATGACCGTGGGCCTGCCCGGTCCGCGCCCGGCCACGCCGCAGGGAATCATGATTCTGCTTGAGCACTATGGCGTTGAACTTGCCGGCAGGGAGGTGGCGATCCTTGGCCGCTCGAACCTTGTCGGCAAGCCGATGGCGCTGCTGATGCTGGAGGCTAACGCCACGGTCAGCATCGGCCACAGCCGCAGCCGCGACCTGGGCGAGCTGACGCGCCGCGCCGACATTGTCGTCAGCGCAGTGGGGCGCAGCGGCCTGCTGACGGCCGGGATGATCAAGCCGGGAGCCGTGGTGGTTGATGTCGGCATTAACCATTTGCCGCTGCTGGATGAGCAGGGCGAGCCGGTCTATGACGAGGAGAACCGCCCGCTGAGCCGGATCGTCGGCGACGTCGATTTTGCTGCCGTCGAGCCGCTCTGCGAGTGGATCACGCCGGTACCGGGCGGGGTAGGGCCGATGACCATCGCCAGTGTGCTGGAGAACACCCTGACGCTGTATAAGGCGCTGGAGCTGGATTGATTCACGGTAACATTGCCTGTGGAAACGAATTCACATGCGGGAACGCCCGGCAGCATCGCAGGAACTGATTACTGCGGCTCAATGGAAGGTATGCTGGGCGCGCTGGTCGGCCTTGCGGCCTTGATTCTCCTATGCACATTGTTTGCATTGGCATGGGAGAAACTCAATCCTCGATTCAGACACAAGGCCGGTATCTCCCAGCTGAGAGCAGCGCAGGTCGGCAAAGAAGTATTCACTGACCACGCTGGTAGACTGTGATGAGGGGCGTCAGTGCGGCGCCGGTGTATCCCACGGCCTGAAACTCCTGGAATGATCGCTGACTCTGGAGTTAGACCTTGACCCTGCCGCTGAGCCTGCTGCCCGAATGGGTGCCCGACAGCCTGGAGCTGAGTGGAAGCGACCGCTTCTACATCTTCGCGGGCCAGGTCCTGGGCCTGATCCTGGCGCTGCTGGTCATCGGCCTTTTGAAGCACCGCGGCGTAGTGTAGCCTTGCTGCATGCTGACCATCCTGATTGCCGGCGCCAGCGTGGCGGTTGTAGTCGCCCTCGCGATGGCCTTTGTCTTCAGCCGCCAGAAAGACAGCGACTGACCGGCCGCCAGCCGCATTTCGCGGCAGGAGACGATTCTTGTGCTGATCCTCGCCGAAAGCTACTATAATCCTTAGTAGGACTCGAACTGAGGTCCTGACAGCCGCGTCCGGCTGATCAACCACAGGATGCAATCGGAGGATCAAGATGAATCTGCGCACCATTTTCGGCGGCCTGACGGCTGTCATGTTCTGCCTGGCGCTGCTGAGCAGCATGCCGCGGGCGGACGAGCACATGGACCATCAGGCCATGGACCACAAGACGATGGGCGGCCACGCCGACAAGGCCGCCGACCACAAGAATGCAGCCGCCGCGCCGATGGACATGGCCTATCCGCTCGACTTTTGCGTCGTGACCGGGGACAAGCTGCCGGCCTCGCCGGTGATCTACAGCCACGCGGGCCGCGAGATCCGCTTCTGCTGCAGCGACTGCATCGCCAAGTTTGAGGCCCAGGCGGATGACTACCTGGCCAAGATCGATGCGGCCATCATCGCCCAGCAGATGGACAGCTATCCGATCAACAAGTGCATGATCACTGACGAAGAGCTCGGCGGTATGGGCGAGCCGGTGGACATCGTGGTCAACAACCGACTGGTGCGCCTGTGCTGCGGCGGCTGCGAGGACGCGATCCGCGCCGAGCCGGAGAAGTACATCGCGATGCTGGATAAGGCGGCGATCGAGGCGCAGCTCAAGAGCTACCCGCTGAAGACCTGCCCGATCACTGATGAGGAGCTTGGCCCGCTGGCCGTCAACGCGGTCTATGGCGGCAAGCTGGTGCGCTTCTGCTGCGAGCACTGCGTGGCCGACTTCCTCAAGGACCCGGCGACCTACATGGCGAAGATCTACGGGAAGTAGGGGACGGGTTAAGGGGACGGGGGACAGGAGAGAGGTTACACGGGGCAGGGCGCAGGCTGCGCCAGCCAGAAAATCACCGAAGACTCGGAGCGCGGGCCGCATGCACAGCATGGGCCCGCTTTTCTTTTCGGTTGAGAAGACCAAGACAAGCGGGCTCGCGCTTTCGCGCGCAGCCCGCGCTCCGCGCCTTCGTTCAGCGCCGAGCAGTAGCCATCGCCTCGAAGCGCGGCGCGGTGTGTCGCTTCTTCACTCTTCTTTCTCCCCGATCCAGTACTGCTCCAACCCCAGGCGGACCAGGACGTCGTGCAGGCTCTCCGCCCCTCGATACGCGCCGGCGGACATCTTGCGATTTATAAATCCCTCGCCGCTTGCAAAGACAAACTGGTCCGGACTGCCATCCAGATTGAAATCGACGCCCAGATTGCCAGGGCCACGTTTACTGGGGGCTCCAAAGACCAGCAGGTAGAAGGCTGATAGTCTGGGCGGCTGTTTGACATAGTTGACAGTCGTGTACAGGTAAGCGGGCAGATACACACAGTCGCCCTCCTGGAACTGCTCTCCCGGCTCTACAAACCTCACCGGCCTGCCAGTGTAGGGGTTAACGAGGTCCTGGCTCAGCCACAGCTTGCGCTTCGGCAGTTCCAGTACGCCCATGGCCAGCAGTTCGTCCTTGCCCGCCGGGCTATGACCCAGGCGGTCAATGCAGTCATAGATCGCATACTCCAGCGCCGCGTAGTTCGCGGCCACCGGGTCTTCCAGCATGCGTGCTTCGTTGTCCTGCCAGCGCGAACGGGCCAGATGGACAATTCCGGCCAAGGCTGCCAGCACCAGCACGGACAGCAGCCAGGCCAGGCCGCGCAACACCATGCGCCAGGTCAGGCG
>CAZEJB010000058.1:0-15574 GCA_964512635.1 uncultured Planctomycetales bacterium | reverse complement strand
TCGACCTTCGATTCCTGGATTTGCCTTATGACAATCACCGACATCATCGAACAACTGTCCGCCTGGCTCGCCACGCAGGACTTCACTCCGGCGATCCGCGAACAGGGCACTGTCGCGCTGCTGCCAGCGGCGAGCTACCCGCAGCTGCTGATCACCCCGCTGCGCGAGGACTTCGGCGCGGGACGCACAGGAGCGAGCTTTGGCGACTGGCCCGGCGGCAGTGAAGCGAAGGCCAGCCTGAGCCTGCGCATCGCCTGCGCCGCCGGACGGCCCGAGCAGGCTCTTAGCGACTGCGCGGCCCTCGCGCGGCAGCTGCGCAGCGCGCTGCTGGATAGCGGGCCGAACCTGGGCGGCGCTGTGAAGAGCATCGCCGTCAGCGGGATCAGCTATGCCCAGCAGCCGCCGATTGCCGGGGCGCCGCTCGTCGCCACGGCAGAGGTTGAGGTCGAAATGCGCTATGTGGCATAGCGGCCGGAAGTCGAAGGTCAGAAGTCGAAGGTCGATCTCCTGAATCCCGGCGTCGAGTTGATCGCGTTGGGTCGATGGGCGGGGACTCTGCCCCGCCACTACAAGATAGAAGATCGATTGGTCGATGCGGCGCAGGAGCGCCTGTCGATGGTCGATCCTGGTGATCCAGGCGTCGAGCAGAACGCGCGAGACCGCCGGGTGGGGACAAGCCCCACCCCTACAAATCCAAACGGACGCACCTCGGTGCATGGATGAGGGAGTCACCTCAGCGCATGGACAAGCAAGACCGACACATCGACTCATCGACATATCGACCTTGCGAATTCGACCTTCGACCATCGACTTTCGACAATCGACTTTCGACTATCGACCATCGACTGAATCCTGAGACGGGTCCGGCCCGGCCCTCACCCTGACAGTTAACGGAGCCACTAGCTATGTCAACAAGTCAATACACCTACCATCCCTTTCACACCATCGGTGCGGCGCAGATCCAGCTCTGGGACAGCGCCGCGCTCGGCGGGCTGGGCGCCTGGCGCTCGCTGGGCCGCTGCGCCGATGCCGCCGTGCTGGTCTCGGGCGAGACGGCGGAGAAGGGCGTCGCGATCAGCGGCGTCAGCCAGCCGATCGCCAAACGCCCGCGCTCACGGCGCTACAGCCTAAGCCTGCGCCTGCTGGAGACGGCCGGCCCGGAGGCCGCGAACCTGCTGTTTGGCGAAGGCGCGCTGCAGCTCAAGCGCAGCGCCGACATCAGCGTGCAGGCTGAGAGCCTCAGGCTCTATGGCACCCAGGCCTGGCAGCTGGCGCACCCCTATGGCCTGCTGACCAGCCTGCCACCCGGCGCGACAGGTCCCAGCCTCTCGGCGGGCGGCAGCGGCGGGCTGATCGCCGCCACGACCTGGCACTACTGGGTCGTGCCCTGCCTTAAGCATGGCGGGGTTGTGCAGTTCGAGGGCGCGGCGCTGTACTGCGGCAGTGTGAATGTCACGGCCGGCCAGCAGGTGACGGTCAATTTCACCCCTCCGACAAGCTGGACGCCGCAGTCCTGGCGCGTCTATTTCAACTCCAGCAACAACATCAACACGGCCTTCATGGCGCTGGAGACCACGGCGGCCCCGCCGCTGCTGATCGCCAGTCACGCCGGCAGCCCGGCCTACAGCGCGCAGAGCCTGCCGCTGTTCAAGCTGCGCAGCCACGACAACCTCAGCGGCTACAGCGCGAGCAGCGACTTCAGCCTGAACGCCGCCCGTGGCAGCCTCAGCCGCACGGAGACGAGCAGTCTGCCCTCCGGCAAACGCGCCGCGGCAATCTATGCGCACTGGACTTCCAGCGCGGTGGATACACCGATCGGCGACCCGCTCTCGCCGGAGCGCTACCGCCGCATCCGCCTGCTCCAGCTTGCGCCACAGGACCCGCAAAAGAGCGGCCTGAGCGGCGGGGACCTTGACACGGCGACCTGGCGCGAGACCGGGGTGGAGTTCGACTTCTACCGCGTGGCGATCACACCCGGAGAAACGCGCTGGCCCTTTGCCGACAACGACTTCGGCGAAGGCGCGAGCCTGCTGTGGGACTGCATGTACGACGGCGCGAGCAGCGCAGTCGGCACCGTGCGCAGCAGCTTCGGCGTCCTGGCGCAGTGGGAGTAGCCGGCCTTCGGCCGGCAAGAGGTCGAAGGTCGATGCGGCACTACGCGCCTGTCGATTGTCGATCTTGGTAATCCCCGCATCGAATTGGTGCGGCAGGCCGCTGGGCGGGGACTCTGCCCCGCCCCTACAAATCCAGGAGAGGACCTTGGCTCGATGAAGGGAGCACCGAGATCGACATATCGACACATCGACTCATCGACCTTTGCGAATTCGACTTTCGACCTTCGACTTTCGACCTTCGACTTTCGACCTTCGACAGGAACAGGTAAATGAGCACAACTGAGGAACCATACATGCCCACCAGCGAAGTTACGAACATCCACGAAGCCTCAGCCGCCGCGCTGCTGCTGCCTCAGAGCAGCGCAGTGCTGCTCAGCGACGGGCAGAGTGTCACGCTCCAGCGCCTGAGCTGGCTGCACTTTGAAACGCTGTGGCAGGAGCTGGCCGGCATGCTGGCGCCCCTGCTGGACGGCGGCGCTGCGGCGGAGGAGATCACCCAGGCTTTGCTTGGCGCGCCTGCCTGCCTGCTGCGCCTGTGCAGCCTGAGCAGCGGGATCAGCGAGACAGAGCTCGCCGCGCGGCCGGCGGATGATGTGCTGGCGCTCAGTGCGGCAGCCGTCGAACTGAACTTCGTGCAGGGAGCCGGACTGCGCTCTTTTTTCGCCGTCGCCGCGCAGCTCAACATGTAGGAGAAGTTAGAGGACCCTCGCAGAAAACTGATCTGCGGACAGGGTCTTCAACACTCAACTGCACAGCCCCAGGCATGCCGGCGCATCAGACCGTGCTGGCGCTTCTAAGCTGCGGACTTGGCTACAGCGAGGCGCAAAGGATCAGCTACGAGGATGCGCTGTGTCTGCTGGCCTGCAAAGCACACTGTGATGAACTGGAATGGCTGGACCGCGAAGCGGCGCGCATCGCCTCGCTGAGCTTTGCCGACCCGGATGAGCAACAGAAGCACCTGCTGGCCCTGCGTCATCGGGCACGGCGCGCGGTGGAGCGATTTGAGCTGAGGGATTAGGGATTAGGGACCTGGGATTAGGGATCAGGGACTGGAGGAGCGTCTTGAGCTCGAAGCCTGTCTGAACTGTCTTACTCCCGTCCTGAATCCCTGACTCCTCGTCCTTCCAAATCCCCACTAGTCCCTATTCCCTAGTCCCTGGTTCCTGGTCCCTACTGGAGATTGGCAAGATGGATTCATCAAGCAAACAACATAGCGAGGCACTTTCCCTCGCCACCACCCTGCGCGCCGCGCGATCCGCGGCGAGCGACTTTGTCGGCGGACTGCGTCAGGCCCGCGAGCAACTGCGCCGCTCTGGCAGCGCGGCCTACTGCGCGGATGGCAGCTGTTACAGCGGCGGCGGAAGTGGCGGCGGAAGTGGCGGCGGTAGTTCGGGCGGTGCGGCCGGATTCAATCCCTTTGCCGGACTGAGCAGTGCGCTGCTGCGCGGCGCCTTCAGCGGCCTGAGCGGCTCCGGCGGCGGCGCGGCAGACAGCGGCAGCCTCGGCGATGCCCTGCGGCAGGGTCTGGCCGGGACGCTGCGCAGCCTGATCGGCAGCCTGAGCAAGAGTCTGACGCACTCGATGGGCGGCGGCATCGGCGGCTCGCTGCTCGGCGGGCTGTTTGGGGCGGGGCTGTCGGCCCTGGCCGGCGGGCTGCTGGGCAGGCTCTTCCACAAGCGTCAGCCGGTCGAAGCGCGACCGCTGGAAGAGCTGCTGAACTTCCCGCGCCTGTCCAGCCTGGACTTCGCGTCCAACCCGGCCAGCCGACTGTTTGGCGGCCGGGCGGTCGCCCGCGGGCCTGCCTTCAGCGTCGAGATCTCTTATCGCGGCGGGGCCGAGGACATCGTCGCCGCAAAGGTGGCCAGCAAGCTGCTGGACATCAACTCGATGCGGGGCGTCATTTAGCTATAGCTGCGCGAGCATGGGTTCGCGCGTCCCACGAACAGTCGATGCGGCGCTGCGCGCCTGTCGATCGTCGATGGTCGATCTCTGCAATCCCGGCAGCGCAACGAGTGCCTCATGTTTGTTCGGGAACAAGCTCCAGCAATTTAACTCTCTGCGGAGTCTGCTCGCTGTTGGGATCTCCAAGCTCGACCATCGACCATCGAACTTCGACCATCGACGACTCACAGCTAGCGACCATCAACATTTGACATGGAAGTACCAATATGACCACTGTTGAATCCCGCATCCGCATCTGGAAGGACAGCGCGGATTATCTGGACCTCGACTATGCCCTGCTGCGGGTGCACTATGGCCAAAGCGGCGAGCGGATCATGGACCGCCGCGGGCTGCTGCACCGCGTCGCGCCGGCGGGCTTTCGCTATCCCGCGGCGCTGAGCCTGGCCTTGCTACCGGAGGAACTGACCCGCTTGAATGCACCGGGGGCCAGCCAGCGCTGCGCGCTGGACTGGCTGGAGGACTGCTTCAGGGCCCAGCGAGAGCTGGTGCTCTTTTGCGACGGACAAAGCCGGGTCAGCCGCAGCGACTCGTGGGGCAGCAATGGCACGGAAGCCGGGCCATCGACCCCGGCAACCACGGTACTGCGGCGGCAGCAGGCCTTTCGCTGCTACATCGACGAACTGCCGCCGGAATTGCCCGGGTCGCTGGCCGGCCTGAGCAGTAGCGGCCCTGGCGCTGGCAGCGGCGGGCTGCTGGAGCTCGGTCTGAGCGTCAGCGAAGACGGCTTCTTCGGCAACTTTGCGCTGCTGGCGTCCTACAGCGCTTTCAGCCCGGCGCGCTAGCGCGCCGGCCTACTCATGTCATCCTGCACCTAAAAACACCATGCCATATTCAGAAACAACGAGCACGCATCTGGCGCGTTTTGACAAACACGTCGACTATCTCTTCGAGCTTCGCAGCGGCCACGCCGAGAGCAGCAGCTGGCAGGCCTATAGTTTCACCGACTTCACGCTGACGCATGACAGCGGTGGCGGCAGTGGGACTCCCAGCCCGGCAACGCTGCGTATCGAACTGCTCAATGACGCGCTGGATTTCAGTAATGAGGCCGACCCGGCCAATCGCGTACAGCTTCTTGCCGAGGCGCGGCTGAGCTGCAGCGTCGACGGCGCCAGTGAGGTGCTGTTTCATGGCCGGGTGTATCGGGTTGAGCCGGAGGACTTCCGTCTGAGTCTCGTCTGTCAGGACTGGCTTGCTCTGCTGAACGAATGCGAATGTGAAATCAGCCTGGCGCCGGACGAAACCGATGAGATTACGCCGGCACGGCAGCTGCTGCTGACCGGCGGCGGCGCTTTCGGGGCGGTGTACGGCTTTGACTACAACGGGTCCGGCGATCCGGCCTTCAACGCCGACAGCCCCGCAGGTACGCGGCGGCGCAGCTGGGCGGCTGGCGACATCCGGCTGTGGTATGACAGTGCAGCGACCCAGGAAGTGCCACCAAAGCACTATCAGGTGCAGCTGACCAGCGGAACGGTGAGCATCCTGGAAGACACCAGCGGAAAAAGCTATTACGCCAGCGGGGTGCGCTGCTTCATTGAAGGCAGCAGGGACTGGAGCGAGGTATTCGCCGCAGCGCTGAGCTATCCCGCCTCACTCGGAGGGATCGGAGCAGCCGCTGGTGAGCTGGACCTGCCGTCGCTGGGGCTGGATCTGGCCGGGCCGCTGTACTTCCGCGGACGCTGCAGCGAGCTGGTTGAGCAGATACTGACGCTGCAGCAGCAAAACCTGCGCCTTGTCTATGACAGCCGTGCAGCCAGCCTGGGAGAGCCTGGTACCAGGGGCAGGTTCAAGCTGCGGCTGATCGAGCAGAAGCCGGCAGGAGCAGTTGACTGGACCTTGGTGCATCCGCAGTCTATCGCCCAGCCGCGCGACATCCGTGAGCTTTACAGCCGCGTCGTGGTGACGGGCAAGAGTGAAAGGCCGCGTAATGCACTGACTGAAAACAGCACCAGCATCAGCAGCATCGTGGCTGCGGGCGACTGGTTCAGCTGGGACGGGCTCAATGTGGACGCTGACAGCAGCTTTCCGCTGGCCAGCCCGCTGCTGTACGACGGTGATGCGAGCAGGGGCGCGAGCGTGCACAACCTGGCGGCCAGCGAGGGCAGCGGAACCGGCAGATACGACTCCTGGTATGGCTTCATTGAGGTGGATCTCGGCAGCCTGGAACGGATCAGCCGCGTGCGGGCGGTGCTGCCGGGCAGCCGTAACAGCAATGCGCAGGCCGGGCACCAGGGTAAGTTCTGGCCGGGCCTGCGGATCGAGGCGAGCGCCGACGGCCACAACTGGCGCCTGCTGAGCGCGCAGCTGGCAGGGCGTTTCCCGCCGCACAGCCTGGCCGAGGCAGGCGGGAAGGACATACTGGCGCCGCAGGCGCGCTACCTGCGGGTCTACTGCGGCGCCTACAAGCACGGTTTCGACAACGAGGCCGACCCCAGTATCGGGCTGGCCGAGCTGGAGGTGTTCATCACAGAGGAGTACCGCATTGTGCGGGAGATCGACGGTGCGGACGAGCCGGCAAGCTTCTACAGCTACAGCGCGGACTATGACCGCGATGGCAGCATCGACCAGTGGCAGCGCAATGCGGCGGGGCTGTGGCAGCGACTGAGTGGCCGGCACCGAACGCGCTTCGAAGATGCCGGCGGAGTGCTGAACGAAGTGCTGGCGGCGGATCGAGCACTGGATCTGCTGAGCGAGAGCGTGCGCCTGTTTCAGCAGCTGCAGTATCGCAGTGTCTGTGACCCGCGGGTGCGGATCTATGACACGGTGGCCGCGGCGGATGAGCTGAACGGAGATGCACCGAGCCTGCTGGTCGAGCGAGTGGTGCTGCGGCCTGGAGGCACGGAGATCAGCGGCACGGACTACCGCGCGGCCCAACTGTAGAAAGCTGGCAGGAAAGGCACAGGGACCTGTTGGCCGCGAAGCTGGCACGCCCAGGGGCCGGGCTGAGTATGGGAGAAAAGCAATGAGCAGTAACAAACGACGACTGCGTGGACAGGCGGAACTGGGCAGCGCGATTGATGAGCGTCTGCGCCGTCGAAGCACTGCGGCACAGACGCAGGAAGGGCTCGGTCAGGCTCCGGCCGCACCGCTGAGCGGTGGGGGCAGCCCCGGCGGCGGCGGCGAGGCGGGTGATGAGCCGGCCTACCCGGAGAGTGCAGTGGAGTCGATTGCGACTGGTGCAGACGGGCCCGCGCGGCAGGGCAGTTTTGAGCTGCTGGCGGCCGGGACCCTGGGGCTGGCTGAGGAGGCCGGGCCGGGAAGCGGCGGGACGGGCAATCCGGACTGGCGCCTGCTGCTGGAGGCGAAGAGCCTGCTGGCGGTGGAAGAGCTGCCAGCGAGCGGGGACGGCGAGATCCTCTATCACCTGCTGGACGATGGCAGCGGTGGCGATGGGGGCGTCTGGTGGGATGCGCTGGCCGATGGAGGATGGGTGCAGCTAAGCGCGCCGCAGATGTGGCAGCGCGAGGATGGTGTACTCAGTCCGGCCGCTGCGGGTGACAGGGTTGAGATGACGGCGTCAGAATCCCCTGGCATTTCGCGCGGCGTGATAAGGGTCGAGTACAGCGGGTCTGCACTGCAAAATTCCGCCGGACAGTTCATAGCTTCGTCGGAGAGCGGGCTGGTCTATGGCGTCGATGCACGCTGCTACAGTTCTGGAGGGTATGCAATCTCGGCGTTAAATTTGTCTTCCGGGGCAGGAGTTGTTGCCAGGGCTTCAGCTGGAATGGGTATCGATGTGGATCGAATACTCGTACATGACTTATGCGACTTGGTAGCCCAATCCGAGTCCCCGGCTCTCCCGCCTGCTGGCTCGCTTCGCGTCTACGCGCTGCCGGGCGGGCTATGGCTCAGCGCTGCCTCGGCGGGGCCATGGGCGCTGCTCAGCCGCGTGCGTCTGGGCACAGCTGACGAGGCTGGCAGCGGCGGTCTCGGCCCCGGCGGATCCACGGCGCCGGCCGAGCTCTCACAGCCGCGTCTCGCCCTCATCCCCGGGCCCGGCATCGCCCTTGCCGCCGCCGATGTCATCGACGATGCCCCTCTGGCCTGCGAGTCCGCCTTCACCCTCTCCGCCGCGCCCGCGGCCTGCCTCGCCCTCAGCGACGCTGTCGCCGGCACGGCCAGCGAGACGGCCTTCCCCGGCGCCGCCTGGACCATCCCCGCTGCCGCCCTCGCCGCCGGCAGCCTGATCCGCATCAGCGCGCGCGGCGTCTTCTCCTGCGACAACAGCGCCTCATCCGAGGCTCTGCGCCTGCGGCTCTACGCCGGCGCCACGCTGCTGCTCGACTCCGGCGCGCAGACCCTCGCCCCCGGCAGCTCCCCCGACGGCCGCGGCTGGCGTCTCGACGCCGATCTGGTCTGCGCCGCCGCCGGCAGCTCGGGCAGCCTCGAGTGCCAGGGCTGCTTCAGCTATCACCCCGCGGCCGCCGCCCTGGCGGCCTTCGACCTGTCCGCATCCGCGCCGGCCAGCCTGAGCACCATCGACCCGCTGGAGCTCAGCCTCAGCGTGCAGTGGAGCAGCGCGCTCTCGAGCTCCTCGATCACGCTGCGGCAGTTCATCGTCGAGTGCTTTGCACCGCCAATCTAAAGTCGCAGGTCGCAGGTCGATAGTCGAAGGTCGAAGGTCGAAGGTCGAAGGTCGAAAGTCGAAAGTCGAAAGTCGAAGGTCGAGGGTCGCACTCGCGCATCCCCGCGCCGCGCAGTCTGCGTATCCGCCTGCCCGAGGCCGCGCTCACTGCGTTCGCACGGAATGTCTGCCGCCTGGCGGCAGCTCTTTCCATTAGCCTTTAGCCATTAGCCATTAGCCATTAGCCATTTGTCATTTCTCATAAGGAGCCCCGTATGGATCTGTCATCCCTCCTCCCCCTGCTCGCCGACTCCGGCGGCTATGCCCTGCTGCTCGCCTGCGCTGCCTGGTGGCTGGCCCGCGTCGCCTGGCCCGCCCTGCTGCGCCAGCATGAGCAGTCCCTCGCCCGCCTCGAGGCGCAGTTCGCCGGCCTCGCCGCGCGCCTCTCCGCCCTCGAGCGCCGCGAGGCCCAGCGCATCAAGCTGGAGTGGGCGCGGCTCTACCAGTCCTCCGGGCGCAGCATCGAGGAGGCCGAGCGCGAGGCCGCCCGCATCCTGGGCAACGGCGGCCCACCCGCCGCCAGCGCCTGAGCCCCGCCCCGCCCCGTACAGCATCGACCCCGCACCCACAAGCAGGCCCCCGCCTGCTTCTTGCTAAACTTGACCCACATGCACCCACTTGAAAGCTATCTGAACGCGCTCAGCGCCAGCCGCGTTGGCACGGTTGAGACATCCAACTATGGCGCGCTGCAAAACCTGCTCAACCATTACGGCTCCAAGCTGGAGCCGGAGATCAGCTGCGTCGTCCATCCGCGCTCCAAGGGCAAAGGCAGCGGCATCCCCGATGGCGCCTTCTTCGAGGCGCGCACGCTGAAAAAGGCCGGCGAACTGTCCTCCAATGCCGACTGGCTGCGGACCCAGGCCCAGACTGCCCGCGCCGCCATTGAGGTCAAGGGTACAAAGCAGGACTTGACCGAGCTGGTCGCCTCCGAACAGGTGCAGAAGTACCTCAAGGACTACGGCTATGTTCTGGCCACCAACCTGTACCAGTTCGCGCTGGTCGAGGCCGACAGCGGCAGGGTGGTTGAGCAGCTTCAGTTGGCAGTGTCCGAGCAGCATTTCTGGGATGAGCGCGTCGCGCATCCGCGCAAAGCGGCCACTGAGCTGGGCCAGCAGCTTGAGGACTTCCTGCGCCGGGTGATGCTCTACCGCATCCCCCTGGCGCGCCCGCAGGACCTGGCCTGGTTCCTGGCTTCCTATGCACATGACGCCCTGCGCCTGATGAACGAGATGGGCGCAAAGGCGCTGGGCGGCATCGAGCGTGCCTTCGCTGATACTCTGGGCATGGAATTCAAGGACGCCAAGGCCCGGCGGCTCTTTGTCAGCTCCACTGTGCAGACGCTGTTCTATGGCATCTTTGCCGCCTGGGTGCGCTGGCATGGCCGCAACCGCAACGACCACAGCGCAGCATTTCAGTGGCGTGACACCCCCGAGCAGCTCACGCTGCCGGTCATCGCCAGCCTCTTCGAGCAGCTCACCAAGAAGCAGCTGCTGGACCAGCAGGAGGGCGAGCTCCGCCGCATCCTCGACCGCACCCAGGAGCTGCTGAACCGCGTCAAGCGCGGCGAGTTCTTCAAGCAGTTCAGCGAAGAGCACGCCGTTCTCTATTTCTACGAGCCCTTTCTGGAAGCTTTCGATGCCGAGCTGCGTAAGGAGCTGGGCGTCTGGTACACGCCACCGGAGATCGTGAAGTACATGGTCGAACGCGTTGACCGCGTGCTGCGCGATGAGCTGGGCCGCGAGGACGGCCTGGCCGACCCCAGCGTGATCGTGCTGGACCCCTGCTGCGGCACCGGCAGCTTTATCCTTGAAGCCATCCGCCGCATCCACCAGACTCTCGTTGAGCGCGGGGCGGATGATCTGGCGCTGGCGGAGCTGCGCAAGGCCGCGCAAAAGCGCGTCTTCGGCTTTGAGATCCTCACCGCGCCATTCGTGATTGCCCACCTGCAGGTGGGCATGCTGCTGGATGAGCTGGGCGTGCCTTTCAGCGAGCAGCAGCGCGCCGGGATCTACCTGACCAACGCGCTAACCGGCTGGGAGCCGCCTGACGAAGAGAAGCAGCTCAACCTGAACCTCGACCCGGCGCTGGAAGAGGAACGTGAAGCGGCAGAGCATGTGAAGCGCGAAGAGAAGGTGCTGGTGATCATCGGCAACCCGCCCTACAGCGGCTTCAGCGGCATCGCCCAGAGCCCGGAAGAGCGTCGCCTCAGCGAGCGTTACCGCAAGGCAAAACGCGTCGCCGCGCCGCAGGGCCAGGGGCTTAACGAGCTATATGTCCGCTTCTTCAGCATGGCCGAACGCCGGATCACCGAGCCGCTGGCGGGCTCAGCCGCGCCCGCCGAGGGCATAGTCTGCTTCATCAGCAACTACTCCTGGCTCGATGGCCTCTCGCATACCGCGATGCGCGAGCACTACCTGGAGGCCTTTGACAAGATCTGGATCGACTGCCTGAATGGTGATAAGTACAAAACCGGCAAGCTGACGCCGGATGGCGACCCCGACCCAAGCGTTTTCAGCACTGAGCGCAATCGCGAAGGTATTCAGGTTGGCACCGCTATCGCGACTCTGCTGCGCCTGCCAAAGCACGACTATGGACAGAGCGCGGAAGTTAGCTATCGTGACTGGTGGGGAAAGGAGAAGCTGAACAATATCGAGAGGGCTGGCAGTGAGCGTTACTTGGAGGAAACACCTTGGTGTGCTTTCGAGCCAAGTACATCCCTGGGGCTTTCTATGCGTCCGGGGGAAGTGAGTCAGTCTTACACAAGCTGGCCGACAATGACTGACATGTTCCCTTTGAATGTTGCTGGAATTAAGACTAGCCGAGACGAGTTTATCATCGACATTGAGATCGAAAGTCTGCAAAATAGACTTGCAGAGTACCTAGATGATTCCATTGGCGTTGAAGAGATACGCTCTAAATATCCAGCTGCGATGAAGGGTGCTGACGGTTTCGATGCATCGTCTACTCGAAAGCAACTGCTTCAAAGGGGCTTCCGAAAGGAGAAGCTCAGGCCGTACTACTATCGGGCATTTGACACCAGATGGATTTACTATGAAACGGAAACCGAGCTAATCGATCGATCCCGGGAAGGTTATGAGGACCAAGTCTTTCCGGGCAATCTATGGATTGAAGTTCGGCAGCGAGACAATACTGACAAGTTCAGCCGCGGGTGCGTAATAGGTACACTTGCGGACAATATGGGTAACGGACTATCACTGTTCATTCCAAGGCATGTTGCATTCAAGGACGAGCTACATTCTGATAAGCTACAACTCAGAGTAAACGCAAGCGCAGAACTATTGAGTTATCTTGAGAGAACTACAGCGTCCGAATACGAGCCCTTTGCATCTTGTATCGCGTTGCTTCATAGTCCCGCTTTTCGAGAGGAGTTCGATTTCCCACTTAGAAATGGATTTCCTCGGGTACCGCTACCAAATTCACCAGACCTGCTCACCCAATCAGCAGCCCTCGGCCAGCAGGTCGCCAGCTTGCTGGATGTCCTGCAGGCTGTTCCCGGCGTTGCCGGGGCGCAAGGTGCTGCCGCCAGCGGCAAAGTGCGGCCGGAGCTTTCCCGGCTGGCGCGCATTGACCTCGGCGGCCTGGACCTGAACAGCGAGGCCGCGCGCAGGATGACTGCCGGCTGGGGCCATCGGGGCCAGGGCGGCGTCGTGATGCCGGCCAAGGGCCGCGTCACCCCTTACACGCTGACGCAGGAAGAGCAGGCGCTGCTGGAACCACACACAGCGCTGCTGGGCGAGAAGTTCCTGACGATCCACGTTAACGATAAAGTGCGCTGGGACTGTGTGCCGGAAAAGGTCTGGACCTATACCCTTGGCGGCTATCAGGTGGTCAAGAAGTGGCTGTCCTACCGCGAGTACAAGGTGCTGGGCCGGGCGCTGCATGAGGACGAGCTGCGCGAGGTGCAGAACATGATCCGCCGCATCGCCGCGCTGCTGCTGCTGGGCCCGGAGCTTGACGCCAACTATGAGCGTGTGAAAGCCGATGCCTACCCCTGGCCCAGGAAGGGCGAGGCATGAGCGTTTACGTCTACCCCACCGACTGGCGCTGGTTCACTTTCCTTCGGGAGCGCCCGGGACTTGACGAGGTGAACTTCTGGCAGCCATTTGCTCAGGTTCCATTCAAGGCCCTAAAGGCTGGTGATCTCTTCTTCTTTCGACTCAAGGCTCCCCGAAACGACATCGCCGGTGTCGGTATTTTCGAATATTCCTCGGTACTGCCGCTGAGCATGGCCTGGGATGTGTTTGGTGAAGGCAATGGCTTCGACAATGATATCGACTTCTATAACGCAATCATCAGTTATCGCGCCAGAGACGCAGGATGGACGCTTGTCCCTCCTGTGATGCTCTCCTGCATCGTCCTGCGCGCACCAGTCTTCCTCGATCAATCTTCCTGGGTTACAGCACCGCCAGAATACTCTCCTACTCTTACTAAGGGACGCAGCTTTGGAACAGACTCAGAGGTCGCCCAGCGGCTGTCCGCATGGGCTATGACCCAGATGCATCAGCATCGAGTGGAGCTTATTGCCGACAAAGCCGCTGCCAAGGTGTCCTTTACTGAGCGCCTGGTGCGTCAGCGTCTGGGTCAGGGAGCATTTAGATTTGCGGTTGTTGACACCTATGCCCGGCGCTGCGCTGTGACGGGCGAACGAACTCTGCCGATCCTCGACGCTGCACACATTCAGCCAGTCGAAAAGGGCGGCGAGCACCGGCTGGATAACGGCCTGCTGCTGCGCTCGGATGTGCATCGGCTCTTTGACCTGGGCTATGTCACGGTGGACCAGCAGGGGCAGTTTCGCGTCAGCGCGCGTCTGCGCGGTGAATGGCAGAATGGAAAGATCTATTACGACATGGACCGCATCCAAGTCCGCATGCCTGAACAGCTCGAGCTGCGTCCCTCGCGCGACCAGCTTGGCTGGCACAACGATGTGGTGTTTAAGGGCTGACGGACTATGGGACAGGTCTTTCGTGAGCGCAACGGGGTCAAAATCAAGATGTACAACCGAAACGAGCATCCCAAGCCGCACGTCCACATTGAGTACTCGGGTTTTTCGGCAAGCATCGCGATTGAGGACTTTGAGCTGCTGGTTGGGGCTCTGCCCTCCAAGCAACTGGCTGAGTCACTGAACCGGATAGCCCGGCACCGTGAGAAGCTCCTTACCATGTGGGAAAACCGGATGGTGCCGGGCGGAATATACACAATCGAGGATTAGCGGGGTATACTCAAGCAGCCATGACTGAGATGGTAAAAGTAACAAAAGTCGTGAAGAATCCGGGGTCAACGACCCTGGTCATCCATTTCTCTAACGGAAAGGCTCGGAAGGTAGATTTCGCGAAGTATGCCCATGAAGGGCCCGTGTTCGCACACCTGGTCGAACCCGACTATGTGAATTCTGTTCGCAGGCTTGAGCATGGCTTCGGGATTGAGTGGCCGGACGGGATGGACATGTCCGCGGGCGCGGTAGCAAGAATGGGAACGGCGTTAGCGGAACGCTCGGTTCTCTTAGAGGACGGAAAGGTCGTAGTTTTGAACGAAGTTGAAAGGGCCAAGACCAAGATTGCTCAACAGCCGAACATGTACAAGCTAACTAAGAAGACGTCAAAGCCAAAGATCAAGCTGTTCTCTCAAGTGAAAGCAAAGAAGGTAAAGTCGGAACTAGGAAAGAAGAAGTAAGGTAAGCAGTAGCCCTACCAAGTATTTGGATAACAGGTCCAAAAGCGGACCACAACGCTACTTACTAAGGCCAAAGTGGGCCATCATTTTGTAAATGACGTTCGAAAGCGGGGCTGAAGGTTAAAACCAGTGCTCAGTGCTCAATGCTCAGTGCTCAGTGCTCAGTGCTCAGTGCTCAGTGCTCAGTGCTGAATCTGGAGATGGCGCAGCGCGCTGGCTACCCAGGACTCAGGACTCAGGACTCGGGACTCTGGACTCTGGACTCAGGACTCAGGACCCGGGACTCTGGACTGCAGATGCAGGCTGAAGCCTGCGCTCCCCAGCGGGATGCCCGCGCTCCCAGTGCGGTCCACCGCTTACAAACCGGTGCCACCGAGGCGGGCGGGTAGGGCGGGCCGAGGCGATGCACCGCCCCTACGAGACGCGCGGACAGAGTGGGCCGCGGGCGGTGACAGGGCGGGCCGAGGCGATGCTCGGCCCCTACTGGTTGCGCAGCCAGATCTCCCGCAGGCCGATCAGGGTCAGGTCGGGTTCGACGTGCTGGATCACCGCTGCGGCCTCGGCCAGCAGGGCGCCCATGCCCCCCGCGGCGATCACCGTCGGCTGGATGTCCAGCTCGGCGCAGAGCTTGTGCACCAGGCCGTCGACCATCGCGCCGGAGCCGTGGAACATGCCGCTGCGGATGCTGTCCGCCGTGTTGCGCCCCAGCACGCGCTCGGTGGCCCGCAGCTCCACCTTGGGCAGCATCGCCGTGCGCTCGGTCAGCGCGTCGCGGGCGATGTAGAGCCCCGGCACGATGATGCCGCCGGCGTAGATATTCGGCGCCAGCAGCACATCGAAGGTGGTGGCCGTGCCGGAGTCGATGATGATCAGCGGCGGCTGGTAGCGGGTCAGCGCGCCGACGGCGTTGACGATGCGGTCGGCGCCGACCTCGCGCGGGTCCTCATAGCGGATGTCGAGGCCGGTGCGCAGGCCGGGGCCGACGACCAGGGGCTCGACGCCGAGCAGGCCATGCAGCACCTCGCTGAGGCGCTGGGTCAGCGGCGGCACGACGCTGGAGATGATCGCGGCGGAGATGGAGGAGCGCGGAGCCATGCTCCGTTCCTGAGTGGAGCGCGGAGCCATGCTCCGTTCCTGATCGGTATCGGTCTCGTCGTGGGAATACGGACCATGGGTCCGCGCTCCA
>CAZEJB010000057.1:3189-16262 GCA_964512635.1 uncultured Planctomycetales bacterium | reverse complement strand
GCTCCCAGCGTCTCGGTAAAGCTGCTCGGCGCATAGGTGTCCTGGCGCAGGAAGGCGCGCACGTCCTCGATGGCGCGGATCGCGCGGTCGATACGCGGGTTGTTGCCCATCGTATAGGCCCCGATGTTGATCAGGTCCTCGGCCTCGCGGTAGGTCGCCAGCACGCCGCGCAGCCACTGGCTCCAGGCATAGTGCTCCGGGGCAGTCACCGCGCGCATCACGCGGCTGACGCTTTCCAGCACGTCTATCGGCGGGTAATGGCCCTCGCTGCCCAGCTTGCGGCTCAGGGCGATGTGACCGTCGAGCACACTGCGGGCGATGTCCGCCACCGGCTCGTTCATGTCGTCGCCTTCAACGAGGATCGTCAGCAGGGCGGTGATGCTGCCTTTGCTGGTCACGCCCGCGCGCTCGCACAGGCGCGGAATCATGGCGTAGACGGAGGGCGTGTAGCCGCGGGTCGTCGGCGGCTCGCCGAGGCTCAGGCCGATCTCGCGGATGGCATAGGCAAAGCGGGTCAGCGAGTCGACCATCAGCAGCACGTTCTTGCCGCGGTCGCGGAAGTACTCGGCGATGGCAAAGGCCACCTCGGAGCCCTTCACGCGCTTGAGCGGGCTGTCGTTGGACGGCACCGCCACCACCACGCTGCGGCGCAGGCCTTCTTCGCCGAGGTCGCGGGTGATGAACTCCTTGACCTCGCGGCCGCGCTCGCCGATCAGGCCGATCACGTTCACATCGGCGTCCGAATTGCGGGCGATCATGCCGAACAGAGTGCTCTTGCCGACGCCCGAGCCGGCGAAGACACCCAGGCGCTGGCCCTTGCCCCAGGTCAGGCAGGCATCAATGGCCTTGACGCCGCTGGAAATCGATTCGTCGATCTCGGGGCGGTCCAGCGGCGGCGGCGCCTCGGCGCTGATACTCTGCAGCACGCCGGGGGGCAGCGGGCCCTTGCCGTCAATCGGCCGGCCCAGCGCGTCGATGATCCGGCCCAGCAGGCCTTCGCTGAGGCGCAGCTCAAAGCCCTTGCCGCTGCATTCAACGCGCGTGCCGACGGAGATGTTCTCGGTGTATTCGTAAGGCATCAGCTGGGCGCGGTCCTCGCGCACGCCGACCACCTCGCACTCCACCGGCGCAGCCAGGCGCCCGCCGGAGAGGGTGCAGCGCTCGCCGATGAAAACCGGCGGGCAGACCGCTTCGACCAGCAGGCCGGCCACCCGGCGCACTGTGCCCTCGCGTTTCAGCGGCTCGAAGTGCTCAACGGTGTCAATGGCCTGCTCATAAAGCGCGCGGCTCACGGCGCGGCCTCAAAAGACTGCTCTGCGAGCGGCTGCTCCCGCAACTGCGGTGGCTCATCGGCGGCGGCGGAGAGCTGCAACCCGGCAGCCTTGTCCGGCGCAGCGGGCGGCGGGGCGGCAACCTTGATTTCCTGCGGGGCGCTGCCCGGACGCTGCAGGCGGCGCAGCAGCTCTTCGAGCGCCTCGTCGAGACTGAAATGCACGGCGCTGGAGCCGGTTGCCAGGCGGTAGGCCGCCGGGGCGAGACCAGGGTCGGCGATCAGTTCCAGCCCGCTGCCAAGACCGGCTGCGCGTACCACGTCTTCGAGGCCGCCGTCGTTGCGGGCGCGCTCAAGGGTGGCGGGATGCAGATACAGCCGCACCGCGCCTTCAGGTCGCAACAGGCCGAGCGCCTCGCGCAGCACGGAGCGCAGGGTCTCATCCCTCTCCCAGGCTGCGCCCAGCAGGCGCCGGCCGAGGGCCAGCACCAGGTCATAGGCCGGCCCTTCGATGTCTTCCAGATAGTTATCGCGGCGGCGCTTGAGCTCGACAGCTGCGTCGGCCAGCGCGTGCACCGCTTCTTCGTACTGTTCGGCATATTCCTGGGTCAGCCGCGCGCTGACTTCCAGAACGGCCCCGGCGCGGCGGTCTTCAATCTCGGCTTCCACTTCACTGCGCAGCCGCGCGGCGTACTCCTCGGCCTCCGCACGCAGGTCTTCCGCGCCCTGACGCGCCAGCTCCAGAATCGCGGCGGCCTGTTCGCGGGTCTCGGCCAGGCTCAGGCCGGCTTCTCCGCCGCGGCGAAGCCCTTCGCTTCCGCCGGCATCCGGGCTTCCTGGGTCACTGTTGTCGCCGCCGCCGGCTTCTGCCAGCTCGTCGGGTCGCGGCCGGCGCTTGACTTCGCCATCCGCGCCGATCAGCACGGGCTCCACACTCATCCGGCTGAAGGGCCCCTCAGGTTCCTCGGAGCCTTTGATTACGCGCCCGGAGTTAGACATACTGGCCACCGCCGCGCTCGATGATGATCTCGCCGCTCTCCTCGAGGCGGCGGATCACGTTGACGATGCGCTGCTGCGCATCCTCGACGTCCTTGAGCCGGACGGGGCCCATGAAGTCCATCTCTTCCTGCAGGCTGGCCGCGGCGCGCTTCGACATGTTGCGCATGACCTTTTCCCGCACGTCTTCGGCGACGCCCTTGATGGCCATCGCCAGATCCTTCTTGTCGGTCTGGCCGAGGACGGTCTGCACCGAGCGGTCGTCCAGCAGCTTGATGTCTTCGAAGACGAACATCAGGCGCTTGATCTCATCCGCCAGCTCGGGATCGGAGTCCTCAAGGTTCTCCATGATCGCCTTTTCGGTGGCGCGATCCACCAGGTTCAGCACTTCGACCAGGTTCTTTACGCCGCCGCTCTGGGTCACTTCGGTCGTCATAACCGAACTGACCTTCTGTTCTATGACGCGTTCCACCTCGCGAATCACTTCCGGGCTGGTACGGTCCATGTTGGCGATGCGGCGGGCGACATCAACCTGGATCTCCGGCGGCAGGCCGCCGACCACCGGCGCCGCATCCTCGGGGTCGAGATAGCACAGGATCAGCGCAATGGTCTGGGGGTGTTCATTGGAGATGAAGGTCAACAGCTGCTTGGGATCGGTCTTCTTCAAAAAGTCAAAGGGCGTGACGCGCAGGAAGGAGCTCAGGCGGCCGATAATCTCGCCGGCCTTCTCCTCGCCCACGGCATCCCGCAGCACGCTGCGGGCATAGTCAACTCCGCCCTGGAGGATGTACTCCTGGGCCAGGGCGAGGTTATAGAACTCGCGCAGGATCTCGTCCTGCATCGCCGGGTCGACCTTCTTGAAGTTGGCGATTTCCAGCGTGATCTCTTCGATCTCTTCCTCCGTCAGCAGGCGCAGCAGCTTGACCGAGGCCTGCTGCCCCAGGGAGATGACCAGCAGGGCAGCTTTCTGCTTCCCCGTCAGGTCATAGACCGAAGTTATCCCACGCTCTGTCAGTTGATCCTCCGGCCGCCCTCGCGGCCATGCATGTCCTGTGGACTATTATCCACAAAAGCCGTACTGCTGCTGCTAGTCCTCCAGCAGCCAGTTGCGCACCAGACCGGCCACCACCTCGGGGCGTGTATCGATCAGGCGCTCGATCTCATTGCGCATCTTCTGGGTCTGGCTGTCGCTCATGTCGTCCAGATGCTTCAGGACAAAACCATCGTCCGCGCCGCCCATCTCATGGTCCAGTTCGACCCCGCGGTTGAACTCGCTCAGGCCCGCCAGTGCCGGCTCGCGCGGCATGATCTGGTTGACCAGGCTGCGCATCAGCACCGCCAGCAGGGCGATCATCAGCAGGGCGATGCCCCAGGATGCGGCGCTGCGGATGGTCTGGTTGCGCTTCTCGCCGGCTTCGCGGGCCGCGGCGGCTTCGGCGGCTGCCTCGGGAACGGCGGCGCGCGCGGCGGGGTCGAAGACCATGCCGATCACGCTGACTTTGTCCCCGCGCTCGGCACTGGCCCCGATAGCGTTGGATACCTGGGTCACCAGGGTGCGGCGGGTTTCCTCAGGCAGCTCTTCGGTGTCGATAGTCACTGCCGCCGTGCAGCGCTTGATGACCGTGCCCGGCGCCAGCACTTCCTCAGTCACTTCCTTGTTGATTTCGTAGTCCACGGACGACTTGCTTTCGGAGCTGTCGTTGCCGCCCGAGCCCCCTTCCAGCCCGACATTGCCCGGTTCGTTGGATGCAGTACCCGGCACTCCGCCGACCGTGGTGCTGCCGGAACTCTTGCTGCGGCTCTCCTCAACATGGCGCTCGATGCCCCGGTCGCCAATCACCGGGCTGTAGTTTTCGCTCTGCGTCTTGCGCTTGTTGAAGTCCAGGTCCACGTTGACGATGGCCGAGACGCGATTCGGGCCATAGCCGCTCAGCGAATCGAAGATCTTCTGGCGCAGGTCGGCCTCGTACTGCTTCTTCAGCGCCAGTTGGGTGGAGCTGGCCGTAGCGTCGAGCTCGCCATCCTTGGCCTCGCTGCGGCTCAGGGTGCGGCTGAGATTGTCGGTGACTGTAACCTGTTCCGGCGAGAGGTTCGGCACGGCGCTGGCCACGAGGTTCTGGATGGTCCGCGCCTCGCGGGGGCCGAAGTCGCCATTGCCGGCGAGGGTCAGGGTAACTGTAGCCTCACTGTATTTCTCTTCGTCAGCAAAGGCGTCGTCTTCGACCATGTTGATGATCACGTTTGCCTGGGCCACCCGCGGATCGGTCTCGATGCTGCGGGCCAGTTCACCCTGCAGCGCGCGCTGCAGGTCCATGTCGATCTCAGTCTGCGTCGCCCCCCACTTGGGCTTATCGAGGAGCTCCCAGCCAATATGAGCGCCGTGGAGTTCCAGCCCGGAGACATCTACGCGCAGGTGGGCGATCTCTTCTACCGGGACATAAACATCGCGGCCCTCATTCCTGAGCTTCATCTGGATGCCCTGCTTCTCCAGCTCTTCCACGATCTTCTTCATGTCGGCCGGCTCGGTGTCGGAGGACAGCAGCGCCATCTCGACAGGCTCGTGGCTAAGCAGGGCGATGGATGATACGCCGATGATAATCAGCAGCAGCGGCAGGCCTGCGACCAGCGCTTTGCCGGTTATGCTTTGCCTGCTCCAGAACTCTTTCAGCCTCTCAATAACCTGTTCCACTTCTTACTCCTCGATGTTGCGAAAAGCTGCGCTACCAGCGCAGCAAAACAGAAAAGCAGGCCTAGACCTGCATGCGGTTGATTTCCTGATAAGCGTCCAGGACCTTATTGCGCAACTGCAGCGCAAAGGTCAGGGCCATGTCGGCCTTGTTTACCGACAGCGCGACATCGTCAAGACTGACGTCGTCGCCGGCCAGCATGCGCTGCTGCATCACCGCGGCGTCATCGTTCAGACGCTGGACTTCACCAAGCTGCTGCTTGAGCAAATCGCCGAAGCTGAGCTGGCCCGACTCGCCGGCCGGCCCGGCGGCGCTGGCCAGCGGCTTGATCCCCGGAAGGATGGGGTTGATGCCCGTGATGCTGCTGTCGATCTTCATTACGTCTCCAGCGGGCCATCCTTGGTCCGGGTGTCTTGCGGGCGGCGCGCCTCCTGCGCTCCGCCTGGGTCTAGGCCTGCAGCAGGCTGATGCAGCGCTGGAACGAATTCTTGGCCGCTTCCATCACTGTCGCGCTGGCTTCATAGCCGCGACTGGCGGCTATCAGGTCGACCATTTCGTTCATGACATTGATATTGGACATGCTCACATAGCCCTGGCTGTCGGCATCCGGGTGGCCGGGCATGAGCACCTTCTTCACTTCGCTCGGGTCCTCACTGATCTTGTCCACGTAGACGCCGGCGATCCGGCCTTCCTGGTCCAGCAGCTCACGGAAAACCGGCTGCTGGCGGCGAAAGGGCTGCTGGTCGGGCTTGAGTGTCGTATTGGCATTGGCGATATTGCCGGCGATCAGGTCCATCCATTGCTGGTGTGCCGACATACCGCTTGAAGCGATTTTCATTCTGCTGAAGAGCGAGTTCATGCCTTATCTCCCTGGTCCGCCACGCGGATCCTGTACATATATCGGCGCCCGCCAGGCGGGCTTCAGCCGCTTAGATGCGGCCGTCCCGGATCACCGACTTGTACATCTGAATCCGCTTGGCCATCAGGGCCGTCAGCGCAGAGGCCAGGCTGGTCATCTGGGCCGACTGGCTTTCTTCATAAGCCAGGTCTACGCCGTTGTGATCCGGCCTGACAAAGAGCTGCTCCTGGACAATCTCGCGGGCGACAACGTCGCCCACCCGTTCCAGGCGCTCTCGGCGGCTGCCACCATGCTCAAGGCTGCTGGCCAGCATGCGGCTGAACTCGATTGAGTCGAGATCGTGGCGCTTGTAGCCAGGTGTGCTCGCGTTAACGATGTTTTCCGACAGCAGTTCCTGCCGCCGCGTCACAAAGTCCTGACTTTTTGACAGCGCAGCGAACGTGACGTCGCGTCCAAGTAAATCCATTGCCTTCCCCCGAAGCAGGCGCCGCCTGCCTTCGCGCCCGATCCGGTGAAATTGCCGGTCGGCGCAGAGGGAGAATATCGGCTGCTACTTGATCTGCGAATGCCTTTGTCTGAGTTATAACCACTTTCACAAGTTTTTAAGTGCCCGGGATTTTGCCTCGCCCATTTCTTTTTCTGAGAGCGCTTGCATTCCACTGCAAACACGCCGATAACAGGGCTGCGCTCATAAGCGAATCACGGGGAGATCGGGAGAACAGGGATGCCAGACCAGCCTGTCTATATCATCGCTGAAGCGGGTATCAACCACGGCGGCGACATGGATGTCGCCCGCGCGATGGTTCGGGCCGCGGCCGCCGCAGGTGTGAATGCAGTCAAGTTTCAGTCCTTCAGCGCACTTGGACTGGCACACAGCGAGCTGGCGGCCGACCAGCATGCTTTCTTCCGCCGTTTTGAGCTCGGCCGCGAAGAGCATGCGAATCTGGCCGAGCTTTGCCGCAGTGAGGGCGTGGATTTCATGTCGACACCCTTCGACCTCGCCGCGGCTGAAATGCTCGCGGCTCTGGATGTGCCAGCTTTCAAGATTGCATCCTGTGATCTGACGAACCTGCCCCTGATCCGCTGCTGCGCGCGCTTTGGAAAACCGCTTTATATCAGCACCGGCATGGGCAACCTCAAGGAGGCTCGCACCGCCGCAGTAGCTGCGCGGGTCTCGGGGGCCAGCGAAGTCGTGCTGCTGCAGTGCACCACCAATTACCCCACGGCCTATCCCGATGTGCATCTGCGCGCGATCACGGCCCTGGCCCGCGACGTAGCCGATCTGCACGGCGTGCGCAGCGGCTTCTCCGACCACAGCATCGGCAACTGGTGCTGCTTTGGGGCAGCGGCCCTCGGCGCCTGTGTGATTGAAAAGCACTTCTGTCTCGACAAGACCGCTCCCGGACCGGATATCGCTTGCTCATGCAGCCCGGAAGAGCTGGTTGAACTGGTCCAGGGCATCCGCGCGATCGAGCAGGCGCTGGGGAGTGACCGTAAGCAGATGCTGGCCTCCGAGCAGGAAATCGCCGCCATCGCCAGGCGGGCGATCTACTACCTGCAAGCGCTTCCCGCCGGCCATGTGCTCAGCAGCGCCGACATTACCTTCCTGCGCCCAGCGGGACCGCTCAGCCCGGCTCAGGCTGATGAGCTGATCGGCCAGGTGCTGCTCGAGGATGTGGCGGCCGGCCAGGCTGCCCGGCTGGAAGACGTCGGTCCGGTTGCGGCTCCATACCGGCCTTAAACATTGCATTCCGAATTGTCGGCTTGAGCCAGACACCCAGGCGGCATGCATAATGCGCGGGTGCCGGAGCGCAGTACCAAGTCCGACAGCAGTCTGGCGGCCATTGTGGCCGAGGCTCAGGCGCGGACAGCCGGGGCAGCTCCGCCCGAGCCCGAGCCGCTGCCGGCCCCCCGCCCAAGCGGCTACAGCTCTGCCAGCAGCAACTGGCTGACCGCCGCGCTGCTGGTTGGTGTGTCGCTGCTGCTCTTCTTCCCGCTGCCGGGGCCGCCCGCCGCCTGGCAGGCCACCTTTGCCGCATATTTCATTTCCATCGTGCTGCAGTCGGTGCCCTATATCCTGCTCGGAGCGCTGGTCAGCGGCCTGATGGAACAGCTCCTGCCTTCCAGCCTGCTGCCCCGGCTGACCGGACGGCTGGGTCTGCTCGGCCTGCCAGCCATCGCCCTGATCAGCCCGCTATTCCCGACCTGCGAGTGCGGAGTGGTCTCAATCGGCCGCTCACTGCTGCGCAAGGGCCTGCCGCTGCCGCACACCCTGACTTATCTGCTGGCCGCGCCGATCCTGAACCCCACGGTGCTCTTTACCACCTGGCTGGCCTTTCAGGACTGGCGCTACCCTTTCTACCGCGCTCTGGGCGGCTTGCTGGTCTCGATCCTTGTCGGCATGCTCTTTCTGCGCCGCCGGCCTGAAGAGATCTTCCGGCCGGAGTTCCTGTCTGAACTGCCCGTGCCTGAGCCGGGCCGGCATAAAACTACAGCCCCAGCCGCTCCCGCCGGGCTGAGCTTCCGGCGCCCCGCCGGGCCTGGACGGCTGGCGGATGCCTTTGCCGCCAGCGCTGTTCCTGGCGGTACGCCGTCGGCCTCCCCGCCTCAGCCTGCCGCCAGGCCGGCCTTCCTTTCACGTGTGAGCATGCTGGTGGCCCATATCCGCGGCGACTTTCTGGAAATGACGACCTTCTTTCTGATGGGCGTCTTCATCGCCAGCGCCATGAAGACCTTCGTCAACCCAAACCTGCTGACTGCGCTGGGCCAGGGCCCCGTTTCCGGGCCCGCTGTAATGATGGGGCTGGCCTTCGTGCTGTCGCTCTGCGCCGAGGCGGATGCCTATCCCGCCGCCTCCTTTGGCGAGTTCCGCCTTCCGGCGCACATGGCCTTCCTGGTGCTCGGGCCGATGCTGGATATCAAGCTGCTGCTGATGTACCGCAGCGTCTTCCGCCCGCGCTTCATCGCCCTCTTCGCCCTGGCCATCATTGGCGGCACCGCGCTCTATGTCGCCCTGCTGGAGGTGCTGGGCCCATGATCAGGCGAGTTTTCAGCCCCAGCCGCCTGCGGCTGGCCCTGTGGGTCCTCTTCTTTGGGCTGATGCTCCTGGGCGGCTACCACCGGGCCTACCTGGCCGACTGGCAGATGCCGATCATCCGTGGCGGTGCGCTGATCCTCGTTCTGGTCTTTACCATCGACCTGCTCAGCGCGCTGCTTTCGAAGCGTCCCGCCGCCCCCGAGCCCGGCAACCGCCTGACCCGCAGCAGTGAGACCCTGGCCCATGCGCTGCCGCTGTTCATCTTCTTCTCGGTCGGTGTCACCGAGCTATCCGGAGCACCGCTCGGCTCCGCCGGTTCCGGACGGGCGGCCCAGGCCCTCGCGCGCGCTGAGCCCGGCATTGCAATTACGGGACCGGCGGATGGCGCGCCGGGCTATCAGCCCGTGAGCCTGCTGCAGCTCTTCACCGCCCGCGAGCACGGCGAGGACGCGGCGGTGGAACTCGAAGGCCGTCTCTACAAAACCGGCGGGCAGGAGCTCGACTGGCTGGAACCCGGCGTCGACCCGGCCGCCGTTGACGCGCTGCTCTACCGCTACCTGATCTCCTGCTGTGTTGCGGACGCCATGCCCCTGTCGGTCGTGCTGACCGGCGCTGATACGGCGGACCTTACGCAGCAGGGCTGGGTGCGGGTCCGCGGCCGGCTCGGCGGCATTGGCGCCGACGGGTCCAGCCTGGCCATCGCCGTTGACAGCATTAAGTCCATCCCTCCGCCTGACTCGCCCTATCTGTCGCTTTATGACACGCTCTGGGGCGAGGGCGGCGCCGCCGGCCTGCAGCACAGCAACGACGACGACCCGGCCGGTGCCAGCGGCGAAGAGCCGGACCTGACGCTTGATCCGGCCAACCCCTGCAACGACCCGCTCAAGGACTATGCCTGGCCGGGCAGTGATGCGGCGGCGGAGCAGTCCGGAAGTGCGGAGGACGCGGCCCCCTGACAGAACTTCGCCGGCAGGGCGCTAGACTAGCGCTATGACCGTCCTGAATGGCACCCTGGCCGTGCTGATCCCGACCTATAACGCCGTAGGTCAGGTGGAGCCGCTGCTGCGCCAGCTGGTTGCCCTGCAGGAAGTTCACGGACCGCGTTTGCGCATCATCGTCACGGACGACGCTTCCACTGATGGCACGGCCAGCCACATCGAACGCTCCTTCCCGGCAGTCACCGTGCTGCGCGCGGAGTTCAACGGCGGCTTTGGGGCGAATGTCATGCGCGGTATGGGCGCGGTCAGCGAGCAGTACCTGGCTCTGCTGAACTCCGATATCGAACTGCTGGGCGATCCATTTCCAGCCCTGCTCGACACCCTGCACCAGAACCGCCACATCTTTGCCCTGATGCCGCTGGTCTACAACACCGGGCGGGGGGTAGTGGAGAATTTCGCCCGGCTCTATGCCCGCCGGGGCCTGGTCTGGCACCACGACACCGCGCTGGCCGGCGAGTGGACCGCGGTCGTGCAGGAGCTGCTCAAGGAGCCCGTGAAACTGGCTGCTGTGCTGGCGGACTATGCCGCGGACCGGCCGGCGATCCCCAGCCTGCTTTGCGGTGCGGCCTTTGTCTGTTCGACTCAAAGATTCATGGATATCGGCGGCTTTGACCCGCGCTACCAGCCCTTCTACTGGGAAGATGTCGACCTGGACTACAAGGCCCGGCGCATCGGTCTGAGCTGCGCGGTGGCGCCACAGGTCTGCGTACTGCACCGCCACAGCGAGACCATCGACAAGCACCACGGCAGCGGCAAAATCCGCTACCTGCGCCTCAACCAGCTGCGCTTTGTGCAGGCCCACCTCGACCAGCTCGAGCACGGGCCGGAAGGCCTGCGCTCGGCGCGCTGGTGGTGGTTCATCCGCGGCCTGCGCGAGGCCCTTGGCGGCGATCAACTGCTGCGCCGGGCCTATCTGCGGGCGGCGGGGCAGGGCCCGACGGAAAGCGCACCGATGCGGCGGCAATGACAAAGGCAGTGAGATTTCCAGCCTCGCGGCGGAACGTGCATTAAAATTTCGCGTCCTGAATACATGACCGGCGCGGCGCGCCGGAGCCTGGAGGGGTCTTAATGCATAAGATCGGACAGATGTTCACCGCCCTGCTGGGGCTGAGCCTGCTGCTTGCAGGTACCGTTTACACGGGCATGGCCTTTGCCTCACCGGCTGCCAAGGGCGAGGCGGCCCGGGAGAGCTACCCGGCCGTGAGCCTGGCGGACATCCCCGCGGGGCACAAGCAGGCCTACTTTAAAGTCGGTGGAATGTGCTGCGCCGGCTGCGCCAGCGGCTGCAGCGAGGCCATCGGCAAGCTCGCCGGTGTGGACAGCGCCAGTGGCGACACCACGACCGGCATCCTGGTCGCGGTCTATGACCCGGGCAAGGTGAAGGAAGCCGATATCGAGGCTGCCATTGTCAAGGCCGGCTATACCAACGCCGGCCGCGGCCAGGGCGGTGTCTGGAGCCGCGTCAAGAATTCCGACGGCAGCGTCAAGCTGGCGCTGGAAGTTCGCGGAATGACCTGCACCGGCTGCTCGGACAGCATTGACGCCACCGTCGCCAAGATGGCCGGCGTGAAGAGCGCCAAGGCGACCCACACGGCGCATGCCTGCGTGGTGGAGTATGACCCGAAGCAGACCAAGGAAGCCGACATCGTGGCGGCGATCAGCAAGCTTGGCTTCACTGTTTCCAGCGACCCGCTGGAACCGGTGACCAAGACGGCAACCAAGACCGCCATGCTGCGCAGCAACTTCGCGCTGCTCTAAGCCGGAGGCATCAACAGATGACTTGCAGGGTGGGGCTTGTCCCCACCCTTTTCTTTGAGAGCCCGCAGTTCGGCAGTGCGGGAAAGCATCTGGGAGCGCCAGACTTAGTCTGGCGACTTTCTTGTTTCGCTGACCTCCGGCCAGCGCACCCTGCCTGCGCCCGCAGGATAAACCCCGGTCCCCGCGGGTATCATGGCCTGTGATGCACCTCCCCTTCCTGACAATCAGCTGCCATCTTTGAGGCGGCCAAAAGCTGGCCGTGGGCCTGCTAAGTGCGATGGCCGCCTGGGAGCTGGGCAAGTGGCTCTGGGTTCGCTTTGGCCCCGGCCGGGTTAAGCCCTAGCAAGGGGACAGGACCATCGCCCGCCGCGCTGCGGCTATAATCCCTGCCCGATGCATCCGCGCTGTCTGCTCTCCATCGCCGCGCTCCCAAGCCTGGACGCGCAGAACCTGTTGGAGAGCGCCGCCCGCTGCCTTGCCTGGATCAGGCAGGGCGGGCAACTGAAGTCTTCCAGCCTGCGCGGCACCTCCACCCTGCTGCTCTTCGCCGAGAACTCAACGCGCACCCGCGTGTCCTTTGAGCTGGCCGGCAAGCTGCTGGGCAGCGACACGATAAACATCAGCGCCAAGGGCAGCTCCATCGAAAAGGGCGAGTCCCTGCGCGATACAGCCATGACCCTGGCGGCGATGCACTTCTCCTGCACCGTGATCCGCCATGAAAGCGTCGACGCCGCCGAGCACTTCGCTCAGTGGTACCCCGGGCCGGTGCTGAACGCCGGCGCCGGCCGCGGCGAGCACCCGACCCAGGCCCTGCTGGACGCCTTCACCCTGCAGCGCCACGGCCTGCTGCGGCCCGGCAGCAAGCTGGCGATCGTCGGCGACCTTACCCACAGCCGCGTTGCCCGCAGTAACCTGGCCCTGCTGGCGCGCTTTGGCGTGGAGGTCACGCTGGTCGGCCCACCGAACTTAACTCCCGCCGCCTGGAGGGATCCGGGACAAGGGATCAGGGAGCAGGGACCAGGGACTAGAGGAAAACCAGGAAGTGACCAGGCAGTAATGAGTGAGGCAAGGGAGCACCCGAGCACAGGGGGACATGAACCTGGGACTTCCTCGCTGGTCCCTAATCCCGCGCCCCTGGTCCCTTCCTGGACCCCCGACCTGGACTCAGTCCTCGAAGGCGTCGATGCCGTGATGCTGCTGCGTGTGCAGCACGAGCGAATGAGCGGCGGCGAGATGAGTACCCAGGATGAATACAGCAAGCTCTATGGCATGAACCGCCGGCGCCTTGGCCTGCTGCGCAAGGACGCGCTGATCATGCACCCCGGCCCGGTCAACCGCGGCGTCGAGGCCGGGGAGGATGTCTTCTCCGACCCGCGCTGCGTGATCAACGAGCAGGTCGAAAGCGGTCTGGCCCTGCGCGCCGCCCTGCTGGCCTGGGCGCTGGAGAGGGAGCTGGATTTCTGATCGT
>CAZEJB010000057.1:0-3089 GCA_964512635.1 uncultured Planctomycetales bacterium | reverse complement strand
CTGCGCGCCGCCCTGCTGGCCTGGGCGCTGGAGAGGGAGCTGGATTTCTGATCGTGGGGGCGCATGGAGCGCGCCCGTCTTAGTCGGAGCGCGGGCATCCTGCCCGCATTCCGGAACGATGTGACAATTGGAAATGTAATCTGGGCGCATAACCGTGCGCCCCTACAACAGTAATGGAACACTACGAACAATTGATCTTCCGCAACGCGACGGTCTTTGACGGCGAGGCCTTCATCGGCGCGCACGATGTACTGGTGCAGGATGGCCGGATCGTCTCGATCAGCAGCAGCGGCTCCGGCGCCGCGGCTGAGCGGGAGATCGACGCCTCTGGCCGCTGGCTCTGCCCCGGCTTCATCGACCTGCACTGCCATCTGCGCGACCCCGGCCAGACCTGGAAGGGCGACATCGTCTCTGAGACGCGCGCAGCCGCCGCCGGCGGCTTCACCACCGTCGTCTGCATGCCCAATACCCAGCCGGCCATCGACACGCCCAGCATTGCCGAGTACGTGCGCGAGAAAGCCCTGCGCGAGGGGCTGGCCCGTGTTTCCCCCGCCGGTGCGCTGACCCGCGGACGCGGGGGCGAGCAGCTCGCCGAGCTGGCCGGGCTCTATGCCGCCGGCTGCCGCATCTTTACCGACGACGGCGCCGACACCCTGCGCCCGGATGTCTTCCTTCACGCCTTCGAGTTCCTGTCGATGCTGCCGGGCGCCCGCGCGCTGATCCACACCGAGGTGCCCGAGCTGGCCCACGGCGTGATGCACGAGGGCGAGGTCTCCGCGCGCCTCGGCCAGCCCGGCATCCATCACCTCAGCGAGGACATCGCCAGCGCCCGCGCGATCCTAACGGCTCTCAGCGCGCGCTGCCCCGTGCTGATCACGCACATTGCTTCGGGCGTCGGCACTCTGCCGCTGCTGCGCTTCGGCAAGGCACGCGCGGAGCAGCTCGGCCTGCCGGGACTCGTTGCCGGGGACTGCACCTTCAACCACCTGCTGCTGACGGATGAAGCCGTGGAGCGCCATGGCACCGCGGCCAAGATCAACCCGCCCTTCCGCTCCGAGGCCGACCGTCTCGCCCTGCTGGAGGCGGTCGCCGACGGCACGCTGGATGCGCTGGTCACCGACCACGCGCCGCATACCAATGATGAAAAGAGCCAGGAGCTCGCCGCCGCGCCCTTTGGCTGCGTCGGCTTTGAGCTGATGCTCGGCCTCCTGCTCGGCCACGTCGCCGGCACTGAGACACCCGCCGGCGAGATCACGGTCGAACGCCTGCTGAGTCTGATGACCTCCGGCCCGGCTGGGATTCTTGGTGTAGGGGCGAGTCTTGACTCGCCCTCTTCAAGCGCAGGGAAGGCGGGTCAAGACCCGCCACTACAAAGCCAGCTCTCCCCCGCCGCGCTGTCCGACTTCCAGCCGGTACAGATCGAGACCTCGCCGGGGCGCATCGCCGAAGGCCAGCGGGCCGACCTGTGCCTGATCGACCCCGAGGCGCGCTGGACCATCGACCCGCGGCAGCTCGTCGGCAAGTCAAAGAACACACCCTTTGGCGGCTGGGAGGCGAAGGGACGGGTGCTCATGACTGTCTGCGGCGGCCGCGTGACGCACGACACCCTGTAGGGTCGAAGCCTGCATCGCCCGGCCGGCTGGATAACGCTCACTTCCGGGCGCACAAGGCTATGTCAGGGACTTACAATCTGCTGCTGAGATACAACTTCTCGTTAAACAAACCGGGCCAGCCTGGAGGTGTCGCTGTGAAGATGCTGCTGCTAACCATAATCTGCATCGGCGCTGTTTTTGCGGGGCAGGCGCTGGCCTCACCACCGGAAATCAGCGAAGAAGATTTCGAGAAGTACCGCAGCTTCTTTCAGCTGCGCAATATGCTTGAGCTCTGGGCGCTTGAGCATCACAACACCTACCCGCAGCACATCAACCAGATCGCGCTTCAGGACCTGAATGCCTGGGACGACCTGTTCCCGGCCGGGGTGCAGGCAGTGCCATTTGCTTTCTCCAGCGGCAACTTCACCTACCTGCAAAGCTACGACCTGAACAACGAGGTGGATGGCTTTGTTCTGCTCGTCTATGGTGCCGATGCCAAGGCCGGCTTTGATGTCACCGGCGACGGTCAGGCAGACGGTGTGGACCTGATTCTGCTGGGTGGACGGCATTCAATTCGTCCTACGGGTGACGGCTATGTCGCCTACGGCGTCGATACAGAACAGACAAGCTGGCTCGACAGCGGCCGCAGGGTTACGATCATCCTGCAAGCCGAAGACTGTCACGGCGGCTAGGCAACCGCCTGACGACACTTTGCGCACCAAACTGAACCCTGCCCACCAAACGCCGATGCTTTAACTCCACCATTGCGCCGGCGATTAGTAATGCAACACGCGCCGCCCCAGAACCCGGCGCGTTACAAGTTTCGAGGTGGGATATGCATGCTCTACGCTGGGCTCCGGCTTTTGTTGCGCTGCTGATTTGCACGGCCCTTGTTGGCTGGACACCCTCGCCGGTGTTTGCGCAAACCGCATACAACGACGTGTCGCCGGATCACTGGAGCTACCAAGCCCTCAGTTATCTGCAGGCCGAAGAGGTTCTGCAGGGCTTTCCAAAAGGACACTTTAACGGGTCGCAAACGCTTGTCCGCTACGAGTTTGCTCAGGGAATCCTCAGTGGACTCGCAAACAACGTGGAGGAAGACAGTGAGCATGGACGGAGTATCGAGTTGATCTTACGGGCGCTGGTGAATGAGTATGCTGATCAACTTTGTGAGGTCAGCGACTTTCGTTACGCGCAGGATTGGGTTACACCAGTCTTGAGCGTACACATGGCTAAACAAAATGCGCAAGCTGCAACAGGTGAGAAGCAGGCAGTTCCAAGCGCCTACGACGACATTCCGCGCACGCACTGGGCCTATGGCGCACTGGACTACCTTGCTGACAGCGGCACACTAGAGGGATACCCCGAGGACTTCTTCAAGGGCGACCGGACCTTGACCCGCTATGAGTTCGCGCAGGCTGTCGCCCGGCTGCTGGACACAGTCAGCAGCCGACCGCAGGAAGAACCGGAGGGCGCATGGTCGATGGACCGCATTCT
>CAZEJB010000056.1:3093-16413 GCA_964512635.1 uncultured Planctomycetales bacterium | reverse complement strand
AGAGAAGAATGCAGATGGCGTATGGCGGATGGCTGAAACGCTCGAGACGCGTGTAATGGCGCACTGCGTGCGCCTTGGTGAAATCTGCGAGCTGCATCCCTAGTGGCGTAGTGGCGCACTGCGTGCGCCTTGGTGCAATCTGCGAGCAGCAAGCCGGCAACTGAAGGCGCACGGCGTGCGCCACTACAATTGCCCTGCCCATTTCTTGCCGGGTCGCCGGTGCTGTGGTAGCATATAGGCCCGCGCGCAGGGGCAACCAGACGCGCCGGGGCCCCATACGGAGAGATGGCCGAGTGGCTGAAGGCGGCTGCCTGCTAAGCAGTTAGGCGGGAATAACCTCGCCTCGAGGGTTCGAATCCCTCTCTCTCCGCCATTTCTACCCTGCGCTCACGCCCATATTCCAGACATCCTAGGCGCGCTGCTGCGCGTTACGCTGCCATATTGACCTGAACAGCATCAGCCAAAGTAACTTCGCCCGGAGCAACATCAGTTAGAGTCTTGGGCCGTGACAGCAAAGCCAGCCCTGCGCCTGGACAACGTGCTGATCGTCGTCGAGGATCTTGCGGCCGTCAGTGCCTTCTTCATGGCACTGGGCCTCGAGCTGGAGGGCCAGACGGATGTCGAGAGCCCGGCTGGCATAGCGACAACAAGCGAGACAAACAACCTGAGTAAAGGGTGTCGGATCACGAGTATCCAACTAGTGATCGGCTCGACCAAATTTTGAGCATGTAGACAGAGGTCGACCAGGTGGACGCAGTCCTGACGGAAACCACATACTTGGGCCATGGGAGAATGAGATAGTTCCTCCTTAGCGGAGTTGCATTCCGTTGGGGTAGCGAGGGAGTTCTGAGGTGCATTGGAAGCAGATAGTTAGCATAGGGTTGTGCTTCGGGTTCTTAACAGCATTTGATGTCCTGTTAGGATTGCCTCGTTGGCTGTTAAACCTCCTTACATTAAGCGCCCTGATTGTACCGGCCTTTATGATGGGTCGATTCACTCCTCTTGTTTTTAGTCATGGTTTCCTCACGGGATTGATAACAGGCTTCTGCCAAACAGGCCTCGGAGGCCCTCTATGGACTGTGTACACGTCGCATGAACTCCGACAATACGAGTTGCTGCTCTCGCCGAACTCATCAATGAAGGATAAGATCATTATTGTGATTGCAATAGTGTTTGTTACCCTGCTTTGGGCGGCGCTGACAGGTCTTGTTGCCATCTGCTTCGGCAGATTCTATTGGACCAGAAGAGCAGTCCAACCATGAGTTAGGTCTGTTATGGACACTCGCGGGCAGATCTGCCTCCGCCAGCTTTGTAATCCTTAGCAGGGCGGGATAATATTGACTGCCATGAGAGCAAAGCCAGCCCTGCGCCTGGACAACGTGCTGATCGTCGTCGAGGATCTTGCGGCCGTCAGCGCCTTCTTCATGGCACTGGGCCTCGAGCTGGAGGGCCAGACGGATGTCGAGGGCCCGGAGGTGGACCGCCTGATCGGCCTTCAGGGCGTGCGCGCCACCCTGGTCTTCCTGCGTACTCCTGACGGCAGCGGCCGGGTCGAGCTGGACAAGTTCCATCATCCCCCGGCGCTGCGCCCGAACCCTGCCGGGGCCGCGGTCAATATGCCAGGGCTGCGCCGCCTGATGTTCGAGGTCGGCGATATCGACGCCGTGCTCGCCCGCCTGCTGGCCGGCGGCGCCGAACTGCTGGGCGAACTGGTGCAGTACGGGGACCGCTACCGCCTGGCTTATGTCCGCGGCCCTGAAGGCATCATCATCGGCCTCAGCGAAAAGCTGCACTAGGAACAGGCCGCGGAGGCAACAGGAAGTCCTCGAACCGTTTGGGGGACGAAACGTATATTGAGACCGGGTCTCAACTGCTATCATCTTTGCAACCCCCGCTTTCCGGAGCATTATGGACAGCCTCCCGCAGCCCGTCTTCCGCCAGTCCGTCGCCCTGCTGGACAAGCACTTTGAGTATGCCAGTCCCGGCCATGGCGATGTCTGGAGCTTCAACTTCGAGCCGCTCAGCGAGCGCTTTGTCCCCGGCCAGTACGTGCACTTCAAGCTCGAGGACCCGGACCTGGACAAGCCCGTGCGGCACATCAGCTTTGCCTCGGCCCCCTCGGACCCGCAGCTCAGCTTCTGCTTCCACCTGCGGCCCGAGAGCCCCTTCAAGCAGGCTCTGGCCCGCCTGGAACCCGGCCAGCGCGTCAGCCTCTTCAAGTTTAAGGGTGCATTCACCCTGCCTGCGGCGGACACGGATGAGGCGCGGCGGCCCGTGGTGCTGGTCGCCGGCGGCATCGGCATCGCTCCCTTTCGCTCAATGCTGCGCGAGCTGCGCATCGGCGAGGCGGCCCGCCCGGCTGCGCATAGGGCTGGCGACTGGGAAGCGCTGAGCCTGCTGCATGTCAGCCGCGACGGCTTTCTGTATCGCGATGAGCTGGGGGCCCTGCCGCTGCGCCAGCAGACCAGCGGCCGCGAGGGTTTCGGCCCGGCGCTGGAGGCCCTGGCCCGGCAGCAGCCGGATGCGCTGTTCTACATCGCCGGAGCTACCGGCTTCGTCAACGCCGCCCGTGAGCAGCTCGCCAGGCTGGGCATCGCCGAGGCGCAGATCCGCCTCGACGATTTTGAAGGCTACGCGGAGCTTTAGCTCCGCGGCGCGGAAGTGGATTGCGCCAGCCTGGCGCGGAATGATGCGCCTGCTGCCTGCGCCCAGCAACATAGTAAATGACAAAAAAGCCCGGTGAAGTAAAATAAAAGACCAGTCGCTCGGGTATCTATACCCCTGGTGTTCTCTTCAATTGCACCAGGGCTGAGCCTTACTTGTCCATTTCTGCAAGCGGAAAGTCACAGAGCCGCGCAAAGTCCCGGCGTGCTGCGGCATCTTTCAGGTCCGGCAGCCATCACTTCTTCGCTGGCGCTGCCGCCTTGCCGCCGCCGCCGTTCGTTTTGCAATCCGGGCTTTTCTGCAGCAAAACTCGCCGGCAAGGTTAAATTCGCCCGCCCCGAGAGTTCGCAAACTGCGCTGGACGTTCAAAATCGAACCCCGAAGTTAAAACTCCGGCCCCTGCGCCGCGGCCGCGTAATCCCGGCGCGAGCTGCATTTGCGGCGCTGAAGGCTGAAATTCGCGCGGCCAGATGCGGCGGCGCGCCTGCGCCGTCTGCAGATTTGTTCAAGTGTTCCCTGCGGGAAAGCCGCGGGCCGGCCCTAAGGCATCGCTGGCTCGACGTAGATGTTGTACTCCAGCGCGCTGCGGAAGCCGTCATCGTCGTAGGCATAGACCGTGATGATCTTGTCGCCCTGGGTCTCATAGAGGTGCGAGATGCTCTCGCCGGTGTAGTCGGCCACCCCGTCCTCGTCGACGTCCCACTTGATCGCGGTGATCGCGCCGCCGTCCGGGTCGCTTGCCGCGGCCGTCAGCTCCAGGGTGTAGGGCGCCGGGCCGCCGCCGGGCAGCGGGTCGTTGGTCAGCTCCAGCTCCGGCGGGAAGCCATAGACCCACTTCAGGCGGTAGTCGCCGCAGTTGCCGTAGATGCTGTATTCATAGCCCTTGCGCTGCAGGATCGGCGGATTGAAGGCCTGCAGCGGGTCGCCGGGCAGGCCGGTCATATTCGGGCCGTTGATCTCAAGCAGTCCCTCGGGGTCGCCGGCGTTCTCCAGGGTGAAGATCGCGGCCTGGCCGGGGTCCAGCTCCAGGCTGACCCAGTCTTCCAGGTCGCCGTCGTATTCGCCCTGGCCGCCGACATTGCCCCTAAAGCCGGTCTCGGCGAGTCCGGGGTCGAGCAGATTGGCCTCGGACTCGTTATCGTTGTCCTCGCGTTCATCCCAGCCGATGTCCCCGGCCCCGACCAGCACGCTCATGCTGCTGTCGGCGCCGCTGACATGCTTCATGGTCATGGTCACTTCAAACAGCCCGTTCTCGGTATAGGTCCAGTTCAGGAAGGGCGTGTCGGTGACAGCATCAGTAATGAAGTCATCGTTGACATCCCACAGATAGGCCACTTCCGGGGTGTCGACCACGGTCGAGCTGAAGTCGACGCTGAACGGCAGAGCACCAAACTGCGGATCGGCCTGCAGCAGATAGGTGAAGTCCGGCACCTCCGGCACAGAGCCCGAGCCGAAGCTGAGGTCATACTGCGTCACGCCGCTGGTCGCCTCAACCTTCAGGATCAGCGGGAAATCGCTGGCTTCGAGCGGAGTGAACCAGGAATCAATGAAGGACAGATAGTCCTGGCCCTCAAAGCTGTCCGACACCTGCTGCACCTCGCCGGCGGCATTCAGGATGGTCACCCGCATATCGGCGGCGCTGTTGTCAAAACGCAGGCTGCCGCGGGCCGAGTTGGCGCTGGTGCCGGGGAAGGCGAAATAGTCTGCGGGGTCCTCAACACCGACATCGCCGCGGAAACCCGAGACAGAGGATGTCGGCAGGTTCTGGAGCGTCTCCATCGTGTCGTTTGGCTCAACCTCATCGGTGGGCAGGACGGTCAGCAGCGCCAGCTTGTGCGGCAGCAGACCCAGCATCAGCACAGTGACCAGCACATCGCCGTTGCCGTCGACATAATTGCTGAGGTCAATCTCCTGGGCCTTGGTCACACTGGGCATGCGCTGCCAGTCCCAGCGCTGGCCCTGCCAGTCGGCCAGACCGATCCACAGGTCGCTGCTGCTGATGCCGGCGGTGCCGAACAGCAGGCGCAGCTTCGGGGCGACGTCCCAGCCCTCAAGGTTCAGACGATAGACGGCATAGGCGGTCTGCTCGACCGTGTTGGTCTTGACCTGCTTGGCCCAGTCGGGGTCGAAGGTGGCCATCGAGCCATCGGCAGCAACATTGTGGCTCGGCAGCGCCGCTTCAAAGGCTGCGCCGGTCACGGTGAGCGTCTGGGCCGATGTCTGGCGCAGGCGGCCCAGGGCGCTGGAAGGCGCGGGCAGCGCCGGCAGTGCGGCCGGCGTGGTCTGCTGGGCGCCGGTTGGCGGCGCGCTGTGCTCCGCCAGACGGCTGCTGTCACTGGACTGCGAACTGCAGGATACGCCCAGCAGCAGGCCGATGAGGGCGCAAAAGACAGAAAGCCACAAGCGGCGATGAGACATGGAGACCTCCCCCGAGGAGTATGCGCCGCTCGCGGCGCCGCTGGGATTATACAGGGCAGGTCTGCTGAGCTGCCGACACAGTCTCATTGCCGGGGCGGCGGCCAGCAGCCCAGCAGACGGCGCAGATACACAATCTGCGCCAGGTGGTAGGTGTTGTGAAAAGCGCTCATCGTCATCAGGAAGCCCAGGCTGCGGCCCTTGTAGAACTCGGCGGCGCTGTCTCCGCTGGCCAGGGCGCTGAGCCGCTCAAAGCCGGCCAGGAAGCGCGTCAGCAGTGCGTCCCATTGTTCCGGCGCAACAGCGGGCAGGTTGATGCTGTCGTCCACCGGCGCGGCGGGCGGAAGCTCCCCGGCCAGCCAGCCGATGCTGTGTTCCTGCCAGTAGGTCATGTGACCGACGAGGGTTGCAATACTGTGTGGCAGGCCCGGGACCAGCGCGCAGGCCACCTCGCCGCTCAGGCCGGCCAGCAGCTGCGCCGGGGGCAGGTGTTCATCGCAGCCGTTAAGCAAGTGCAGCATGGCCGCGGGGTTGAGCGAAAGTGTGCGCTGCGGCGGGGCGGGGGAAGCTGTGTCCATCCGGGAAATATAGCAGCCCCAGCGCTGGCGGATCCGCCCCGGCGCCGCGGGCTATTCCTGCGTTTCTGCGGGCGGCGGCCAGGTGCCCTGCAGGCGGCGCAGCAGCACGATCTGGCCGAGGTGGTAGGCGTTGTGGCAGCTCTGGGAGGCCAGCATGAAGCCGGCGGAGCGGCCGCGGTAGAGCTCGCGGTGAGTGTCGCCACCGCCGGCCAGTCCCTCGAGCCAGGTAAAGCCGTTAAGGAAACGGTGGACCAGGGATTCCCACTGGTCAGGTTCGACCGCCGGGAAGTTTTCGGCGGGGCCCCACTCGGGCTGTTCCTCGCCGCGGGCCCAGCCGATGCGGCGCTCCTGCCAGAAGATCATGTGCGCCAGCAGACCGGCGATGGACCAGGGTGCGCCGGGCAACTGGGCGCAGGCCTGTTCGCCGCTGAGGCCGGAAAGGATGCGGGCCGGCGGCTCGAACTCGTCGGAGCCCAGCAGCAGGTGCTGCATGGCGGCGGTATTGAGGGAGAGTTCCAGTTCAGCGCTCATGGCGCAATTCTAGCGCTGAGCGGGCTGCGCCTGGCCCTGTGGATGAAGACAGCCTGCCTGTGCGGGAACCGGCGCGGCCCGGGCATGGTCAAAGTGCATCATGACTTTGGAGGGCACCCATGGCTGCAATCGCCAACCTAAATGACCTGTTGCTGCATGAACTGAGTGATATCTACAGCGCCGAGGAGCAGATACTCGAAGCGCTGCCCAAGCTGATCGAGGCCTGCCAGTCCGCGGATCTGGCCAAGGCCTTCAAGGACCACATGAAAGAGACCCAGCAGCACAAGGCGCGTCTGGACAAAGTCTTTGGACTGCTGAAGGCCAAGCCCAGCGGCGAGACCTGTACTGCAATGAAGGGCATCCTCGCCGAGGGCGGAAAGCTGCTCAAGGGCAAGGACAAGCCGGATGTCTCAGTGCTTGACGCAGCCCTGATCGCCGCAGCCCAGCGCGTGGAGCACTATGAGATCGCGGCCTATGGCTGCGCGCGGACCTATTGCCGCCTGCTGGGCCAGAGCGAGTGCGAAACCCTGCTGCAGCAGACTCTGGACGAGGAAGGCCATGCTGACCGCCTGCTGACCGAGCTGGCGCTGACGGGGATCAACCGCATGGCCCAGGCCGGACAGGCGCAGGCTTGAACATGAGCCTCGAAGTAAGCCACGCATCGAAGTAGCGCCGAGGCCCGTGCCGGCGAACCTCTTTCATCGTTGCGAACAACTGCAAAGCTGACGGGCGCACCAGACTCTCGCGGCAGCGCAATGGACCTGCGCTGCCGCGAGGGCAACCACCATGAACACCTCGTCCTGCCGCGCTGGGCCGCATGAAAGTCGCTATAATCCCTCCACATGCTGTCCAGGATTCTCTTCAGCATTGCAACGGCAGTGATAATCGCGGCTTGCACGAAGATAGCTTCAAATCTGCCGCAGGGTTGGCCGGACAATCAGATTTGGCCTCCCAGTGCGGCACTAAATGTCAGCTCTGTTACCAAACCAAACGTGGTTGGGCCTGGCGGGCGTCAACTAGATACCTTTGCAGTCCGCTTCGACATGCCAGGAGACACGAGCGATTGGAGCACCACCAAGCGGGCTTTGGAAGCACGGCTAAGAAAGAAAGGTTACTACTGGATGGATACTCAAGAACAAGCTGATTACAAGATCGCTTTCTACACCTCGAGCGACGGCTCGCGAACTGTAATCCTGACAATGTTCATAGAACCAGATTCGGTCAAAAGAGATCCAAAGCTTCACACGACGAACTTTGTGATAGAGATTCAGGAGAACAAGCAGAGCCGCAGGCCAGAAGCCAACTGGAAAAAATTGTAGAAACATCAGATTACTGCAATCGATCAACGCTTGCGTAGACGCTCTCTAACAACCAAAACGGAGAGGGCGGGAATCGAACCCACCACGGACAGTGTTATCTGCCCGCAGACGGTTTTGAAGACCGTTGGAGACACCAGCCCCCATCCTCTCCGCGCCGGATGAGTGTAGCGCGCTCTCCTGGCACTGCAGAAGTGGAGACAGCTGCTAGTTCATTACAGCAATGACCACCCGCGGGCTGCCGGGATTGGTGTTATCGCAGTAGATGATCGTCGGCAGGCCATTCCATTCAGCGACGTCGCAGTCAGTGCTCAGGCCGCTGAGCGCCGGGTAGCTGGCCAGGGCGGAGATGCCCTGATCTGCCGGCGCGTCCACGAAGGCAAAGCGCGCACCAAGGCCAAGCCCTTCGCCGTAGAGAGCAAATCCGCCCCAGTCCTTGAACTGGCTCAGTTCCTGGTACTGCATGGCCTGTCCGCGGAGGCCTGCGGCTGGTGGATCGAACTCCAGCCCATTCCAGTCCAAGGTCAGGTCGCTGCCGCCGGAGAGAGCCAGGTAAGGAGAGCCGGCCGCGCCGTCGAATGACCCGGCCAGCAGGCAGAAGCGCCCGTGATGCTCGCCAAGGGCCAGCTGGTCGCCGCCATTACTGAACAGCGCGATCTTCTGCAGCGGCCAGTTGTCCTCCTCGCCAGTGCTCAGGGTAGAGCGCAGCACCGCATAGCCGCCGCTGCCGGTGTGATAGGCCGCCAGGACCGGCCGGCCTTCGTGCATGCGCAGTACCGGCTTGGTGTAGTCACAGGCTGCCAGAGCGGTAAAGGTTGTCGAGCTCCAGCTGGCGCCATTGGCATCCGGCGAGCGGTGGTAGATCAGGTTGTCCGAGCTGAGGGCCATGGCCGGGTTGCCGTCGACCACCGCCAGACTGGGGCGGTAGTAGAGCTCCACTGAGTCGAACACCTTGGCCGGCGCCGACCAGAACTGGGCGGTATCGTCGGTCGCGCGGCTGTAGCTGACCTGCACCGGATCCTCAACCCAGCCCAGCGCCGGGCTGCCGTTGACGACCTGCAGTTCACTGCAGTTCGGTGTGTGGTCTGTCACCTGGATAGTGGCGGTCGCACCGAAACCGCCGCTGGGCCCATTGACCCCACGGATCACGCGCAGTGCGCCCTCCCCGGGGGTGCTGCTGGAGCGGTAGTAGGAAACATAGACCGCTTCGCCGATCTGGCAGAAGCGTGGGCTAAGGAGGCTGAACGTACCGCTTTCGGGCAGTAACTCGTTGATGGCCCAGTCGCCGGTCAGGACGTGGATCAGGTAGGTGAAGTCCTGGCTGAAGCCCTCGTCATCGTAGAAATGGAGCAGCACTTCCTGGATCCCAGGTTCCAGGTTGACACTCGCCGGCATCGAAGCGTCGATCCCGACATTCTCGAAGCTGCCGTCGTTACCCTTGTCTATGTCAACCCTGCCTTTCGCCCCCGGCAGGCCAAAGCCGCTGGCGTCAAACTCGAAGTTGTAGGGCGCCAGACCCTTGAGCTTGCCGGTCGTAATGGCACCGACCGGCTGGGCGTCGCCAATGCGGACGCGATGCAGGCTGCTAATCGCGCTCCCGGTGGCGAGAACTCCAAGCAGCAGCTTGCCGTTGCCGCTGTCCTTGTAGTCAACCAGGCTGCCGAGATCCAGCGGACCGCTGGCCGGGAAGCTGCGCAGCTCCCAGCGGTTTTGCGTCAGATTACCAAGCAGGGCGAAGAGCTCGCCATCGGCAGGCTGATTGCTGGACCAGATCAGCCGCAGCTGCGGCGCAGGATCAACACTGGAGAGGTCAAAGCTGAAGAGAGCAAATGCGCTGTCGGCCAGGCTGGCACTCGATGCTGGTGCAGTCGGGGAGAAAACCAGGTCAGCGTTGGAAACGAGGACGCGGCTGCTGGGCAGGGCGCTGTCATAGAGCGCGGCGTCGATGGCGAGCTCTGAAGCGGCGCTGGTTCGGCGCCCGGCCAGGTCCAGCAGGCTGCGCGGCGCAGGCAGACCGCGGTTCAGGTCAGATTCGCTGGCCGCCTCAGTGCTATCCAGCCGGGCAGGTGCAGCAACGCCAGAGCAGCCCACAACTGAAGCCAGAGCCATGAATAGCACGATGCCGAGCAGTGTCAGACGACACATTTCACTCCCCCGAATGCAGAAGGTTGCAAGAGTCTAGCAGAACCAGCCGCTTGAACAGATCGGAGGTAATGGGAGCGGATGCAGTTCTATAAAACCTGCCGCTTCAATCCAGAGGCAAATCAAGCTGGGCAAACTTTACTGAACCGCTTGTCGTGTCGTCATAGAAAATCGCCGGCAGACCAAGGGGAGCCACCAGTGTGCTGTGACGGCCGACATCACCTGTGTCGTCCACCAAAACATCAGCGCCGCTGCTGCCGGTGAAATCAAGCAGTTCAGTGTCATAGTCCGCGTACTGCAGACGGCCCTGGGCGCTGTCATAGAGCGTAAAGCCGACCCTGACCCCCAGAGGCAGTTCGACCGAATCAAAGAAAGACTCGTCGGAAACGATGTTTGTAAGGCTCTGGTCGCCGCTGTCGATATCAACCAGAGCTCGCTCACCAAAACCAGTGGCGCCGGCCTCTGCCCGGAAGTACATGTACACGCTGCCCAGGTTGGTGAATGCTGCCGCCGGACCGCTGCCCTGGAAGCCTTCGCCGGTCCCAAAGACTTTCAGCAGGTTCCAGAGCTGATCGCTGATCCCCAGGGTGTTAGGTGAGCGGTAAAAGGCCATGCCGCCCGCGGTGTGCCCGGTGGTACCCAGCGGGAGATGCACCGCGACCACGGGGTTGCTGAGCCCATCGGTGCGCAGGGTCAGATCACCCTTGCCGCCGCCCACCGCGCTCAGGGCCCAGTTGCCATCGCCGTCGTAGGAGTCATTGCGCTGGTACCAGACCGTCCAGCCCAGGAAGGGCGTGTTATAGCAGTAGGCCACACAGGGCATGCCTTCAGCGAAACCGGCCGCGATGCCGGAGTCGCTGTCCAGGCCATGGTCAAGAAAGAGGGGAGCCGTCCAGGCGCCTGGCTCGGCCGCATCGCCGCGAACGAAGAAGAGCGAGCCTTCCTCGCTGCGAAAGAAGATGCCGGGCTTGCCATTGCAGTCAAGCAGTCCGCCGATGGCCACCGGCTTGTCTGCCGCATCGGTAGTGTAGGCAGTGAAGGGACCGAGCCACTCACTGCCCGGCCAGCTCGCCGCGATCATGTACTCCACGCTGTACTGCTCCGGGTCGCCATCGCTGTCGCTGCTGTCGTGATGAACGTAGGCCACCGCCGGGCGGCCGTCGATAACGCCGCTGTTGGGCCAGAAGTTGACGCTCACCGGGCTGTCCGGCAGGGCAAGTTGGCTGGTAACCCAGGTCTTGTCTGCAGCGTTCACGCTAACACTGGTCTCGGCGCTGAGGCCTTCATCATTCGTCACCACCGCACGGACCTGCTGCACAGCGGGGATGTTATAGGTGTACTCACTGAGACCGCTGACCGCATCCGGCTCGTTGCCCGGCTTGTAGTAAACCTCCAACGCTGTTGTGGTCGAGCCAAGAATCTTGCTGCTGCTGAAGTTGCCACTTACATGCAGCGGGACAACACCGCTGCCTGGGTAGACGAAGCCGCCGCTGACAAATGGATCACCGGCGCGCAGTCGTCTCAGCCGGCAGCTCTCGCTGCCGCTGATCAGCATCGCGACATTCAGCTTGCCGCCGGGACCCGAGGTGTAAGGCGACCATGAGCTTAGCTGCGCCCGATGGCGGACTACACCGCCGCTTTCCTCCCGGATCCCCGGGAAGAGATCCCAGCGCCCGGAATCATAGTTCGCCACGCCAAACCAGACATTGCCTGCACTAAGCGGCGCAGTGTCCCAGATGGCGCGAAGCTCAGGCAGGCGTTCTACCGCCGGCGCTTCAAAGCTGAAGATGGCAAAGGCCATGCCGGCCAGCGGTCCACCGGGCAGGTAGCCTGAACTGAGCGCAAGCACATCGCCGTCAAGCAGGGCGCGGTTGTGCGGCAGGTCGGCGCGAAAGTCCGCCGCGTCCTGCGTAATCGAGGGGAAGCTTGAAGAGGCCTCGCGCCCCGCCGGCGGCGCGTGAATCGAGCCTGGCGCCGGAAGCAGGCTGGCCCAGCCGACCTGCTGCTGCGCCTGTTCCTGGCGCGGCGCAAGGCCCGGCCGGATGCTGCCTGCGCAGGCGCACAGGCCAAGCAGGGCGGCGAACAGCAGCGGAATCAGACTTTTTGCATTCGACATGTTTTCCTCGACAGGGTCCTGCTGAATCGCGGCGCAGGATTGATCCTAAGGAGCACGATCTACCCACGGGGCAGAGGGCTGCGCCCGGCCATTCAGGTGCAGGCATGCGGCTTAGCGCATGACAGCGATTTTAACCGCGCCGTTCGTGCGGTCCTCATACGAAACAAAGGGCACGCCTTCGTTCTCCAGTGCCCGGCAGTTAGCGCCTACATCGCCGCCAGAGTCAATGTAGACTCCGTTCTGCAGGCCGCCCAAAGTGAAGTCCCCCTGCAGGATCGGCTCACAGTAGAACAGGTCCAGAGAAGGGCTGGTTATCGGGTTGGACTGCTCATAGCAGATCCAGGACATCGGCGCGCCAAGCAGGCCGGTGAAGACGTTGATGTTCTCGAGTCCGAAGAGCGGCATCGTGGACTGCTGGGTGTTGCTGGCGCCGTCCGTAGCCAGCAGGTGGCCCACACTGCCCGAGCCGCTGCTGGCGATGAAGAACTCCGGCCCGCCGGCGAGATCGGCATTGATTCCGGAGTCCCCGGCGCTTTCAGCCAGCGAGATCCAGCCAAGTTTCCCGGTGCTGTCTGCACCTGCCGGAACTGTACTGTAGGCCAGCCAGAGGAAGTTGTTTGAGTCGACGTAGCAGCACATCGGTCCCTGGCGGCCCGGTTCGAGCCGGACACGCTGCTGCGACTCAACCCCATCGATCTGGCCGCCCCACCACTCGCCGCTGCCGTCGGTGCTGCTGTTCCAGCGATACTGGATGCCGTCGCTGATCCCAACAACCTCGCTGTAGACCACCGCGGGATGGCCGGCAATCAGCGCCCCGCTGGCCCCGCCCTGGATGAGGATGTTGCTGCTGAAAATGTGGGGCGCCGTCCAGTTTGCCGCCTCCGGCGCATCGCCGCGGACGAAGTTCAGTTCCGTAGCTCCGCGCAGATAGAACACGCCCGGTGCGCCATCCGCATCCACCAGCCCGACCACCTCGTTGCCGGCGACGTCGTCCTGGCTGATCCGCACCGGCGTGCTCCAGGAGCTGGCCTCGAAGTCGCTGGCGATGCTGTATTCGATGCCGTTCAGCGAGAAGTCGCCGAAGTTCTGCGAGTAAGTCCAGGCCACGGCCGGGCGGCCATCGACAAGGCCGCAGAAAGGCAGGCTGTAGGTTAGATTCGGATCCAGCGAATCGGCAATCGTCTCGGTATGCCAGAGCTTGTCGATGATATGCAGGGGCAGGGTCACGGACGCTTCCAGACCTTCCTCATTGCTGACCTTAAGGACAAAGTTGAAGGCTCCCTTGTCGTTATAAACCTGGCTGCCGACGGGATTTGTGCTGTCGATGGTGCTGTCGCCGGTGTAGTCAATCTGATACGTTTGAGCGCCGGATTGAGGAATGCTGGTAAAGGAGAAGTCGTAGCTGACTGTGCTGCCAGGGGTGTAGACGTTCAAGTCCAGTGCGGGCGGTCCCTCACGGCTGGAGTCGTAAAGGAATGGCTCGCCGAGTCGCAGTTTCTTGAGCACCGCGCCGTCCGTGCCATCGAGCACCACCGCGAGGTAGAACTGGCCGCCGGGT
>CAZEJB010000056.1:0-2993 GCA_964512635.1 uncultured Planctomycetales bacterium | reverse complement strand
CACCGCGCCGTCCGTGCCATCGAGCACCACCGCGAGGTAGAACTGGCCGCCGGGTGAAGCATAGCGTGACCAGTCCGGCAAAATGAATTTGTCCCGAGTCACGCCGCCGCTTTCTTCGCGCTGCGCCGAAAACCAGTCCCAGCGCATGTCCTGATAGTTCGCCGCGGCGACGTGCAGTTTGGCCGGGTCCGCCGGCGGGTCGATCCAGATCAGGCGCAACTCAGGGCTGCGCTCGGCGGGCGGGATGTTAAAGACATAGACGCCGTAGGCCAGGCCGCTGAGGCCTGAGCCTTCCAGATGCGTGGGCCCGAAGACTCCGTCGTCGCCGGATCGGCCGACGGCGGCATGCGGGATGGGACTCAGCCAGTCGGCGCCAAAGGCTACCACCGTCGCCAGATCCAGGGCCGAGCCAGCGCGAGGCGGGACGGGGTCATGCCTTTCCAGCCTTGCCACCGCAGGAAGCAGGCCCGCCAGCCCCCCGGGTGCAGCCGCGTCCGGCCGGCCAGGGGCCGTAATGTCATGCGGCCCGGAACCCTGGCAGGATGCCAGCGTGCCCAGCAGCAGCAGTGCCAAAGCTGCCCAGAAACGAAGCCCGCCCATACACGCCTCCTGGTTCTGCTCGCCGTGAACCTCGAACTATACCCGCAGGTCGGCGGCGGCAATCAGACCGCGGCGCTCATTCGCAAAGTGCAGTCATCCGGACTGCGTGGCGGCTAGGGCGCCGGGGCCTGCAGCCGCTCCGGCAGCGGCGCACTGGTGGTCTCCAGCATTCCGCTGATGTCCCGGTCGATGCCGGTCATCGAGGTGAACCAGGGCTGCAGCTCGGGGTCGTCGTAGTACTTCTCGCTCCATTTCTTCCACAGGGCGATCATGTCCTGGCGCACGCCCCAGTCGGGGCTGCTCAGGTACTGCCGCAGGTCGTCCATCATCCCGTCGGTCGGCTTTTCGTCAACCGCCAGCAGGATCCGCAGCAGGCTGCGCTGGGCCTGCAGGTTCATGCCGTCGGGGTTGTGATAGTCGCTGACGACCAGGATGCGGTAGCTTGGCCACTGCGCCACCAGCTGGTTGAACAGGGCCTCGCGCACGGTGATCGACGGGTAGCCCAAAAGCTCGCGCAGCTGGCCATAGCAGTCCACCTGCATGCCGCAGAGCGCCTCGATGCTGACTTTGATCAGCGCCTCATCGGACTGCTGCGCCGGGCTGAGGTTGGCGACCAGCCGGGCGTTGGCGCTGGCATCGCCGATCGCGCCCAGCGTGGCGATGGCGCGGCGCTGCATGCCGCTGTCAGGGCTGTCCAACAGCGGCAGGATGGCAGCGCCCATGCCTTTCAGCTTTAGCTCGGTGATCACGCTCAGCGCCGCCTGCTGCCGCGGCACTTCGCCCGTCGCCAGCTGGCGTGAAAGCAGATCACGCACCTGGCTGATCGTGGGCAGCTCGACCGGCGGTGGCGGCGTTGTAGGGCCCCCAGAAATGGGGGCCGGGCTTTCGGGCCGCATTTCTGCGGCCTCTACTGGCGGAGGAGGCTCAAAGCTGAAGGCCTTAAAGACATCCACATAGCCGCGGATGGCCAGACTGTTAGGGTCGCTCATCTTGGCCTCAATGAAGGGCAGCACCTCCGGCCCAAAAGCGATCAGGCGCTTGCGCGCCTCCGGCACGATCACCCGGTTGTCGCCGACCTCCCAGCGGATCGCGATCTCCCAGAGCTTGTCGAAGATCGCCTGGTCCAGCGCGCCGCTGTAGCTGATCTCCTCCGGCATCTTCAGGCCATCGCTGGGCTTGTCGAAGCCGGCATTGTTCTTCGCCAGAAGGTCGGCATTCGCCGCGGAGTTGTCCTCCAGCCACAGGCCGCTGCCCGGCTCCTTCGCCTCTTCGACTGCCACGATCTGGCCCTTAACGATATCGCCGATGTCGACGCCCATCGCTGTCGTGTCCTTGCTCCAGACCAGGTCGTCGCGCATCAGGCCGAGATAGTCGTCCTTGCCGCCCATGTCCAGCATCACGCCGATGCTGCCAAAGCCGCGCGCCGGGGTGGCGACGTTAACGCTGCCGCGCTTGCCGCTGTAGACGTCATCGCCGGCGCGGTCGATGAAGATCGAGGCGCTGTTGGTCAGCGCCGCGCCGTTGCAGCTGGTGTTGCCCAGGTACCTGTCGTTGCCGGCCTTGTCCAAAAGCAGGCTGGCGGCATAGTCATGGCTGCCGCTCTGGCCGAGGCCATTGTTCATTAGATATGTATCGCTGCCGTCCTCGTCGATCAGGCCGCCGACGGCGAGGTGGATGCCGGAGCCCTGGCCGTACTGCGTCATCTCGTAGAGGTCATTGCCGCCGCCGTCATACAGGAAGCCGGCGGAGTACCAGTAGCCCACACCCTGGTTATAGACATCGCCAAGGTAGCGGTCGTTGCCGGAGTAGTCCGCCAGCAGCGCGATGCCGCCGGCGTAGTCGATATCGCGCTCGCCGATCGCGAAGCCCTGGCTGAAGGAGCAGTAGCGGTCGGTGAACAGCGGCGCGTCAAGGTAGACGCCGCCGGCGTGGTAGGTCTCGTTGCCGCGGCGGTTGGAGCAGATCGCTATGCCGCGGGTGCGGGCGAAACCCTGGGCCTCGCACCAGGCGGTGTAGGTATCGTTGTCGAAGGCGGTAATGTCAATCGGGTCGGGGGTCTCGATATCGCTTGGTACCACCGGCGCGGGCTGCACGGAGTCGTCAAGCATGATCGCGATGCCGAAGCCCGCCGCGCCCTGGGTATAGACCTTGCCGCTGTAGTAATCACTGCCGCCGTCGTCGTAGAAGGTGGCGATGCCGCCGGCGGCCGCGCCGAGTGAGAAGTTGCCGCCGTAGTAGCGGTCGTTGCCCGCGCCGAGGTCATAAAAGGCGGCGACGCCCAGCACTGCCGCGCCAAGCGTGATGTCCACATCCGCGCAGTCGTAGACATCGTCGCCGCCGAGGTCGACAAAAAAGCCGATGTCGCCCTGGCCCAGCTCCGCCGTCGCCTTGCC
>CAZEJB010000055.1:0-16857 GCA_964512635.1 uncultured Planctomycetales bacterium | reverse complement strand
AAAGCAGCAAGCAGTACCCTGGCTTGGCGGGCCGGCCGGCGGGAGGCTTGTGCCGAGGCAGAAGTGCGGGTAAACTCTCTGCAGTTGTACGGCTGAGCGGCTGGCCTGGGAGGTTTTTATGGGCAAGGCGGTTAAGATTGGTGCAGGCTTTGGTTGCCTGCTGGCGCTTCTGTGCTTATCCTGCGCCGGCCGTCCCGATCAGATACCTGCCGCTGCAAAAGTCAGCGGGCCTGGGTCTGCTGGTCGGAGCTTCAATTCCGGCGCAGCTGACACTCCGACCACCGCCGCCCTTCCACCCATTCAAGCGGTACTGGACGTCCTGGCCGCGCGCGCGGGCAGTTTCACCGATCAGCAGGGCTATCGCTGGGGCAGCGACTTCGAGGAGGCTCTCGCCGCGCAAGCGGTCACCCGCCAGGGCTACCTGGCCAGTTTCGGGCCGGAGGACTGGCAGCCCGGACTGCTGGATCTATCCTATGCCGCTTACAGCTTTGAGCTGAGCAGCTACGACGGCAGTCCGGCGAGCCTCCAGCTTTTCTGGACGGTCAAGCCACAGCCCGGTACTGCCTTTCTGGCCTTGCCCGACCTGCAGCAACACCGCTGGCGCTGGCTGCCTCTTGAATCTGATCTGCTGGACCTTGGAGCGCTGGGCAACAGCCTCAGCCCTCAAAAGCAGCTGGCGCTGCTGGTCGTCTGCAGCGGGTCGCAGCCGTCCCAGCTTGCCTGGCTGCAGCTGGCGGCCAACAATGAGCCCCGCGCCATGTTGAGCGTTGTGACTGGCGATCCGCTGGGCAGCCTGCCGTCAAGGCTGCAGCTTTATGCGGGTGCCAGCAAGCCCGGCGCCGACCCGGGCTCCGCGATCAGCGCCTATGACTGGGACTTCGATGGCGACGGGACTTATGACCTGCTGGGCCAGAGCAGCGCGGCAGAGCATATATATGAGAGCGCTGGGACCTATTATCCGACTCTGCGGGTGACGGACGAGGATGGTCTGCAGGCCTATGCCAGCACAAGCTTTGTGGTCTCGCGGCCGCCCCAGGCCAGTATCAGCGTTGACATACCGTCCCCGGCGACCACCGAGCCGGTCAGCTTCGATGCTGCGGCCTCCAGCGACCCGGACGGTGACACCCTGAGTTTCGAGTGGTCGTACAACGGCCAGTCCTGGCAACCTGGGGACATTACAGGCCTGCTCACCGGCGTTAGCTTTGTCCAGCCCGGCACGCGGAGCTTTTTCGTGCGGGTCACCGACCCCAGCGGCCTGGAGTCCACGGCCAGCGTGCAGCTGGATGTCCATGAGTCTCCCCTGGCGCAGCTCGCCATCAGCGAACCCTGGCTGCGTGGCGAAGATAAGCTGCTGGATGCCGCAGGCTCCAGCGCCTAGCACAGCGTCATTACAAAATACGAATGGGATCTTGACGGCGACGGCAGCTATGAGTTCGACAGCGGGAGCGTCCCGCAGGCCAATCTGACTTTCAACAGCACCGGCGAAAGAACGCTGCGCCTGCGAATCAGCAGCAGCCTTGGGACACAGACGCAGCTTGAGCGACGTGTCACGGTTACCGTCGGCAGCGGGGCGAGCCTTGACAGCGGCAATACCGGCCACAGCCTGGCCCTGATCAGCGCGGCCGGGCATCCGGCGGTTTGCTGGCAGGACCGTGATACTTCAAGCCTGAACTTCGTGCGCTCACTTGACGCCGATGGCTCAACCTGGGGCACAGCCCAGACGCTGGACAGCGGTCCCGACTGCGGCCGGGCCTGCGGCATGGCGCTGATCGCCGACCGGCCGGGCATCGCCTATGGCAGCGGCAGCCCTCAGAAGCTGCACTACATCTCGGCCCTTGACCCTGAAGGCAGCGCCTGGAACAGCCCGCAGCAGGTCAGCAGCCTTCTGCTGGATGCGCAAAATCACTTCGCCCTGGCGGAGGTCGGGGGTCAGCCGGCAATCGCCAGCGGCACGGCCTTCGGTGGCGAGGAGGGCATTTTCTACTTCCGGGGCCTGGATGCTGACGGCCAGCAGTGGAGCTCGCCAGGTCTGCTCGACGCCAACGACGGCAGCACTTCTGTTAGCCTGGCAACGATTGCCGGGCGGCCGGCGCTGGCCTATTTTGCCCTGCAGAACTTCGAACTGCGCTTCATGCGCGCGGGGGATGCTCTGGGGCAAAGCTGGCCGGAGCCGACTGTGCTGGACAGCGGGAGCATATTTAGCCCGGCCCTGGCCGAGATAGACGGCCGTGCGGCCATTGCCTTTACCGATTTTGAATACCCCTATTCGCTTTACTATCTCAGCGCCAGTGACACGGCGGCGCAGAACTGGAACTCGCGCTTGAAAGTTGCGCAGCACAACCACATGCTGCTTGATGTTGCACTGACGCTGGCAGGCGGCCGTCCGGCGATTGCCAGCCGCAGCAGCGGGTGGCTGATGTATGCCAGCTCCAGCGACAACCAGGGCCTCGCCTGGGACAATCCGCTGCTGGTGGACAGCGAACTGAGTGGCAGCAACCTGAGCCTGGCAACGCTGGCCGACGGTCAACCAGCCATGGCCTACAGTGACATCGCTGATGGCCTCGGCGGACCAGGCTTCGATGATGTACCTGAGCCCTTTGGCCACCTGCGCTTCCAGGCGTTCACGCCCTGAGCCGGGACAAGGAGGCGACGAGTGTCAGAGCCAACTTCGCAGGCCGCCTGGTCAAGCTGCGGCAAGCCGGCGATCGGCTACCGCAACCTGACCAGCACCGAGGTGAAGTACGCGATCCGGTATTGAGCCCGGCAGACCATGGGGCTTCCGCGAAGCAGCCAGCGGGGAATGTCTCGCTTTGTAACCGCCAGTGGCTGACATCGTCCTGGCTTTCAGAACTCGCTTTGGGGGTAGGAGTCATGAAGACTCAGCTTTGCCTGCGGGCCACGCTTTGGCTGCTGGTCTTATTGGCAGGCGGCTGTGCCGGCGCGCCGGGGGAATACCCTGCCGGGCCACGCGATGACAGGCCGGACACGACTGCTGCCGGGCAGGCAGTACCGCCAGCCGCTACGCGGCTCAGCCCGGCCCTGCCGACGCTGCAGCCAGCCGGGGGCGGCACTCTGCCGCAGCCGCAGGCTGCGCTGGCGAAGCTGCTGCGCTATGGCAGCGTCACCCGCAAGGATGCCTACCGCGGCGGTGCTGACTTCAGCCCGCAACTCCCGCAGCAGCACACGCTCGCGGCCGGTCCTGAACTCTCCTGGTGTGATTTCACACCTGCGCTGGACGCCCAGGCCTCCCCGCTGGCCCAATGTGCCTATGCCGGCTACAGCTTCGTGCTGCCGCTGTACGACGGCGGTCCCGCCAGCCTGAGGCTCGACTGGCTTGCCGGGGCTGATGGCGCCGGGACCTTCTTTGCCCTGGCTAATTTTGCGCAGGACCGCTGGGACTGGTTTGCCGCTCCGCTTGAAGGTTCCTGCAGCCTTCCGCTGCTGTCGCCCTACCTTGGGCCGGGCGATGAGCTGCTGTTGCTGCTGGCGCGGCAGAGTGTCGGGGCCAATGCCAACGCCGCTTCGCTGGGCTCGCTGCAGCTGGGCATGCACTTCCTGCCGGAGGCAGTGCCGGAACTGACCCGGATCAGCGCCCCCGGCGTGCTGCCTGAGCTCTGGCATCTGAGCGGTGCCGCCAGCCTGGCTGGCGGCGACCTGGATGACCAGATCGTCCTCTACGAGTGGGATTTTGAAGGCGACGGTTTCTTTGATGCCTCGGGCAGCGAGGCTGGCATCGAGCACAGCTATCCCGCCGGCATTTACGAGCCGACTCTGCGCGTCACGGACTCTCAGGGCCAGCAGGCCAGCTTCAGCATGCACATGGTGGTTATTGGCCATCCGCCGACGGCGGCGCTGGAAGTGCCGGCTGGCATTTTTGACTGTGACGAGCCGGTCACCATTAGTGCGGCCGCCAGCACGGATCCCGACAATGACATCGTGCTCTATGAGTGGGATCTGAATGACGACGGCGACTTTGAAACATCCACCGGCGGCTCGGATCACTACACCGGGACCTTCACCTTCTCAACCGACAACATTGCCGTGAGGGTGACTGATTCTGTGGGGCAAAGCGACGAGGCGGTTCATAGCTCGCTGCTGAACATCGATCCGCTGCCAGACGCAGACTTTGACTGGGAGCCTTTTGAGCCGCAGCAGGGAGAGGCCTTCCAGCTGGATGCCTCGGCCTCCAGCGACCTTTATGGCGATGTGGTGGAGTACGAGTGGGACATGGATGGGGACGGCGTGTTTGAGCTCTTTGGCGGCGGCGACCCCCTGCTGGAGTACAGCTTCGACAGCGTCGGTTTCCGCATAATCGCGCTGCGTGTCCACGACGACGATGGCCATACCGCCACGTCCTACCGCTATGTCGAGCCCAGCGCCCCGGCGGGCGTGGTTGTCCTTGACCAGGGTAATCGTATCCATCACACCTCACTGGCCAGCATCAGCGGCAATCCGGCCATTGCATTCAGTCAGGGCGAGTCTTTCGCCTCGACCAAGCTGTTTTACGTCAGGGCTGAGGATGCCAGCGGCAGCCAGTGGGGTCAGCCTCTGGCCATCGACGAAGTGAATGTCGCGCAACAGCCGCAGTTGCTGGAAATCGATGGCCGTCCGGCGGTGGGTTATACGGGAGGTTCGGATTACTGGTTTGTGCGCGCCGAGGATGCACAAGGCCTGCTCTGGCCTCAACCCCTGCAGCTTGACGACGACCAGGATCCGAACAGTTTTGTCGTGGAGGGAAGCCTGGCCCTGCTGGGCGACCTGCCGATGGCCTGCTTCCAGATCGCCGGCGACATGTTGCGCTTCAGGCTGGCCGCGGACAGCGCGGGTCTGGCCTGGGGCCCTGTCCAAAGCGACGGCCTGGACAAGTATGGCGTACACGATATCGGCCTTTCACTTTGCGCGGTAGCCGGCCGGCCGGCCTTCACCTGCCTGCATAACAACAAGGTCTATTACACGCGCGCGCTGGACGACGCGGGCGTGCAATGGCCCCTGCCGCAGACCGTGGCCTTCCAAAACAGCTATGTCAATAACGGCTCTCGCGGCTACCTCGGTACCTGCCTGCGTGTAGTTGACGGCAAGCCGGCCGTGGCCTTTTCATCCCTGAGTTTCCCCAACTCGCAATTGGCCTGTGCCCGTTCGCTGGACAGCCTTGGAACGGACTGGTCGCTGAGATTTCAAAGCGGGCTGGATCACGACGGCTGGAACCCCTGTCTGGAGCTTGTGGCCGGCAAACCGGTTATGGCAGGCAACCAGAACTACTTTGGCAGCCTCTTCCTGTATGACTGCTCTGACAGCGCGGGAACGCTCTGGGGCGAGCGGCAAACCCTCGACAGCACGGGCGACACAGGCAACGGCCTGAGCCTCTCCGACATCGGCGGGGCTGCGGCCCTCAGCTACCATGAGCTTTACGACATTGGGCTCGGCGAGTATGCCTCGCGCCTTAAGTACCTGCGCCTGGAGCCCTGAAACTGCTTCATCCACTCTGCCACAAAGACGTTGGTCTCGCGAGCCGTCGCGCCGCTTTGGTTGGAGCACCACAGCAGGTAGCGGCCATCAGGGCTGAAGATCTCCTCGGACAGCTTCGTGAGTTGAATCGCAAGGCTGGGGCATTGAGTCAATTGTGCCAGCTTGGTCTGGCTCGCAGCCGGCTGAATATCTACTTGTAACTCGATTCTGCCATGGACGTCTTTGCATAAGAATGCTGGATGGGGTGGGGCCATGAAGGTTCACATTTGCGCTGGGCTTGTACTCATGCTGCTTTCGGCAGCCTGCGCTGCCGGAAGTGGCCGTTATGCCGTCCCGGAGAGCTTGGCAGGAGCCGGATCAAACCCGGCCCCAGTTACTGGCACTCCGCGCAGCAGTATGCCGCTTGCGGATGAGATATCCATGGGCGACCTGCCGGCACCGCCTGAGCTGCTCGAGCTGCTTGAGCGCCGGGGCAGCGTGAGCGAGGCTGACGCCTTTCGGAACGGCGCAGACTTCAATGAGCTGCTGCCCCATAATCGTGTAGCACCTGAAGGTGAAGGCCTGGAATTCAGCCCCGCGCAGAGCGGTTCAAGTTCACTCAGCCAGCAGGCCTACGCCATCTGGGATTTCAGCTTGCCGGACTACGATGGCAGTCCGGCAGTGTTGCAGTTGCCGCTGGTCGTGGCAGAGCCAGAAGATCTGTTTTTTGCCTTGGGTAATGTGCAGAGCCAGCGCTGGGACTGGTATGCGCTCAGAGGCAACCTCTGCAGTCTTGGCCGCCTGGAATCTTACATAGACTCAAGTGAACGCCTATTGCTGGTGCTGCTATGCCGCAACAAGAGCCAGGGCATTGACTGGCTGCGTCTGAATGTGAACTACGCGCCTTCAAGCGGGCTGAGCGCCGAGCAAAGCTCTGTGCCGGGCTACCTGCCTGCGGCCTTCAAGCTCAGCGCGGTTAACCCCAGCAGCGGGGGCAACGCGGACGACAGCATCGTCAGTTACGAATGGGATTTCGAAGGTGATGGCACCTATGACTTCAAAGGCCCGCTCCCGGAGATTGTACACCTCTACAGCAGCGCGGGTACTTACTTTCCTGTCCTGCGCATTACAGATGAATACGGTGCACAGGCAGTTGCCGGGACTGAGCTTTCAGTGCATGTCAAGCCCGTGGCGATCTTCAGTGTCGAGACCGAGCAGCCAGCATCTAACGAGACGCTTCTGCTTGACGCCACTTTGAGCACTGATGCCAATGGCGACATCTGCACTTACCTCTGGGAGTTTGCGGCGAAACCTACGCCAACTGCCTGGATTCAGATTGGGTCAGAGGCGCAGATCAACTACCTCTTTGCCCCCGACTCTGACGGCAAGATCCGCCTGACCGTGACAGACAGCCAGGGCTTTAGCTCGGCAGCGATCCGCAGCTTCACGGTCGTACCAGCAGTGGAGCTTAGCTTCAGCGTCAGTAACGACCATGCGCTTGTTGGCGAGGAAGTGACGATTGACGCGAGCGCCACCACTGTCTGGCGCGATAGCATTGATCACTTTGAGCTTGATCTGGACTTAGACGGCAGCCCCGACTATACGGACACTGACGGTCTGTTCACACTGAGCTTCAGTCACAGCGGCGTAATAGGCTACAAACTAAGCGTCATTGGCGAAAGCGGCCGAAGTGGATATGCCCTTGGGCAATTCTTCGTCAGTCTGAGTAACTCCCAACTCATTGATTCTGAGGGTAACACCGGCTATGTTCCTGCTATGGCATTAATCGCTGGGAATCCCGCCGTTGCCTATCGCCAATACGCGCCCATTGGCATGTTGATTTATATGCGCGCTCTGGACGCGCAGGGCGAACATTGGGGGGCCCAAGAAGTGGTCGGTGCCGAGGGATGGTCGGGCTGGACTCTCGACTTACTGGAACTGGACGGTCGCCCAGCGATCGCATATGAGAACAGAACTGCACATGACCTGCGTTTCACTCTGGGCGCTGATGCCGAAGGCACAGCCTGGTCCAGTCCGGTTGTTGTGGCCACCTTGTCGCGTAACGACGTCTACTGCCCGGATCTGACACTTGTTTCAGGAGTACCCATGCTGTGCTGGAAGGACAGTTTCGGCTATGTGGGCAGGCTGCAGTTTTGTTCAGCCCAGGACGGGTTTGGCGCCGCCTGGAACAGCCCTCTGCTAATCGACACTGCAGCTCACATTTGGCTTCCAGGCCTGGTGGACTGCGCGGGGCATCCGGCCATTGTTTGCACGGCCCAGCTCAGCGATGATAAAGACACCAGTACTTATGAACAACGCTTTTATCGGGCGCTTGACCCGTCAGGACTTGACTGGCCGGCGAGCACGATCCTCTCGCAGGAAAAGGCCTTCAAGGTCTGCCCTGCGATCGTTGATGGCTTACCCGCATATGCCTATACGGTGGAGGAGGGCGCGCTCTACTACCGCCGAGCACTGGATGCACAAGGCAGTGCCTGGGATTCTCCGCAGAAACTTGCGGACGAGGGCATGGACTATACCCAGTTGGCCGTAATCAATGGCAAACCGCTGGTCAGTGGTGACAATTCCAACAAGGTCATGTCAATCCATGCTGCCGATAGTACAGGCAGCAGCTGGGGCGAAATGCAGACAGTTTGCTTTGGGCTGATGAATGCGGGTGTGGTTAGCCCGGCGCAGGAGCTGTCAAACCAAAGTGCGGCCCTTTGCTACTCCTCGCAGAATGACGATTACGTCGCCAACCTGTACTTCGTAAGCTGGTTGCCCTGACCCTGGGTACAAGCCCGCGGTCCGGCTACTTCATCCACTCGGCGACGAACACGTTAGTCTCGCGGGCCATCGCGCCGTTGCGGTTGCCGCACCAGACCAGGTACTTCCCGTCGGGGCTGAACATCGGGAAGCCCTCGAACTCACCGGTCCAGGTGATCCGCTCTGGTTTGGCGTAGCCCTGGCCGACGGCCGGCGCCTTATAGCCGCGGGCCTCGGCACTGTCCATGTAAGGCAGCTCATTGGGGTCAAACTTCGGCCCGTCCGGCAGGTCGCTGCCCAGCTCGTTGCCCGAACCGCTGCTCAGCGGGATCGTGTAGAGGTCAAAGGCGCGGCCCTTGGCCGCCCCCTGGCTGCCGAGGTTGGAGCAGAAGATCACATGCTCGCCGTCGGGGTGCAGGAAGGGCGCGAAGTTCGCCGCGTTGTTGCCGGTCAGGCGGCGCTTGTTGCTGCCATCGGCGTCCATCACCATGATCTCAAGCTGGCTCGGGCGCACCAGCTCTTTTGCCAGCAGGTCCTTATAGTCCTGGCGTGCCTCCTCGGTGTTCAGGAAGCTGCGGCGGTACAGCACATACCTGCCGTCATAACTGACAAAGGGGCCGCCGTCATAGCCGAGCTCATCGGTGAGCTGCACGTTCTCGCCGGTGTTGAGATTCATCCGGTAGATGTCCAGGTCGCCGTTGCGGGTGGAGGTGTAGTACATCCAGCCCGTGTTCCAGTCCACGGTGGCCTCGGCATCATAGCCGGGGCTGGAGGTCAGGTTGCGCAGCGGACCGCCCTGGCCGTCGCCGCTGTAGATGTCATAAGGGTAGATCGCCCAGACATAGCCAAGGCTCATGTCCGCCGGCGGCGGGCATTCGGCGCCCATGCTTTCATGCGTGCTGGCAAAGAGAACATGGCTTTGTCCGGGGGCGGCGCCGTCCCAGCCCGGCGGGGTGAAGAAACCGCAGGTCACCCGGCCGGCTCCAGTTGAGACCAGCTTCAAAGCTCCGGTCGTGATGTCCAGGGTGAACTGCTGATCACAGGCGTACTGGTTGCGCGTGCTCTGCAGGATCAGGCTCTTGCCGTCCGGCGCCCAGTAGGCTTCGGCATAGTTGGCCGCTGACTGTGCTCCGGCAAGGTGCTCAGCGTCGTGGCCGAAGGTGAGCTGGCGGATGTTCTTCAGGTGCGCGCGCTCGGCCTCCAGCAGCAGGCTCTGGTCCGTGGCCGCCTTGACGATGCGCGGCTGCGCCCCGGCGGCATCGCCGTGGCCGCCCTGCGGCAGCTTAGCCGCGCCCGGTGCGGCGCTTCCCGCCGCGGTCAGGGCATACATGAAATAGCAGCAGATGCACATGGCTCCTCCGGATAGTCCCAGTTGCACTCAGACTCAAGAGCTGGGGCCGCAATTCTACCAATACCTGTAACCTTTATTGAGAATGGACGCCTTGGCATAGGCACGGTCGCTGCGCCAATCTGCTGCAGATGGACTGTCAGAAGGGGACTATGAAGTGGTAGAATCAGCGCAATCCAGCCTGATGGCAGGGCTGAAGCCGGCGACTGAAGGGGCCCATGGACGCTGAGCGCTACAGTCAGGACAGCCGCACCGAAGCAGCCGGGAACCCGGTATTCCCTGGCGCGACGGATCCCGCGGCCAGCGCAACGAATTTCCGCTATGTGGAGATCGGCCACTTCGCGCGCCCGGACAAGAACAGCACGGAGCTGCTGCCCGCCGCCTTCCACTTCAGGGAGTTTGAAGGTCATGGCCGCGGCGTGATTATTGAAGTGGAGGAGCTGCCGCGCTTTGCTGAGCAATATCGCTCGCAGGCCTGGGCCAGCCACTTCCGCTACAGCAGTTCGGACCTGAATGAGATTCAAAGCCAGGCCGCCGAAGGGCGCCTGAAGGTTGCCGGCGATTTCTTCTTCGTCTTCAACGCCTCGACCAGCGCCGAGATCGTGCATGCGATCAACCAGACCATCGACCTGGTGGAGAAGCTCAAGGAAGACTTCGATGTGCCTTACGAGGCGGTAACGGTTTACTATGCCGGCCGCGAGCTGGAGGTGCAGGTCGACAGCGCGGTCTTTGGCGCCGTGCCGTCGGCGCGCCTGCCGGAGATCTACCGCCGGATGACCCGCGCCCTGCTGGGCCTTGAACCCGGCGGCGAGCAGGCCTCGGGCCTGCGCGGGCAGGTGGACTTCAGCGCCTACCGCTTCGATTACCTCAGCCAGATCCCCGGCACCCTGGTCGCCAGCGACCCGCGGGAGACATATAAGATCCGCCTGAGCTATACGGCTTTCAAGAAGCTTTCTTATCAGCGCCTCAGCGAGTTCAGCCAGCAGCGGCCGGATCTGCCGCCCCGCGAAGCCTGGGCGATCATCGCGCCGCGGGCCCGCGCTTTCTATCAGGGCATTGTCGACTCGCTGCAGCAGACCACCCGCGTTGAGCGCGACACCATCGCCTCGCTGTTTTATGGCAGCACGGCCGGCGAGAACCAGGCCAGCACGCTGCGTCAGCTGGCCCCGGCACTGCTTAAGCGCCTGTTCGACGAGCAGCGCCACTTCATCCCCACGCCGAGCCCGCAGCTCAACGGCCTGCTGGCCGGCGGCCTGCACCCCGGCGATTTGCACGTGCTGGCCGGCTATCCCGGCTCCGGCACCTCGACCCTGGCGCTGCAGATGATGAACCACGCGGTTTCCGAGGGCGGCGCGCTGGTGGTCTTTGCCGGCCTGCAGCGCGGGGTGGAGGAGCAGTTCAAGCGCAGCCTGGCTTCCTTCGGGCGCATCCCGATCTCCGAGATCGACCGGCACCGCCATCGCCCCCGGGAGCTTTACGAAGACAAGGAATTCAACCAGCGCATCTTCGACGCCTACGAGCGTTATATGAAGGTGGCTGACCGCATCACGACGCTGGAGGGCTCGGCGGCTGCCAGCCTGACACGCCTGGCCGAGATCCTGCATGAGCGCCGCGAACAGCAGCGCAGCGCCGGCGGCGGATCGGTGCTGCTGGTGATCGACTCGCTGCAGCTCCTGCTGGCCGTGCTGCGCACCAATGCCGCGGCGGCCAGCCTCGGGGCCGAGCTGGAGCTGACGGCGGCGCGCGCGGACCTGGATGTGCAGATGCTGACTGCGCGGCTCAAGGCCATCGCCCGCGAGCTGGACATCGCCGTGCTGGCGACGATGGAGTACTACGACCAGCGGATCTGCGCACTGGGCCCCGAGCAGCAGGCCGGCGGCGGCGAGCGCAACAGCTCGATGGCCACCCTGTTCCACGACACGCAGTTTGCCGATACGCTGATGATGCTGCACCGCTCGGGCAGCTCGCTGGAACCCCTGCGGGCCTTCTATGCCTCCGGCGGCGGCAGCGCCAACGGCGAGGCCGAGAACTGGCAGCGGCACCTCAGCGAGCTGGAGAAGCAGCGCCGAGCCACCTTCGAGTTTAAGCACCAGGACAGCGAGTTTTGCGTGCTGGATGTGCTGAAGAACCGCTCCGGCCCGGCGGATAAGGTGCTGCTGGTGCTGAACAAGCCCTATGCCAGCTTTGAGCCGCTGGACTTCAAGGGCTAGTCAACGCGCTGGTTTAAATTTTGCAGGTTTATTTGGGACTACTTGAGCTCTCTTTCTCTCTCTGTTATCTTTAGATCGAACCTGCATTTAGGAGATTGTTGTGCAGTTATCAAGAAAGCTGTTGCTTGTGATCCCCTTGGGTCTGCTTGGGTTGGCAGTTCAAGTTCAGGCTGCCTGCGACCCCCCTGGAATCCCGGTCAGATCAACCAGGTACAGCAAGGAATACCTGAGTGTAAGTGCCAGCAAAACGTGGCGGGCGAAACGACAACATCTAGCTTCCTTCTTGACGACGATTGCGACTGCCCTGATTGGCAGACCAGCAACCCAGGAAGCGTAAGGTCATATCGCAAGACCACCACTACCACGCCATGCGGCGTAGCGCTCGTGGGTCTGGAGAACATGTGGACATTGGCCACACCAGGTCAGCCCAGCGTTCCTGTAACCGGCCGGTTTATCACCAGTTAGCGATGGGATACCTGCTACGACGTGGACGAGAGCGGGCAGGAGCGGGAGATTGCCAGGAGTCACTATCGGGTGCTCTCGCAGACGTTTGTTTACACCTGCATCGCCTGCCCGTGATAAGGTGGCAGGCCAGACAGAAGACATATATGGAGTTGAAATGCTTAAGTCAATTTCGATTTTGATCCTTACGCTGTTTTGCGGACTGCTAGTTTGCAGCAAGCAAAGTGCTAACGAGCAACAGACCGCAGCCAGGGCAAGTGGATCAGGCTCCAGGGAGACCACAAGCTTTGTCGCGAGCAGCAGGAGTCTCGAGGCGCTGAGCCAGCTTAGCTTTATGGAGGCTTATCAGAAAGCTGCGCAGGTCAACACCAGCCCATCGGATGTTCTGGCAGGAGGGGTGCTCACCGTACCCGCAGCTGCGTTGCCAGAGCGTCAGTTAAGCCCCGCTGAAAACGCCGTGGCCTACGGGTTTACCTATCCAACGCAGGAAACCCGCAACAAGCCGGCCATTCTCAACGACGATCCCGGGTTTCCGCGCCGCTGGTACAGATCCTACATTGAGCTGGCCGGAGATATCCAGTACTTTGAGGCCGCGTTTGGCCGCCTGCCTGTCTCCGGCGCGGAACTGCTGCTCTATCTCTATCCCGAGTTGAACAGTGAGCAGGGGCTGGCCACCTTCCTGGCCAAGAGCCCGCCAGAACAGCTTGACCAGATCGGCTACCGAATCAACCCGGCTACGGGCATGCTGCATAGCAGCTTTGCCAATCAGGAGTGGGAGCCTTGCGGCATTTATGCCTGGAAACCTACCGAAGAGTCGCTGCGCACCGAACAGCCGGCCTTTGCAGCAGTCTTTGACGGACAGAACGAAGACCTGCCTGCGGCTTTGTACTTCCGTTTCTACGGCGAGCAGGAAGGGGCTGTTCTGCTGGATAAACACATGATCTACTCGGTGGAAGAAGACAGCCGCTTCTTCGATAACCCTTGTGTTGTACAGGTGCCAGCCGAGGACGGCGAGAATCCGCCTACATAAGAGCAAGGCAGACATCTGCGGAGCCTCAGTTTGCGGGCAGGGGCCCGAAGGCCCCCGCCTCAGCCGCCCCGGAGGACGGCCTCGGGTAAAGCGCCAGGCGCTTCCCGCAGATGAGATATCGGCAGCTTCGCCGCCTTTTACAGGGCCTGCGCGGCGCACCGTGCCCGAAGGACTAATCGCCCAGAAAGTCACGATTGATTCGCAGCAACGCCGGACCCGCGCATTCGTCCTGATGCATGTGTGGGAGGTGTCGAATGCAGTGTAGTTATCTAAGGCCTGCCTGGCAGCGCCGCAGCCTGCTGGGGGGATTGCTGGTCCTGACGCTCCTGGGCCTGAGCCTGGTATTCCAGGCCTGCGGCGGCAAGGGCAGCAGCGATATGAGCGCTGGCCATCCTTCGATGACCCTCGACTCCGGCGTGGACAAGAAATCCGGCCGGGTCGAGACAGATCTTCAGGCCAACTCCAGCTATGACTCGCAGTACCGCGCGCCGACCGCGGCCCATGAGATGGCGGACGGTACGCTGTCCGGCGGGGACGCCGCAGCCCCGGCATCGAAGACCCCGGACTTCGGCGACATCACCGCCAGCCCCCTGCTGGCCGGCGCCGGCGACGAACTGGCGCGCCTGAACGCCTGGCTCAGCCCGGCGGCCTATGCCGCGGACAACCAGGTGGACGAAAAATACCTGATCCGCAGCGGCGAGATCAGTCTGCTGGTCGACGACTTCGAGCCGGCGCGGATGAAGGTCAGCCAGCTCGCGCGCCAGTACGGCGGCACCGTGACCAACGCCGACATCGCCAAGACCGGCGACGGTATGTATACCGGCTTCATCACCCTGCGCGTGCCCAACGAGCGCTTCTTCGAGGCCTTCGAGGCCCTGCTTGCGGTAGGCGAAGTATCCAGCCAGAAGCTGGGCAGCGAGGATGTCAGCCAGGATTATGTCTCCTCGATCAGCCGCCTCAAGACCCTGACGGTGCAGGAGGCGACGCTGCGCAAGCTGCTGGAGGAAAGCGTGGAGGTCCAGCGCAAGCGCGGGCTGGGCGAAGGCTACCGGATGCTGCTGGATACCGAGCAGCGCCTCAGCGAGGTGAGCAACGAGATCCAGCGCGTCGAGGACCAGCTGACGACCCTGGCCGACCGCATCAACCGCAGCACGATCACCGTCGAGCTGTCCGAGCGCGCGGCGGTGAAGAAGGACGATCCATTCAGCTGGGGGCTCGGCGCGACTTTTGAAAGCAGCAAGAAGGAGCTGATCCTCGGCCTGCGCAGCTTCGCGCAGTGGGGCATCCACTTCCTGGTCACCTGCTGGCTGTGGCTGCTGCCCTGGAGCCTGTTTATCTTCCTTGCCTGGAAGCTCTACAAGCGCTGGCTGCTGCCGCGCCTGCGCAGCGAGCTGGGCCCCCGCACGCCGCAGCCCCCAGCCCCGGCGGATGGAGCGGCAGCCTGAGCCGCGCGCCTAGTCGAAGCGAGTGAACAGCGCCAGGCTGTAGCCGCCGATGCTGCCGTCGGGATCGTAGCGCGGCAGATAGCCAAAGTCGCCGCGCCCCGGCGGGCTGAGCGGCTGCATATTGCTGTCGAGCAGCACCCAGCGCATCGCCTCCCCGCTGAAGGGGTTGCGGGGCATTTCCGGCAGATACCCGCTGCCGATCAGCTGGTCGATGCCGGCGGGATAGCGCTCGGCCGCGTCGTCGACGCAGTAGCGCTCCAGCGCGAGCTGCACCTCATGCAGCCGCATTTTGCACTGCGCCTCGCGCTGTTTGAAGACATAGCCGCTGTAGAGCCGCTGGATCAGCAGGGCCGGCAGCAGGACGGCCGCCAGCAGGATGCAAAAGAGCAGCAGCGCGCCGCGCTCGGAGGCGGCGAGGCGGGCGAGCAAAGGTCGGATGGACATGCAGACCAAGACTTTTCCGGGGCCAAAAGGTAACAGGCAGCTGTCCGACTAAAATCAGGGCATGCAAAACATTGATCCGGCGCTGGAGCGTCAGGCTCTGGCCGTCCTGCTTGGCGGCCAGCCCTGGGAGGCTATCGAGTTTCTGCAGGCCCAGGGCCTCAGCGAGGAGCAGGCCCGCGGCTGGTTCAACGCGCTGCCGGAAAGCGTTGAGCCGCTGACAGCGGCCATCGTTAAGGCGGTGATCGCCCGTCAGCAGGAAGGCCAGCAGGCTGCGCAGGAGAAGGCCGCTGAGGAAGAGGCGCTTCTCGTGCGCGCTCTGAAGTATGACTTCCCGGAGGGCAGCCTCGATCTGGGCCTGGCGCTGTTGTTTACACCCTTAGAGGTCCCGCAGATGAGCCTGGCGCGGGCCGCGCACCTCTGCCGTCTGAGCAACAGCTTCTTTGCGATGTGGCGCAATGGCGAGACGGATGAGGCCGGCGCGCGGGCCATCGTCCGCTCCGGCGCACCGGGCTACAGCGAATCCAGCTATGACCGCGCCTGGAACAACGCGCGGGCGGTGAACGGCGGATAGGGTGGGAAGAAGAGGTCTTAACACAGAAGCCCAGAAACACCGAAGTGAATCCTGGGGGCATGCGCAATCTGATCCCATCACGCATGCATTCACGACCTGAGGCCTGCGGGCCGAACTGCTTCTTCTGGGCTTCTGAGTTTCTGTGTTGAACTTCCTTGGCTCTGCGAATCCCTGTGTTCTCTGCGCCTCCGCGATGGGTCAGATCCGTAAAGACGTAGCGCCGGAAGAAAGATGCATGCGAGGACGCAGGTGCTCCCGTTCTGTCCACCAGCTTGCGGATCTCGTCTGTGGCCCGCCTTGGGCCGGCTAGGCGGCGACTTACAATCCCTGCATGGCGCTTGAACTTAGCGAGGCGGTCCGCAAGGAGGCACTGGAGCTGCTGACGCGCGGCGAAGTGATCATGTGCGTCAAGCTGCTGCGCGAGGCCACTGGCTGCGGACTGGCCGAGGCCAAGGCCTGGGTCGACCGGCTGGCGGCCAGCGCTGACCCGGAGGAGTCTGCCCTGGGCCGGCAGCTTGAAGCGCAGCGCGCCGCGGCGGATGCCGCGCGCACGAAGGCAGAGCTTGAGCACAATGCAGCCCTGCGCGCGGCGCAGGCCATGAGCCTGGCGCCACAGCTTTTGGAGCTGTGCTGGCAGCTGCAGCGAGCGCGACAGGCCAGGGATGCTGTGCGCCTGGCGCAGCTGGATCTCGCACTGCTGCAATGGCCGAAAGAGCAGGTGCAGGCCGGGTTGCTGCTGGCCGGAGAGCTTGAACACCGCGCCGGCGTGCTCTGCGACATGGCTCGCGGCGGCTGGAGCAAAGAGGGCGACGTGGACTTCAACCTGCGCCAGCTCTGCCCCGGCTTCAGCGAGGCGGCTTACCGCGAAACGCTGAACCAGGCCTGGCAGGACTCGCGTTAGGGCGGGCTGTCGCAGGTCGAAGATCGAAGGTCGGAATCGGCTAGTTCGCTACAACTCGGTGAATTGTCAGAGCGATGACGCCCCAACAGGAGGCACAGAGACACTGAGCAGGTCAGAGGGCAGCGAGCCCTTGTAGAGATCGATGCGTGAAGGGCAATCCAGGCTTCGCTCGCCATTGCCGAATGGACTTCCCCCAGATTCACGTCGGTCTAGTTAAGCACAGGGTGGAGCTTTTCGA
>CAZEJB010000054.1:0-16946 GCA_964512635.1 uncultured Planctomycetales bacterium | reverse complement strand
CGGCATCGGCATCGGGTTGGTCTTATACGCCGGGCGGCCATTGGGGAAATCGCTGGCGTCGTCGAACAGCCAGCGCCAGCAGAAGCTGTAACGCCGCGGGTCTTCCTCGTAGGTGCCGGTATGCACGCAGCACTGGCGCAGGCGCGCGCTGTGGAAGGTGTGGCTGTCCATGAACTGCTTGATCGTGATGCGGAAGGTGCGCTCGGCCACGCGCTCGTAAGGGCTGAGGTCAGCCGGCACATCACCCTTCCCTGCCCCGCCCTTGAGCTTGGAGCCGATGCCGCAGACCGCCTGCCAGACACCGCCAAGCATCGTGGGCAGTCCGGGGATGCAGTCGCACATGCTGGCCAGGTCCATCATCAGCTGAGGCGTGCCGAGCTTCATCTGCTCGCTGAGCACACGCTGCAGGCTGCCGCTCTTGAGCATTTCCATTACCGGCAGGCTGAGTTCGTCAAAGGTGATGGTGTTGGAGACGACGTGGATCCACTTCTTCAGCTCTTCCTTGCCGATCAGCTCGGGCAGGCTGCGCCAAAGGCCGTCGCCGCACTGGATCATGTAGGTAATGTCGCAGCAGTCCGGGTGGCTGCAGGGCAGCGGAATGAAGTCCTTGGGGCCGAGCAGGCCGCCGGTCTGCTCCTGCAGGCGCAGCTGCGTGCCGGTGGGGGTGGAGCGGTCCTGGGGGTCGAAGCCGGGGTTGCGGCCGGAGCCGAACATCGGCTGCAGGGCCAGTCCGGCGCAGTGCGGATGGGTCAGGCCGAGGCGTACGATCTCGCCCAGCTCGTCCTCATTGACGCCGCGCTTGATGGTGGTGACCAGGGTGAAGAAGACCTTGGCATCCTCAAGGCGCTGGATCGCCGCCAGTTTCTCCGCCGCGACATCCTCGTTGCGCAGGGCGTGATAGGTGTTGCCGCGGAAACCGTCGAACTGCAGGTAGATCTCGACCTTGCCGCGATTGGCCTTCAGCATCGCCAGGAACTCGTCGTCTTCGGCGATACGCCGGCCGTTGGTGTTGAGCATGATCCGCACGATGTTGAGCTTACTGAAACGCTCGATGATCTCGGGCAGTTCGGCGCGCAGGGTCGGCTCGCCGCCGGACAGCATCAGCACGCCAAGTTTGCCGCCCTCGCGGGCGATGATGGTCTCCACAGTGCGCTGCATCTCATCGATGCTGGGATACTCGATGGGCGGCTCCGGCACTCCCGGCGGCTTGGCGCTGGCATAGCAGGCGCGGCAGGCGTAGTTGCAGCGCTCGGTGACGTTGAGCAGCAGGATGCAGGTGTGCTGGGCATGACTGGCCGGCAGGCCGTCCCGGTAGCCGTCGGGGAAGGCCTTGACGTTGCCGGGGCGGTCGGGGGTCATAGTTGAGGTTGGGGTGGACCAGCCCTTGCGGGCCTTCCAGATCTCGGCGGACTCTTCATAGAGCGATTCGGTCTCGCCATGGACATCGCAGAAGCGGCGCATCCAGACCTTGCCGCCGTGAGTCACCAGCAGGCCGTCCTTCCACACGCCGTCCTCGTCGCTGCGGCGCTGCTTCTCGGCGAAGCAGTGCGGGCAGACGGTGGAGGTGTATTCCTCAATGAGGTACTGGCGGGCCTGGCTGGCGCTGGTGGACACTTCGGCAACCGAAAGGCTGCCGGCGGCGGGGGCATCGCTCATGCGGTGGATTGTAGGGCATCGCGCTCCTGTAGCACTGGCACCCGTGCTGGCGACAGCGGCAACGCGGCCCTATCCGCGCATCAGGTGAGGGCATATCCTTGCTGCGGGTGCAGGGGTAGGGGCGCACAGAGTGCGCCCGGCATTTGACGAGCTGCCGCCCGTGAGCACCCAATGCGAAGCTGACCATTCGCACAACTGCCGGGCGCACTCTGTGCGCCCCTACCCTCAAGCCTTCAGCTCGCAGATAGTTCCCCTGTGCGCTCAACAAGCCCTGCACAAGTTGAGCCGCGCGGACAGGGCCGCGCTGCTACGGAAAGGGACGCGCGGGCGGCCGCGACGCTACAAGATCACCCGCTCTGCCGGGTGGGTTCAGGTCAAGAGTCAAGTTAAAACCAAATTCCGCGAATATATATAGGAGCGGGCCGGGCATCAGCTAAACTAACGTGCTGCCCAGCCGGGCTGTTTTGGCGCGCGCGGGCAGCAATTTTGGCGCCCTTTGGAGGGAACCGGCGGCATTTGCCGCCTGGTGAGCAGCAATGGACGAGCAACACGAACGAATGCACAGCTTCAGCCTCGGCTACGTCGAGGAGATGTACGCACAGTATCTGGCCGACCCGCAGTCTGTTTCCGAGGACTGGCGCGGCTATTTCGCCCAGATCAGCCAGGACAGCGGGCCGGTGGCAGAAGTGCAGCTGGGGCCCAGCTTCCGCGCCGCCAGCCTGTTCAACCCGCCGACAGCCAATGGGCACGGGAATGGCAACGGCCACGCGGCGACCAACGGCGGCTCGGCCGGCGCAGTCGCAGCGGACGGCGCCATGGCGACCAGCGGCAGCCTGGCCTTTGAGCAGGCGACGCTGCAGGGCCGCGTGGATCAGATGGTGCGCGCCTACCGCGTCCGCGGCCACATGCTGGCCCAGCTTGACCCGCTGGGACGCCCGCGCGGCGCGGTCAAGGAGCTCGACCCGGCCTTTTATGGGCTGAGCGAAGCGCACATGGACCGCAAGTTCGCCATGCCGCCGCTGGTCGACAAGCCCACCTTGACCCTGCGCGAGATTCTCGAGATCCTGAAGCAGACCTACTGCCGCAGCATCGGCGTGCAGTACATGCACATCCATGACTATGAGCCCAAGCGCTGGCTGCTGGCGCGGATGGAGCAGACGCAAAACCGCCTGAACCTCAGCCGCGAGCAGCAGCTGCGCATCCTGACCAAGCTCACAGAAGCGGTGGTCTTTGAGGACTTCTTTGATAAGAAGTACCAGGGCATCAAGCGTTTCAGCCTGCAAGGCAGCGAGAGCCTGATCCCGCTGCTGCAGAGCGTGCTGGACATCGCCGCCGAGCACAATGTAAAGGGAGCCGTACTGGGCATGGCGCATCGCGGCAGGCTGAATGTGCTGGCGCACCTCTTTGGCGTTCCGCCGCGGGAGATCTTCCGTGAGTTCGAGGGCACTAACCCGCTCTACGAAGAGAAGCACGGCGATGTGAAGTACCACCTGGGCTACAGCACCTACTGGAAGAACCAGCAGGGCCAGGAACTGTACCTGAGCATGTGCTTCAACCCCAGCCACCTTGAATTTATCAATCCGGTGGTGCTGGGCCGCGTGCGCGCTGAGCAGGACCGCTTCAACGACCCACAGCGTGAGCACGGCCTGGCGATCCTGATCCATGGCGACGCCGCCTTTACCGGCGAGGGCATCAGCCAGGAGACGCTGAACCTGAGCGAGCTAAAGGGCTACCGCGTGGGCGGCGCGCTGCACATCATCACAAATAATCAGGTTGGCTTTACGACCGATCCTGAAGACGGCCGCAGCATGACCTATGCCGCCGACGTGGCCAAGATGCTCCAGATCCCGGTCTTCCACGTCAACGGCGAAGACCCTGAGTCGGTGACGCAGGTCGTGCAGCTGGCGATGGACTTCCGCCGCGAGTTCAAGCGCGATGTGGTCATCGACATGTACGGCTACCGCTTTTGGGGCCACAACGAAGCCGATGAGCCTGCCTTTACCCAGCCCGAAATGTACAAGCTGATCAAGGCGCGCAAGAACGTCCGTGAGGGCTATCTTGACCACCTGCTGCAGCTTGGCGGAGTAACCCGCGAAGAGGCGGACGCCATCGCAGCCAAGGTGCGGTCGCTGCTGGATGAGGAACTGGTCACTACCCGCGAGCAGGGCAAGGCGATTGTCTCCACGGACCGCACCGGCAGCCTCTGGCAGGGCTACACCGGCGGCCCCGAGGACAAGGTTGAAGAAGTCAACACCGGCTACGACCAGCAGCGACTCAGCGAGATCCTGCTGCAGCTTTCTCAGGTGCCCGCTGGTTTTACACCGCACCCGACTCTGCAGAAGTTCCTGCTGGCCAACCGCGCCGCGATGAGCCGCGGCGAGAAGCCGCTGGACTGGGGCGCCGGCGAGGGCCTGGCGCTGGCGACACTGGCGCTGGAAGGTCACCGCATACGCCTGACCGGTCAGGACGCCGAGCGCGGCACTTTTGCCCATCGCCACAGCGTGCTGCACGACTTCAATACCGGCCAGGAGTACATGGCACTGGCCAACCTGGCGCCCAACCAGGCGCCGGTGGAGATCTATAACAGCCCGCTCAGCGAGAACGCTGTAATGGGTTTTGAGTTCGGCTACAGCCTGGACTGCCCGCAGGGCCTGATTGCCTGGGAGGCGCAGTTCGGCGACTTCTATAACGCGGCGCAGGTTTACATTGACCAGTTCATTGCCAGTGCCGAGGACAAGTGGAGCTATCTTTCCGGCCTGACCCTGCTGCTGCCGCACGGCTGCGAGGGCATGGGCCCAGAGCACAGCAGCGCGCGCCTCGAGCGCTTCCTGCAGATGTGCGCCGAGGACAACATGCAGGTCTGTGCGCCGACGACGCCGGCGCAGATCTTCCACCTGCTGCGCCGCCAGGTGCTGCGCCCCTGGCGCAAGCCGCTGGTTGTGCTAACGCCTAAGGGCTTCCTGCGCCTGGCTGAAGCCAGCAGCAGCCTTGAGGAGCTTGCCACCGGCCGCTTCCAGCGCGTGCTGGGAGATACGACGGTGGATCCGAAAAAGGTCAAGAAGATCATCTTCTGCTTCGGCAAGATCTACTACGAGTTGGCCAGGGCGCGGGCCGAGGCCGGCCGCGAGGATGTGGCGATCCTGCGCCTGGAGCAGTTCTACCCTCTGCCCGAGCAGGAACTGCGCAAGGCCTTCAGTGCTTTCGCGCCCGGCACGCCGGTGTTCTGGACCCAGGAAGAGCCAGAGAACATGGGCGCCTGGTATTACCTGAAGCTGCGTTTTGGCAACGAGCTGCCCGGCGGCTACCCGCTGAGCGTGATCAGCCGCAAGGCCGCCAGCAGCCCGAGCACCGGCAGTGCAAAGGTCCACGAGAAGACGCAGAAGGCGCTGGTTGAGAACGCGGTGAAGAATTAGCTTTAAGCTGCCAGCTTTCAGGTTTTAGCCCTGAGCGCTGTCGCTGGCTGAATGTCGTGTTGAGCACGGGACTCTGAACTGAAAGCTGAAAGCCGAAAGCTCAAAGCTAACAGTTTTAGATGCGAAGCGGCAAGTAGATCCGAGCCGCAACATGAGGAGATCTCTGAATGGCTGTTGAAGTGAAAGTGCCTACGGTTGGTGAATCGATCACTGAAGTGGTTGTCGGCGGCTGGCGCAAGAAGGTCGGCGAGGCCTTCGCGGTCGATGAGACCGTGGTTGAACTGGAGAGCGACAAGGCGACCGTCGAGGTTCCCGCCCCCAGCGCCGGCGTACTGAAGGAGATTCGCAAGCAGGAAGGCGAGACCGCGCTGATCGGCGAGGTACTGGCGGTGATCGACGAGACCGCTGTTGCCGCGGCGCCTGCTGCTTCAGCTGCGGCCCCGGCGGCAGCCACAGCCCAGCCGGCGGCAGCCGCAGCAGTCAGTCCCTCAGGTAATGGATCCGCGATTGCCGAGAGCGCGGGCGGCAGGAAGGGCGCTGGAACGGCGCTTCCGGCAGCCGAGCGCCTCGCGGCCGAGCACGGCGTTGATGCGGCCAGCGTGCCTGGCACCGGTCTAGGCGGCCGCGTGCTGAAGGAAGACGTCCAGCGCTTTGTGGCGCAGGGAGCTGCACAGACCGCTGCGGGGACATCCCCCGCCAAGGGCGCTGCGGCCCCGGCAGCAGCGCCATACATGGACGAGGAAGTCGTCCCGATGACCCCGATCCGCAAGAAGATCGCCGAACGCCTGGTCTACAGCAAGCAGACCATGGCCCTGCTGACGACTTTCAACGAGATCGACATGAGCAACGTGATGGCCCTGCGCAAACAGTACCAGGAGGGCTTTACCGCGAAGCACGGCGTCAAGCTGGGCTTCATGAGCTTCTTCATCAAGGCCAGCATTGAGGCTCTCAAGCAGTTCCCGCAGGTCAATGCGGAGATCCGCGGCACCAACATCGTTTACAAGAACTACTACGACATCGGCATCGCGGTGGGCGGCGGCAAGGGCCTGCTGGTCCCGGTGATCCGCGGCGCTGACCGTATGAGCTTCGCCGAGCTGGAGATCAAGATCGCTGATCTGGGCGCTCGTGCGCAGGCCAACAAGATCGACCTGACCGAGCTTGAAGGCGGCACCTTCACCGTTTCCAACGGCGGCGTCTATGGCAGCCTGATGAGCACCCCGATCGTCAACCCGCCGCAGAGCGGCGTGCTGGGCCTGCACGCGATCCAGGACCGCCCGGTCGCGCGTGACGGCCAGGTGGTGATCCGCCCGATGATGTATGTGGCCCTGACCTATGACCACCGTATCATCGACGGCCGCGAGAGCGTCAGCTTCCTCAAGCGCATCAAGGAATGCATGGAGGACCCGGCGCGGATGCTGCTGGAGATCTAATGGCACACAACAGTCAAGGTGGCGCGGAGACTGCCCTGCGGGTGTCCCCGGTACAGGCCAGGGAGCTGATGGCTCAGGGCGCCATGCTGGTGGCGGCCTATCGCAACGGCCCCGGCTTCAAGGCCAATTACCTTGAGGGCGCAGTGGCCTATGACGACTTCATTGCGGATCTGGCCCGTGTACCCAAGGAACGTGGCCTGATCTTCTATTGAAGCTGAACGGGCGACAGCTCAGCCGTCGGTCTGGCGGAGGATTACATTTCACGGGGCTACACCAACAGCATGGTGCTTGATGGCGGAGTTTTCGCCTGGCGACGCAGCCTGCATTAGACGTCCCTGAGAGGACCGACTGCACTCCGGGAACCTGCGGCTTATCCTGCAGTCCTGCCATTAACAGGGATGGCGGCTACAGGAGGACTAACATGGCCGAGTTCAAGCCAATCAATGCGCCGCAGGCCTGGCGCGATATCCAGCAGGGGGCCCTGCTGGTCAGCGGACTGGAAGACATGGAAGGCTGGTACCGGACCCAGGTCAGCGGCGCCGTGAGTTTCCAGGATTTCAGGCAGAAGTCCCGCAGCCTGCGCCCGGACCAGGAAGTCATTTTTTACTGCGACTGCGACGACGATGGTGCCGCTATTAAGCAGGCCCGAAGCCTGGCCGCGCAGGGTTTCAGCAATGTGAAGTATGTCGATGGCGGCTTTGAGGCGCTCAAAGCCTGCCAGGGCGGACAGCAGGCCGGGTCAGCCGCTGCTGGTCCCGCGCAGGGCTGACGATAAACACTGCGGGCAGTGGTAGATAGAACTGCCGCAGCGGTACAAAGTACAATGACACAGCCGGGGCGACCCGGCTTGTGTTTGAGCGGATTTTGCCGGGTGCAGCTTGTCTGCGCCTGATCAGGGTGCACTCAATCTGCACCAATCAGTGGGGATGACATGGCAGAGCAGAACTTCGACCTTGTGATTATCGGCGCCGGCCCGGGCGGCTATGTCGCCGCCATCCGCGCCGGCCAGCTGGGCCTCAAGACGGCCTGCATCGAGCTGGAACCGCGTCTCGGCGGCACCTGCCTGCGCGTGGGCTGCATCCCCAGCAAGGCGCTGCTGGAGTCCAGCGAGCTCTACGCCGAGGCGAAGCACGGCTTTGAGCCGCATGGCTTTAGCGTCAAGGGCGTGGAGCTGAACCTGCCCGCGCTGATGCAACGCAAGGACGACATTGTCACCCAGCTTACCGATGGCGTGGCCTTCCTGTTCAAGAAGAACAAGGTTGAGCGCTTCTTTGGGCATGGCCGCTTTGACGGGCCCGGCCGCGTGATCGTCAAGGCCAATGACGGCAGCGAAACAACACTGACCTACAAGAACGCGATCATCGCCACCGGCAGCAAGTATGCCAGCCTGCGGGGCGTGGAGCTGGACGGCGACCGCATCGGCGGCAGCACCGAGGCCCTCTCCTACCCCGAGGTGCCGGCGCGGCTGATCGTGATCGGCGCGGGCTATATCGGCCTCGAGATGGCGAGCGTTTGGAGCCGCCTGGGCAGCCAGGTGACGGTGCTGGAGTACCTTGACCGCATCCTGCCCGGCATGGACAGCGAGATCGCCAATGAAGCCCAGCGGATGCTGAAGAAGCAGGGCCTTGAGTTCCGCCTTGGGACCAAGGTGACCGGCGCGAAGGTTGTCGGCAAGGGCAAGAAGGCTGAAGTGCAGGTGGAGATTGAAGGCAGCGAGCCGCTGACGGCCGACCGCGTGCTGGTCGCTGTGGGCCGCGTGCCCAACACTGACGGACTAAACCTGGAAAGCGTCGACGTCAAGCTGGACGAGCGCGGCCGGGTGGAAATCGACGACCACTTCCACACGAACGTGGCGAACATCTTCGCCATCGGCGATGTGGTCAAGGGCCCGATGCTGGCGCACAAGGCCGAGCATGAGGGCGTGGCCTGCGTGGAGCAGATCGCCACCGGCTATGGCCACCACACGCACAACATTCCGGGCGTGGTCTACACCTATCCTGAGGTTGCCAGTGTGGGCAAGACCGAGGAAGAGCTGAAGGCCGCCGGCGTGGAATACAAGAAGGGCTCCTTCATCTTCAAGGCCAATGGCCGCGCCAAGGCGCTCAACGCCACTGACGGCCGCGTGAAGTTATTGGCGGATGCCAAGACCGACCGCCTGCTGGGCGCGCACATCATCGGCGCGCGGGCCGGCGACCTGATCGCCGAGTGCGTGATGGCGATGGAGTTCGGCGCCTGCAGCGAGGATATCGCCCGCACCAGCCACGCGCACCCGAGCCTTAGTGAGATCGTGAAGGAAGCCGCCTGGGCGACCTTTGCGCAGGCGCTGCACTCGTAACTCCGTAGGGGCGCGTGGAGCGTGCCTGGGATCTTTATGGCACGCAGCACCGGCGAGAAAGAAGGGGCGCACAGAGTGCGCCCGGCAATCAGCTTGTTGCTGCGAAGAACGGGTTGAACGTATAGGAAAGGGGCCGGGCGCACTCTGTGCGCCCCTACTCCAGAGCCACAGCGAGTAACAGGTCGCGCCGCGGGCCCAGGCAAGCTGGGCCCCCGTGAATGAAGACGGGCGGACGCTGTCCCACCCCTATAAGACCTGGAGCGACCGTTACAATCTTCAGGTGCGTACTATTGCGAATCTGCTAGTGCTGTTGACCACGCTTGCTGCCATGGCCTGCGCCCAGGCGGCTGAGCTGCCGGATGACTTGCCGCTTAGGGATTTCGCGCTGCCGAGGGGCTCGAAGCTGCTCAACGCAGAGAAGGTCGTGACTGAGAGCGACGCTGCCGGCCAGCCGCCGGCAGAGACGCGCTGGACGCTGGAGTTCAAGACCAAAGATGGCTGGCCGGTGGTCGGAGCGCATGTCACGACAATCGCCAACATCAAGAACGGAATGCTGCCGGTAGCCCAGGAATCGATCAGCGGGGTAGACAGCGAGGACCTGATGTTCTTCAGTTCAGACCGGACCCTGAGCGTTCGCCTGCATGAACTTGCTGGAAGCGGGGGACAGCCAGATAAATCCGGCAACTATGTCTTCCAACTTACGGTGATTGAGGCTGCTGCTGCTCAGCCGAACCCGCCTACCAGCTAGTACCGGGTGGCGGCTGTCGAATCGACGGGCTAATCCCAGGGCCGAAAAATCCAGTCCCCTCCCTGACCGTTCTGAGTTAAGCCAAATCCCCACGGAGCCCCACCAGACTCGCCACTTACTGGAATCAAAACCGGGTTGTTATCTATCATCTCAGCCGACCACTCGGCAGCGCTTTGAGGCTCGAGCCCTTCAGAGATCGCCAGAATTTCACCACTGCCACCGTTGTCACCCCAATAAGGCGAGTTACCCCAATCAACTTCGCCCCACAGCCCCAGCCTGCCATCCATTGGGGTCAGTTCAACGCCGTACATGCTTCCGCGCCCAACAAGGGAAAAGGCGTAACTTTGCCAGTCAGAGTCTGAATACGGCGGCAGAACCGCGGTGTGGCGTACGGTCCCGTTGTCGATCACGTAGATTTCATCGCCTGAGCGAACAAAACTCGATACGCGCGGAAGATAGTAACTTACCCAGTCTGCGCTGCTGTCGGGTAGTGGCTCACCCGCCACAAAACAGAAACTATTTAGTCCAACAAGCGCTACTCCGCCGGCATCCAGAAGTGCGCTGATCTTAGTGAATTCTGGCTTGCGGCCATTGCGGAGCAATTCCGTCGCCAGCCAGTCCTCCGTCGAGTTAGGTAGCTCGGTGTTGGCGCCTATATACCAGGCGTGTTGGTAGGCAGAATGACCGCTGTTCTTATAGGCAAAGGCAACTGCCAGCTTCCCGGCCACGATACCAACTTCTAACGCCTTACTGCTTGGGGATTCCCCTTCCAAAGGTATATCGACGATCTTAGAAACCAGCCACCCATAACCACCGCCAGAAGTCAACTGCGCCTGGGCAAGGTAAAGTGGCTGATAATCAACGCCATTGCTGCTGAAGATCGGATTGGCGACAACAACAACAGGCAGGGGACCCGGCATGGCCATGGCGCCAGTCCCATAGAGTTCGGCAGGCAATTCAGAAATCTTCCAGTCCTGCACCTCCTTGGGCAGTGGTGTGCGACCATAGCAGTAGAATAGCTTGTCCGGATAGCCCGTCTTGGCCAGAACTGCGGGTACCCCATTCTCTGAATGAGCATCCAGAGTAGCAAAGTAGGAACTGCCAACAAACTCCCAAATCCCGGTGTTATAGCCCTTCCACTCGCGGGCACAGAAGCCATAGTCGACATTCACAGCGCCCGTATCGCCTGCAATCTTCCCGGCTACCCAGTACGAGTGCAGCTTGTAATCTGCTGCTGTGGTATCTTCGTAACTCAGGACGTTCCCCAGCTCTGCAAGGATGTGCTGCTCATCAACTTGATCGCGGTAGATCCTATAGCCTGTGGCGGCGTTGACCTTCTCCCAGGAAACCTGAACCCGGTCGTCGAAAACTCCCTTGCTGGCACTCACGATATGAGTCGGCTTCATTTGGCGGTACCCGATAGGCTGGTAGCCCGACGGGCCAATGTTCCCTTCATAGTCAAAGGCAACAATCCGGTAGCTGTACTCCTGATTCTGGCTGGAGCTCTTATCAGGAGGATTGTCGTAACTATGACTGAAACTGGTCTGCGATCCGCCGCTCAAGTCAGCAAGCGCGGTCCATTCTGTCGGGTTCGCGCCACCAAGAGCAAGATAATCAATCTTGTAGCCGCTCGCACCTTCCACCGGGTCCCAGCTCAGTTCGATATGGTCACCGAGGTAATCTGAATAGGCTTCCCGGTCATCTGTCGCTGAGAATGCTGGGACCACGGACAAGCAACGCCGGCCTGAGCGTATCGTTCCCGGCACACCTGACTTTCCCTTGTAGGTTGTCCGAAGGCGGTAGTAGACCGGCTGGTCGTATGGCAGTTGATTGGCATAGCTGTTGACATCGGCATATAGAAGGAGCCCGGATGGGACCTCCGCAATGCTGGTGAAAGGACCTTCCGGTAGAAAGGAGCGCTCAACCTGAATGGAGTCGTAGAGTATCCCAGGATAAGTCTGCCCGGGATCGACCCAGTCTATGCGGATGAGATTGGGGTATGTAGCCACGGTGGCGGCCTGCCAAATTGGTGGTGGGCTATCTGCGTCCATGTCCAGCCTGACCTCGGCAATCTCTGTATGGTTGGCGTTGTCGACGAGCAGCACCAGGTAGACCTCACCTTGTTCGCTGACTGGCTCGACTGCTGCTGGGATACCAAGGTTGACCTGGCTTTCCGGGTTGAAGATCTGCTCCCAATGCCAGCGATCCTGACCAAAGTCGCTGTAGCCCAGCCAAAGCACGTCAGGAAGTTGGTCGACCAGTTCCGCACTGAGCATCAGCTGGTCCATATCCTGAGTGGCGCCAGTGAAGACATAGAGCACCCAGCACATGCCGTCAGCAGCGTCAATCAGACAGTGGTCAGTGCCCTCGGGAATCTCTGCCTGTTCTGAAGCGTCCGTGTATTCGGAGCCGGCGAGAGTCGCCACGTTGCTGTTGAGCGTCTGGTGACCAGTAGAGTACAGCTCGCTTCCGTCCGGGAAATGCGGGAACGTGCCGGGCTGGCCGGCTGGCGCTTCGACGCCCGGAGGCAACTGAACAGGCGCGACCCTTGTTACCTCAACGGCCTGCTGGCCTTCACTGCCACAGGCAGTCAGCAGCAAGAACAATACTGCAGGGAGTGCCAGGGATATTCCCTTTAAATGCATGCACCTGCCAGGCAGCAACCTTCGCGTGCTCCGCATAACCAATTCCCCCACCGATACAGCTCAACCACATGACGTTCAGATTGACAGGAGGTTACCGGCTTAGCATGTACTTGTACAGGAATCAAAGCAAATTCTGCAGAATTCTGGATGCCTGCTGCATCCAAGCGGCTGCGACTCAGCGGACAGGGACCTTCGACTGCACACCAACGGGCCTGGGGGTCAGCCTCTTCACACGGAGCTGTTGCACAGTGCCCGATACTCGGTTCTTGCACGACAGCTCCTGACTCGAATTGCGGCAACGAGATAGCGGTTGAGCATGCCATCGCGGAGGCCTGCGCTAGTGAACGCGGGAAGTGCGGCGCTATCGGCCCCGGACCTCTTCACCGGGAATACATCAGCCGAATCAGCGGCTTTGGGGATGGTGAGAGGTAAAATAGTCAGCTTGCCCGCGGCCCTTTTGCGCGCGGCGGCTCTACCACTATGGCTAAACACAAGACAGACGACGAAGCGGCCCGCCTGAACGGGCACGCCGCAGGCAATGGCGCCGGGCCCGGCGCAGCCCAGAAGACAGGCGCTGACAGCAATGGTTCCGGCGGCGGGCAGAAGGAATACGACGGATCCGCCCTGCCGATGGGCTTCTCTGGCCTTTCCGACCTGGACCCCCAGGAGACCCGGGAGTGGCTGGACAGCATCGAGGCGGTGCTGGAGCGCGAGGGCCCCGAGCGCGTCAAGTTCCTGCTGGGCATCCTGCAGCAGCGGGCCCAGCTGCCCGGCACCGGTATTCCCTTCAGCGCCAATACGCCCTACTACAACACGATCCCGGTTGAGGACGAGCCTGAGTATCCCGGCGACCGCCAGATGGAGCGGCGCATCCGCAACCTGGTGCGCTGGAACGCGATGGCGATGGTGGTGCGCGGCAACCGTACCGAGCCCGGTATCGGCGGGCACATCAGCACCTACCAGTCGGCGGCGGTGCTTTACGAGGTGGCCTTCAATCACTTCTTCCGCGCCCCCAGCGACAAGTCCAGCGGCGATATTGTCTACTACCAGGGCCACGCCAGCCCGGGCATCTACGCCCGCGCCTTCCTTGAAGGCCGGCTGAGCGAGGCGAAGCTGAAGAACTTCCGCCGCGAGCTGCAGAAGGGCGGCGGACTTTCGAGCTATCCGCACCCCTGGCTGATGCCCGACTTCTGGCAGTTCCCAAGCGTTTCCATGGGCCTCGCCCCGCTGATGAGCATTTACCAGGCCCGTTTCAACAAGCACCTGATCAACCGCGGCCTGCTTGAGGACCACGGCGAGAAGGTCTGGGGCTTTGTCGGCGACGGTGAGACAGACGAGCCTGAGACCCTGGCCGGCATCAGCCTGGCCGTGCGTGAGAACCTCGACAACCTGATCTGGGTGGTGAACTGCAACCTGCAGCGCCTGGACGGCCCGGTGCGCGGCAACGGCAAGATCATCCAGGAGCTGGAGCGCGTTTTCCGCGGCGCCGGCTGGAACGTGATCAAGGTTATCTGGGCCGACAAGTGGGACGAACTGCTGGCGGCCGACGAGACCGGGCTGCTGGCCCAGCGGATGGACGAGGTGGTGGACGGCGAATACCAGAAGTTCGCGGTCGAGAGCGGCGCTTATATCCGCGAGCACTTCTTTGGCAAGTACCCCGAGCTGCTGGCCCTGCTGGACCGCCTGGGCCTGAGCGATGACGACCTGAAGGCGCTCAGCCGCGGCGGACACGACCACAAGAAGGTTTATGCCGCCTACAAGCGCGCGATGGAGCACACCGGCAGCCCGACCGTGATCCTGGCCAAGACCATCAAGGGCTATGGCCTTGGCGAGGCCGGTGAGAGCCGCAATGTCGCGCACAACACCAAGGAGCTCAAGGGCGACGCGATGACCCGCTTCCGCGACCGCTTCGCCCTGCCGATCAGCGATGCGACGGTCGCCGAGGCCGGCTTCTATCATCCCGGCGAGGACAGCCCGGAAATCAAGTACATGAAGTCCCGGCGCAAGGAGCTGGGCGGCTCGGTGCCACAGCGCCGCCACAAGGCCAGGGCCTTCAAGGCACCCAAGCTGGAGCAGTGGGCCGAATTCTTTGAGGGTACCAGCAACCCGGTTAGCACCACGATGGCCTGGGTCCGCATGATCGGCCAGATGCTGCGCTGGGAGGACATCGGCAAGTACATCGTGCCGATCGTGCCGGACGAGGCACGCACCTTCGGCATGGAAGGCCTGTTCCGTCAGGTTGGTATCTATGCCGCCCACGGCCAGCTCTATACGCCGGTCGACAGCGACAGCCTGATGTACTACAAGGAGGCCAAGAACGGCCAGATCCTTGAGGAAGGCATCAACGAGGCCGGATCGCTGGCCTCCTTCATCGCGGCGGGCACGGCCTACAGCACGCACGACCTGCCGCTGATCCCAATGTATGTCTACTACAGCATGTTCGGCTTCCAGCGCGTCGGCGACCTGATCTGGGCCGCCGCTGACAGCCGCACCAAGGGCTTCCTCTTCGGTGGCACCTCGGGCCGGACCACGCTGAACGGCGAGGGCCTGCAGCACGAGGATGGCCACAGCCACCTGATCGCCAGCACGGTGCCGACCTGCCGCGCCTACGACCCCGCCTTTGCCTTCGAACTGGCGGTCATTACCCAGGACGGCATCCGGCGGATGTACGAGGAGCACGAGGACTGCTTCTACTACGTCACGGTGATGAACGAGAACTACCTGCAGCCGGCGATGCCCAAGGGCGTTGAGGAAGGCATCCGCAAGGGCATTTACCTCTTCAAGCCCGGCGCGGCCAAGAAGGGTGCACCGAAGGTGCGGCTGCTGGGCAGCGGAACAATCATGCAGCAGGTGCTGCGGGCGCAGGAGATCCTGGCGGATCAGTTTGGCGTGGTCGCGGACATCTACAGCGCTACCAGCTATACCGAGCTGCGTAACGACGGCCTGAGCTGCGAGCGCCACAACCGCCTGCACCCGGGGGCCAAGGCGAAAGTGCCCTACATCACCCAGGTGCTGGGCAAGGAAGACACGCCGGTGGTGGCCGCCAGCGACTACATGCGTGCGCTGCCGGACCTGGTGGCGGCCTGGGTGCCCGGCGGAATCATCAGCCTTGGCACCGACGGCTTTGGCCGCAGCGAATCGCGCGCGGCCCTGCGCCGCCACTTCGAGGTGGACGACGAGCATGTGGCCTATGCTGCCCTCAGCGGTCTGGCCCAGCGCGGGCAATACGACGTGAAGAAGCTGAAGGACGCGATCAAGAGCCTCGGTCTTGACGCGGATTACCCCGACCCCTGGACTTTGTGATGTAGGGCCCGCAGAAATGCGGGCTTGAAGGCGGGCCGCATTGCTGCGGCCCCTACCTAGAGGAAGACGGGCGGACACAAGGTCCGCCCATGCGAAGACCGGACCGCATTTCTGCGGCCCCGACGAAGAAGTGGAGTGAACAACAATGGCAGTGGATGTGCTGATTCCTGAGGTTGGCGACGGCATCAAGACCGGCAATGTGCTGAAGGTGCTGGTCAAGGTTGGCGACAGCGTCAGCGAGGGCCAGGGCCTGATTGAGCTTGAGACGGATAAGGCGCTGGTGGAGGTCCCCTCCACCGCCGGCGGCGTGGTCGAGGCGATCCTGGTCAAACCGGGACAGACCGTTCCGATCGGCTCAGCTATTGTCAGCCTGAAGGCCGAGGGGACTTCCGCGCCGGCAAAGGAGGCAGCCCCAGAGGTTGAAGCCAAGGCTGCAGCTCCGGCGAAAACTGACAGCAAGCCTGCGGCCCCGGCTTCAGCGCCCAGCGCCGCTGAAGCAAAACCCGCCCCGGCCGCCAGCGCACCCCCCGCGCATACCAATGGCGCTTCCATTGCCGCTGCTCCTTCCACCCGCCGCCTGGCCCGCGAGTTCGGAATTGAACTGGCCATGGTGCCCGGCTCCGGCCGCGGTGGCCGCGTAACCCAGGAAGATCTGGTCAACTTCGTCAAGGGCCGCTCCGGCGGGAGTGGTGGTAGCGGCCTCGCGGCTCCTCCCCTGCCCGACTTCAGCCAGTGGGGCGCGATTGAGCGCGTGGCCCCGAACATGGTGCGCCGCAAGACTGCTGAGCACATGGCGCTGAGCCATCAGCACGTCGCCCCGGTGACGCAGTTCGAGCGCGTGGATATCACCGACCTTGAGCAGGTGCGCCAGAAGTATGGCGAGGCGGTTGAGGCGCAGGGCGGCAAGCTGACCCTGACCGTGCTGCTGATCCCGGCACTGGTAAGCGCGCTGAAGGCCTTCCCGGACTTCAACGCCAGTTTCGACTACAACTCCGGCGAAACAATTCGCAAGCAGTACTTCAACTTCGGCATCGCCGTGGACACCGAGCGCGGCCTGCTGGTGCCGGTGCTGCGTGACGTGGACAAAAAGGATGTCTTTGCGCTGGCCCGCGAGCTGGGCGAGCTGGGCGAACGCGCCCGCACGGGCAAGAGCGAGCTGAGCGAATTCGCCGGCGGCAGCTTCACCATTAGCAACCAGGGCGCACTGGGCGGGGCGGAGTTCACGCCGATCGTCAACTGGCCGGAAGTGGCGATCCTGGGCGTCGGCCGCGCGCGCTGGGAAGGCGGCGTGGTGGGCGGCCAGCTCGTCCCGCGCCTGATGCTGCCCCTGGGCCTGTCCTATGACCACCGGGTGATCGACGGCGCTTCCGCCGCGCGCTTCATCAAGCGCCTGAAGGACAGCCTGGAAGACCCGGT
>CAZEJB010000053.1:0-17069 GCA_964512635.1 uncultured Planctomycetales bacterium | reverse complement strand
CGGACGAGCTGCTGGTCGTTGTTCTGTGCAACGGCGAAGCACAGCGCCTGACCAGTCTGCGCATCGGCAGCCTGCCGCCGGTCGCGAGTCAGACGCTCAACATCAACAAGGGGTTTGTCCCTGTCACCGGCCGCTTTGATGCCAGCGCCAGCAGTGACCCGGACGGTGTCATCGTCGGTTATGACTGGGACATGGACGGCGATGGCAGCTTCGAAGTGAGCAACGGCACGGAACCCACTCACGATCATAGTTTTGAGAATGCCGGCTTCTTCCCGGGAATACTCCGGGTCAGGGATGATGACGGCCTGAGCGCGACGGTCTCCAGTCCTTTCACCGCATGCGCAGAGTGGACGCACTCCCTGGGCGCCAGCTCCCAGACTAGTTTCACTGAAGTTGTTTATGACGGTCATGGGGGCCTCTACGCCGCTGGGTATATCAATCAGGGCAGCAGCACGGATGTCCTGCTGGCCAGGTACGACCTGGCCGGGAACATCCTGTGGTGCAGGGCCTGGGATGGAGGCAGTACAGAGCGGGCCGACACCGTTCACATTAGTGCAGACGGCCTGATCTTTGTAACCGGCGTCTTTGACGTGCCGCAAAACCCGGGCACACGGCAGAACCTCCTTGTCCAGAGCTGGAGCCCGGAGGGCGAGCTGCTGCTTTCGCGCTGTTTCGACAATGCCGACCAGATCTTACCCGACTGCACTCTGCAGGTCGGCGACAGCTGCGTCATCTGCGGCAACTACGCTAGTTTCAACAATCTGTGCCTGGTGAGTATCAATACTTCGGATGGAAGCCTCGAGTGGCTGCGGGCCTGGACGGTCAACAGCACTGACTCTATCTTCATGGACGACATGGCTATCAGTTCCCAGTTTGTGCTTGGCGGTGGGGTTGCGCTCAGCTTGACGGCGGTTGGAATGGTGAATTACATCACCGGTTCGCGGGCGCTTGCCGTACATTTTGACAACGCTGCCAACCCAGACCAGCTTGACCTCGCCTTTACCCAGCAGATGGACGCCAACAACAGTCAAGCCGGATCCGTCATTAAGCGCAACTCTCTGCTGGTTGATACGATCGTGGCCGGCAGTTTTAGCGACGGCAGCAGCGGCAAGCTCTTTGTCAGCAATCTGAAAACGGGCGGCACGCCTAATGCCACCTGGAACACGGGTACCGGCGGAGGTTTAGTCTCCGGCATGGCCTCCAAACCGGGGGGCGACATCAGCGTAATCGGCGAACGCCTCTTGTCTGAAGGTACATGGATTAACTTCCCCAGCGTTGTCTTTCCCTCCTCGGCGGACCTGTACACTGACAACTTTGTGCTTTTCGACTTCAACACGGACCTGCTGGCGATTGCCGGGATATGCGGCGTGGCAGGTGGTACCTGCCTGTCCGCCGACATGGTTACCAGCAGCAGCATCGTCAACAGCGGTGGGCCGGAAAATCTGAGCTGGAGCTCGATCAGCCTGTCAGAAGTGTCAGTCGGCAGCCTGAGCTCGATCGACGTGCCGGGGACTGTTGACACCGATCCCGTTATCGTGCTTGACAGCGGTGGCGGCCAGGGGGATGCGCTGCTGATGAGCCGGGGACTCTAAGCGCCACTCCTGCCACAATCTATAATCGCCTCCCCCAAGTTTTCCTGCAGGAAGTGCGTAACTCAATGAGCATCAAGAGCGACCGCTGGATCCGCGAGATGGCGCTGACGCGCCACATGATCGAGCCCTTCACTGAGAAGCAGATCAGCAAGGGCAAGATCAGCTATGGCCTGTCCAGCTTTGGCTATGACATCCGCGTCGGCCGCGACTTCAAGATCTTCACCAACGTCAACAGCAGCGTTGTCGACCCGAAGAACTTCGACCCCAGCAGCTTTGTCGACTTCAGCGGCGATGTCTGCGTCATCCCGCCGAACTCCTTCGCCCTGGCGGTCAGTGTGGAGTTCATGCGCATCCCGCGCAACGTGCTGTGCGTCTGCGTCGGCAAGAGCACCTATGCCCGCTGCGGCATCATCACCAACGTCACGCCGCTGGAACCGGGCTGGGAGGGCTATATCACCCTTGAGATCAGCAACACGACGACGCTGCCCGCGCGGATCTATGCCAACGAGGGCCTGGTGCAGGTGCTGTTCTTCGAGAGCGATGAAGCCTGCGAGACGTCCTACGCCGACCGCAGCGGCAAGTACCAGGGCCAGAAGGGCATCACAATCCCGACGGTGAAGTAGGTCTTTACAAGCTTTCAGGCTTGGGAAATACTCAGGTTATGCGTGTTCGCTGGGGCTACCTGCTGCTTGGCGCAATAGTGCTGTCGGTGGCTCTGGCCGCGATCTTTCGTCTCTCCGAGCCCAGGAGGCTCACCAGGACCTGGACGCAGGATGTTCCTGATACCGGTGTAAGCAAAGATACGATGGCCATTGGGCCTGACGGCATTTACCTGACAAGCTCCGCAGGCGAGCTTGTTAAGCTGAGTTTCAAGGGCGCGGAGCTTTGGAGAGTAGCACTTCCCGGCGGCAGACAGCCGGGCTGGAATCACCCTCTGGCAGGTGTTGAGGGAACTGTGTTTGTAGGTAGCTCTGCATCCAAGGTAGCCTGTGTCAGCAGCGCAGGTCTATTGCTTTGGACGGCTGTGATCCGCAGCACCAATCCCCGGGATCGAGTGACGCCGGTTGGACTGCACAAGAATGGCAGCCTGGCGGTTTCGGGAAACCAGAAACTCGTCTGGCTGGATCAGGACGGGAAGTTTCTTTTCGAGGTCGCCTTGCCGGGACATCATGGATTCAGACCCCCGCTTGTCGCAGGGGACGGATCGGTGTATTTCATCCAGTCCGAGGGGCTGATTTTTTCTGACGGCGTGAATCAGGACTTCCCAGGTAGTAAACAGACTTTTTTGGTCAGGCTTGATCCTGGAGGCAAGGTCCTGTGGAGACAGCCAGGCGAGTTCCTCGCGGCCTATTCGCGTGTACAGTTTGATGAGCAAGGCAACCTGCTTATTCCCATGAATCACGAAGGAGTTGTCTGCTATAGCCCTGCTGGCAAGAGGCTATGGCTGCTGGACGTTGACGTCTCAATAGTTGGCTTGTTAGGCCAGCAGAAGAACCGAATCTATGTTGGCGGCCGGCGGGCAATCACTGCCGCTGACCAAAACGGTCAGGTTCAATGGCGGCTGGAGGACGAGGGTAGTTTCCACAGCATCTTCGCCCGGCCTGATGGCAGCATCTACTGCATTGAAGAATGCTTCACCGAACCGGTAATGCTTGTGCAACTGCGCCATAAGCTGCAAAAGCAGTCTAATACGCAGATAACCAGTCCGGCAGTCACCAGCTATCTTTTGCTGGTGTCAAGCCAGGGGCGAATCCTGCGTCGCCACCCACTTCGCTCTGACTCGGCAAGTCTGCTCGGAATTCTGCCTGACGGCTCAGCACTGGTTTCATCCAAACCACGGCAGATAAGTGCGCTTCATCCTTGAACGCAAACAGATACGCAGGTTATCCAGCTGGCTAAGGCGTCAGCAGGTTGGCGACACCCGGATAATCATAGGTATAGCGCAGCGCCCGGAAGACGAAGGTTGATGGCATGCTGTTGAGCGTCGCCTGGTAGTCCCAGACGATGTTCTTGCCCGCATCCACCTCAAAGACATAGCCCGATGTTGCTGCGCAGATCAGTGTGTTGCCGCCGGGCAGGCGCTGGACGCCGCTCATAACCGGGCTGCTGAATTCTTCCGGCGGAGTGGAGACATATTCCCAGGTCGGCGCGTCAGGTGCGAAGCCGTTGCCGCCGAAGTTATAGGTGCCATTGGCGTTCAGGGAAGGCGTGATCTGCACGATCGAGGAATAGGCCGCGTCGACCTCCCAGGGGCTCGGGCGGTTGTCAAAAATCAGGATATCGCCGGCGCCATCCAGGCCCGGCTCGATCCAGTGTCCGTTGTGGCAGAAGTTGATCTGCTGACCCTCAACCGGCCCGGTGCTGTAGGCCAGGGGGTTGCCCCAGCGGAACAGGACATCGCCGCCGCGGCCACTGCGCCCGCCGGTGTGCCCGGCGGCCTCTTCGGTCGTCGTCGAGTGGTCGATGACCCAGACCTCACTGAAGGTCGGCGAAGTGATCATGACCTGGTCCAGCTCGGGGTTGTAGTCCACGGCGTTGCAGTGGGTCCAGTCGCCGGCGACAACCGGCGGGTAGTTCACGTCGATCAGCTCGGGGTGGTCAGCCGGGTTGTCGTGGTCGGGGAAGATGTCGTCAAAGTTCTGCACCAGGTGGTCCTGAACCCGCCACTCCCAGACGATGTTTCCGCCGGAGGGCAGGGTCGGCTCGACCTCGATGATCTTGTCGGCGAGGAAAGTGCCCGCTTCCAAATACTCCGGATTGCGGCCGAGGTTCAGGATCTCATCGTCGGGGATGAAGTACCAGACGATGAAAAGGATACTGCCGTTTGGCATGCGCTTGAAGTCGTGATGCGTGGTTTCGTTTGAGGTACTGTGCTGGTAGGACCACACGAGGCTGCCGTCCCAGTTGAACTCCTCCAGGCGGCCGCTGCGGCCACCGCCGCCGAAGTTGCCGTTTGGCAGGTTGGCGCCGCGCAGGAGGTGGCCGTTTTCCAGCAGCACAGCCGACGCCCCGGCGGCGTAGTTGCTGCTCCAGGTGTGCACAACCGTCCCGTCCATATCCACCAGATAGCTGTCCTTGCCCAGCAGAGGCGCGATGAGGGTATAGCCCTCGCCCGTCGGCGGCGGCGGGGGCGGTTCGCCAAAGCCGATCTTGGACAGGCTGCAGTCGCCGGGACCCGTATGCATAACCACCGCCAAGCAGCGCTGCGCGCCATCCACAAAGCGCTGCGGCTCGGCCAGCTCGACTTCATCGCCGACAGGCAGCGGCTGCCAGTACCAGCTGTTGCTGGCCCAGTCAGACAGACCGATCCAGCACTGGCCCGCAGGTACTGTCTCCCATTCAAGCGTCAGCTTCACCGGCAGGCTCGCCGGGTCATAGCTCAGGCGGTAAAGGCAGTAGGCCGCGCCCTTCAGACCACGCGGGCCCTCGGGCTGCAGAGCCGGGCTGAACTGGGCGTGAGTGTCCACTGCTGTGCAGCCAAGGTAAGGCAGATCAGCGGCATAATCAGCACCGGGCTGCTGGATCAGAAACTCGCTGAACTCGGCGCCGTTGCGTGTCAGTTCACCCGGGCTCGGCAGGGCAGGAACTGTCGGCGCGACTCCGGGTGTCAGCGACCTGTTGTTCAGGCCTTCCAAAGTGGGACTGTCTGCGCCGCCGCAGGAGCAGCAGACAAGCAGCAACAGGGCGCACAGCGTCACAGACAAGCGCTGGGAATTCACGGTCAGCCTCCGGTACATTCAGCCTGGTGCAGGAGCTCTCAGCAGTTAGGAATAAACTGCTTTGGATCATTCGATATTAACACAAATCAAAGCTGCATGGGGGCCAGCTGAGCGACTTGCAGAGACTGAGCTTCGTCCGCAAGATTCCAGGCTGCAGTCTGCCGCGCGCTTGCTATGATTCGACCATGCCTAAGATCACAGAACTGGTGGGTGCTAACGAATCGATCATTCTCGGCATCCTGAAGAAGCTGAAGAAAGTCACCGGCGAGCTCGACGGCAAGCCCTTCCAGAAGACCTCGCTGGAAGGCTCAAACCTGGCCAAGCGGATCTTTGTCTGCAAGGGCTGGGTTGATACCAAAGCTGGCCCTGCGCTGCGCTTTCGGGTGCGCATCGGCCAGCTCTCTGACGGCCAGTTAATGTACGACCCCGCGGCTTCCGGCTGGCAGGACTGCGAAGAGGACAGTATTGAGGTCGACCAGTCCAGCGGCGGCCTTGTGCTGCGACTGGCCTTCACCGACCAGGCCGGCAAGCGCCACAAGGCTCACTTCGCCACGAAGATCAAGCTCTAGTCCCGCACGGCAAAGAGCTGCCGGTCAGGGCGCGAAAGATTGAATGTCAACTTTGACCACATAGTCGCTGGGCTGGCCGTCGATCTTCACGTACACAGTCGCCGGTCCGGTCCCCAACACTGGATAGCTGATCTTCTGGTAGCCGACCTGACTGCAGTTGGCGCTGGCCAGCGGAGCGGCCAGCGGGTCAGAATAGAGCGAGACGCTGGGGTCCTTATGCCAGGGCAGGTAGGTCACCTCGATGACCACGAGATAGCCTCCGATCAGACCGGTATCACACTTGAACCAGTCAGCGCTGTCGCCAAGCCCCGGTGCGAAGTTGCTGACAATCGGGTTGTCGTTGACCAGGCTGTAGGCAGTCATGCCATCATTATTGGGCTCAGTGAAGTCAGGGTAGAGGTTGGCTTCAGCGTGGAAGGCCACGTTGCCGTCGGCAACCGCAGTGACGGTCGCAGTCTGCTGGCCGTCCATGAGACTGTAGCCCGGGGCGACCAGCTGCAGCTGATAATCCCCCGGGGGATAGACCCCCAGGTCGAAAGAGCCGCTGTCGTCAACGTCTGCTGTGCGCTTCTGGCTGGCTTCATAGACACGCGCACCTTTGACCGGGGTAGCCTGGTCAAACGCCGTGCCGTTGATGTGCCGGGCAATGCCGCTGCTCAGTTCCAGCTCATAGTCAGAGTCCCGCCCGTTTCCGTACAACTCAAGGCGCATCAGGCCCCCGGCGCCGGTCTCGAGCCAGGTGTCAGTGATACCGTGGATGACCTGCCCGTCGGTATATGCTTCCGTGCTGTCATAGAGATTAACGGAGTAGGAGCTGGAACCCTGGTCGCTGGGGAAGAAGTGCAGATGCAGCTTCTCGCCGGCAGGCATTTCAAAGGAGTAGAAGTCGCTGAAATCGCCGGTTTCCGCGAAACTGGCGTGAATCTCAAGCGGCAGTTCACCGGCCGCGGCCGCAGTTGTCTCATTTGGTTCAAGGCTGTCGGGCCCGGCCAGGGCGTCCGCCACAAAGCTGAGAGTTGTCGCTTCAGCGGGCATCACGAGGCGCCTGGTGTTGCGGTTGATGTTATAGCCATAGCGGCGGCATTCAACGTTCACAATCTCGCCGGGCTTGTAGTAGCGCGCCGGGGTCAGGCCCTGTTCATCGGTGGTGAGACTCTGACGATCGTCAAAAGCCGCAGACTGGTAGTCAAACACAGCATTCCTGAGTTTGCCGCCATTGTCCAGCCGCGCCTCGACCTGCAGCGGGTAGGCGTTGATGGCGCTGGTCTTGAGGCTGTAAGGCACTTTGCGCCGGGCATTAAAGAAACGCGCGACACGGATCAGGTAGTCACCGCCGTCGATGTTAGTCATCAGCCGGGCCCTGGCGCCAGTGCCGCTGGCCACACCGGTGGCCACGGGGAAGCCCGGCGCATCGGCATCGTAGATGCTCAGCACGGCCTCGCCCCCGCCAAGCCCGGTGTCCGTCCAGTTGAGCTGCACCTCCAGACAGGTGTCGGCTGCGCTGCCGGGTGAAACCCGGTACCAGTCATTCTCGTCGACGCCGCCGATGCTCAGCGGCGTGTCCTGAGTGCTGTCATAGGGCAGTACCAGCAGCGGGGCGGCATCGCTGGCGTCGTTGGGTTCATAGCCGTCGCCGGTCTGCACCGGCGCGCCCTGAAATGAGATGGGGTCCAGGTAGATATTGAATCCGCCAACCGGCGGCGTGAAGGAGTAGTTCGGCGCGCTGGGGGTCAGGATTGTGTGGCTGGTCGGCCACGCGGTTTCAATAAACTGACCGGCATTGACGTTGCCGCTGGTGTAATAGTTGAGGCTGAAGTCGTTCAGCTCAAAGAGCTCGTCATTGTCAGTCTTGGCGTTGACTATGACCCGGTTAAGTCCATTGGCGCCCTCTGAGATAGTGCCGCTCATCGTGGAAACAAACTTCCGCATTGGATAGAGTTTGTAGCGCCCGCCGCCGGCCCCGCAGCCGACCGAGACCAGGAAACGGGTGTCGTCCTCATCCGGGACGGCGTTGGCCAGCGCGCCGCTGCTCAGGACGAAGCCCGAACTTGAGCCCAGCAGCTGACCAGTGCTGTCATAGATGTAAATGGTCGGAAACAGAATTCCTCCGTCCTCGTTGACCAGGGTAAAGCCGACGTTCAGGCGATCAATTCCCGAGCCGCTGAAATCCAGGCTGTAGTAATCCGACGGGTCGTCGAAGACCGACAGGCTGCCTTCGATCGGGTTATCGATACTCCAGCTGTTAAGGTCGATCGGCTGTTCATAGCCTGGGCCGTCGTGATCCGGGACTGGAATGAAGTTGCTCTTGTTGCGATTTCCGATTACCTGGCCCACGTCGCTGCTGGTTCCATCAACCAGGGCAAAAGCCGGATTGTCGTAAAAGGTCCACTCATCCTTGGTGAAGCCGATGGGCCAGTTGCCATCGGGCAGGCCCTCAAGGGTGAAATCGCCATTGGCATCGGTCACCGTCTGCAGCCCGAAGGCCGGGGTGCTGACCAGCACCCCCGGGATGCCCGCACCATTGGTGTCCACAACCGTTCCGAAGGCGCTGAAGCGGTCCGGGTATTCGAAGCGCATGTCGTGAAGCGTGTAACCGCCTCCGTCGTAGGCCATGAAGGCGATATACATTTCGCCGCTGCCATTGGTAAAGGGCACATCTATCGCGCTCAGGTCGATGGTCTTGCTCTGCTCTGTCTGCGGGGGCAGGAAGTACCAGCTTTTCTGAGCAAAGTTGGACAGGGCAATCCACACTTTTGTGCTAGCGGTGACGCTGGAGGGATCCAGGTGGTAGGTCAGGACATTCAGGTCCTCTCCGGGGGCATTGTTGAACTTGTAGACCGCCCAGTGCAGTTCGCCCGGGCCGGGCGCAAAGACAAGCTCGGCGCCGTTCAGGCCGGCGCCGGAGAGCGCATCCAGGTTGGCTGAGGCAGGATAAGTGACTTCGGCTGTCGCCGCCATCCTGGCGGGCAGGAAGTTGCCCGGGTTCGGCAATGCCGGCAGCCCGGCGCTGACCAGCGGGCCAGGGTCAACCGATGGCGCAGAGCGGCTCAGAGACAGACGTGTCGAGTCTGAACCGGTTCCCCCGCAGGAGGACAGCGCGAGCAGACCAAGGGCAACAAGGGCGGCAATCAGGTTTCTCATGAACCTAACCTCAATCCTGGTTTGGGCTGCGTATTATGCCAGATTCAGGTTCATGATTTACGCAAGCCTGACACCATTCGTCTCCGTTGCCGTGGCCGGCGCGGGTCGGTACTGTCCTAGCTCCTGCGTCCGGTGATCGGACAGGCAGGCGCAGCCATCAATGGCTGCGGAGGCGGCCCAGCGGCTGGCTCTTGCCCGCCTTGGCGACCTGCCGGCCTGAGTCACTGACAATACCCGCGGCCGCGTCATGCTGCTTCAGCTTGTCCGCCACCAGACGGTCCTCATCTGCATGGCTGCCGAGCCACTTGACTTCGCCGGTGCTGATGTCGTAAATCGCGCCCACGACCTTCAGCCTGCCGCTTTCAACCAGCTCAGCGGTGATGGCGCTGTGCGCCAGCAGGTCATGGATGCTCTGCCAGACGTTTTCCTCCACCGCCGCCGGCACCAGGGCTTCGCCGGACAGGCCGCTGTGCTTGTGGGCGCGCTCGACTGCCGGCCCGATGTTGTCGACCAGCAGGGGGATGGAGCCGCCGACTTCCGCTCCGGTGCAGACAGCTTTGACCGCGCCGCAGGAGGTATGGCCCATGACCACCAGCAGCGGCGTGCCAAGGTGCTCCACGCCATACTCGACGGTGCCGATCTCATCGGTGTCGCAGACATTGCCGGCGACGCGCACGGTGAACACATCCCCAATGCCCTGGTCCAGCAGCAGCTCCACCGGTACCCGGCTGTCAGCGCATGACACGATGCTGACCTTCGGATGCTGGCCGGAGCTGGTTTCCAGGATGCGTTTCAGATCCATGCGCGGGTGCTGCGAGCGTCCGCTCACAAAGCGGCGGTTGCCCTCGATCAGCTCAAGCAGTACCGCCTCCGGGCTGGGTAGTTCGCTGGCCGGCGCGGCATGCCCCCCGGCAGCGGCCTGCGCCGCTGGTGCATTGTGGTCCTGCGCCGCTGAGTCATGAGCCGGTTTCGCGGCGTGGCCGTGGGCCGCGTGGCAGATTGCGGGCAGGGAAAACAACAGACCGGCGGCCATGGCCAGCAGCGCGGTGTGCCAAAGCTTCATTTTTGTCCTCCGTGACAAGCGCAGTGTGCGCCCCAGAGTCTACCGAACCGTTACGCGCGGGAGCCGGGCTAAAGCAGGACTTAACCGTAACAATCCGCTTAAGGTCCAGGCTCGCGCTCAGGCCCGGGCTCGCCGCGCCGGAAAACCGGGTGCAGCCAGGCCAGCGGGCTGCGGTAGCTGATCGCCTCGCTGTGATAGCGCGACTGGGTGCAGAGCTCGCGGGCCAGGGCCTCGGAAACCGCATCAGCGCTGTTGCAGTCCACGCCATAGATCCTGCTGGCCCAGCCATAGACGCGGCTGCGCCGCATTGGGGGCAGCACGCCAAACAGGAGCCGCAGCCAGTGCTTCCATTCCGGCCAGATCGCCCAGAGCTGGTGCGCACACTCATGCAGCAGTACCTGTGCTACCTCGCAGACTCCGCCGTTCATCAGGCGGCCGCGGAAGGTCTGCAGCGCGCCGTGCTCCGGCAGCATCTCGGCCATCCAGCGTCGGTTCATCAGGATCACCGGAAGCAGCGGCATAGTGAAGCCGCCAATCCGGCGCGGCAGGGGCACGGCCAGGATGATGCGGCTCGCCAGTACAAAAGCCAGCGCGCGGGCCCAGGGGTGGCGGCAGGCCGGCAGGCCAGCCCGCAGGGCGCGGACCAGGGGCCTCAGCTGTGGCGAGACATACAAGGTTATTAGACTAGCGCGCGCTTAGCCAATTGGAGTGAAGAGCAGCATCAGGCCCAGCATGGCCATGTAGGCTACGGTGGCGCTGGCGACCTTGACGCCGGTATTGCTGGTGGCGATGAAGAGCCCGCAAAGCACCAGCCCGCCGACAACGACGATGCCATAGAGGCCCAGCCCGCGCGGCAGCAGGCTGCTGAGCATAAGCACGCAAAGCAGCGCGCAAAAGGCGCCAAGCCCAATCCTCAGAGCCAGCGGCGGTGTGTCGTAAGGGTCAAACTCGAGCACAGCTGTTTATTATGCACCGCTCGGCGCTCCGGCTAAGCGGCCTGAGGAAAATCGAATTCAACTGAGATCAGGGTCATGCTGCACGAACCAGCGGCCGGGGCAGGAATTATTTCGTGACAGAAAAACTGCCTTGAATATTGCCGAAGGTCTGGATATAATCTGACAGCCGGGGCGCAGAGCGCCGCCGGCGGGACGCAACATGCATATTCCGGACGGCTTTGTCAGTGGCCCGATCAATGTGGTGACCGCCCTGGTCTCGGCCGGCGCCTGCGGAAATGCGCTGTCGCAGGCCCGCCGCAGCCTTGGCGAGCGCCAGGTGCCGCTGCTGGGCGTGACCGCCGCCTTCATCTTCGCGGCGCAGATGCTGAACTTCCCGATCGCTGCCGGCACCTCCGGCCATTTCCTCGGCGCGGCGCTGGCCGCGATCCTGCTCGGCCCCTGGAACGCCTGCCTGATCCTGGCCCTGGTGCTCTCGATCCAGTGCCTGGTTTTCGGCGACGGTGGTTTGACCGCTCTTGGCACGAACATCTTCAACATGGGCGTCATCGGCGGCCTGGGCGCCTGGCTGATCTATCGCGGCCTGCTTGCGGTCCTGCCTGCCGGCCGCAGCGCCACGCTGACCGCCGGATTCAGCGCCTCGCTGCTCAGCGTAGTGCTGGCCTCCGCCGCCTGCGCGGTCGAGCTCTCGCTGTCCGGTACAGCTCCGCTGGCCGCGGCTCTGCCGGCAATGGCCGGCGTGCATACGCTCATTGGCCTTGGAGAGGCGCTGATTACCACCACTGTACTGTCGATGGTGCTGGCTGTGCGGCCGGATCTGCTCGCGCGGTCAACGCGACTGAAGTCCGCCGCGAGCTCCGGAGCCGCGCAGTGAAGCGCCTGAAAGCGCCGCACTTTGTCCTGCTAGGGCTGGGCCTGGCTCTGATTCTGGCGGTCTTCATCTCGCCCTTTGCCTCCTCGCATCCTGACGGTCTCGAATGGATCGCCGGCGAGCAGGGCTTTTTGAACAAGCAGACCTACGCGAAAAGGCCGCCGCCCTTCGCCCCGGATTACAGCACCCCCGGTGTCCAAGCGGAGGGAGTCTCGACCGCTGTGGCCGGCCTGATCGGCACCCTGGTGGTTTTTGCGCTCGGCTTTGGGCTCGAGCGCCTGCTGCGCAGCCGCAGTACCGGCAAGCACACTGTCGGCGACCCGCCGGCTGGAAAGCTCGCACCGTGACCTTTCTGCATGAACATGAGCAGCCCCGGGTGGCGACTTCACTGCTGGGCCGCCGCGACCCCCGGGTGACTCTCATCGCCGCGGTTGTGCTGGTCATCGCGATTGTGTCCACCCCGCTCAGCGCGCCCTGGGCCTTTGGCGCCTATGCCGTCTTGCTGCTGCTGGCGTTGCTGGCCAGCCGCGTGCCGCTGCGCATCGTGCTACACCGCTGGAGCCATCTGCTGCTGTTCATCCTGCTGCTGGCGGTCTTTCTGCCCTTTCGTCCTGCCGAGCCCGGGACGATCAGCTATCACCTCGGCGCTCTGCGCGTGTCGCAAACCGGCCTGGCCCATTTCTATGGCGTCGTTCTGCGCTCGGGGCTCTCGGCTTTGTGCCTGGTATTGCTCTCAACCATCGTGCCGCTGCCGCGCCAGCTCGCGGCCCTGGAGCAGCTGCGCGTGCCTGGACTGATCGCGATGCTGCTGGGCTTCACCTTTCGCTACTTCGAAGTGCTGCGAGACGAAGCGCGGCGAATGCAGCGCGCCCGGGACGCCCGCTGCTGGCGCGGACGCTGGCTGTGGCAGGCCCGCACCATCGGCGAGATGATCGGCACCCTGTTCCTGCGTTCCTATGAGCGTGCAGACCGGATCTACTGCGCGATGCTCGCCCGCGGCTACCAGGGGCGCAGCGTCGGCTTTCGCCCACAGGCGCTGGCGGCGCTGGACTGGGTTTTCCTCACTGCACTACTGACGGCAACACTGGGCATCCGGGTGGCAGCCGGATGATCCAGGTTGAGGAGCTCAGCTTCGACTACCCCGACGGCACCCATGCCCTGCGCAAGGTCAGCTTCGGCCTCCAGGACGGTGAACGGGTGGCCCTGCTCGGGGCCAACGGCGCCGGCAAGAGCACACTGATGCTCTGTCTTAACGGCCTGCTGCGCGGCAGAGGCAGCATCATGGTGCAGGGCCTCGAGCTTGATGATCGCAGCCTGCGGGAGATCCGCCGCCGCGTCGGCCTGGTCTTCCAGAACCCCGACGACCAGCTCTTCTGCCCGACGGTCTACGACGATGTGGCCTTCGGCCCCCGGGCGCTGGGGCTCAGCGACGGCGATGTGGCCACCAGAACGGAGCAGCAGCTTGAGGCGCTGGGATTAGTCGAGCTGGCGCAGAAGAGCTGCTTCCACCTCTCCGGCGGCGAAAAGAAACGCGCGGCGCTGGCGGCTGTGCTGGCCCTCGATCCCGCGCTGCTGGTCTTTGACGAACCCTCGGCGGCGCTTGACCCACGGGGCCGCCGCGAGCTGATCGCCATTCTCGCGCAGCGGCCCCAGACGATGCTGATTGCGACCCATGATCTTGACCTTGCCCGCCAGCTCTGCCCGCGAGCCCTCATTCTGGAGCGCGGCCGGCTGGCCGCCGACGGTCCGACCGGGCAGCTGCTTGATGACAGCGCCCTGCTGGACCGCTGCGGACTGCTTTAAGGGTCAAGGATCGACGAGCTTTGAAGCTCCAGGCGTCGAAGGCATCCTCCTGCGAAGCACAACAAAGGTCAGGCCCGCAAAAAGCAGCAAGGCCGCAAGGACGAGCAGTGGCCAGAGCCGCTGCAGCGGGGAAATCAAGGACTGACGGGCGGCTTCCTCCCGCGCGGCAAGCTCGCCAGGCTTTGCGCCGTATTCAATGGCGCGTTTATAGACCAGCGCAGCGGTATGGGCTGACCCGCTGAGCATTTCCGAATCGCCGAGATCCACCAGCAGCTGGGCCACCATCGGGTCAGGGTCGCGCAGGAATTTGAGCCTCTCTTTGAGCTGGTAGCGCAGCGCTCGGCGCATGTCCTCCAGCTGGACGCTGACGCCTGTATTGTCGATGGCCACAGAGCGGTACCCCACCGGCAGGCCGTGGCTTGTGCTGACAGCAAGACCACTGGCGTGGTTCTTTTCCAGCCAGGCGGGGTCTTTGGCAAGCGCCAGCTTGGCTTCGAGGATCCGGGCATGCAGCCACTCCGTGCCAGAGTGGGAATCAGGGTTGCGCTTCAGGCCCTCAGTGATCCACTTCAGCGCGTTTTCGTTGTCACCGCAAAGCTCATAAGCCGTCCCGAGGTTGGCGGCCGTCCGATACTCACCAGGATGCTCGGCCTCCATCGCAGCCCAGACATCGCGGGCCTCCTGCGGATGCCCGGTATAGACCAGCGCCAGTCCGTATGAATTGCGCTGGTCGAGATCCCGGGCAGCTTCAGGGTTGTTCTTCAGCAGCTCCTTGAATCTGTTGATCGTCTCAAGGTGGCTTGCAAGGCTGAACTGCTCGGGATACAGCAGGTCAAGCATCTGCGATGTTTCAGCACTGCGCCCTGCTGCGGGGCTGGCGCCCCTATCAGAACCATGCTCGGCGTCATTTAGACATGCCCCGGCGGGCAGCGACGTCAGAAGGAGAAACAGTGCGCAGGCCAGCTGCGCCAGCTGCAGGCGCGAAAAGTATGTCATAGAACCTCCCATCAGAAACTTCTGTCCACCCTTGCACCGGTCCGCGGTCCGGTGTTGCTGATAGACGACTAGGCCTTCGGCTGAAAGGTTCGAAGCAAACTGAAGAATTCCAGCCTGCGCGGGCTGAAGCGCTGCAGGCAATGCGATATGCACCGGATCAGGTGCTGCGGGCAGCCTTCGTCCTGCCTCCGCCGGTCTGAGGAAGGACGCTGGCGGTGTCAGCCTGTTCCGGACCCTCCGTTACAATCTTCGCTGAGGAAAGGCAGTTTGGGGCACAGACTAACCAGCGCGGCCGTCTGCGCGCTGCTCATCATCTCCGCGGTGTTTTTCTGCGCGCGTCCGGCGCAGGCCATTCGGCGCGACGAGATTCCGGCCAGCCTGCGCGCCCGCCTTCCCGAGTTCATCCTGACGATCATCGACCCGCGGGCGCTCGCCGCCATCGGTATTGCTGACCTTGAAGAGTTCGCCGATGCTTACGAGGCCGGCGAGCTGCGCTTCGTTAACGAGTGCCGCATCGAATCCCGGGGCGGACCGCTGACGGACGAGCAGGCGATGGGCCTCCTGCAGTGCATGCCCGGGGCGCCATACATCGAGGCGCGCTTCCTGCGTCAGGTGAAGCAGTCCTATGGCCGCGGCATTTTCAGCGAGCTGGACTGGGAAGTTCACCGCAACGCCGACAACAGCGTGGATATCCATCTCTGGTATGAGAGCCGCAACCCCAGCTTCATCTCGCCGGAGCTGTCCTATGGCGAAACCAGCGGAATCCAGATCGGCGCGGCTTATCAGGATCTGTTTTACCAGGGCGAGAACAAGCAGCTGCGTTATGGCGCGCAGCTCTACGGCGAGGACATCGTGGAGCCGCGGCTCTTCGCCTCACTGGACGACAACACCCTGAACCGCGGACGCGACAGTCAGAGCCTCTCCGCCAGCATCGCCAACAACTGGCGCACACGCCTGGGTGGGCACATGGGGGCGACACGCATCCGCGAGCGGGTGGCCCGTGTGGATGCGGCCTATGGCCGCGGTGGCCAGCTTGAGCTGCTGGGCAAACGCGGGTCCACCGTCTTGCGCGCCGGCCTGCTGCGCCAGGATGTAGCGGTGCTGGCAGGTAATCCTGCCGGCTCGCCGCGGGCGGATGTGGCCGAAGACGGCACGGCGGTCTATGCCGGAGTCGGCTGGGTCTCTTCACGCCGGGACCAGACCTTCACGCCGCAGGAAGGCTGGAGCTATCGCCTCGACGTCAAGCAGTACGCCGGCGACTATGTCTTCAGCGAAGCCTCGGCAGACTTCCGCAAGTACATCCCCACGCGCAACGTGCTGGGCCTGCGGCCCACCGAAGAGATCCGCTTTGGCGAGCATTACAGCGCGAACACCACATTGCCGGCGGCTTCACTGGCCTGGCAGCTCCAGGCGACGCTGCAGGGCGGCGATGTGCCGCTGAGCGAGGAGCAGGTACCGGGAGGCGCGCGGGCGGCGCGCAGCCACAGCTACAGCCGCTATGCCGGAACCAAGCTGCTCGGCGCGCGGGCCGAGTACCGCTTCCACCTTGACCGCGGGGGCAGCAACGAGGCCTTTGTCTACATTGACAACGCCTGGATCGGCGAGCGCCTCGACAAGCTCGAAAGCCTGAACGGCTATGGCCTTGGCGGCCTGTTCACCCTGCCGCTCTATGGCGGTGTGAAGTTCGGCGCCTACTACGGCCGGGCCTTCAACAACGAGGACACGAACTACGGCGTGGCGTTCGGATATCAGTTCTAATGGGGGAGATTGCTGATTGATGATTGCTGATTTCTGATTACTCGGAGCGCCGCTAAGCCTACGCCTTCTTGCTGCTTTTGGCGGTTTTTGAGGATGAAGTCAGGATCGAGCAGAGTTCATTCGCCTCTAACATCAGCGGGTTTATTTCTTCCTTGCCAGCGCAGCCAGAGTCGAGCAGGAGTTCCAGCCAATACATGGTTTCGTCCAATTCCTGAAGCGCAACGTCTAATTTGCTGATGAACTCGGCGGTGCTTCTGGCACGACAAGCCTCCCTGTAGTGTGCTCCAACCGAAGTTGCACTTCTAAGCAGCTGGTGCCCTATAACCTGCGCGCTTTGCCGCTTCGGCAGGGACTCACAGAGCCGGATAACGGCTAGTGCGAATTGTCGGGTGCGAAAACGCAGGGCATCAGCTTGTGTCTGAAACATCGGCTGCTCAATTGTCTCGTGCAATCCGTCCATCTCGACACTCCTGACAATCAGCAATCAGCAATCATAATTCAGCAATCTCTCCCTAGCTGCCCTGATGCTGCTCATACAGGTTCCTCAGTGCTCCCAGCGTCTCGGTAAAGCTGCTCGGCGCATAGGTGTCCTGGCGCAGGAAGG
>CAZEJB010000052.1:0-17584 GCA_964512635.1 uncultured Planctomycetales bacterium | reverse complement strand
CGAGGACCGTATCAACCTCGTCAACACGCTGATCACTGATCCGATCATCTACGAGTCCAGCGACGACACCGGCTTTGGTTTCGGTGCTCAGTGGGGCGAGCGTCCCACCGAGAAGGGTGACTGGTACTGGTTCGCCAGCTACAAGGAAATCGGCGCTAACACTGTGGTCAACGCCTTCGCGGACCAGGATGCTGGTGGTGCCAACACCAACAGCCTCGAGGTCGGCTGGGCCTATGGCTTCCAGGAGAACAGCGTTCTGGGCATCACGTACTTCCTGAACAAGATGCACAACGCCTTCGGGTTCTTCATCCCGGCTGCCAAGGATGACGAGTCGATCGTTCAGGTCGACTGGACCTTCAAGTTCTAAGCCGGAAGGTGTGAGCAATCACACCGGATCCCGCAGCAGGCTTGCCTGCAGCGTCAAGATCGAAACTCAGGGGCGGGAGCAATCCCGCCCCTTTCTTTTTGCTTCAACCAGGAAGCTCGATCGGTTTTGAGGAACAGCATCCTGTATAGAGGCGCCAGTCAAGGCTGCAGTAGACAACAAGTCCTGGTGCTGTACAGCTGCAGGCCAGACAGAACTCGAAGCAGAGTAAAGATGAAACAGAAAGCCCGGACCAGCAGGGGTCCGGGCTTTTTCTGTGCTAACTAAGTGGCTGGCCTGAGCCTTGGCTCAGGCATCTGTTATGCCTGGGCTGTCGGCGCGGCTACACCATCGCCGCCGCCAAGGTCTTCGGGGAAGAAGGTTTCATCAAAGAGATCCTGGGCCATGAAGAGGATCTCGATGGCCTCGGCCAGCGGAGCGGCCGTCAGCCCTTCGACTGCCATGTTGACCGTAGCGTAGACAAGCTCCTCGTCGGGATCCATGCAGTAGGCACCGGTCGGCAGCTCGCCGTTCATCGCCATCAGTTCCTTCAGCATGGTAAGCGCATTTTCCTGCTGCAGTTCATCAATGTAAACCATCAGCCTGAGAAAGTGGCCGGCCTCAGTGGGGTACAAAATGCCGGTCAGCACTTCGCCATCTGTTGTGTCAGGGCTGATGTCATAGCGAATCACGCCCTCTTCCTGTTCTTCCTTCTGAAAGCTGGTCCCCAGCTCGCTCAGGAGACCTTCCAGCACTGCGGCTGCGTCCATTATTTCCTCCAGGCCGCCAGGTGGGTCTTCAGGCCGGCCATGTTGATGCAATCGTTCTCGGTGGCGATCTGCTCGCTGCTTATTTTAAGCCTTGCTTTGAGGCTTGAATTCATCCAGGCCACACGGGCCAGTCCGCCCTCGGCCACCAGAAAGCGCGGGCTGAGCACATAGCTCTCACTGACACCAAGGTAGCCCGGTGACTGACGCCCGGCGACCCTTGACAACAGCGTGTCAAAAGTCTTGCCATCCGGGCTGCGGCCGCTGTAGTCGCGGCTAAGCAGGTTGAATGCGTCCAGCTCGTCGATAAACCAGGCGACACACTCCGGGATCGCTGTGGTGGGGTGGGGCTGCTCCCGCAGGCTATGCAGATTTATGCGCCTGAGACCGCCCTCCGAAAGAATCTGTGCCAGCTTGTCCACGCCGAGATAGGCCCCCCGCAGCTTATCGGTGACGCTGCCGCGCTCGACGATGCGCTGATCAGTACTGTGGCTGAAGAGGGCCAGGGTGGCCAGCTCGTCATAACTGCGCCCACAGCAGGGTGTGCGATCCGCGCTGGCAATGCAGAATGCGTGCGGCATATAGCTGGAGCAGGCGGTACACAGCACCAGCGGGCTGGAGTCCTCGCTGCGGCGACGCAGCTGATTCTCGCGGTCTTCGCGGTAGGCCAGGATTGCCGGCCGCAGGCTGGAAATACGCAGCGGGTCAAAAATCAGGTTGACGCTGATTGTGTTCAGCACAAACTGGCTCTTGAGCGCTTCGTAGATGATGCGGCCCAGGTCGCTGGCCTCCAGGCGATGTTCATACCAGCGCAGCCGCAGGCGGCCCTGATCGAGGTCTGCGGTCAGGTCAGTATGCTCATTGATTATCCTGATAACATGACGTTCGATATAGGCGGTGGCTGCTATGGTCACTTCCTTGTCGCCGATATCGATGATCAGTCCCAGATCAGAGCCCAGGGCCCCGCGCACATCAAAGCCGTCAACGCCGCCAATGGCACGGACGATGAAGAGGCTGTTATCGGTGCCGCCGGCCTGCTTGAACTCCAGACGCTGCTGTTTGGCGCTCGATCGTGGCAGCGGCAGTCCAAGTTCTGCGGCAAGCCAGGCGGTAAGTCCGACAGGGGCTCCGGCCGCGTCCCGGCGCAGGATTGACACACCAAGCTGCTCCAGCAGATCGATCATGTAGCTTTCGCTGACGCCTGTACCGGCATCCAGCAGCAGGGCGCCCGTGCTGCCGGTGCTGCGATTCTGGGTTGCCAGTATGGGAAAGCTGTACTGCAGCAGCAGACGGCGAAGCTGACGCAGATCGCCGCGCGGCCAGGCCGCGAAACGCTGGGCCCAGCGCAGGATCAGCTGCAGAAAGGCCAGGATGTCGCAGGGCTCACGCCGCTCAATCAGCCAGGCTCGCGGCAGCTCCGGTGTATCTTCACCAAAGTCCAGCGCGAGATAGACCATGTGCTGCAGGATTTCAGGGCGATTGAAACGGCGCAGGAAATCCGACTCACTTAAGGCCCGGTCGGCCAGACTGGCCTGGGCATCCGTCAGCTCCCAGATAGCCGGCAGCGCCAAAGGTTCACTTTCAATCCAGTCGATCAGCTCGTTGATCGGGCGGCATTGCCATGGGCGCGCATCGCACAGCACTTCGTTAACCAGCTGAATGCCGTGCGGATTGACTTTGGCCTGTTGAAAGGCCTGCGCCACCTGCCGGGCGTCAATGCCGTATGCCGCCAGCGCTGGCTTCACATGGCCTCCGGAAGGGGCAGGGCCAGCAGCCTGAAGCCGCTTCGGATTACGCTGCGGAAGGCAGAACACAGAGCCTGGCGGAAGCTGCGCTCCGGTTCAGGCGCGTCAAGCACACGGCAGTCACGGTAAAAGTCGCTGAAGGCCGCTGCCAGGGCGTACAGATAGTTGCAGAGGCCTGCCGGCTCAAAGCGCTCGGCGGCCGTCTGACAGACCGAGGGGAAAGTGCTGAGCTGCCGTGCCAGAGCGACCTCCGATGTATGGAGTTCGTGGACCGGGCTGCGGTGCGCTTCAAAATCAGTGCCGGAAGGAATCAACTTGCCGGCGCGGGCATAGGCATACTGAAGATAAGGCGCGGCGCGGCCGTCGAAGCTCAGGGCCTGCTCGAAGTCGAAGACAATCTGCTGGTTGCCGCCGACCTGCAGCATGGTGAACTTGATGGCGGCGATGGCCACTTTGCGGGCGGTGTCCACGATGTCCTGCTCCGCGCCGATCAGCCCCTTTTCGCGGATGATCGCCTCGGCTCGCCGGATCGCCTCGTCCTTCAGCTCGCGGTAGGACACAACCGTCCCCTCGCGGCTGCTCATCTTGCCCTCGGGCAGCACCACCAGCTCATAGCTGATGTGCCGGCAGTGCTCGGCGTTGGGGAAGCCCCAGAGCTTCAGGATACTGAAGACCTGCTCGAAGTAGAGCTTTTGCTCAGCGCCGACTACGTAAAGGCTCTCGTCCAGCGGCTCGCCGGTCTGCTCGCGCACCAGGTCGAACTTGTGCTTGGCCAGTCCAAGCTCCTTGGTCTGGTACAGGCTGGTGCCGTCGCTGCGCAGGATGACCATCTTGCCCAGGCGGCGCAGTGTTTTGCCCAGCTGGGCCTCGATCTCTGTCTTCTCGTCTTCCCGGAGCGTGCGGCCCAGCGCAGCCTCGCGGGCCTTCAGCTCGCCCGGCAGGAGCTTGCCAAGGTGCACCTCGAAGTTCACGAACAGACTGCCCATGTACTTCTCGCTGTCGTCAACCTCGGCAATGCCGCGCTTTTTCAGCTCGTCGGCGGTCTTCTGGCCCAGCTTGCTGTCGTCAACCTTAGACTCATAGAACCAGCAGTCCGGGTCGGCGGTGAAGTCGACCAGCAGCTCGGCGAAGATATCGCGGAAGGCGCGGTCGCACTCGTCGCGGGAGACCTGCCACTCGGACCGCGCTGGGCCGTCGCCTTCTTCCCATCGGGCCAGCCATTCGCGGACCGCGGTCTGAACCGCCTCTGATCCTTCGCCTTCGAAGCGGGAGTTGGCCGCCTTATAGCAGCGGCCCCAATAGGCCAGCCGGTCCTGCGGGCTGTCGCTGGCAGCCGACGTGATACCAAGCTGAGCTGCATTAGCGGCGCCCCAGATCGCTTTCGCGACGTGCAAACCGACATCGCCCAGGTAGGTCGCCTTATAGACGCTGTGACCCTGGAACTCCAGCAGGTTGGCGATCGCCTGGCCGATGCTGGCGTTGCGCAGATGGCCGACGTGGAAGTCCTTGTGCGTGTTGGGCTGGGCGTACTCGACCATGATCCGCCGCGGGTGGCAGTCATAGCCCTTGTAACACTCCTCGCCCTCTTCCATGCCGCTGCAGATGCCCTGTCCGAAACGCTCGCCCATCAGGCGGAGTGTGCCGACGATCATGTGTGCCAGCGCCGGACCGTCATAGTAGAAGTTCAGATAAGGCCCCTCAGCCTCAACACGGCTGATATAGGGGAATGCGCCCTGGTGGCGCTGGTGCTCCAGCTCGGCCGCCAGCTCGCTGGCCAGCTTCAGCCCGGCCTCGCGGCCAAGCTCGACCGCCAGCTTCTTAGCCTCGCCCTTGGGCAGGCCGGCCGTCGCCGCCTCGATCTGTGGCGCTGCAACGCGCGGGGCGAGGGTGAAGCAAATGTTTGAACTGACACCCCAGGGCCGGGGAGATTCAATTTCCGTCAGCTGGGGCTCGTGGCCCGCGAAGCCGCGTTCAGAGAGGCAGCGCTTCAGCGCTGCGCTGATTTGTCCATATGCAATCCGCACGCAGCTATGTTAGCAGGGATGGAGCGTTGGACGAGGTCCCGTAGGGCTTGGTCGCTGATAGAAACAGGGAATACGGGACATGGTCCCGCGATCCAGCTAGCGCACCAGCCGTCCTTTCCGCAGCTCGCCCAGCACGAAATCCCGCAGGGGGACGGCGGTGCCGGCGACAAAGAAGTCGCCGCCACAGCGCCTTGCAAAGGCTGCCAGCTGGGCCTGCAGGGCGGCCAGACGGGCGTGGTAGCGCTTCATCACGTTGGCCCCCATGCTGACTTCCAGCGCCTCGCCGGTTTCGCTGTCGACAAGCTCAAGGTCGCCGGTAAGCTGCGGGTTGGCTTCTTCGGGGCTCAGCACCTGGATCAGCTCGACCTGGTGCCCAAGGCCAGTCAGCGGGGCGATGGCTTCGACGCCCTCGCCCATCAGGAAGTCACTGATCACGCAGACGAGGCCGCTCTTGCGGTGCTGGGCTGCAAAATTGCGGCAGGCCTGCGAGAGCTGGCTGCCGCCCTCAGCCTTCAGCTCATTGAGCTTACGCAGCACGGGGTGGATCTTGCCTTTGCCGCGGCTGGGGGTGCTGATCATCTTATAGGAGCCGCTGAAGATGCTGACGCTGACAGTTTCATGGTTGCTGAGCACGATATAGGCCAGGCCGGCCGCCAGCCGGCGGGCATAGTCGAACTTGTCCGGATTGCCGTAGCCCATACTGGCGGAGCAGTCGAGGAGGATGTAAAGGCGCATGTCCTCCTCTTCCTCGAAGAGCTTGATGAAGTAGCGGTCGAGCCTGCCATAGAGGTTCCAGTCAATCCGCCGCAGGTCGTCGCCGATCAGATAGGGCCGGAAGTCAACGAATTCCACGCTCTGACCTTTGTTGCGTGAGCGGCGTTCACCGCGCATCTGGCCGCGGAAAATCTTGCGGCTCAGGACGCGCAGGCCCTCCAGCTCAGCCAGCAGGGCATTTGTGATCGGCCCGCCTTCGCTCATGGCTACATTGTATCGGCAGACAGGCACCAGCGCCTATTCTCAGGCCAGTTGGTTTAACTTCAGGAAGGCTGGATATAATGCGCGGTACGCTTCAATTCGGAGGCAGCTAATGCTGTTCAACCTTTCGCGCAGCACCGCCGCATTCTCTGGGCTGCGGGCTCTCACTCTGGTGCTCTGCGGAGCCATCTGCGTCCTGATCGGCTGCGGCAGGGGCTCTGTCGATCCCACAATGCCGCAAGGCCAGCCTTACGCGCCGGCCGACGCTTCAGACAACCCCCTGCTTGCCGAGCTGCAGGCGATGACGCCGCGCCGGCTGAGTCCGCCTGACCTGCAGCCAGACTTGCATGGAATGCAAAGCCTGCCCGGATTTAAGGACCTCGAGGGCTATGGCCGCAGCGCGAGCGTGACCGGCCCGGGCTATCAGCCGATTGCGCCACAGTCCTATCTGGACAGCGCGAATGCCGGCGATGACGGCCCGGACAATGTCATCCTGCAGGCCGTCGACGGGCTGGCCTTCGGCCTTTATGCCCTGGATGGCTTCAGGGACTCGATGTTCCCGACCTCGCTGAAAGTTAGCCTTGCGCCGGGAACTGAAGGCCCCGAGTATTACGTTGCCTTTGCCGACTACCACAACAATCGCTGGGTCTTCAGCGGGCCCTTCACCGCTGACGCCGAGGTGCCAATTCCCTTCAGCGATCAGCCAAAGGGCCTGCTCGATTTTGTCTCTCCCGGTGGCAGCTGCTTTTTCGCCATCTTGCGCGGCAACCCGAACCCGGATCCGGATCCGCTGATCCTTGCCGGACTCGAACTGGGCGTCGACGGCGGCACTGAGGCTCCCCGACCCCCGTTGCTGTTTGGAACCAGCGAAGGCGCAGCCGGTATCTGGGTCAACTGGCTTGATTCGCCCGACTCAGGGGACGCCGACTTTCTGGGCTACTTTGTTGAGCGCGCACCATTACTGGGCGGCAACTTTGAGTCGATCAGCGGTCCGCCTTCCAGCGACCACTATTTCTGGGACAAGACCGGCCTGTTGGATGTCACCTATCGCTACCGGGTCGGTGCAGTGGACACCAGCGGCAACAAGTCCTACAGCTTCGTCATTGACCTTAAGGCCGACTCGGCAGAAGTCCTGAAGCCCATCGCTGTGTTGAAGATTCCGGAAGGTCCCTTCACCGCGCCAGCAACAATCCATTTTGATCTCAGCGAATCTTTTGACCCGAATGGCGGTGCAATAGATAACTATGAAGTCCAGCTCTTCGGCCAGACTACCTACAACGGACCGGACAGCGAGTTCGACATCATAATGCAGCCCGGTTGCTACCTTGGCAATGCGGTGGTCAGCGTCGGGGCCGAAGAGGGTTCAACATTCTTCGACTTGAAGGTTTACCCCCAGTGGGGCGATACTGACAAGCTCGTCATGCCGGCCACCGGCACTGGCTATTCCCGCCTGAGTCCGCTGCGGGCCGGCCGTCTGCCTGGCTCCGGCGCCACAGTGCTGCTCGGCTGGGACGAGGTGGCCAACGGCCTGGTTATCCGGACGGACCTTGGAAACGGCAACTGGGGCTTTTATCGCCAGCCCTACTTCCCGGGCGTGGACCGCATAAGCGAGCCGGTGGCCTTTGGCGACTACCTGGCCTTTGGCATCCTAGACGATACCGGCTCGGTGCAGACCCTGCTGTGGGATGGCAGCACCGCACAGATCGGAGAAAGCCACGATAGCGGTGTGACGGTGACCCCGGCTGTGGTATCCGATGGCGGCCGGCTGCTGCTGGTCTATGCGGATGACAACATGGGCCAGACTGATCTGCGTTATGTTGATGCGATCAACGGCAATTTCAACAGCGGGCCGGTCCTGGTCGCTAATGCCGGCGCCGTCAATGTGATGGACTGTGTCTACAACCCCTCCGCTAACAGCCTGGAAACGCTGTACTACGAAGGCGCCAATGTGCGCTGGCAGAGCTATGACTTGTCCAGCGACACTGAGAACACCAATGACATTGTGGCCATGCTTGCCGGGGTGACCAACATGGATGCAGAGCTTGACCCGGCATCCGGCGAGCCTGCTGTTGCTTTCCACGACGGGCCGGCCGCGCGCTGGAGCTTCAGCCGCCACAGCGGCGCCGGCTGGAGCGCGCCGATATTCGTCGACAACGCCAACGATAACTCCTTCGCTGGCGACCTGCTCTATGACAACGGTGTGTGTCACTTCGCCATGGCTACCTATGGCGGGACCGATCCAATGCAGATCTACAACTTTGATCCCGGCATACCGACCTGGAATCTGCGTGGCGGCTTTGAGCTGCTCAACGTGCCCGGTGCCGAGGTGGCCCTGCTCCCGGGTGCCAGCGCCAGCGAGTTGCTGGTGGCACAGGTCGACGGAGCCAGTTTCATTCACCTGCACAGTTGCCTTGATGATGACTCGGAGACTGAGACCCTGACCATCAACCCCGAGTCCGTCCAGGGGCTGCAGCTCAGCGGCGTGCATGGCAGCGATGGCCTGCATGTCCTGCAGATGGATCTCAGCTCAAAGCCTGACGGCGCTTTCAGCACCGATGGCGGATCGACCTGGACGCCTTATCCTCCTGGACCGGCATTTGCCACTTCCATCGACCTCGGGGCCCAGGGCAGCGGCGAGGTCTACGTCACCGCCAACAATGCCGGCTTTGGTGGAGACTATGATCTGTTCATGTGGGATCCAAACCTGCAGACCTTCAACATGATTGATTCAACGCCCTTTGGCGTTCCTGATCAGTGGCCCAGTCTGACTTGTTCGCGTGTAGCTGCAGACGTTTACTGGACAACTTACGATGAAGTTCTGGGCGAGCTGCACGGCTACCATGGCAACAGCGGCGGGGCATTCACTGACGACATCACTATGCCTCTGATTTCACCGATCTGGAACAGCTGCCGATCCGGGTTCTCCATCGCTGCGGCCAACAGCCCTTATGTTCTTGCCGGAGGAATGGCTCCTTATGAGGGCGTACAAGGCTATTTCCTGCCTGGTGCCCCGGATTTCCAGCTGCTGACCGACTCCCTGCTGCTGAACGAGCCACCGGCTGACTTCCTGACTAATCTGCGGGCTCGCGGGCGCAGCACGGACTGCGCAGCGTACCTGACACGGCCGGAGCTCTTCTTTGTGCCCTATGATCTGGCAGAGGTCTATGTCTCAAGCTTTGGGTCTACTCTTGACGCCTTCAGCTTTGAACGATCGATTCAGTTCGGCGGTTCGAGGTTCCGGGATATCCACATGCCGGTGGAGTTGACTTCGTCCTTCTCGTCAGAACTTACCCGAACCGTCAGCGTGGCGGAGGCCAACGGACCGACGGCAGTCAGCCTGGTAAGTACGCTGGACGGAGCTGTGAATTCCTTCCAGTGGAGCAACATGGGCAACTGGGAAGACCTGCCGCTGCCACAAATTGAGCATATGAGCATGCCGGAGCTGATTGTCGGCATGGACGGACGCTGGCATCTGGTATATCACGACTATCTGACCGACGAGATCAAGGTGCGCAGCACGCTCTGATTCGCCTGATGCACGTCAGCAAGGTCCTACGGCCGCTGATCATATATGCGCTGGCCCTGCAGCCACGTTTGGAGGAGATATGCCTGCTTGTGAATCTGCACTGCATCGGACCGCCCGCATTTGGCTGGCCGGCCTGATCCTGGCCTGCCTTATCCCGGCCTGCCTGGGTCTGGCCGGGTGCGGCTCGCGCAGCCAGTTGGGAATAAACAACAGCCCGGCTGCCCGGGATGTGCTGCCGGACAGTCTGGAGGGGCTTGGACTGGAACAACGAACTCTGCCCTGGGCCGAAGCAGAGCCGCCGCTGGATCGCGCCGCCCTGCCTTCGATTCAGTCGCTGCAAAGCAGTCCGCGCGCCATCAGTGTGACCGGCCCGGGCTATCAGACGATTGAACCGCAGGAGTACATCGACGCCATCAACTTCGCTGATATTCCCGACGGCAAGCTGGCGAACAACAACCTGCCGCCCTTTGCCTGGGCAGTCTACGGGCTTGACAGTTACCCTGGAGACAGCTTTCCGACGGATCTGAAAGTCACGATGGACACTACTGACCAGGAATACTGGGTGGCCTTCGCGGACTTTGCTGAGCAGCGCTGGATCTTCAACGGCCCCTTTAACGCCAGCGCCCAGGTCGAGCTGCCATTCGCCGGAAAGAGCGCCGGCCTGCGGGACTATGTCTCCGCGGATGGCCGTTCGCTGTTCATGATCTCTGTGCAGCCGGATCAGGCCGTAGTGCTTTCCGGTCTCGAACTGGGAGTGGACGGCGGCGCGGGAGCTCCATCTCCAGTGCTCCCAAGCGCAGATAGTGGCGAGCTTGGTGTTGTCTTGACCTGGCAGCACTCACTAAGCTGGCATGATGCGGACTTTGCCGGCTACATAGTTGAACGCGCGCCTTTGCTCAGCGGTTCCTATGTCGAGCTCAACGCCAGCCCTTCAGGCGACATGACCTTCTATGACAGTACAGGAGATCTGGGGGTTACCTACCGTTACCGCGTGGCTACCCTGGACACCAGCGGCAATCGCGCCTACAGCAACACCGTCACCGGCGGCAGGTTCGCCGGCAATGACACTCCGCCGGTGCTTCGGGTCAAGTTTGACAAGGGCCCGTTTGAAGGGACATCCCCGGTGTATTTCGACTTCAGCGAGTCCTTCGACCCGGATGGCACGCCAATCAGCGAGTATAGAGTCAACTGGCCCGGCCTGGCCGCGCCCTTCACCAGCCCGGCCCCGGGCTTCAGCGTCGACCTGCCTCCCGGCTGCATCCTCTTACAACTGTCGGTGGTAAGCAATGCACTGTCCACCACCTTGAACTTCGAGGTCAAGGTGCGGCCGCACTGGGAGGATACGCCGATAACAGTGGTCCAGCCACAAGCTGGCAGCAGCATGCGGCTTGATCACGCGAGGCTGGCCTACCTTGATGGAGGAACACAGATCGCGCTCATCGGCTATGACTCCGTGTCTGCGGCCCTCTCGGTTTACAGTGGCGTGCCGGGGGAAGCGCTGAGCGTTGACCGCGTCTATTGTTTTGGTGAGCCGGAAGAGATCGAAAAGCCGGTTTTGCACAAAGGAAACCTGATCATCCCTGTGGTTTTCAATGGCACCCTGCTGAACTTCGCCTGGACGCCCGAGGGTGGGGTTACCGCGGCCGATACCAATGCATCCTGCTCGGCCGTCAGCTACAACCGTGGCTCGGTGGTCAGTGACGGTTCGATCTGTTACGCTGTCACCAGCGATGAGACCGCCGGTCTCCATGACATCGTACTCTCCAGGCTGCTGGAAAACAGTCAGACCAGCGTTTCGATGTTTGGGGCCCTGGTCGCCGTGGACTCGGTCTCCGCCGTTTATAACCCTGGAGCGAACGCCATCGATGTTGTCTATTCAGACACGGTCAGCACCGAGTGGTTCCGCTGGAGCCTGGACAGCAACACTCTGGTGGACAGCGCCAACATATCGCCCAGCCCAAGCGTCTGCGTCGATATCGAGTTAAACCCGGCAACAGGTGAGCCGGCGCTTGGCTATATCTACAACAGCGCGGTTCGTTACCGCGAGTATGACGGCGCCAGCTGGACGGCTGAAGAGACCCTCGACAACAGCGTGACCAACTATGCGCCCTTTGATCTGCTCTTTGCCCATGGTAAGCGCTACTGCATGATGGATGTGGACACTGGCTATGGTGCGCTATACGAATACGACGGCGGTCCCGGCTGGGTCCAGCGCAACACGCCGCCTGAACTTGATCCCACCGGCTACAGCAGCAGCATCTTGGCGGGGCCTGGTGCCGACGAGGTTCTGGCGGCTGGCGAAGACAACAATGGCGGCTGCTTCCTGCTGCGCCTGAAGCCCGCGGATGCCGGCGACCTGCTGGAGAACTGGGATCCCCGCCTTGTCACGGCCTATCAGCTGCGTGGCGCCGGAGGCAGCGATGGGCTGCATATCACCTTCCTCGACAGTACTGGCAAGCCTTATCACTACAAGGGCGCCAACAATGGCACCGGTTGGACCAGCGAGGACCCGGGCTTCCTGTTTGCCACCTCGGTGGACATCGGGTCCCAGAAGGACGGAGAGGTCTATCTTTCCTTCAACAACGCTGATTTCGGCGCCAGCCGGCGCCTGGAATTCTGGGATCCTGGCACCGAAATGCTGGTCAATCAGGCGAATGTCGCCGCAGGCTCCCCCTCGCAGGCGCCCTGCATAGGCTGGTCTCCAAGCGAGAGCGAACTGGGCTGGTTCTACTTTGACGATGTTACCGGCAATCTGGTTTCGAACAGTATCAACCAGAACCTGGGCCTTTCCATGAACACTCAGAACATCGGCACAGATGCAATATGGAATGCGGCGGCCTCGAGAGAAGACCCGGAGCGGATCTTGCTGCTGCGCGGCGGAGCCAATCCCTGGGATGGGAAGTTTGACAGCAACAAGCCGGGTACCGCTGATGTGGCTGGCGTGTATGACATGGCGATAGTTGGCGCCCCGCCGCTTGATCTTGTGACCAATGATGAGGTCCGCGGCCGCGGATTTGACGGCGCCGTGACACTGTCGCGCTTTTACCTTGGACCAGTCTTCTCGACCTACCTGCCTTCTGACCATTACGCCCTGGCCCAGGGACCCTTCCTCGGCAGCGCCACTTTTGATTCGAGTCCCTTCAACGAGGCCCAGGTAACCATTACCGACTTCGACAACGATCTGCAGATTCTCTTCAGGCGCGACCCGCGCAAGACTGTCAGCGTGATGGAGGCCCAGTGCCTGACCGGTGTAGAACTGACCAGCAGCCTGGGCGGAGGGAAGAACACCATTCGCTGGAGCAACTTTGGCGACTGGGAGTCACTGCCGGTGCCGCCGGTGCTCAGGAACTGCAACCGTCCGGAACTGTTATGCGGCTCCGACGGAGAGTGGCACATTGTCTATCTTGACTGGGAAACCGGCGCGATCAAGTGCCTCAGCACGGACTAGGTGTGGCGATGGCTGCCCCGCGCAGGTCAAAGTGCCTGTTGCCTGCGAGCCCTGCATTTGTCCGGCTGCCGAAGGAGAGTTGAGATGAAACCAGCTTTGGCTCGAATTATTCTAGGCCTAACCTGCCGCGCAGGTTGCGCTGTGTTGATAACGCTGCTGTTGGCGGCCTGCGGCGGTCCTGGCGGATCAGATGCGGGCTTGTCAGCCTTAGATCCAGGGCTTGAGCCGGGCGATAAGGCAGTCCCGCCGCAGCTTGATGCTGCCGGACTGCCCTCTATAGCAAGTCTGGCTAACGCAGTTGCTCGCGGCGTCAGGATCACCGGCCCGGGGTACCAATCAGTTAAGCCGCAGGAGTATGTCCGGGCCGTCAACTTTGCTTCGGTGCCGGATGGAAAGCTGGAGAGCAGCGGCCTGCCGCCCTTTGCCTGGGCCGCTTATGCACTTGGCAACTTTCCGACGGATGCCTTTCCAACTGACCTGAAGGTCACAACTGATTCCACCGGCCAGGAGTTCTGGATCGCTTTTGCAGACTTTGATTCGGGAAAGTGGGCCTTCAGCGGACCTTTCAATGCCAGCGCCCAGATTCAGCTTCCCTTTGCGGGTAAGCCAGGCGGCCTGAGGGACTATGTCTCAGCGGGCGGCAGAGCCATGTTTATGGTCGCGGTCGCGCCGGGCAATGACGTGGTGCTGGCCGGGCTTGAGCTGGGAATAGACGGCGGGACGAATGCGCCTGGCGCGCCGCGCCAGTTTGAAGCGGTTGGCGCTGATGCAGGCGTATTCCTGCGCTGGCGGCACTCACTCGATTACGGCAGCGCCGACTTTGTAGGTTACCAGGTCGAGCGTGCCCCGCTACTGTCTGGATCGTTTGAGCCGCTCCATGCAGAACCCTCCCGCGATGTCTGCTTTCTGGACAGCAGCGCTGAACCGGACGTGCCATATCGCTACCGGGTTGCCAGCGTTGATACCAGCGGTAACCGCAGCTATACAGCAACCCTGATAACGAAAGCTGTCCCAGGGGCGGATACCCCGCCCGTGTTGAAGGTGCGTTTTCCTTCGGGACCTTTTCACGGGGCCACAAGTGTGGACTTCGATTTCAGCGGGTCTTATGATCCGGACAACACCAGCATCAGCGAACACAAGGCGACCGACATTAGTTCGCAAGTGGTGGCGTTGGGACTCGACGAGACGCAGACCATGCTGCTTCAGCCGGCCTGTTACGTCATGCGCTTGTCGGTAACTTCAAACGGGCTGACGACCAGCGCTGAATACCAGCTGAAGGTCTATCCCAAGTGGAATACCAGCCCGGTGACTGTCGCGGGGTCCCCGCCAGGCATGGCGGCACGGCTGTTCGCATCCCGGATGCGCTACCTTGACAATGGTCAGAGACTGGCTGTCTTTGGACATGATTCCGCAAGCGACGCACTGGTGGTCTGGAGCGGCGCGCCTGGCGGGTCGCTCACTCCACACCGCATCTGGAGCCTGGTTGCGCCGGATAGCTTTGAAGAGCCGATTATGTACAAGGGGAGCTTGATCATTCCAATGGTTACCGGGCCGTCGTTGGTTTGCGTATCCTGGAATGAAACCCTTGGAGCATCAGGCCAGCTGGTTGCGGTGCCCGCTGTGGCCAGCGGCATCTCACGCTGCTCGGTAGTGACCGATGGAAGCAACTGCTATGCAGTTTCAGCAACTCAGAGCGCGGCGGTGTATGACCTGACCATTACCGGAGTAGTTGACACGCCGGCAAACGAACAGCGGCCAGTGCTGGGCCTGCCTGCGATTGAAGCAGTCTCCGCGGCCTACAACGCCGGCGCTAACGCCATCGACGTTGCCTACTCGGATGGCGCAGCAGTCAAGTGGCTGCGCTGGGATATCGCCGGCCATTCGGTGGTGGACGGCGCCGATCTTGCCGCAGCTGGTTCCACCTGCATTGATGTGGAGATCAACCCGGCAACCGGACAGCCAGGAGTGGCCTATCACCATGGCGGCAAAACGCGCTACCGTGAGTTCGACGGATCGGTCTGGAGCGGTGAAGAGCTGGTCGACAACAACGTGACCAACATGCTGCCTTTTGACCTGCGCTTCGCCCATGGCACGCGCTATCTGAGCTGCGCGGTCGATACGGGTTACAGCGCGCTCTATGAGTATGACGCCGGGGCGTTGAACTGGGTCCAGCGCAACACACCTGCCGAATTGGCCAGCGGGGGCAAGGATGTGACAATTCTGCAGGGAGCTGAGCCGGGAGAAATGCTGCTGCTTGACCGCGACAGCAATAATGACGTCCGCCTGCTCAGTCTCCTCCCCGGCGACAACAGCAGTGTCCTGAAGAGTTTCGACGCCTGCACTGGACTGGGCCTGCAACTGCGCGGAGCCCCGGGCAGTGATGGCCTGCATCTCGTCTGTCTGGACAGTGACGGCAAGCCACTGCACTTTAAGGGGGATGATAATGGCGGCGGCTGGAGCGGCACCCCCCTCAGCTGGAACTATGCCACCTCGATTGATATTGGCGCTCAGGGCCAGGGGGAAGTCTATCTGTCTCTTAACAACGTGGATTCAAGTGGAGATTATCAACTTGAGTACTGGAACCCCGTCGGCAGTGCGTTTACCAATGCTATCCCGCCATTACCCGGCTCAGCTGACATGCATCCCTTCGTCGGATGGCATCGCGGCACTAACGCAGTTGGCTGGGTTTACTTTGACAGCGCCGCAGGCAAGCTGGTGCGGGTGAAGATCAACCAGACTGACGGCCCACAGATGAGCGACGCGATGATTGGAATGGATCCGGTCTGGCGCGGTGCGCTGGCTGAGCCAAACGGGCGAAACAGCATCCTGCTCTATGGCGGGACCAATACCTGGGATGGCGAGGTCAGTCTGCTGGAAGATGGTGCCAGCTCAGTTGAAACTCTATACGACATCCTCTTTGGTGGAAGTTCCACGCTGGACCCGCTTGCCGGGTTGCAGGTTAGCGGTCGGACGCTGGATGGAACGGTCTATCTTGAGGCTGTTTCGATCGGGTTCTTCGGCGACTACCTGCCAGCGGAAGCCTACGCCGTGGCGCAGGGGCCGCTTCTCAACCTTGCCAGGGTGGAAACAGACTACCTGAACCAACGACGTATGGTCTTTGAAGGGGAGGACAACCCCTTCTACGCCCTGTTCAGCCGAGACTATCGACGTACAGTTAGCGTTGCCGATGCGAATGGCGGGACTGCTGTGACTTTGATCGCTAACCTCGGCGGAGAGTCGCCAATGCTGCGCTGGAGCAATTACGGCGAGTGGGAGGATCTGGTGGTTCCTGGAGGGCTGGAGCACATGAACCGGCCGGAGCTGCTGATGAGTCTGGATGGCCGCTGGAATATTGTGTACCAGGACTGGGCGACGAACGAGCTGAAGTGCCTTAGCTCGCAGTAAAACGCGGTCGTGCTGGCGGCTTGCAGGCGCGCGAGCAGTAATTCGCCTGACTATCTGGATGGCTGCGGCCGGTGCGGACGCGGTTGATCGGTCAGCCCGCAGTCACGGCGCTGTCTGCACGGACGTGGCCGCGGATCAGCTCGCAGACGCGGCCGATCTCCTCGTCACTGAGGTACCAGTGCGGGCTGAGACGCAGGATGCCCTCGCGCACACTGAACACCACTCCGGCTTCGCTGAGGGTCTGGGGCAGGGCGGGGTAGTCCTTGACCACGAGGCCGACGATCGGGCTGCGCCAGGGGGCGAAGCTGCCATCGTTACGACGGCGGTCGGAGAAGACGGGAATCTCCAGTTCGTGGGCAAGGTCGTCAAGACGGTCGGCGTGGCCCAGCGCCCGCGCACTGGCGCGCTCAGCGCCAACAGTCATGAAGATCTCACAGGACCGTCGCAGCCCGAAGTTGGCGGCGAAGTCAGTGGTGCCGGTGCCGAAGCGGTTAGCGTTAGCCTTGGGCTTAACAGTGCGGTCGGTGTATTTCAGATGGTTCAGCTCCAGGCTGAACCAGCCCTCGGCCCGCGGCGTGATTTCGGTCGGCACGTCCTCACTGACGTACATGAAGCCGCTGCCCATCGGGCTGAGCATCCACTTGGCCCCATTGCAGATGAAGAAGGGCACGCCCGCAGCCTTGATGTCCACGCTAAGCCCACCAAGGCCCTGGATAGCGTCAACCACCAGCCAGATCCCGCGCTGTCCGCACTCACGGCCCAGCGTGGCCAGGTCCATCGCATAGCCGTGGAAGAAGTTGACCCAGGAGATCGCCACGACGGTCGTGCGCGGCGTGATCGCATCCAGCACGTCCTCAATGCGGACAATGCCATCGCCGCGGCTGCTTTGGGCCTGCACGCGCACGGCGCCGCGGCTGGTCAGTTCGGTCACCGAATGCCACAGGCTGGGGAAGTCGTCGGCGGTGCAGACCACTTCGTCGCCTGGGCTGACCGGCAGCGAGTTAAAGACGCGGATTGCGGCGACATTGGTGTTGGGGTGCAGGCAGATCTCGTGGCGCCCGGCGCCGATCAGCTCGCCCATGCGCTGGCGGCAAAGGCGCCAGCCGTCGAACCAGGCGTTCTGCACCACCGTCTCGCCCATCTGCTGCTGGCGCAGGTGCTCGTTGCAGGCCTCGATGACCCAGTCGCTGAGCGGGCCGACGCTGGCATGGTTCAGGTAGATGTACTTGCGCAGGATCGGCTGGGTCTCGCGGTACTCTGCCAGGTAGGCCTCGAAATCCGCATCGCTGACAGGCTGCACGGGCGGGGCCGGTGGCGCCTCGGGGAAGAA
>CAZEJB010000051.1:0-18468 GCA_964512635.1 uncultured Planctomycetales bacterium | reverse complement strand
TCGCACGAGCGGACGGGCATCCGGCGCCTTCACACCAACAGGCGCTGCCGCTGCACGTCAACCTGATTGCCTACAACCCGATCCCCAGCGCGAAGCAGTATCTGCCGACGCCCGAGGCGCAGATCGACGACTTTGCCCGCACGCTGCGCGATGCAGGGGTACCGGTTACGGTGCGCCACAGCCGCGGCCAGGACGTTGCCGCAGCCTGCGGCCAGCTCGGTGCGGCGATGCTGAAAGGCGGCTAAGGCCGCGGCAATAACGGCCGCATACTTTGCCCATGTTAATTTTCCTCAGCAAGTTGATTGAGCTTTCCCTGCAAACGCTTGTCAAAGTGTTACAATCCCGTTGAGGCGCGGTGCGCCCAGGCTGAATTTAGGAGACTTCTATGCGTTTGCAGCATATGTGCTCGCGTCTGGTAGGTTCTGTGATTGCGCTTGTCTTGGCATCATGTTCAGGCAAGGCCGATGTCCTGACCCAGCTGCCACCCAGTGGAAGCAACAATCATCCCAGTCCCTTTGCGGGAATTCCGGCTCCTGGTGCTTTGCCTGTCGCTCCTCGTGATGCAGCCTTCAATCTGGCACTCAGTTTGCCGGCTGCAGAAACCCATGCACGCTCCCAGAGCTGGCTTGCTGATGATGCTGGCAGTCTTTCGCTTTCAGCGACTCAGGAGTGGAACTGGGCGATCTACCGCTTCAGCGTGGTAACTGAGCTGGATGATGTCCTGCTGCTTAGCCTGCTGGGTGAGGGCTCCGGTGCTCCTGATCAGAGGATATTCGTCGGCCTGATCAACGCCGACCGCTCGCGCTGGGACTGGCAGGCTCTGCCTTCCAGCCAGCTCCCCGCGGCGCTGCCCTTTGCCCCTGGCCCGGGTAACACCGGCCCGGATGGTGACTGGCTGTATGTTGCGGTGGTTCTTCCACCAAGTGCGGAAGTCCACCGGCTGGACAGCGCGCGCCTTGATATCAACACGCCGGTTCCGCCGCCCCAGGGCCTTAGCGCCAGCTTTGGCAGCAATGCCGACGGGATACAGCTTGAGTGGACTGATTTCAGCTATTACAGCACCGTTGACCCCAGTTTGTCCGCAGACTCGGTAATCATTGAGCGCAGTGCGAACGGCGGAGCAAGCTTCACCGAAATCGCGAGCGTTGCGTTGTCAGAGACTTCGTATCTCGATGAGAATGCTCCGGATGGTCTGGAGCGCGATCGGAGCTATGTGTACCGCATTCGCTACTCCAGCTCAGGCGTGCGTGGCAACTACAGCGCAACCGCCAGGGGACTGCGGGGCACTCCAGCCACGGCTCAGGTCATCACCGTCTACCTGCCCGAGGGCGACGACCTGCGCGTCAAGCTGGATGCCGGCGGCTCGAGTGTCGACGGTACCACTACCAGATTGGTCGGCTATGACTGGGATCTGGATGGCGACGGCGCTTATGAGTACCAGAGCAGCTCGCCAATCCTGAGTCAGCTGCTGAATATCCCAGAGGCAGGCCTGCCATACAGCCTGCGGCTGGTTGACGAGTACGGCCTGGCCACGGAGTATGAGTCAAGCATCGCCTTTGTAGACCAGGACGATTTTGTCATTACCGACGATGATGGATTACCCGACCCGGGTGATAACGGGACTTTGAGCGGCGAGTCGGGGAGCTATCAACTTGACTTCTTCTACAGGATCAAGTTCGGTATTGGGCCCTACATCACTGACATTGACTTTGACTGGGGCGGCGCATTTAACGACGGCACAGCGGGGAGGGTAACACTGGCAGCGGAAGTCGAGGCCGCTTCGGGTCTCAATTCCGCGATCGATGAATACGTCCCGGCCTCGATGCCTGATGGTGAATACTACATGGCTATCCGCGTAACTGACAGTACAGCGGTCATTGATGGCGGCCCAAAGAGCTTCATTTACGTCTGGCCGGAGAAGGTCGTACTGAGTACCTTTGCGGTAAAGGACAACGACCAGCTTCCTGATCCGGGGGAAAGCGGCACGCTTGAAGGTCATACGGGAGACTACACCCTAGATCTCTATAGCTACATAAACCACGGCGGGCAGGCTCCATACAGCGTCAGCTATGACTTCGACTATGGCCAGGCATGGGGCGACGGAGTGGCTGGCAGGACTTTGGAGAACTACTCCCTTAAGCAAGTGCACGGGTATATTGCAGACCTGGACGTACCGGTACCCGCATCCATGCCGGATGGTTCGGAGTTCCGCATTGCGGTGCGCGTCGTCGACAGCAGGGCAGACATAGACGGGGGTCCGCGCAGCTTTGTCTACTACTGGCCGGTGCGGCTGGTGCTGGGCGGAATCATAGTCAAGGATAATAAATCAAAGCCTGATCCAGGTTTTGGAAGCACAATGGGCGGTTCTCCAGGCGCCTACACAATGGACTTCTACTACAGTCTGAGTAATGGTGGAGAGTCTCCCTTCATTATCGATTTCGATCTGGACTACGGTTCCGCCTGGGATGACGGCCCCGCGGGCTACGTGCTGAACAACTACGAAATCACCGGATACACCGGAGACTTGCGCAACTTGAATGTGCCTCTGCCGCAGGACTTTGGCCCCGGCAGTTACAAGATAGCGGTTCGTGTTCGCGATGCCTCTACCCCGGTGAAGTCGAGCATCTTCGTCTGGCCGAATCCGGTGGTTGTCGGGCCCTGAGGTGTTTCATGCTCCGCCTGCGACAATGCAGTCGTGAGGATTCTGCTCGCCTACGAGATGGCGCCGGCCACCTTGGCGCAGTTTCGCGCGCGGCTGAGCGCTGAGCTCGCCGGGCAGACGGGCTGGGAATTGATCGACTGGCCGGACAGCGATGAAGCCCTGGCGGCAGAGCTTCCGCAGGCTCAGGTGATTCTCGGGCCGAAGGTGACGCCAGAGCAGCTCCTGCTTTGCCGCGAAATGCGCTTGTGGATCAACCCCTGGGCCGGGGTGCAGCAGATCGTGCCGGCCTTCCAGCAGGCGCAGGAACAGTGGGAGCGCGAGCAGGGGCGGCCGTTGCTGCTGGCCAACAGCCACGGCAACGCCTACCAGACAGCCCAGCATGGTGCCGCGCTGACGCTTGCACTCTGCAACCAGCTTGCGCGCCACGACGCAGCGATGCGCCGTGGTGAATGGCGTCTGTGGAAAGACGACTGGCCCAGCACTCCGCTCCGTGGCAAAACTATCGGGCTTCTGGGCTATGGCCACCTGGGGAGATACATCCACCGCTTCCTGAGCGGCTTTGATGTTGACTTCGTCGCGCTAAAGCGAAGCTGGAAGCAGGATGACGGAACTTCAGCCTTGCCGTTGAAGGCGAGGCACACACCTGTGCGCAGCGCTGAATTCTTCAGGGCCAGCGACGTTGTGATAAGCACACTGCCCGCCACGCCTGAGACTGAGGGGCTTGTCGGAGCGGAGGAACTTGCGGCTCTTGGCCCGCGGGGATTGCTGGTCAATCTTGGCCGTGGCAGTGTGGTGCAGCAGGCGGCGCTTTATGAGGCACTGCATGGCGCTGTGATCGCCGGTGCTGCGATTGATGTCTGGTACGACTACCGGCCCGAGCCTGATGCTGCTGGACGCTTGTTCCCTTATGACGCGGCGAAGCATCCGTTCCACGAGCTGCCTAATCTGCTGCTCAGTCCGCATCGCGCCGCCTCCCCGCTCGAGGACCCATCGCGCTGGGATGACGTTGTGCAGAACATCCGGCTGGCGCTGGCCGGGCGCGATGACTTCCTGAGCCTGGTAGACATTTCCGCCGGCTACTAGCTGCCGGCACGGGAACACAAACCGTACTTAGCGGGTTTTCCTTTTGTTGGTAGAACGAGTCAAGCTACCCAGGAGGACCTGAACATGGCTGCTAAGATTCATACTGAGACCATTGCAAGGCCGTACACACTCGAAGATCTCGCGGCTGAGTACTATGCCCGCGAAGACATGCTGTCACAGGCGCGCCAGTGCGCATTAGCTTTTGACCTGCCGCCCCGCCCGGGTGAGGATGACGATGATCCCGATTTCGTACCCGATGCTGATGATGACAATGAAGACGGAGATGCGGGATCTCCCGCCGAGCGGGACCCGGCCCAGCCCGTCAACCCCGGCCGCGACAATGAAGAGAACATGCCTCCGCACAGCCCGGAAGATGATGCGAACGAAGAGCCGCTGCGCTGACTGAGCGGAGAACACAAGGTCCGTCCGGCTTTCGCCGGCGGGCCTTTTGCTTAGGTTGACTCCTTGTCGAGAAGCATGGCGATCAAGTCACAGTTCTGCGGAGCCTGACCGCTGCGCCGCAGCGCGGCGATGATCTGAGCCCGCGTGTGGGTGCCATGGTTCGCAACATGGAACAGCATCTTCCACAGGGGCAGGCTGGAGACGGCAACTCCGGGAATATCAATCGGCCATTCGGAGGTCACCGCCTCCTGGGACAGGCCCTTGATGGTCCGTTCGGTTTGCTCGCGTACCGGGATCCACCGGTCTTCTGCCTGCTGAAGCGTGCCAAGTTCGTCTGGTGGAATGCTCTCAAGAATTGCCTCAGCGGCTGGAAGCCGGCCGCTGAACCAGGAAAACCAGCGCCACTGAACAGCAAGCAGGTGGGCAAAAGTATCCCTGATAGATCCATGACCACTGGCTTCAACGGAGACGAACTCCTGTTGTGGGAGCTGACGCAGGTCGGAAAGCAGGCGCTGTGTAGCCCAGGCGTCATAGTCGTAAAGCTGTTGCACTGCAGTGAGCATGTGACCTCCAGCAGGATATTCATGCAGACGGCGCTGACACGCGACTTGTTGCAGCCCGCCGTTACGGGGTCTTTATCAGAGGTTGAAATGAGATTGGCGGAACTCTGAGACAAGCGTGCTGGTCTGTGACCCTGTGCCTCAAAGACTGGTACAGGTGGGATGGCGAAAGCAAGAAGCACGGAGGTGTTTTATGCCTATTCGCAGTGAACAGAAGCGCAATGACAAGCAGCCGGGTACAGACCAGGCCACTCCTTATCCAGCCCAGCGTCCGGTCGAGGTACCGGATCAGAGTCCGGCGCACCACAAAGAGCGCGCCGGGGAGGTGATGGGAGACAAGAAGGCGGATAAGTCCGCTGGTAACCCAGGCTCCGGAGCTTCATCTCCGTCTCCAGATTCGCCGACCGGCGCGTCGACGCCCGGCAGTGCCGGAGGAAACAAGCCTTTCTGGTGGTAAGGCAGACGCTGTTCTGCCTGCGCAGGATCAGCGGCAACAGGCAGCTCCGGTAAAACCAGGACTGCCTTCCACTTTGAGGCTTAATCCAGTTACTGCAAGCGAGGTGTCTCATGCCCAGGGGTGATAAATCAGCTTACTCAGCCAAGCAAAAGCGACAGGCTGAGCACATTGAAGAGAGCGCCAAGGAACGCGGCTATTCGGCCGAACGAGCAGCAGCCATAGGCTGGGCCACGGTGAACAAGCAGTCTGGCGGCGGCATCAAGTCTGGCAGTGGCCATGAGCCCACGGCAGCCGCAAAGAGTGCAAGCGCAAAGAGTGCGGCGAAGTCGCGCAAGACCGGCACGACGGCTGCTTCACACACGTCCAGCGAAGCCAAAAGCGACGCGACTGGTGCCGCGAAGCGCAAGACCACGGCTAGGACCGCAAGCAAATCCGCCTCGAGTGGAAGCAAGGCCAGCAGGTCAGATGCCGCAGATCGCAGGGCCTGACGCTCCAAACGACTTCAACTCGCGTTGAGTTCAAGAGTTCGCACGCAGTGCGGCCTCATTTTGTTTTGGTCGTGAAATAGACGACAAGTGTGTGGGTAATTAAGAGTGGCGCAGTTTTGCGCCATCAGGTAGCAAGATGATTAAGTTTGATCGCTTTACACAAAAGGCCCGCGAGGCCCTGGAGACTGCTCAGGGCGCTCTCCAGCAGCTCAAGCAAAGCCAGCTGGATACGGAGCATCTGCTCTATGGCATCACTTTTGTTGAGGGTAGCCTGCTGGACGGGATTCTGGCTCATGCATTTGGCGCCGGTGACACACCGGCAGAGCCAGGCCGGGCACAGGAGGCGCGCCAACGGATTCGGCAGGCAGTTGTGGGGGGACAGGTTCTGGACGACTCTGCGCGGCAGGACGCGGATACTGCCCAAATCTACCTGACACCTGACAGCGCCGCTGTACTGCGTCAGGCGGAATCCGAAATGGAGCAGCTGGGCGACAAGTATGTTGGTACAGAACATATCTTGCTGGCTCTGATCTCCTCCCGCCGCGGCCGGGCATATGGCCTGCTGGAGAAGCTTGGACTGAGTCATGACAAGGTGCTTCTGGCGCTCAAAGCGCTCCGCGGCAGCCGCAGCCTCGACAGCGAGTCGGGTGAGGAGCAGTATCAGGCGCTGCAGAAGTATGCGATAGATCTGACAGAGCGGGCGCGGCAGGGCAAGATTGACCCGATCATTGGGCGCGATGATGAAATCGAGCGCGCAGTCCAGATCCTGAGCCGCCGGTCCAAGAACAATCCTGTGCTGATCGGCGAGCCGGGAGTGGGCAAGACAGCCATTGTTGAAGGCCTGGCTCTGAAGATTGCTGAGGGTACAGTGCCGGAGGTCATTCGTGACAAACGCGTTCTCAGCCTCGACATGGGGGCGCTGATTGCCGGGGCGAAGTTTCGCGGCGAGTTTGAGGAGCGGCTCAAAGCCGTTCTGGACGAGGTAAAGAGCCAGCGAGGCGGGGTTATCCTGTTCATCGACGAACTGCACACGGTCGTCGGTGCCGGAGCGGCCGAAGGAGCGATGGACGCATCCAATCTGCTTAAGCCCACGCTGGCACGCGGTGAGCTGCAGTGCATCGGGGCCACGACGATTAAGGAATACCGCAAGTACATCGAAAAGGACGCTGCGCTGGAACGCCGTTTTCAGCCAATCTACGTCGGCGAGCCGACCTCCGAACAGGCTAAGGCAATCCTCCGCGGCCTGCGTGGCAGCTATGAGCAGCACCACGGCATCGCGATCAGTGACGAAGCAATTGACGCAGCAGTAGACCTCTCCGTGCGCTACATCAGCGGGCGCTTTCTGCCCGACAAGGCGATCGACGTTATAGATGAGGCGGCGAGCCGTGTGCGGATCGAGAACATGGGACAGGTGTCAGACCTGCGAGAACTGGAGTCGCGGCTGGAGCGCGCACGCCAGGAGGAGCAGGAAGCCTTTGCCGCAAGTGACTATGAGCGGGCCGCGCGGCTGAAGCAGGAGGAAGCCCGGCTTGAAAGGCGGCTTGCCAGTGAACGCGAGCGGGTAGGGCAGCAGGAAAAGGCCGTCAGCGTTGGCGTTGATGACGTCGCCGCGATCATCTCGCGCTGGAGCGGCGTGCCGGTTTCCAAGCTCAGCCTCGAGGAGGCGCGGAGATACCTGGAGCTGGAGCAGGTTCTGCACGAGCAACTCATCGGTCAGGATCCGGCGGTCAAGGCGGTGTCAGAGACAATCCGCCGCAGCAAGGCCGGCCTTTCGGAGCCTGGACGACCGATCGGATCCTTTTTGTTCTGCGGGCCGACTGGTGTTGGCAAGACGGAGATGGTTAAGGTGCTCGCGGATTTCCTGTTCGGGAACCGCGAGGCCATCGTCAGGATTGACATGGGCGAGTACACCGAGAAGTTCAGCGTTACCCGGCTGATTGGGTCGCCGCCGGGTTATGTGGGCTATGAAGAGGGCGGGCAGCTTACCGAGGCCGTGCGCCGCCGTCCTTACAGCATTGTTCTGCTGGATGAGCTGGAAAAGGCGCACCCGGATGTGCTGAATGTACTGCTGCAGCTGCTTGACGACGGTCGCCTGACCGACTCCAAGGGTGTGACGGTCGACTTCAGCAATACCCTTGTAGTGATGACCAGTAACATCGCGGCCCACGAGATAGCCGACTTCACGCAGGGCAAAGACGAGATGATGCTACAGCTGGCCTGGCCCAGCCTCAGCTCCATGGTCATGGAGCGCCTGAAGCAGCACTTCAAACCGGAGTTCCTAAACCGCATTGACGAGATTGTTGTCTTCCACACCCTGACCCACAAGCAGGTCAGCGAGATCGCACGACTGCAAATGCGGGCACCGGCGCAGCGCCTGGAGGCTCAGGGAATCACTTTGAAGGTCAGAGATGCCGCCTATGACTATCTGGCCCAGGTTGGCTATGATGTCAGCTTCGGTGCGCGGCCGATGCGCCGGGCGATCATGCGCGAGCTGGTCAACCCGCTGAGCGAGAAAGTGATTCTGGGAGAGTTCAAGGCTGGCGACACAGTGCTCGTTGATGCTGCGCCGGAGGGCGGCCTGCTGATTGCAGCGCCAAAGCACTCTACGGCCTGATGTCACAGTCTCACTTCAGAGTGCTGATGTACTCCTGCCAGAGCTGGCTGACTTCTGCGCCGCAGAGCGTCTGAAACGCGGACTCGCCGTACTGTTTCTCCCGCAGCAGGGCGTTAAGCTGCGGCACGACGTCTGGATTCCTGTTCAGGCGCAGCCACTCCAGGAACCTGGCCGTCTGGCTATAGGCTGAGTCGTAGTTGCCTGGGTCCTGGCCCGCGTAATCGGCCAGGGTCTTTTTCTCATACCAGAAATAGCGGATCCAGTCAGCAATACCTTCGGTCAGCCAGCCGGGGCAGTCCCCGCCGTTATAAGCCTGCACGACGTGGACCAGTTCGTGGATCGGCATGCCGATGTCGTCATAGTGCTGCTCGACATAGGCGCAGTTGATATGTATCCGTCCGCCCTCAGCATAGGCAATGGAGCCGTCTGCGTTACGGTAGAAGATCAGCTCGACGCTCTCCGGGGGAGCCGCGCTTGGTGAAAGAAGCTGCTCATAGATCAACGGATAGTTCGCCGCCAGATCAGTCCGCGTGCGTTCGGCCCAGGCGCTCAGATCCGGGTTCGCCTCGTCTGCTGCCTGTTCAAAACTAATCTTGAAGGCAGGCAGCGGTTCCTGCCTGGCAGCGGATTCAGCAGCAAACTCAGCTGCTTGTTCAGGACTGTCGCTGGCATCACAGAGCGCTGGGAGCAGTGACAACAGCAGCGCGGCAAGAACCGCGCCTGCGATGCCCGTAGTCGAATCTGGGTTAACAAGCATGCTTACACTTTAGCCCCCGAACGCTGCTGCTAACAGCCCTTGCCTAGGGCGTAAGCTTTGGATATGCATCAAAGCGCCGCAGCTGCCAGCGCGCAAAGGCGACAGAGCCCGGCAGTAGTCGATCGCGACAATGCGCGGTCCAGAGATGGTCGTACCAGTCCTCGCGAATGTCGACGCCCGAAACAAGCAAGGCATAATCACAATCGGTAGCAGGACCGAGCAGCAGGGTCTGACCGCCAAAGAAATCATCGATCTCAACTGGTCCTGCCTTCCGGCAGCGCGGTCCGTAAACGACCAGGACGTACGAACTGGGCGCATTCTCACCTGGATAACTTTGCGGCGCGTACACCAGATCACCGGGCACGGGCGCGGCGCCAGGTGCAGTACCGATCGCCGGGCCCCCTGAGAAGGGGTTCTCGGGAAGTCGGAGCAGGTAGCCTGAGGCTGCCAGGTCGTTGACTGCTGCGGGAAAAGTGCTGTCGCGCTTATCAACAGCATAGCGCTCAAGAGCAAGCTGGAGCTGAAGCAGGTTGTACTCGCACAGAAGGATCCGCCTGGCCGCGGCAGCATGGACAGCAAAGAGCGCAAGTGCGCCGGCAAGCAAGGCCATTGTTGCAAGGAGGAGCAGGCGCCGCCTGAGGCCAGGAGACTTTGCCGGCTGCGCCAGCGTTTTGTTTGGCTGTTCTGCTGACATCTGGCGGGAGTATAACCTGTCACGACCGGCGACGGTTTGCTAAGCTTTACGCGATTCAGGGGGAGGTACCCATGTCCGATCAGGAGACTTCCAGCTCCGTCCAGCCGAGCGGCGAGCTGAGCGAAAAGGCCGAGCAGCGCTTTGAAACCATCTGCGGCGCACTGCTGGCGATCTTTGCCGCGGTCCTGGCCTTCAGCGATCTGGGTGGCGGAAATGCCAACGAGGATCGTGGACTTGCGGATAATGCTCAGGCGAGTCAGTACTCCTGGTACCAGAGCAAGAGTATTAAGGAGAGTCTTGCCGAGAACCAGCTGAGCATGCTCAGCAGCCTCAACGAGGCCGGCAGTTTCACCACAGAGGTGCAACCACAGATTTCTCAGCAACTGGCTACTCTCGAAGAAGATGTCGAGAGGTACAGCAAGGAAAAGAAGGAGATTCTCCTTGGCTCGGCCAAAGTCGGCCAGGAAAACTGGGCGCAGGATATCGCCGGAGAAATGGGCAAAGTCATTGGTGCTGAAGAATACAAGGCCAAGGTGGAGGCACTGAACGCGGTGGACGCACTCTATGACAGCGCCGGGCTCTATCTTCAGCTCTGCCTTGTCATCGGCGCGCTCAGCCTGCTGTTTAAGGTCCCGCCGATTCGCTACGCCTTCCTCGGCCTCTGTCTAGTGCTGGGCTGTATCGGCTGTTGGTACACCATCATGGGGCAGCTCGCCTACGCCAAAGTCCCATAGCCACACCTGCACAGTGTTCATTGGCAGGCCAGGCCCTCATGCTATATTCAGGACCCTCAAGTGTTGAAACCCTGTCTTAAACAGCTCTCCGCGCTGCTTGTGCTGCTCATAGCAGTCCAGGCCATCATGCCGCGCGAACTGGTCTGGTGCTGCCAGGGTGATGGGGACATTTCACTTGAGCTCGGCCACCATGGGCGCTGCCTCGGTCTGGCTGATCCTGGCTGCAGTGGTCAAAGACATCGCAGCAGCCACAATGCAGACAGCCTGCGGGCCGACACACACGGAGCTTGCGAAGATATCGCCGTTGCAGCTGCGGATGGCCGCAGCCAGCGCTGGGAACGCATGCCAGCGCCGGCACCTGTGATCGTAGCGAGTGTGCCGTTGCCATTGCCGGCCATGTTGCAGCTTTGCAGCATCTCACCGCGCCGGTCTCCTGAGCCGCCATGGCGCGCTGCGAGTCAACGCTGCCTCAGCTCAGTACTACTGCGTATTTAGTCCACCTTAGCCGCCACTGCGGCTGATGCGGCGCTTGCCGCATTCCTCGTCTAGTTTCCATTGGAGGAAGGTGAATGCCTCGTTATTCCAAGGCCTTTACAGGCCTGGCGGTGCTGCTTGGCGCGCTCCTGCTGACGCTGATGCCGGCAGGCGCCGCCGAAGACAGTGCCAACTACGTTGAAATCCCCGCCGCGGTTGAAGTTCCGCTGGCAGGAGAATCAGAACCGGCGGCACCAGCGCCGGAAGAAGCTGCAGGCTCTGACCTGCCTGCCGGGTCGGCGGACAGCATGGCGGCAGAAGTCACCGGTATCCAGAACATGCTGGATGCTGATCTCACAGAGCCTGGGCTTGCGCTGCCAGGACCACAGCTGAGCCTTGCTGAGGCGCTGACGCGCGCCATTGACGACAACCCCGAACTGGCAGCGTTTGACTATGAGCAGCGCGCCGCTCAGGCCCGCCGGGTTCAGGCCGGACTGCTGCCGAATCCCGAGATTCAGGCGGAAGTCAGCGAATTCATGGGCACGGCCGAAATGCGCTTTCTGCGCAGTGCCGTCACCAGTGTCGGCGTTTCCCAGCTGGTGGAACGCAGCTGCAAGCGACTGGCCCGCTGTGCGGTGGCAGAACGGGAAGGCGGCGTGGCGCAGGCTGAGCTTGAACGGGCGCGCCTCGACCTGATGCTGGCTGTTACCGAGGCCTACTCTGTAGCGCTGGTTGCACAGCAGCGTCTGGCACTATCACAGCGACTCGAGCGTCTGCTTCAGCAGGTCTATGACCTGGTTGCACTGCGAGTAGAAGGTGGCAAGGCTGCCCGGCTGGAACTGACGCGCACGGAGATCGAGCTGCTCAACACGCGGCTCGAAAGAGAGAATCGGGAGCGCGAGCTGGGTGCTGCCATGGCATCCCTGGCTGCATTCTGGGAAGGCGAGCCGGCTGAATTCACCCATGTTGAAGGCCGCTTGGAGCTGCCGTCAGAAGTTCCCGGAGTGCAGCAGCTGCAAGCCTTACTGGACCAGACGCCGGACGCGCAGCGTTGGGACGCCGAGGCCGAGCTGCGTCAGGCCCGCTTGAATCTTGCCGCGGCTGAAGCCCGGCCGGACTTCACGATCAGCGGCGGGCTGGCGCGCTTTGAAGAAACTGACAGCTTTGGCTTCAATCTTGGGATCAGCTTTCCATTGCGCCGGCATAACCGAAATGAAGGGTCCATCATGGAGGCGCAGGAGTATCTCAACCAGGTAGACAGCCTGCGTGAAGCTGATCTCCGCCGCCAGCGCCAGGCTCTGACCGAGGACTATGCGCGCCTGAGCGCGGCGCATGAGCTGGCAACAGCGATTGAAAGTGAACTGCTTCCGGCGGCACGCGAGAGTTTCGAGCTTACCGAACTTGGCTACCGCTACGGCAAATTCACCCTGCTTGACGTGCTGGATTCACAGCGCGTGCTGATTGAAGCCCGCTCAGCGCAGCTCAACGCGCTGGCGGAATACCAGCTGGCATCCGTCCGGCTGGAGCGCCTGGTAGCGATGCCCCTGGCGGATCTGGCCAGTGGCTTCGACTATTCAGACGAAACAACCATCAACACCGAGGTAGATAGCCATGAGTAACATCCGCAACCTTGTTCTTGCTTTCGCGCTGCTTTGCGGCCTGCTGGTCTTCAGCGGCTGCTTTGAACGCTTCAGCCAAAAGAAGGCTGGCGATTCGCATGCTGGAGAAAGCGCAGCCGAGCACGCTGCCCACAGCGAGGGCGGACATGAGGGCGAGACCGCAGACGAACACGCCGCTCACAGCGAGGGCGAGCATGAAGGCGAGACCGCCGAGGAGCACGCCGCTCACAGCGAGGGCGAGCATGAAGGTGAGACCGCCGAGGAGCACGCTGCTCACAGTGAGGATGGCCATGATGGTGAGTCGGCTGAAGAGCATGCCGGCCATACAGAAGGCGAGGAACATCATGAAGGTGATGAGCATCACGAAGGTGAGTCCGCTGAAGAGCACGCCGGTCACTCAGAGGGCGAAGGCAGTGCAGACGGGGAGGCCGGCAAGTGAGCACAGCTCAGTTGACCAGCCTGCTGGCTATATGTCTGGCCTCTTGTCTGTGCCTGAACGGCTGCCCCGGCTCACCGGCAGGCAAAGAAGCCGGTCACGCTGGTGAGAGTGCTGAGGAACACGCTGCTCATGCTGAGCACGGTGACGAAGAGGAGACGAGCGGGCATGCAGAACACGATGAAGGCGCGCCCGGGCATGCCGAGCATAATGAGGGCGCCGAAGGCCATGACGAGCATGGCCATGAAGAAGCCGGCGGCGGACATGAGGGTCATGATCACGCTGAACTGGTCAGCCTCAGCCCGGAGCAGCTGGAAGAATATGGAGTTGAGGTAGCAACTGCCACAGGGGGTCGCTTGGAGCAGTACCTTACCTTGCCCGGCGAAGCCGCGGTAAACGCCGACAAAGTCGGCCACGTACTGCCCAAACTGCCCGGAGTGATAAAAAGCGTTCACGCCAACATCGGGGATAACGTTAAGAAAGGCCAGCTGCTGGCTGTCGTGGAGAGTCGTGAACTTGCTGAAGCGAAAGCCGATTACATCGGTGCCCGCGAGCGTTTAAGCATCGCCAAGGCGGCCAGCGATCGTGAGAAGGGCCTGTTCGAGAAAGGCATTTCACCTGAGCAGGACTATATTGATGCCCAGAACCGTGTTCGCGAGGCAGAGATAGATGTCCGGGCGGCGGAGCAGTCCTTAAGTGCTCTCGGAGTTGGCGCTGGCGAGCTGCAGAAACTTGTCGAGAAACCAGGCGGCGGCTTGACACGTTACGAGGTCTACGCCCCAACTTCCGGGCGTGTGTTGGAAAAGCACGTGGCTGTCGGCGAAATGGTCGACAGCGCCACGGAGCTTTTCCTTATCGCAGATCTAAGCTCGGTCTGGATCAACCTGAATGTCAGCCAGAAGGATCTGCCGCTTGTCACCGAGGGCCAGCAGGTCAGGATTCGATTCAGCCCCACCACCGGCAGCGAGCCGCTGGAGCAGCCGGCCGACAACCCCGGAATTCCTGACGCAGAGGGCAGTATCCGCTATATCGATGCCCTGGTGTCAGAGGATACTCGAACGGCTCAGGCGCGACTCGTGCTCGATAACCCCGAGCGCCGCTGGAAGCCGGGCATGTTCGTTACCGGTCTGATCACTACGCATGAACAGCAGGTGGATGTACTGGTACCGCTGGAGGCCATCATCAAGTTTGAGGGCCAGCCAACGGTATTCATCCAGGACGAACACGGCTTTGAGCCGCGGGTCGTCACGCTTGGACGCCAATCAGCCACCCAGGCTGAGTTGCTGGGTGGTCTCAAGCCCGGCGAAAAGTACGTGGCAAAGGGCGCTTTCATGGTTAAGGCCGAGCTTGGCAAGAGTGAGGCCGGCCATGGACACTAAGCCGCTGAGGACTCTGCCGCCCTGGCTCGGGAGGTTGCGGCATGCTTGAACGCATACTGCAGTTCTCGATCCAGCAGCGAATCCTGGTTATTGTGCTGGTGCTTGGCGCTGCCGCTTATGGCGTATTCGCTTTCCAGCGTTTGCCGATCGATGCGGTGCCAGACATCACCAACAACCAGATTCAGATCAATATTGAGGTCCCGGGCCTGTCGCTCAATGAGGTCGAAAAACAGGTTACCTTTCCGATTGAAACGGCGCTGGCCGGCATCCCCGGGCTGAAGTACACCCGGAGCTTGTCGCGAAACGCGTTCAGCCAGGTAACGGCTGTCTTCGAGGACAAGGTCAGCATCTACTTCGCGCGCCAGCAGGTCAGCGAGCGCCTTAGTGAAGCTCGAGATGTCCTGCCTGAAGGTGCGGAACCATTGATGGGGCCGATCGCTACCGGGCTGGGCGAAGTCTACATGTGGACCGTTGAGTATGAGCATCCACATGGAGTCGGAGCCGAGATCAGCGACGGCGAACCTGGCTGGCAGAGCGATGGTTCATATCTGACACCTGAAGGCGAACGCCTGAAAAGCGACGTAGAACTGGCGGCCTACCTGCGAACTCTGCAGGACTGGGTAATCGCTCCCCAGCTTAAGAGCGCCATCCTTAACCTTGCTGGTGTCGACAGCATTGGCGGCTTCGTCAAGCAGTACCACGTTGAGCCGGATCCGATGAAGCTGGTGAGCTATGGCCTGAGCTTCTCGGACCTGCTGGATGCTCTGGAAGCCAACAACCTGAGCAGCGGTGCCGGCTACGTCGAGCGAGCCGGCGAGAGTTATCTCGTCCGGGCCGAGGGCCGCATTGTCTCCATCGCCGAGATCGAACAGATTGTCATTGGCAGCCGTGACGGCACCCCGGTGCATATCCACGATGTGGCCACTGTCCGCATCGGCAAGGAACTGCGGACCGGCAGCGCCAGCGAGAACGGCGAGGAGGTCGTGGTCGGGACAGCGGTAATGCTTCTCGGCGCCAACAGCCGCACGGTGTCCAAGGATGTTGACGCAGCCATGCCGGCTGTCCGTGCCACTATGCCGCCTGACATCCAGATCAAGACAGTTCTTAACCGCACGAAGCTCGTTGACGCTACCATCGATACCGTAAAGCGCAATCTGATCGAAGGCGCAATCCTGGTTATCGTGGTGCTGTTCCTGATGCTGGGCAACTTCCGCGCGGCCCTGATCTGCGCGATGGCGATTCCGCTGGCAATGTTGATGACCGTTTCCGGTATGGTGCACAGCCACATCAGCGGTAACCTGATGAGCCTTGGCGCCATCGACTTTGGGTTGATCGTCGATGGTGCGGTGATCATCGTTGAGAACTGTCTGCGCTTACTGGCGGAAAAACAACATGAGCTCGGACGAATGCTGACGCTGAAGGAGCGGATGCAGGTCGTACTGCGGGCGAGCACTCAGGTGCGTTCGGCCACGGCCTTCGGCGAAGCGATCATCATTACGGTCTATTTCCCGATCCTGGCTCTTACTGGCATCGAAGGCAAGATGTTCCAGCCGATGGCCTATACAGTTATCTTTGCGCTGATAGCAGCCTTCATCCTCAGCCTGACCTTTGTGCCGGCGATGGTCGCGATCTTCGTTTCCGGCAAGGTCCAGGAGAAGGAAAACTTCTTTGTCGCGGGACTGAAGAAGATCTACGAGCCGACGGTGCGCTGGGCTCTGCGCTGGCGCTATGCGGTCGTCGGTCTTGGCATAGCCAGCTTTATCGGTGCCCTGCTGATGCTGAAAGGCCTGGGGCAGGAGTTTGTACCGACCCTGGATGAAAAAGACCTGGCTATCCACGCCATGCGCATACCCTCGACCAGCGTAACTCAGTCAACCAGTATGCAGTTTGACGTGGAGCGTACGATCTCCGAGTTCCCCGAAGTTGCATTTGTCTACAGCAAAACGGGTACGGCGGAAATGGCTTTCGATCCCATGCCGCCCAGTGTGTCGGATACCTTCGTGATCTTCAAGCCGCGCAGTGAATGGCCGGATCCTGAAGAAGACAAGGCCGCGCTGGTGGAACGCATTGAAGACGCGCTGGTGCAGCTGCCGGGAAACAACTACGAGTTCACGCAGCCGATTCAAATGCGTTTCAATGAACTGATAGCCGGTGTGCGCAGCGACGTGGCGGTCAAGGTCTATGGCGAAGACATGGACGAGATGCTGGGCGCGGCAAACCAGATCGCCCGTGTACTGCGCAAAGTGCCTGGCGCCGCTGACGTCAAGGTTGAGCAGGTCACCGGCCTGCCGGTAATGACAGTGCGGCCCGACCGTCAGGCCCTGGCGCGCTATGGCGTCTCTGTGCAGGACCTGCAGGATGTGCTGGCAATTGCCATCGGCGGTCGCGAGGCCGGGCAGGTCTTTGAGGGTGACAGGCGCTTTGAGCTGATCGTCCGCATGCCGGCCGCCCTGCGCGAAGACCAGGCGGTGCTTGAGGCCTTGCCGGTGCCCCTGCCGGCGGCAACTGCGCCGGGCGGGCTAAGCGCGGTGGACTATGTATCCACCTCAGGCCGGCCGGGCTATATTGCGCTGGGACAACTGGCCGAGGTCGAGATCAGTGAGGGCCCTAACCAGATCAGCCGCGAAAACGGCAAGCGCCGAATCGTGGTTCAGGCCAATGTCCGCGGGCGCGACATTGGATCCTTTGTCACTGAGGCCCAGGCCGCCATGGATGCCGAAATCGAACTACCCACCGGTTACTGGCTCGACTGGGGCGGTCAGTTTGAGAACCTCGTGGAGGCGCGCAAGCGTCTGTCGATTGTCGTACCGGTCTGCTTCCTGCTGATTCTAATGCTGCTTTACAGCGCCTTTGGCACTCTAAGGCACGCGCTGATGGTCTTCAGTGCGATTCCAATGGCCTTGTCCGGCGGCATTCTGGCGCTGTGGCTGCGCCTGATGCCCTTCAGCATTACTGCCGCGGTCGGGTTCATCGCTCTGTCCGGGGTGGCCGTGCTCAACGGCCTGGTGATGGTCAGCTATATCAACCAGTTGCGACGTGAAGGCCGGCCACTAGATGAGGCCATCATTCAGGGTGCGCTGACCCGCCTCCGGCCAGTGATGATTACAGCACTGGTCGCCTCCCTGGGCTTTGTTCCCATGGCGCTGGCCCATGGCACAGGAGCTGAGGTGCAAAAGCCTCTGGCAACCGTGGTAATCGGCGGCTTGATTTCCAGCACCCTGCTGACTCTGCTGGTGTTGCCGGCGCTGTATCGCATTGTCGAGCGCCCGGGTCCACTGCCAAGCCCTAATGATGAAGAGCTCGCAGAAGCCAACGCATAAACAGTTCAAACAGCGACAGCCTCGACTTGTCGTTAGCCGCGCCCACCCGCGCCGCAATATTGTGGCAGGGTGGGCGTGGCGCTTTCCGGTATCGGGAACAAGCAGGCATACTGCATGTCAATCAAACCGGCGGCTCTAACCGCCTGGAGATTTTCATGAGTATCGAAACTATGCTGAGCAGCCATCCGCACTACGTTGAGCAGGATTCAAAGCTGGCGGTCTGCATCGATGCCTGCTACGACTGCGCCGCGCACTGCAACGCCTGCGCAAATGCCTGCCTCGGCGAAGATGGAATTGCCGCTCTGCGTCACTGCATCGAACTGAACCAGACCTGCGCTGAAATATGCCTGCTCACCGGACGATTCCTGTCCCGGCTTAACGTCAACGACTACGCACTGCAGGATGAGCTGGTAGCGTCCTGTGAGAGAGCCTGCAGGCTTTGTGCAGAGGAGTGCGAACTCCACGGCGCACATCATCGGCACTGCCGCATATGCGGCGAGGCATGCCGTCGCTGCATCGGGGCTTGTCACACTTATGCCCGCAGCCGCCGCGAAGCGCCCCAAGTGGAAGCAGCAGGCCAGAGCGGAATCTAGTCTTCGCAGGCGTTAGAAGTCAAACCACAGCCAGGCTGCTTGGATTGGCTAATGGGTGGCGTTGGGGGCTTTGGAGGGGGACATGGTTGCGGGGGAGGGATTTGAACCCTCGACCTTCGGGTTATGAGCCCGACGAGCTACCAGCCGCTCCACCCCGCGCAAAGACAATACAGCAGGCAGGCTGGGATGTCAAATC
>CAZEJB010000050.1:0-18937 GCA_964512635.1 uncultured Planctomycetales bacterium | reverse complement strand
CAGCGATTTCCCCAATGGCCGCCCGGCGTATAAGACCAACCCGATGCCGATGCCGACTTCTTTGTAGGGGCGCATGGATATGCGCCCATGAATTTGTAGGGCCGTGGGCTTGTCCCCGGCCATGCTTTAGGGGCCGCTTTGTAGGAGCAGCAGTAATGCAGCCTTTATGGAGCGCGGATATGGAGATCCGCGCTTTACTCTTCAAACTTTATACTCCACAGATGCGCACGGCTGCCTTGCTGTTACTCCGCTAGCTTTGCTGCTTCTGACAACGCGTGTAGATGCAGCTTTCCATTTTTACGCTTTACAGCTGAAGCTCCCTGACTCGAATAGTGTATTGACGCTAATGAGCCTTAAACTGAAGCTCTTCCTGGCCTCGGCAGCAGTGTTGCTGTGCGCAATTGCTTTCACCATTTTCAGCGCGCAATTCAGTGGCCCCACCAAAAGCTATACCGCCGCTTCGGTCCAGCTGCCACCCGGCTCCAAGGCTTTTGAGGCAAGCGGCAGAGAAGTGGTCTTCAATTCGCGCAAGTCCTGGCCGAAACTGTGTAGTTTCGTTCACAAGCAGTTGTCAGGACGCGGCTTCACTTGCGACAGCGCAGTAGGAGTGTGGGATGTCGGCCAGGTTATCTGGTATGCCGGCGATGGGAGTGTCTCTGTCGTGCTTGAGGACCTCCGCGGCTTTGAGGGCTTCGGTTCGGAGACTCTTCCCTCTGATGTCCAGTTCCATCTCTGGCTGCAGGACCATCCGGGTATCTATACCCGCGGCCAGGGTCAGGCCCAGCCGCCGCTAAGCAGGCTGCTGCTCTGGCCGGGCTTCACACTGCCCGCTGGCGCGACGGCGACGGAGAGCTTGGTCAACCTCCCCAAGGAAAGCCGCTTCAGTTTCAGCTGCCCATGCGCCTGGCCCGAGTTGTTCGAGGCAGTCGATTCGCAGCTGACAGCCCTGGGCTATGCGATGGAGGAGGAGATATCCGCGCCCGAGTCCGGGATCCAGCAACGCCGCCTGTATTTGAATAAAGACCTCTCCACGATGGTCTATGTCCTGGCTCGCGTTGACGAGGGCCCGGCCTCTGAAACGCAGCACGAGTACGAGATCAGCTACTTCGACGCTGCAATCGACTAAGCCCGACCATTCGCCCCGCGGTGGTGCTTCCCGTTCTGCGTTGCCGGAATCTATACTCAGCGCATGCGTATCGTTCCCATGGCATGGCTTGCCATCTTCGCGCTCCTCGCCCTGCTTGGCTCCTGCAATAAGCAGGCGGCGAAGGACGGCGATGCTGCAACAGGTACAGCCGCCCAGGCTGAGCAGTCAGCGGCGCAGACCCCGGAGGCTTCCGGCACGGCCGGAGAATCCGCGCGCAACGACTCCGCGGCTGCAGCTTCAAGCGGCGTCGCACTCGAGGGCTGCCCGATCTCCGGTCTTAGCCTGCCAGCGGGCAGCACGATTTTTGGCCGGGACGATCAGCTGCCGCGCGGCTGGACCGTTTCCTTCGACACCCCGCTGGCCTGGCCGGAACTCGAAACGCACTTTGAGACTCTGCTGACGGCGCGCGGCTGGACCATCGACACGACCTCACCGCAGGAAGTTGGCGTGATACGTTACAAGTCGGCTGACAGCCTGCACTTCGCGATGCTGATGAATGCCTTTCCGGATCCTCCGGAGCAGCCTAAGACGGACGACTATGTGCGGGCGCTGGGCGAAATTGAGATGGCCCGCCAGACGAACCCGGACTTTGCTTTCGGTGTTTATCTGCGGTCCGAGTAAGTAAGCACCGCGACTTCTTCGTCTGCGCAGGCTACCCCAGAAGTGGCATCAGTCTTCACGCCGTGTGTTTGCTGCGCTGCTGCTGTTTAGGCCTTCTTGCCCTTCTTGTCTTTCTTGCCCTTCTTAGGCTCGACATACAGCATCGTCCCGCGGCAGTTCTTTGATCCGCAGCCGCAGGCATACAGCTTCTTCCAGCTCTTCTGGGGCTTGCCGTCGCGCTGCAGCTTGTAGTCATAAGTCAGCTCATCGCCTTCCCTGACGCGCTTGATCGCATAAATGAAGATGCGGCCCTCTTCCTCAAAGGCCTCGCAGTTCGGCTCGCAGGAGTGGTTGATATAGCGCGCCTCGTTGCCGAAGGACCCACCGTCAATGTAGGTCCCGTCCGCCAGTCCGAACAGGAAGGTGTGGTGCCGGCGCTGGTTATCGTCGTCATAGCGGCTCATGGCTTCGTCCTCGCTGATGTGCTCACCGAGATACTCCATGATCCGCTCGCCCTTGCGGATGTCGCGTGCGGCAAAGATACCGTTGCCGTGAATCCAAGACCCGCGCACTTCAATCGGCGGTCGCGGGGTCTCCGCTGCCTCGCTGTCCTGCGCCTGCGCCATCACCGGCTCCGCGTCCTGCGCGGCGAGCTCTGCTGCCTGCCCGTTCATCATGCCTTCCATGTGTTGCCCCTGCCTGGGACTAGCCGCCCAGCAAACAAGATCATGACATAATCACCCGTCCGCGTGAAGCGAGCGCAAAGAAGCGCAGCGATATCGCGCACCAGCCACAGGATGATCAGCAACCCCCAACTTGGGACATTGTTCACAGCCCTTGGCTATGCCAGCGGCGCGGCCATGTTCTACTGGGCGCTGCGTTACCCGCCGAAGGGCGTGGCCGATCCGGTGACGCTCACGTCAAACCAGCGCACGGTGATTCTGATCACCGGACTTCTGGGCGGGGTGCTGGGGGCAAAGCTGACCCAGTGGCTGGCGCTGGGCTGGCCGATTGCGATTCCCGCCGAGACCATCCTGAGCCCCAGCGGGGGCCGCACGCTGCTGGGCGGCGTGATTGTCGGCTGGATTTGCGTCGAACTGGCCAAGTGGATACTGGGGGTCAAGCGCAGTCTCGGCGCGCCCTTCGCTATCGGCCTGACTGGTGGCGAAATCCTTGGCCGCATTGGCTGCCTGTTCAACGCCTGCTGCTTTGGCCGTCCCTGCGCATCTGCCACGCATGATTCAGCGCATCCCTGGTGGTCTGTGTTTCAGCATGGGGACTGGCGCTATCCCGTCCAGCTTTACAGCGCCGCGGTGGCGCTGCTTCTGCTGCTCTTCCTGCTCAGGCTGCGGCCGCGGCTGAAGCGCGACGGCGACCTGTTCTATGTCTATCTGGCGGCCTATGGAGCCACCCGTTTCGGGCTGGAGTTCCTGCGCGCCAGTGAGCATATCTACTATGGCCTGTCGCTGGCCCAGCTTGTATGCCTTGAGCTCTTTGCCGCCGGCGGCATCGCGCTGTGCCTGGGCTGGCTGCGCAGAAATAAATCGGCGGGCGCGACATCGGGCAGCGGCGAGGGTACTGCTAATCCGGCCGAAGCCGCTCAGCATCAGAGCTAGCTGCCTCAACTTGCGTGTCGCTGTCGGCCCTAGGTCCTTTCTTACCTGTGAACGGCATTCGCGAGTAACGTCGTCTGAATGACTCCAACTCCTCATACTCGGCCGTTTCCTTTTCGGGGGACCAGCCGCGCTGTTTGTAAAGAGGGGCGGCGGTCATCAGGCAAATGAATCCGCCGAACATGAATGCCACGCGAAGCAGCTTGAACCAGACAGGGGCGTTGACCGCATTAACTCCGGCTATCTCCGCCAGAAACAGCGCAAGCAGGATCAGAACAACGGCCGCGCTCCCAAATCCCAGGGTCACCGGCCAGGGACGCCAGTACAGCCGCCAGAAGCGGCTTTCCGCAACAGAGAAGCGTTCGTTCAGGTACTTGTTGCTGGCAGATTCGCGGGCAATCTCCAAGGGGCTAAGCTCGGTCGCTCGCTCATAAAGATCATTAATCGGTACCGGTTTGCCGGGCTCAATGACAGAACGGGAGGCGCCTTCATCGCGCTGCGGATGGAGTTGTTCCTGCTTTTCCATTATGCTGAAGTCTAACCGCATGAACAGTGCGGCGCAAGCCAGCGGCACTGAGAGGCTTGCGGCGCAAGCCAGCGGCGATGACAGACTTTTTCGAACCTAATCCTCATCACCTTCCATCCGTTGACGGATCCGCCGCTGGAATTCATAAGGGTCGTGGCCCGGCGCTGCAGGGGGCGGTATTCCGCCGGCCGGCTGGTACAGCGGCATCGCCAGCAATACGAGCAGCACTGCCACCGCGAACATCACGGCCTGACTGACGGCGATGAAATTCGGGCTGCTGATGCCCAGCCCGGGCATCCACTCCGTGGCGTTGTAAAGCAGGCGGAAAATCACATAAGACGTCGACAGCAGCAGGATCATGCCCAGCGGGGGCCGAAAGCGCCAGCCATAGCCCGGCACGTCGTGGGGGTCGAGGGTCAGAAAGTCACGGGGACCGCGATGCAGCCACAGGTGACGCAGCAGTCGTTCCTCAAAACGTACCAGGCTTTCCCCTTTAACCGCAGGAATTCTGCCGCGGCTCAGATCAAAGGCTGCGTGCAGGTCGGTACCGGATCCTGCCGGTAACTGCATCTCGGTCTGGTCACTGTCTTCCATCTTCAATAAAGTCTATCTGCGCGCGCTTATAATCGCAACATCCAGCCGCACAGCGGAGGAAGCGATGCTCGACACCACAACACGCAACAGGCTGCTCAAGGTCATCCTGCTGGCCGATTTTGCCGTTCTGCTGATCCTCGGCGCGCTGCTGATCTTTGCTGCCGAGCCGATGTTCAGGGCCTTCCACCTTGACTTCGGCGACGGGCGGGCGCTGGGGGCCGCGCGCTACATCGTCGGCATGTGGGGCGCGCTGATGGCCACGATGGGCCTTGGCTACTACTTCGCCGCCCAGAACGTCAGCCAGAGCCGCAGCTGGGTGCTGGCGGGCCTCGCCCGGGCGGTGATTGAGGTAATCGTCAGCATCATGGCCCTGGCCCAGGGGCTCGTCAGCTTCAAGACGGCCGGCATGGGGATGTTCCTGGCGCTGTGGTTTGCCATTGCCTACCTCGTTTTGTATCCCCGCAGCAGCGGCTTGCCGGAATCCGAACTGGCCGAGAGGGGGGCCTGATGAGTACTTCACCCCAGACGCTCCCCATCGGTGCCGGCACCGGCCCGCAAGCGCCTGACGCCGGCCGCAAATATGAAGGAATCGCCTTTACCTTCTGCAAGGCCAGTACCCTGGCCATCCTGGCCCAGCTCATTGCCGGCCCGAAGTTCGTCCTGCCGCTGATCGCCATCGGCACCTCAATCTGGTATGTGATCGCGCTTTATCACGGCCAGAAGACGACGCGCTGCCTGCTGCGGATACCGCTGGTCATCATCGCCTTCTGGCTGCTCATCGGCGGCTATTACGCCTGGCGCGCCTGGCAGGGCTTCGAGCCTTTTTCAGTTCTTGGGCTTATCCGCGGGGGAGGGCACTGACATGCGCGTGCTGATTGGCTTTCTGCTGGCATTTTTCATGCTGCCACTCTTTGCCGGGCTGGGCCTGGTTGGCGGCTGCTTTGTCATGCTCTTCGCCAGCAGCGGGGGCGGCAACTCCGCCCTTAACTCTGACGCCGCGGCTTTTGCCATTATGGGGCTGCCGGCGCTGCTTGGCGCCGTGCTGGCCATCGTCCTGGCCGTGCTGATCGCCCGCGGCCTGCGCTTTGGTAATCAGTAGTCCCTGACAGTCTGGAGCACACATGGCGGGCAAAGTTCTAAAAGTGGTGATCGGAATACTGCTGGCGCTGTTCCTGGTGCCGCTCTTCTGCTTTGCCGGCCTGATCGGCGGCTGCTTCATGATGATGCTCTTCCCGGACGCCTCGGGCCAGGTCAACGATTCGCTGATGGGCGTCACGGTCTCTGTCTGCTTCCTGCTGGCCCTGGTCGTGTCGGTTCTCATTGCGCGAGGGCTGCGCTTTGCTTCCTGAGCGCTCACGCAGACTTTAGAATCAGCTATGCAGCAGCTCATCCGTCTGGACACGCACGCCCACGAAGAGTTCATCGATATAACTCCTCAGGTTGAGAAAGTGCTAACCCGCAGCGGTCAGCAAAGCGGCATCTGTGTGCTCTTCTGCCGCCATACCACCGCCGGGCTGACTGTCAACGAGAACTACGACCCGGACGTCAAGCGCGACATGCTGCTTGGTCTGCGGCACATCGTCCCGGACAAACTGGACTACCGGCACGCGGAGGGCAACAGTCCGGCGCATATCAAGGCTTCGCTGCTGGGCAGCAGTCTGAGCCTGCCATTCAGTCAAGGCCGGCTTGGTCTCGGCCGCTGGCAGGGCGTGTTATTCGCCGAGTTCGATGGTCCGCGCTCAGGCCGCGAGGTCCTGGTGACCATCATTCCGCAGGTGGACAGCCTTTAATAAAATGTGGATAAGTACTTGCCGCTCAGCGCAAAATGTGGTTTAATGCGCGGCGAGGGTTGATTTGAGGCACGCGCTCGTGTGCGCGGCCAGCATCGGAGGGGTAAAGATGAGGCGAGTTATCACAGTCGCTGGCGCGGCTGCGCTTCTCATGCTACAAGGTGCCTGCGGCACCGCTCGTGACATCGCCGGCGACTTCGCCGACGACGCTCCTGTGCTCAGCGAAGTTTCGCCGACGCAGACTGTCAGTGGCCAGAAGGTAACCTTCAGCGCCAACATCTGCCGGCAGAACGGCGATGTTATTCCGCAGGACGACGGCACGCTTAGCGACATCAACTCAACCCAGTTCTTCTGGGACTTTGGTGGCGGCGCCGAGCCTAACACCTCTACTCTGCCTAATCCTGAGGTACAGATCCGCGACGGTCTGCGCGCCCCCTACACGGCGCATCTGACCCTGCGGGATGGCTGCCTTGGCAACAATAACGAAAAGACCTACGACTTCACCCTGTTCGTTACGCCGCTTGCTGTGGCCGGGGTGACCCCGAGTGGCGGCGTAGGCGGCAGCGACGGAACTTTCACCGCGGTTGTGACGGCGGGGCTTGCCGACACCTTTGCCTGGAACTTCGGCCAGGCCGGCAGCCCGAGCGGCAGCAACGAAGAAAACCCGACGGTCACTTTTGCTGACGGCGGCGGACTGTTCAACTGTTCCGTGATCGTCAGTAATCCCTTTGAGGCGCTTGAGGTGCCATTCACGCTGGATATCGCACCCAAGCCAGCGGCTCCTTAAAACGCAAGCCAGAGCCAAGCCTTCGTGAATGAGAGCGGCCGCCGGGAAACCGGCGGCCTTTTGCTGGCCACAGTAGTCTTCAAGAACAGACCCCGCCGCGCCGAAATAACGGTAAGCAATGGATGCTGCGCGATCATTCGACTGCACAAGAGACACCCTGATCGGGCCTGATCCCACCTGGGAGATGCTGCCCGAGCGGATGCGCTCACGCTGGCTGGCCGAAATCCAGAACTTCCCCACGCCGCCAATGATCCTTGAGCTCATCGGTGGTCAGCTCTCGCTGGAAAGTTATGACCCTCAGAAGCTGGCCGAAATGCTGTCCCGCGACTCGGTCCTGACGGGCCGGCTGATTGCCCGCGCCAACAGCGCCATCTACGGTCTGAGCGAGCCTATCACTACGCTCAACCGCGCGCTGGTGCAACTTGGCTTCACCACGGTCCGCAGCCTGATTACGCGCTATCAGCTTGAAATGACGGCCCTTCTGCTGCCGGGCCTGGTTCGCCAGCACATTGTCGAAATCCAGCGCAGCGCCGATCTTGGAGCGGCCATTGCCTTCCACTGGGCCAGGGCACTCAAGCTGCCCGATGCCGCCGGGATTGCCACCCGCTGCCTGCTGGCGCGGCTGGGGACCTTTCTGCTGGCCCGCCACTTCCCGCAGCAGATACCGCAGTATCTGGAGGCCGGCACCGAGCCGCAGCGCCTGCAGTTTGAGGCTAACAACTTCGGCGTGACCACCCGGACGCTGACCTATCGCGTGGCCTGGATGTGGGGCTTTCCTGAAGTGCTGCAGGTCGAGCTCTTTCATCTCTGGACGCCCCTGTTTGCTGACACTGCGGATGTTGGGCGCTGCGTCGCCTGCGCCGGGCTCAGCCTGGGCTTTGATCCGCCGCAGCATCTGGACGATATCCAGAAATGGCTGGCCCTGCGCGCGCATAAACGCCTGCGCTGGAATCTACAGCACACCGGCGCGCTGGCCGCTCTGCCCAACATGCTCGACAACCAGGCTTACCTGCGTGAACTGGCGCTGCTCAGCGAAGACGAAAGCTAAGTTACAAGCCCGGCTGCGCGCCTGCAGCTCACTGCTCAGTGCCCGACTTCACTCGGCTGTCGGTACTGACTGTCATAGTTCGCGCTTCCCTGACTGGCTGCAGCAGGCTCGACGCCGCCCAATCCTTCCTGGCCTGACTCCAGCAGGTCGGGGGCGAGTATCACGCCATGCCTGTTGATCCAGACTCCCAGCCGCGGGTCCAGCACGCTAAGGGTGTAGTTCGCGCCGTTGCAGCCCTGCAGGTCATCAAAGTGCCAGGGGACCGACAGCTCGCTGTTCTTGAAATCGCCAATCGTGAAGTCCATCGTCTTGGTGACCGCAGGCAGGGACTCGCCCTCCGGCCGGGAAAAGTCAAATGCCATGGTGAGCCTGCAGGGCGTCCCCGGCGACACTGGCCCACCAAGCATGAAGTCCAGGTCCATGCTGCTGCCGTCAGCAGACCAGTGGGAGGTCTGGCTCAGACGCAGCGGGCTGAAATCCGTCTTCTGGGCCATGAACTTCGGCAGAATTGTTTCCCACCTGGTCTCTCCGGCCCGCTCCATTGCGGCAACCACGCCGTTTGGCGCAATCAGGTACTCGTAGGACCGTTCAATGTCCGTCCAGCCGGCGTCCTCATATGTACGCAGCAGCGGGTCTTTAAGCCTCAGGCGTCTGGCGGCGGCCTGCAGCCTGGAGCACGGTTCACTGTTGCAGACATACAGAACCGTCAGCCGCTCGCGGTCCAGCTTGCCTGATACAGCCCTGAAGTTCGAGAAGCTCAGTGCCGGCTGCCTGCCCTCGTTATAGCCCATGCTGATCTCCAGCGGCATGACGAGCACCCAGCGGCCGCGAAAGTCCTCCAGGCTGGCGTCAGCCCCGGTCTGCACGATGCAGCCGGCAAAGTTGCCCGGCCGGTCTCCCGGTCCAAAGCGCGGATCGCAGGAGCACAGAGCAAATGCCAGCAGCAGTACCAGTGCTGGCACAAGCAATAAACGCAGTGATAAAGACAAGGCTGCCACCTCCCCCGAGAATGGTAGAGATGGCAGCCTGACTTGTCCAGTAGTTCTGCAGTTCGATTGCCGGGCGGGCCCGGCGCGAAGCTAGTTAACCCTGACGTCGATGGTCTCGTCGCCGTCAACCGGCAGCGGGTTGGCCGTGTTGACAATGGCGGTCGCCGGCTGATTGCTGCTGATGTTCAGCAGGCTGATCAGATAGGTGGAACCCGGCACTATCAGCGAGCCCTCGGCAAAGCCGCCAAGGCTGGTGGCCTGCACGCTCAGGGTCTCGGCCTGGGGATGCGTGTCGCTGGGTACGCCAACAAGGCCCGGGAAAAGCGCCTCGGCGCTGACAACATCATCAATGCTCTCGCTCAGGTTGAAAGGCGTATCCATCCGCAGGCGGAACTGCCGGTCGGAACTCAGCACCTGCAGCGGAATGGGGTTGCCGCCGCTGTCCACCACGCGCACGCGGACCTCGTGGTCGCCATCGGCGCCCATTACCAGGTTCAGGGCGACGCTGCCGTCGCCGTCGCTGTCCTCGGCATAGGCATAGGCGAAGCCGTGGTCAGGGTGGTAGGCGCAGACGATGGCATAGGTGCCGATCGAACCGTCGATGGAATAGATCCCGCTCTCGCCGGACTGGACATAGCGCGGGTTGTTATCCGTGTCCAGCAGCACCGTCGGGTCGTCGGTCAGCTCGTCGACGGTCGCCGCGATCAGCAGCACGTCCTCGATGGGGTCGCCTGCGCTGTCTTCAACGGTGCCGGAGATCGTCGCGTTCACCGTGCCCTGCAGGGTGAAATTGGTGGTCTTGTTGCCCTTCTCCACTTCGCCGAAGCTCTGCTCGGCCAGGACTGTGCCATCCTTGCTGACCCGCACCTTATAGCTCACATTGCCGTTGTAGCGGAAGGTGATCGAATAGGATCCGGTGTTGTCGGTTGTGTCACTGAATGTCGCGATGTTGTCATCACCGCTGACTTCTCCGCGCACCTCAACCTTGACATCTTTCACCGGGTCGCCGGCGGTGTTCTGGACCACTCCGGACCATTTGTAGCGCGGCGCCTCGTCATTGAGCAGCTCTTTGACCAGATACGCCGAGATGAGCGTGCTGCAGCCTGTCAAAGACAGTCCGGCGCACAGCACAAGTGCGCCGATAGTTTTACGAACAAACATCCAACCCTCCTGCCGCAGGCACACGCTGCCGCAATAACCAGATGCGCCTGCACCCTGCTGCTGTTCAGGGGCAATTGAACGCAGCAGGAGCTAATACTGGTATACAGACGTGGGTATTATACCCTTGGAGACAGTTCCTTCTTACTCCCAGGCCCGCCGCCGCCGATAGTGAAATAAGGTCCCGCGGGTCTCGGTATCAGCATTGGACCAGTGTGTTATAGTCATAATTCAGCCCTTACGGCCCTTGGCTGAACAGCAGCGCCTTTGCGCAGTCTGAAGAATCGGGCCGGTAACCAGATATGAATATGCAAACTAGCCGAACCCTGCAGTTCCTGCTGCTGATAGGGATACTGCTCGCCATCCTGCTGATGGTGCAGAATTTCACGCAGCCCAGGACGGAAATCCCGCTCTCCGAGCTGGAACAGAACATCATGGATGGGCAGGTCGAGCAGATCACCTTCCTGAAGTCGGCCAATGAGATCCAGGGCCGCTATAAGAAGGACTCCGCTTCTGCCCGGGCGCGCAAGACCGAGAGCTTTACTGCGGTCTGTGATCAGGAGTACTACAACAACACGATCATTCCGCTCGCCAAGAAGTCGCTGGTCAGCTATAAGCTGGAGAACCCCAGCGTGTGGTCCAGTCTTTTCAGCCTGCCTGTGCTGCTGTTAATACTATGTATAGCAGCGCCGGTGATAATCCTGTTCTGGATCATCAACCGGCAGGTCCAGAACAGCGGATCCAACCAGGCGATCAACTTCGGCAAGAGCCGGGCGCGTTTGGCGGCCGATGGCAAGCGCCGCATCACCTTCGCGGATGTTTCGGGCGTCGAAGAGGCGGTCGAGGAGCTGCGCGAGGTGGTGGACTTCCTGCGCGAGCCGCGCAAGTATGAGGCGCTGGGCGCCGAGATCCCCAAGGGTGTGCTGCTGGTCGGCCCGCCAGGCTGCGGCAAGACGCACCTGGCCAAGGCCGTCGCCGGCGAGGCCAACGTGCCCTTCTTCTATATCAGTGGTTCAGACTTCGTCGAGATGTTCGTCGGCGTCGGCGCCAGCCGCGTCCGCGACCTCTTCGACCAGGCCAAGCGCCGCGCCCCATGCCTCGTCTTTATCGACGAGCTTGACGCGGTCGGACGTCACCGTGGCACCGGCATCGGCGGTACCCACGACGAGCGCGAGCAGACCCTCAACCAGATGCTCGTTGAGATGGACGGCTTCGAGCCCAACAGCGGCATTATTGTCCTGGCGGCTACCAACCGTCCCGACGTGCTCGATCCGGCGCTGCTGCGGCCGGGCCGCTTCGACCGCCGTATCGTGGTCGACAGCCCCGACCTCGGCGGCCGCAAGGGCATCCTGCAGATCTACGTCAAGAACAAGCCCCTGGCCAATGATGTCGACCTTGACGACATCGCCCAGCGTACGCCGGGCTTCTCCGGCGCCGACCTGAAGAACGTGGTGAACGAGGCCGCCTTGCTGGCCGCCCGCAGCGGCGCCAGCAAGGTAACCGGCGGCCACTTCTTCGAAGCTGTCGACCGCGTGGTCGCCGGCCCCGAGCGCAAGAGCCGCATCATCAACGAGCAGGAAAAGCTGGTCATCGCCTATCACGAGCTCGGCCACGCCATCGTCGGACACCAGCTCGACCACAGTGACCCGGTGCACAAGATCAGCATCCTGCCGCGCGGCCAGGCCCTGGGCTACACCCTGCAGTTCCCGGCCGAGGATCGCTTCCTCGTCTCCAAGAACCAGATCCTCGACCGCGTCAGCGTGCTGCTCGGTGGCCGCGCCGCGGAAGAACTGGTCTTCGGCGAGGTTACGACCGGCGCGTCCAACGACCTGCAGCGCAGCACCCAGATGGTCCGTGACCTGATCACCAAGTACGGCATGAGCGAGGCGCTGGGGCCGATCCAGTTCGGCAACCAGCATGAGAACCCCTTCCTCGGCCGCTCGGTGATGGAAGACCGCAACTACAGCGATCCGATTGCCTACAAGATCGACGAAGAGGTCAAGAAGATCGTCACCGAGTGCTATGAGCGCGCCCGCGAGGTGCTCAGCGGCCTGCGCGAGAAGATGGACACCATCGCCCAGGTGCTTATCAAGAAGGAGCACCTGAACAAGGACGAGTTCGAGGCGTTGATGCGCGGCGAGACCCTGCCGGACAAGGGCCCTGAGCCGACCGACACCGGCTCGATGGCCCCTGCGACCAACCCGTCCAGCGCGCCGCAGCCCGGCAAGCCGACGATTAGCCCGGCCCCGGCGGGCTAGGACAGCCCTCCCCGGCGGGGCTGAGCACAACTTAAGTAGAGCAACGAAGGCCGGCAGCAATGCCGGCCTTTTGCTTTCGGGGTTACTTCAGTTGTGCGCAAGCATCCGCCAGGTAACACGCATGCATAAGGCGGTGAGTCGGTGCCGGATAAAGTGACCTCTCCGCAGCAGATGGGTCAAAGCCATCTCCAGTTCGGAAGAGAGATATTCAGGATCACGGAAGCTAGTGGCTTGGAGCGCATAGGCTACGGCGCTGTAGTTTCGGGAAGCCATGCAGGCGGCCAGGATGTCATCGCCCTCTTCAACGTCACCTGAAAGAGCATGGCACAGCGCACTCAAGCTCTGGCGCCTGTAACGGTTCGTGTGGTGAGCCTGCCCCTTTCCAGAAGGGTCTTGGTCTACTTGAAGCAGAATTGGCAGTTCTCTTCTTGCTTGGTCCAGCAGCATTTCACGACGCTGACCGCTTTCCGACCTGATGAGATACCAGCACGTGCGGGTGCCTGAGATCAACCAATTCCATTGCATGTCAAAAGTATCGACTCCTGCGAAGTGCGCCAGACGCAGTAATGCTGCCTGTTGCCACTGTTCAAGCCTGTTGAAGATCTTAAGTGCCTCTTCAATGGCTCCTTGCTTCTGGGGTGAACTCAGCATGAGCTTGAATTCAGGTTCGAGCGCCAATGTATCTGCTTCGCTCCAATGCGGAGTAAAGTGTTTATCCTTGTCTCTGAGGTCGTCATAGAAACGGATGATCAACGAGAGGTCGACTAAATTGTCCAGAGTCAGCTTTTGTTCGCTGCACCGTTCCAATACTGCGGAAAGAAGCTGCGGCGTATGCTCATACAGGTCGAGTCCATCGTCGTGATAGTAGGTGCCTGTGCACATCGAACGAATCGTTGCGAGAGCGGCTGAGAGCACATCCCCGCCTACAGGCCCTGCAGTAAGTCTTTCCAGAAGCCTGCTACCACGCGCGCAAGGGAGTGCAAGAAGCGACTCGTAGCAATCTGATTTCCCTGGCAGGTACAGCAGCCAGTCCTGAATGCTGGTGTCCCTGACGTTCTCGAGAAGTTTCACCACCTTCCACTGCGCATATTCCTCCTTGTGATCGCCTGAGCGAAAGCTACGTGCTAAGGCAAACAAGGCTTGTTCAGGATCTGGACTCAGCTGGGAGTAAGCCAGCGCAGCCTTGGTTGTGAGTTTAGATCTGCGAACCAGCAAAGCCAATTGCGGCAAGTCTTCCGTCGAACCCAGGATGCCCGTGAGTACGACCGCCAGTTCAAGCAACTCTTCATCGGCAGCAAACAGCAATAACCATCGAGCTGCCTTGAGTGCGAGCGCGGATACTGTCTTCTGTTCGCTGAGCCTTGAATACAGCTTGAGTTTCAGTTCTCGCTGGTCGAGGCAGGACAAGTGTCGCAGGTTGAGAGTCGAGTGATAGAGGTTGCGTAGGCGATCCTTGTCCGGGACACTCAGAAAGTTCAGGAGACTCTCATACTGCAGATTGGCCAGCCTTGTGGGATCATGCCGTTTCCTGGGCATAAAGTGCTCCCACAGCTTGCGAGACATGCGGCTGATCAGCCTGTTAACAAAACGGTGAGTCCTGCGTGCAAAGGTGTACCTAAGCCTGCGTGATTCGACTGGTTCTTGCAGCTGAAGCTCCAGGAGTTGCTGATACAGTGCTTTGCCAGCGGGCCACGGCAAAGGAATATCAGGCAGGCCAAAAGAGGCTGCTAGTTCATCGGCGGAAGCTGTAGTGTAGAGAACAGCATGCTTGTCCATCCATCGCGCAGGGGTTTGGTTAACCAGAAGTGCGCCGCAGTGAGTATAGCGCAGCGCCAAGGCAGGGGCCAGTGCTGGCGCAGTTGAAACTTCCATGCCGGGGGATCACTCCCATCTTTGTCCGTAGATCAAGCCCTGGGGGTGTGCCATGACCAAGGCTGGTTTCCTGTCAGAACTCGCTGTGCTTTTCGCTCTCAGTCTGCTGCTGCAGTCCTGCAGCGGTGCTGCCAGAGGCGCAATTCAAGGGGCCGAAGATTCGCAGGCGGCCCCGGGCGCGTACAGCAGTCTGCTGCCGGCCCTCGGCAAAGACAGCAGCGCCCTGCTTGATGGCAGCTTTCGCATCTCCTGCAAGGGCTATGAGTATGCCTCGGATCTGCCCTTCAACCGCTGCGCTCCGGATGGCAGCGCAGCAAGCTTCCAGGCCTCGCTGATCGGCGCCGATCCCCTGGGCCGCAGCGCCTACGCGCTCTATCGCCTGCAGCTCCCCCTCGACCAGCAGCCTGTCCTCAGCCTTGACTGGCAGGGTGGGGACGCGCCGCAGGGCAGCGCCTGGCTGGCCCTGGCTAACTGGAACAGCGGCCGCTGGGATTTCCAGCCGCTGCCCGCCGGCGCGCTGGATCTCGGCGCCGGCGCCGGCGACTACCTGCTCGGCGCGGAGCAGCAGTGCCTCGCCGCGGTACTGTTTGGCGGCACCCAGCACGGCATCCTGCAAAAGATCTACTTCCCCGGCTTTGTTGAGCCACACCCCAGCCTCAGCTATCCCATCGTGGACAGTGGCCAGCAGGAAGACTACGACGCCGGCGGCGCTGTGATCAGCCCGCAGGCCGGCGACGCGCTCTATGGCCAGGACGGCGACTACGCCGGCAACCAGCCCGGCTTCCAGGACAATGGCAACGGCACTGTGACCGACCTGGTCACGGGCCTGATGTGGCAGCAGGATTCCGTGACCCCCGGCAAGATGGGCTTCGAGGCCGCCAAGACCTATGCCGACGCGTTGACCCTGGGCGGCTACGACGACTGGCGTCTGCCGACCATCAAGGAGCTCTACTCGCTGATCGATTTCCGCGGCGTCACCGGCACCGACGAGACTAACGCTACACCCTACATCGATACAAACTACTTCGAATTCGTCTACGGCGATGTCGACGCCGGAGAGCGCCACATCGACGCGCAGTACTGGAGCAGCACGGAGTACCTGAGCACCACCATGCAGGGGGACGCCACCGTCTTCGGCGTCAACTTCGCCGACGGCCGCATCAAGGGCTACCCCAAGCAGAAGCCCGCGCAGCTGGGCGGGGGCGACTTCACCGAATTCGTGCGCTGCGTTCGCGGCAACCCGGACTACGGCGTAAACCACTTTGTGGACAACGGCGACGGCACCATCACCGATACCGCCACTGGCCTGACCTGGCTGCAGCAGGACAGCGGCGCGCTTGGCGCCGGTGATGGCGGCGACGGCCTGCTGGACTGGCCGCAGGCCCTGGCCTGGGCCGAGGGCCTCAGCTACGCCGGCCATGACGACTGGCGGCTGCCCAGCGCCAAAGAGCTCCAGAGCCTGCTGGACTACTCGCGCTGCCCCGATAGCTCCGCCAGCCCCGCGATTGACCCGCTGTTCAACTGCACTGGCTATACCGACGGCAATGGCCTGAGCGACTACTATGCCTACTGGAGCAGCACGACCCACCTCGACGGCATCAACCCCGGGGACTATGCCTGCTACTGCTGCTTTGGCGAGGCCCTGGGCTGGATGGACCAGCCGCCGGGCAGCGGCCAGGGCTGGCAGCTCCTGGATGTCCATGGCGCCGGCGCGCAGCGCTCCGACCCCAAGACCGGCGACCCCGGCGACTACCCCCACGGCCACGGCCCGCAGGGCGACGTGATCTGGATCTACAACATGGTGCGGCCCGTCCGCGGCAGCGGCCTGCAGGGCCTGAAGTAGCCTGCAGATGTGTGGGACCGAGGCAGGATTATCCGAGGCCAGACTTCCCGCATGGACAATACTTGAATATGCGTGCTAGCATTGTTCTGCCATCTGACAAGTGTAGGGAGACCAATGCGCTGCACACTTCTGCTGCTTATGTTGAGCCTCAGCCTGGGGCTGCAGGGCTGTTCCACCAATGGACAACCATCCGCCGCCAACAGGCCGTCACTGGATTTCAAGAAGGCAGACTTGCCAAATCCCGCTGAGCTCCCTGCCCGCGCCCCCTCAGCAGTGCCCCAGCCTTGTCCGATCCAGGACGGTGCAGCTTATGACAGCTCAAGGCCCAGCAACCGCGTGCAGGTGAATGCCGCAGCGCTGGACTTCCAGCCCGGCAACGCGCCGGGCCAGTTCAGCCTTGGTACATCCGCCTATGCAATCTACAGCTTTGATGTCAGCAACTTCCTGGGCAGCCCAGTTCTGCACAGTATCTGGAGCAGCGCTCCGGCCGCCGGCACAGCCTGGGTCGGCTTTGCGAACTTCACTCAGCAGCGCTGGGACTGGGTCGCGCTCGATGCCGGCGGTTCCGCCGACATGCCGAGCCTGCCGGACTACATCCTGAGCGGCAACACTCTCTACGCTGTACTGCTGGTAGGCGGCACAGGCAACGCCACCCTGGACCTGCTCTTCCTGGGTGATCCGATGCTCTGCGACGCACTGATTGCGCCGAGCACGGTGGAACTGAATTCAACCTTGCACTTCAACGGCGGCTTTGTCCCCGGCGAGACAATCACGCAGTGGGAGTGGGATGTCGAGGGTGACAGCGTCTACGAGTCCCTGCAGCCCGGGGCGCTTGACGCCACCTTCAACTTCGGCTCCGGCGACTTCCATCCGGCCCTGCGTGTGCAAACTGCGGAGGGCAACAGCTACACGGCCAGTACGACCGTCCATGTCGTCGGCGGCCCCCACAACTGGGTGGTCAGCGAAGTCTGCCTGCCGGCCAGCGCCGATGAGAGCTTCAGCCATCCGCAGCTTGCCGTGATCGGCGGGCGGCCGGCGCTGGGCTACATCTACAGCTTCAATGGCAATGAAGTCACCCAGGCCTACAAGCAGCTGCAGATTCGCCGGGCCGATGCGCCGGTGCCGACCGCCTGGCTGGATCCATTGAGTCCGGACACGATCAGCCTCGATATGACGCGGCTTTATGCCCTAGAGGACTACTATGGCCGGGCGGCTGTGCTGCTGCAGGACCCCCTCAGCGGGAACCTGGTGTTCTGCATCACAAGCGACACCATGCTCAGCTCCTGGATTGAGCCCATCTACCTGCCCTCATCGCTGGGCTCCGAACGCTGCGCGGACATGGCGCGGATCGGCAATGAGATCGCAATTGCCAGAATCACCGGCAACGGCCGGTTCATCATCCTGTATTCGGCACCGCCTCCATTCTTCAGCCTGACCTCGGAAGCAAACCAGCTGCCCCAGGGCGGCCTGGTCGGTGGGCTGAGCTATACCGAGCTGGCCCTGGCCGAGATCAACGGCCGCGCGGCAATCGCCAGCAGCATCGACAGCTCGGGCAGCTACAGCGTCAGCTATGCGCGGGCGACGGATGCGCATGGCTCGGCGCCCTGGGACCTTGATGTCTACGCCCACGGTACCTTCAGTCTCAGCCCCTGCCTGGCGCCATCCGCAGCCGGCGGCAAGCCACTGATCGCTGCTTCGGACGGCAACAACAGCTTCTATAGCTACTCGTCCGTCGCTGACGGCGGCGTTGCGGCAGACTGGACCATGGGCGACCCTGTGCTCGACACATCGCGCTGGATCGACCTGGGCCCGGACGGCGGCGGCCTGCCCCAGTGCCTGGTGAACCAGTCTTCCGGCGGTAACGCCGTCGGAGTCAACTGGATCAGCGGGGTCGTCAACAGCTACGAGGAGATTGACCATAATTTCCTTGGTCTGGGCGACCGCTGCGTGGTGACCACCTGCGAAGGCACGCCGATCGTCGCGTACGAAGACCCAACGACAGGCGGAATCAAGGTTGCCGTGCTGTTCTAGTCGATCCATCGCTGCAGCGGCTCGCAGGGCCTGGAGCAAATCTGCAAGCCATTGCGGCAGACCGCGGTGTCCGGTCCAGAAGCCTGAAGGGCTTGCCTGAATGCGGAGTCCGTACTATCATGCCGCGCGGCCTTCCCCCGCAACAGCAGCATGTTACAGGTCCCGGACAACAGCGCCGCCACACCTGAGACGGGCGCTGCGGGCAGCTACAACAGCCCGCCCGGCGCCGGCCTGCGACGCTTTACAGTCTGGCTGCGCGGCCTGTTCCGCTCTTCGGGCAAACCCGGCCAGGGCAAGCAGCGCCTGCGCAGCCAGCTTCTGAGAGGTGGTCTGGCCGGACTGCTTGCCGGGGCCGTCGCCTCGCTCTTCAGCGCCATCGTCCACCAAACCGAGCTCTGGCGCGCAGCCATACTCGCCTACGCGACCCAGATCCCGGCCGGCTGGCTGCTGGTCAGTATCCGGCGCGAAGGACGCAGCCTGGCCCCGCTGCCTGACACCGCGCTGTGCGCCGGTGACCAGCTTCGGGTGGTGCTGCCCGGCCAGGACGACGGCCTGGCCCAGAGCATCCGCCGGCAGGCCCGCCCGGCCGGCTGAGCCGCGGCGCCCCGCGCGCAACATTTATGGCGCGGCCGTGTCTGATTACTTGTCCCAAAACTACGCGTAGCAGTACTAACAAATCTG
>CAZEJB010000049.1:0-19725 GCA_964512635.1 uncultured Planctomycetales bacterium | reverse complement strand
TGACCTCGGCTTCCTTGGCCTTTTCCTTCACCTTGATGTAGTTCGGCAGCGCGATGGCCGCCAGAATGCCAATAATGACGATAACCACCAGGAGCTCAATCAGGGTAAAGCCCTTGGCAAGACGGGTACGGGTCACTAGGACACCTCCGTGAATAATGTGGTGAATAAATCATCGCTGCGGCAGCCGGGCCGAAGGCTCAGGCGACCGTTACAGCCAGATTAAATGATAAACCCTGCTGCGGAATCTGACAAGCCTTGTCTGACTCCACAGTTTGAATACCTTGCGGTATTCGAGAAATGATTTGCCAGCTTTCAAATTGCGACTGCCACCGGCAGAGAACTACTTGATGACGTTGACGAGGTTGAAGATCGGCAGGTAGAGCGAGACAACGATCACGCCAACCAGGCCGCCGACAACCACGATCATGATGGGCTCGATCAGAGAGGCCAGCGAACGGATCGTGGCATCGATCTCATCATCATAGTAATCACTGATCTTGAACAGGATCTCTTCAAGGTTACCGGCTTCCTCGCCGACGCTGATCAGGTTGGTAACGATCGGCGGGAAGACCTTGGTGCGCTTCATCGGGCCATGAATGGTCTCGCCTTCGCGGATCCGCTCACGGGTGTACTCGATAGCGCGCTTGATAACGTCGTTGGAAGCTGTATTCTTCGCCACCTCAAGGGACTCGAGGATCGGCACGCCGCTCTGGGTCAGCACGCCAAAGGTGCGGGTAAAGCGGGTGATGGCGACCTTACGGGCCAGGGGGCCAAAGATAGGGATACGCAGAACCAGCGGATCCAGCAGGCGATGGCCCCACTTGGTGTTACGGAACTTCCAGAACAGGATCACGAAGATCGGAATGCTCAGCAGGTAGTACCAATACTTCTGGAGCCAGTTGCTGATGTCGATCATCTTGCGGGTCAGGGCCGGCAGCTGGGCCTCTCCGCCGCTGAAGTCGGAGTAGAAGGCCGCGAACTGGGGCACGATGTACATCAGCATGAACAAGCTGATGGCCAGTGCGAAGACGATAACCGTGATCGGGTACACCATCGCGCTCTTGACCTTGTTCTTCAGCTCCAGTTCCTTTTCATAGAACTGGGCCACACGGTCAAGGATGGTGTCGAGCGCACCGCCGATCTCACCGGAGTGCACCATGGAACACATGAAGGTCGAGAAGGCGCGCGGGTGCTTCTGCATCGCCTTGGTCAGGGTTTCACCACCTTGGATGTCGATCTTCACGCGGTGCAGAATTTCACGGAAGGAGTTGTTCTGCGTCTGTTCTTCAATGGTGTCGATAGCCTCGGACAAGGTCAGACCGGCGTTGAGGAGCAGGGCGAACTGGCGGCTGAAGATGGTAAGTTCCTTCAGGCCGACCTTGAACATGCGCTCGATGAGTACGAAAGGATTGAAGGGGCGGCGCTTCTCAACGATGCGCGTGACAAAGAAGCCTTCCTGGCGCAGCGCTTCAATTACCGCCTTGTGGCTGTCCGCCTCCACCTGGGAGGAGATGACCTTGCCACTGGCATCCTTCGCGGTATAAACGAACGTCTTCATTTGCTCTCCGCTGATTTGGCTCGATGCCGCCACAGCGCCGGAACATTGTCCAGCACTAATAAGATGCTAACCGGAAGGAAATGTTACAGGCTGGTAAACCTTCCTGCGAAAATTGCCTTCCCATGAACCACCCTGGCGCAGGCACCGGCTACCTATCATTTTACCCTGTCTTGGCCTTATTCCGGCGCCGGGGTGAGCAAGCTGCAGAAATCATGCTGCTGAAAAATTAAGCAGTTAAAAAAGAAGCCAGAGGCTCTGCCTCTGGCTCACTCTCTCTAGGTCAATGGATAGTCCGTCTTTCCCCCCCTGACGGCAGGGTCCCGGCAGTACGTGCAAGCAGTCCCGGCATCTAAAGCCTCGGGACTACTTGCACGTGCTGCAACCTCCACATTTGCTCTTGCAACTGCTGCATCCCTTGCCCTTGCACTTCTTGCAGTTGGACTTGGGGCAGCACTTCCGCTCGCATTCCTTGCCCTTGACCGTCGCTGTTGAGACGGAGGGGCAGCCGTTACCGCAACCACCGTCGCAGTTCCAGCAGGCCATGCAGACCGGGAAGCTGTTCTGGCAGGCCTCGCCTGCGCAGAGGTAATCGCTGTACAGTGCGGTCCAGTTCTCGTAATCGAGGTCCTTGACCAGGCAGATCAGATCGTTGCCGATCATCCAGAGCTTCTCGCCATAGGTGGCCAGATCCGCATAGTTGCGCTCTTCGCCACGGCCAAGCTCCTTCTCGACGTTCTCCAGAACCTTGGTGCCTTCACCGGCCTTCTTGGCGATCTTCTCAACAATGCTGTCCTGGTTGGGATAGAAGTTGTAAGTGCCAAGCTCTTCGGTGATGGTATTGATCTGGTCTATGGTCTGGTTAAGCATGTCAACATGCAGCTGCCAGGCCAGAGGATCGATGATGTGCTCATTACTGCGGCCGAGGATCACCAGCTCCGCCTCGATGTTCTGCCGGATGCACGAATCGCTGAAAATCAGCCACTCGTAGTTATGGCCATCGAGCTGAAGGGATAAACCGTGGTCGCGGTACTGAGCCGCCAGGTCGCTCAGATTACGGATGTACTTGACCGCGCTGAACTGGTCAACGGCGCTGCCATTCGCAAAAGCGGGAACGGCCATGCCCATGACCAGGACGGCGACCAAAAGCGTCATCCAGATTTTGCGCATTCTTTGTATCACCTCCTCTTCGCGCTGGGTCGGGTGATTATAGGTATCGGCATTCTTTACTGTCAACCGCGCCCGTGGGCTACTCAAAACGCAGTCCGAACTCGACTTCGGCACTTTCGCGGGCGAAATCCCAGTAGACACCCATCTCATAGCTCTTCTGCTGCTTGAAAGTGCCAAGCTGCAGGCGGTCAAACTCCTCATCCAGCGGGTCATAGCTTCCCCGCAGTACATTGCGCCACGAAGGCAGGGTCTGAAGGCTGGTAGCAAAATCGAGCTGTTCACGGCGCACTTCGTCGAGGCTGAAGAGCGCGTCGCCACTGGTGTTGTTGTAGCGGTAGAGGATGAAGTGGTCAAAGTTGTGGTGCCGCCAGACCAGTCCCGCGCGGCCACCCAGGACCGTATAGTCAAGGTCATTGTCCTGATAACGGATGTAACGCGCCCTGGCTCCCAGGGTCAGGAAGAGATCCCCGCCAAGGTCCAGGGGCGTGAGCTGCATGTCCATATCAGCCATCATCCGCGTATCCTCGGCCACTCGGTCAGGGATCCCAGCGCTCGGACGGCCGTCCACACGCTCATGTAAATGGCCGTACTGCGCCCCAAGGTGCAGCTTGCTGATGGTGCCGCCGGGGCTCAATGACTGGCGATAAACAAAGTTGTAGTCATCCCGGCGCTGCACAGTGTTGCGTTCGATGTTGCTTTGAGTGCTGCGTCCAACCTGAACCCCAAGCTGCGTATCGGTAACCGGCTCAAAGTAGGCGTAGGCCTTGGCCAGCATGCCGTATTCCGGCGAGTAGTCCAGCAGCGCTTCGGTCTTAAACATCCCAAGGTCAATATTGGCGCCCTGCTTCAGGGCGACTCCGAACTCGCGGTCCACCTGGAACTGCGGCGTGTCCAGGTTGAAGACGCTGGGACTTTTTTTCAGGCTGCGCGACAGTCTTGGCCAGCGTACCCAGTCAAAGCCGGAGATATGCAGCTGCACGTCGCTAAGCATAATCTGCTGCTCATCCACCAGCTCGCAGTCCCGCGCGGTGATGAACAGATCCGGGTCGGGGTTGGCTCCGAGGCTGACTTTGACCTCATGCATGAGCAGAGCGACCGTATCGCGATCCTCAGCGAAATAGACTGCATCACTGCTCAGCCAGACTTCATCCGGCGATGAGGGCAGGATGTGGTTCCGGAAGTCCGTCCGCAGCGGCAACTCTTTAACTGCTTCCGGCCCCAGCAGTTCCTCAAGGGAGATATGTACCCGCAGCCCGCGTACCTGCAGCTCGCGCATGTTTGAGTCAATACGCAGCCAGTCGCATTCAAAGGCCAGACTGCCAGCCCCATCGGCAGTAATGCTGCCACTCTTGCCCATGTCCGGGCCAAAGTAGCGCGGATCAAAACCTGCCGAGTTGCCGGCCACTTTGCTTGCACCACCGATCCCGGCCCCGGCTGCCAAGGCATCGAAGTTGAGGCCGTTTACACTCAGCCGGACCTTGCCGGAAAGCTCAATCACGCCGGAGTCTGTGTCATAGATCGCGTCGTCAGCTTCCACCAGCGCCTCACCCTGGGGCAGCAGAGAGCGCAGTGCCATCCGCACCCCGCCACCGGCATACAGCAGCCCGCGCTTGTCAGTGAAAACCGAACCCGCGCTAAAGTTGTCTGGAAAGTCCGGTGAGTCTTTTGATACCGGACGCAGGTCTTCGAGGCCCGGCAGCCGGGCCTTAAGTGCAGCCAGCTCAGCCTGGGCTGCATCAAGCACTTCGGTGGCCCGCTGCTCAAGCTGCGTTGCAGACTGGGCGCTCAGCGCTTGTAACTCTGTCCCTGGCTCATTGTTCCCTGCGGCCAGTTCGCGGGACTCAGAATCAGGTTTTACCTCAAGGGCCGCCGCATCATCGCCTTCTGAGGGCTGCTGCTGCGCAGCAGCCTCATCCGCCGCTGCAGCCTCTTCAGTTTCGCCCTTTGAGTCAGCTGGCACTGCATCGCCGGGCTGATAACCAGGTGGCGGGACGGGAAGGCCGTCGCAGTGGCCGGCTAAGGGGAGGCCAAGGATCAGCAGAACTTGGGCTATGGCCAGCAGGATGACAGGAAAGCCTGGTCTGATCAACTTTGAGCAGCGCAAAGCCGCGGCGAACGTCGCCGCGGGAACCCCCGCCGATACCACTGCGCGCGCACGCGCGCGGGCGGGCGCCTTTCCGCCATGCCTCCTCAAGCGGGCTGATTCTAGCATCGCAGGCTAAAGGGTTCCCGAGCAAACAAAAGGGCGGCCGTGGCCGCCCTTAAATATTGCAATCAGGTCGCGGTCTTAGAAAGGCGCGACGAGCTTAACGAGTCGGCTAAGCTTGCCCTTGGACTGGGCCTGGTTCTTCGAGCCGCTGGCGGCGGTCTTCTTGACCACCACCTTGAACTGGATGTCTTCCTTTACTATGGTGCACTGATCCTCGATGCACATGCCGCACTGCATCTCGGCCGGAATGGTCAACGTGCCTTCCAGCGCCTTGCCGGTCAGCTCAATCGGCAGCTCAAAGCTCTGGCTCGGCGGATCCTTGACCACTGTGTAGTCCCAGGTGGTCTTTGCCATTTTCACCGGCAGCGTCTTGAGCGCGTCCTTGTCAAACTCAACCCGCAGCGGCAGAGCGCTGTTGAGATGCCATTTCTCGGGAGCCTTGACTTCCAGCACCAGTGTCACCTTGGCCCCAGGCTTGAAGCTGGGGGTATCGGACGAACTGGCTGCCGACAGAACCAGCGGTGCCAGCAGGAGCAGGAAGAGCCAATTGGCGGAACGCAGGATGCGCATAGGGTTCACCTTGATAGAAAAGCTGTGCAGAACAGCCGGGACGTATAGCTGCGTCCCGGTGTTCAACCCTGAAAGTTTACCCCAACCTGCCATAGAAACAGAAGGCCGGGGGCAGGAGCCCCCGGCCGATGTCCGTATGAGATAGCTCTAGACGGTCGGGTCGCCGGATCCGGGATCACCACCGCCGTCCGGCGGCGGCGGAGGCAACTGGCCCGGCAGGCCCAGGAAGTCCATCCTGGGGGCGATGTGCTGGCCATCCAGGCGGATGCGCTGGATGTCCGGCATGAAGATCAGGCCCTCAGCCCCGGCTTTGGTGGTGTATTCACCAGGCTGCAGGCCGAAGAACTGGTACAGGCCCAGTTCATTGCTCTGGGTTCCCATCAATTCCGGAGTACCGGGTTCCACGTTGGTCGGCCACAGGCCGACATGGATGTTACTCAGTGCGCGGATGCCGCCGGTACCGTCATCGCGAATCGGATCCCAGGTATAGGTAAAGCCCCAGACGTGCCCGAAGTGGCTGGCGGCAGTACCGTTGAAGTTAATCAGCTGGGTTTCGCTCACATGCAGGTTGGTGAAGCTGAAGGCGGGTTCAAACTCCAGGTCAGGATTCTGGGCGCAGACCACATAGTGCAGCGGCGGCAGGTTGGCGAAGCGGTAGCCGCCCTGCGGACCGGTGACCGTGAACAGAGGCTCGGGTCCGAGGCCCAGCAGGCTGACAACCACGCCCTCACGTCCGGCGCCGTCAACGCTGACCTGGCCTTCGATCACGCAGTCGAAGAGACCGCGATCCGCCCAGCCAAGGTCAATATTGCTGAAGCCGCTTGGACCGTGGTTATTGATCGCCCGCACCCGGTACTCATACATCTTCCCGGGCAGGACGAGGTGGTCGGTGAAGCGGTTGTCCTCAACCACGGCGATCTTTCTCCACTGCGGCGGGGGAGGGTTCTGGCCCGCGCCAGGATCGCCGCCGTTGCCGCCACCGCCAGCGTTCGGATCGCCGGGCGGCGGGTTTCCGGCTCCGGGGTCGCCGCCTGCCGGCGGGTTGTCACCAGCGGGCTGGCGGGCGTCGCGACGGAAAATCTCAAAGCGCTTTCCCTCGTCGCCGCGCTCCCAGATCAGTTCGACGCGGTGCAGGAAAGCGCCGTTGCTGGCTTCGAGCCTGAAGGGGCAGCCGGGCAGCTCTCCGTCGCCGGCCGGGCCGGTGACCATTACTGTCTGTGTGTGGGTGCAGCTGTTCGGTGCATGGCACAGCAACAGAAAGTAGACATTGCCGGCCGCGCTGACGAACCGATGGTTCTGGCCGGTCAGATCAAGCTGAAACTCCGGGATAGCGATCGGGCCGAAGAACTTCCATTGCAGGCTTGTATAGTCGGCAACGGCAACCCAATACTGCTGGCCCAGACTGGCCGGCAGAGCCTGGACGTTCAGGCTCTTGGGGCGCTGGCCCGCACCTGCGCTGGCCTGGTACAGGGCAAAGGCCAGGTTGTTGCCGGAGCCGGCCTCGCCGCCCGGTGCGCTGAGCTGCAGGGCATCGCCGTCAACGACGCCATTATGCTGCAACAGAAAGTCCTTGCCCAGGACCACAACCTCACCGCTGCCATTGTCGATGGCGCTGGCAGCACGGCCGTCGCTCACACTGTCCAGCGGGATCGCGGGCAGGGCCGCAGCTGAACTGTCGTCTGCTGCAGCGCCGAGGTCGGTTACGGCCGCAGAGTTAGCGGAATCACCGGCTGTGCCGGCAGCCGATAGATCGGTCCCGCCAGCGCCGCAGGATGCCAGCAACAGCGACATAAGCAGCAAGAGCAGGGCCAGCCAATGGGAATTCTGGAAAACAGGGCGTCCCATTTAAACCTCCCAAATGTAGGTGATTACCATCTCCTACGGACATGGGCTTGGAGATTCCAGCCAGCGTGTTAGTTGCATGGATGAGCGAAAGCAGCGAAGTTTTCGGGCCGACAAACAGCAAAAAAAGAAGAGGGCGCCTGGGACGCCCTCTCAAACCAAACCGTTGGAGGACCAGCGGGGCTGGTCAGATAAGGGAGTTTACCACGCTTTAACCCCTTTTGAAAGTGCTTTGAACCATCCAGCCGGAAAAAAGAAAGGCCCGCGGCGCTTGCCGCGGGCCACAGATTCAACTTCGCTCAGCGCTTAGTTGCTCTTCCACCAACCTTCATCCTCGTTGGTCCAGCAGAGCTCGCCGGCATCGTTGTACTTCTTGATCTTGTAGATGTAGTGGTAATTGCAGGCACCGGTCTCATCCACAAAGCTCGTCGTCTCAGTCCAGCCGACCTTCTTGAAGCCGCTGGTGCCGCCCTTGAGCTTGCGGTAGATCTCATAGGTACCGTCGCCACAGCCACCGTTCCAGTTCAGCAGGGTGCCACAGTTGTAGGTACCGTCGCTGGCTACCAGATCGGTGGGGCAGAAGTCGCAGCAGACGATCTTGCCGGGGACCTGGTTGCTCAGGCAGTCGCCCTGTGAGCTCCACTTCTTCACCCGGTAGGTGTAGTCAACGTTGCACTCTGCGGTGGCATCGCAGTAGTTTGTCTCGGTGGTCATACCGAGGTCGGTCCAGTTGTTCTGACCGGTGTTCTTGCGCTGGATCTTGAAGAAGCCGTCCGGAGGCAGAGCGCAGCCACCGTTCCACTCAAGGTAAACGCAGTCCTCGGTGTCGGTAGTCGCGGTCAGCTCGGTCGGGCAATACTCACAGCAGACCAGCTTGCCGTTGTCAGGGTCGGAGAAGCAGTCGTTGCCGCTGCTCCAGCGCTTGACACGGTAGGTGTAGATCACATCGCACTGGGCGGTGGCGTCGCAGAAGGTTGACTGCTGCGTCATGCCCAGATCCGTCCAGCTTCCACCGGTTGCGGGCTTGCGCTGGATCTTGTAATGCCAATCGGTACCCGGGGGCAGTTCGCAGCCCGGGGTCCAGTTCAGCTCCACACACTCGCCCTGGTCATCACTTGCGGTGAAGTTCGTCGGGCAGTAGTCGCAGCATTGAACCTTGCCCTGATCGACGTTGGAGTAGCACTCCTTGCCGGTGGTCAGGTTGCGCTTCTTGACCTTGTACTCATAGGCGATATCGCACTCGGCGCTGCAGTCCGACCAGGTCGGCTCGCAGGTATCGCCAAGCTGGGTCCAGTTGGTCGTACCAACCTTGCGGCGGAAGATCCAGAAGCAGTCTTCCACGCAGCCCGGGTCCCACGTCAGGGTGACGCACTCCGTATCGCTGTCGGTGGCGACAAGACCAGTCGGGCAGTACTCGCAGCACTCCAGACCACCCTCTTCCTCGTTGGTGGAACAGGGGTCGCCGCAGGCGCCGGTCTTGGTAACCTTATAGACATAGACTACGTCGCACTCGGCGGTCGTGTCCGTATAGGTAGCCGCGCTGGCCACCGTGCCAATCGCCGTGAAACTGGCGCCACCCTTAACTTTGCGCAGGACTTCAAAGGTACCGGAGCCATCACCTGTATTCCAGGTGAGAACGACATCCTCTTCGTGATCGTCGCTGGCTACCAGCCCGCTGGGGCAGAAGTCCCCACAGAACCTGAGCCCACCATCCTTGTTGGAATCACAGGGGTTACCGCAGACAACCTTCTGAACCCAGTAGGTGTAATCCACGTCGCAAACCGCGGTGTCATCGACAAACTCGGGATCCTCAGTGATTCCGAGAATGGCGATCGCATCGCCTTCCTGGCGGAAGACCGTGAACACGCCGTAACCGTTACCGGGCTCCCAGGTGATAAAGACACCGTCGCCCTCACAGTCGCTGGCCGAAAGCTCGCCAGGGCAATAGCCCTCGCAAAGCCAGAAGCCCTCATCAACATTGCTCTTGCAGGTCTTGGTGCCGCAGACCTTTTCCACATAATAGTGATAGGTCTTGTTGCACTCGGCGGTCTCGTCGAAGTAGGCAGTGTTGATGGTCTCGCCGATCTTCTCATAAACCGGGACCTCGAAGCAGGAGCAGGCGCGATAAACATCGAAGCGGTCATAGGCGCCGCCGCCGCCCTGCCATTCAACCCAGACACCAGCGCCGTCAGCCCCGTCAGAGGCGACGAGGTCGGTCGGGCACTTGTCTTCGGTCAGGTCGCACTCGGTGGTCCAGCCGCAGTCGCTGGAGCAGTACTTGCTGTAGCCCTTCTTGTTGTGCGCACGAACGCGATAGCGGTACATAACGCCCGCTTCGGCAGTGCTGTCAAAGAAGTTGGTCGCCGTGGTAGTACCCAGCGAGGTCTCGTTGTCGTAGGTGTAGTTCGGGACAAAGAGCTCACCGAAGCCAAGGCCATCCTGGCCCTCGGCGCAGCCGCTCTTAACCCAGGCCTTCAGGATATCCTTGCCCAGGTTGTCGCCAGTGCCTGACCAGGTGCCGGTCAGGCCGCTGAGGCCCTCAAACTTCTGCTTGACGCCATCCGTGAACTGCAAAACGACCTGAGAGATGTCCTTGGTCGAAGTCACGGTTACCTTGTCGCATTCGAAGCGCAGGTTTACACAGGCCGAACAGTCATCAGGAATGCAGTGGTCGGTATCATCGTCATCGCAAAGGCCGTCGTTATCGTCGTCGTCGTCAACATCGTCCTTCTTGCCGTCGTTGTCGTCGTCGTCGTCCCACTTGTCCTTCTTGCCGTCGTTGTCATCATCGTCGTCATCATCGTTGCAGATGTTGTCGCGATCGTGGTCGTCGTTGTCCTTGCAGTACTTGCTGTCGCTTTCCTTACGGTGCTCATTGCGGTGGCCCCAGGTATGGCTGCCGAAAGACCCACAGTCGCAGGCCTTCGAGTGGGCCTGGCCGCCATGAATCTCATCGCGGACGACTTCATAGTCATCAGCCGCATCGGCCTCGTCCCAGGTCACCTGAACACCGTTGTCAAAATCGCCATTTGAGGCGATGACGTTCAACGGGCAGCCCGGGCGGCAGTTACAGCCGTGATCACCATAAGTGCGGGGAGTAACGGTGGTGTGATCGTGGCTGGCGCTGTTGCCCTCGGGGGTCATCAGCAGGAAGTACATGCTGCCGTTCTTGCTGGTCAGCCGGTCTTCGTTTTCGCTCAGATCGAAGCCGAAGAAGCCGTCGGTGTTGGTCGCCGGGCCAAACCACTTCCAGCTCATGGAGGAGTAGTCGGCGATACCAATGAAGTAGCTCTCACCGGGCTCGGCCGCGGTGCAGCTCAGATTGACGGTCTCAGGCATGGCCTGGTACATGCCGCCAACGCGGTACATGGCCCAGTCAACGCCTTCCAGACCAACGCCGTTGTCGCTCTGCAGGATCAGCTTGCCGTCCTGCACAAGTCCACGCTTGGCGTCAAAGAAGTCGGGGCCTTTGATTACGCGGGTGCTGCCGAGGTCGCCATCTGCCACGACCGAGCTGGCGCCACGCGACGCCTGGTCGTAGTTGTCCACCGGGACGGGGGGCAGACCCTTAAGGTCGGCTTCCTCGAGCCCAAGCTGGCGGGTAATCTCATCTGCACTGAGGCTGGCAGCAGCCTCATTGCCGTCGGCACTGCCGAGGTTCAGCTTGCTGCTGCCGCCACCACCGCCACAGGCGGTCAGTGTCAGCAGTAAAAGCAGGCACACGAAAAACATACATCGACGGGTGGACATGCGCCATCCTCCAACCGGATACTTGGGCCAGTATGTGTTCCAAGGTACCTGGAATCGCCGCCCTTGAGCGTTTCCAGACCAAGCGCACTCAGCGCAACCCGTCGGACTTGACAGCCTTGCCCCTCGAGACAGTGCCTGGCGGCACCTGGAGACTGCCGTTGAGGTTTTATCCTAAATCTAGGTTAAAATCAAGGCGGAAAGAGATTAAATCTCTAAATTTCTTTTGAATAATGCCGAAGGCTGCGCGTTGCCTGACGGTGGGCAGTTCTTTGCAGTTCCTAGTATTGATCTGGGTTCAGGCTTGTGCAGGGCTACACGGTCCGGGCTCAAGTGAGTTGAAGCATAAGGTTAAAAACAGATTAACAGAGTTAACACAAAGAAAAAGGGCGGCCTTGCGGCCGCCCCTTTATTGAATCTCAGTTCTGGTGCCTAACCCATCGGATTACCGTCACCAAGGAAGCCTGAATCGGTGTTGGAGGCGCACTCGCCGTCAACACCGAGCTTGACTACCTTATAGATATAGGTAACACCGGGGTCCAGCTCCACAGTGTCGTTCCAGTCCGAACCAGCAGTGTTTCCAAGCAGGATCCACTGGAAGCCCTCGCCATCACGCTTGCGCCACACATTAAAGGTCGCGCCGTCACCGCTGCCCGGATCCCATTCGACGCGAATCTTGTCGCTGTAGCTGCCGTCACTGGCCACCAGTCCGCTCGGGCACCATTCGCCGCCTGAGGTCTGACGCCAGCCGGTGTCGAAGTTGGTGTCGCAGGTCTCACCCTGAAGGTGCTTGCGCACGAAGTAGCTGTAGACCACTCCGGGCTCGGCAGTAGTATCAAGGAACTCGCCAGCGCTGATTCCGTCTTCGACCAGGGCATATTCGTTGGCGGTCTCGGCCACGCGGCGCCAGACGCTGAAGTTGCCATCGCCAGTGCCGACGTTCCAGTTCAACTCGACACCATCGGTCCGGGCACCGTCACTGGCAGTCATCTCGCTCGGGCACCAGCCATCGCCGCTCTGCCCGCGCCAGCCGATATCAGAATTGGTCGGACAATTCTGGTCTCCGGCAAACTTGAAGACCTTGTACTCATACTCAACACCTACTTCAGCAGTGGTGTCAAAGAAGTTCGGCTCAACGCTCTCACCGATCTGCTGGAAGTCCTGGATCGGATTGCTGCGGCGGAAGATCTTGAAAGAGCCGTCGCCCGTCCCAGCATTCCACTCAAGCTTCACACCATCGCCATAGGTACCATCAGAGGCCCACAGCTCGCTGGGGCACCAGGCATCCACTTCACCGGCGCGATAGCCGGCGTCGGTGTTGCTGAAGCAGGACTCACCCTCACCGGTGCGCTGAATCTTGTAGATGTACCAGACGCCCGGCTCAGCCGTCAGGTCGTGATAGAAATTGTCGTCCAGCTCGGCAATCATCTCAAACTCGCCGCCGCCATCGACACGACGCCAGATCTTGAACTGGTGAACCTCGCCAATGCCACCGTTCCAGTTCAACTCAACATAGTCAGCCGAAGTCCCGTCGCTTGCCACCAGACCGCTCGGGCACCATTCGCCGCCACCCTGGTCGCCGGAGAAGCCGCTGTCCGCGTTGCTATAGGCGCTGGTGCCATGCTCATTGCGTGCACGCACCTTGTAGCGGTACTTCACGCCGGCATCCACCGCGGTGTCGAAGTACTCGTGAGCCTCGACCTCGGCCACCTTTGACCAGGCCTCGTCCTCGCCCTGTGCTTCGTGCAGACGACGCCAGACTTCAAAGACATTGGCGCCTTCGCCGCCGAGCCAGCTAACCTGAACGCCTTCGGCAAACTCGCCATCACTGGCGGTCAGCTCAAAGGGGGCGCCGGGGAGGTCTCCATCCCCGATCGGGTCGCTGTCACGCCAGGTCAGGCTGGCCTCGAAATGCGTGCAGGCGTCGCCACCCTCATTGAGCACCAGGAAATACAGGTTGCCCAGTTCGGTGACGTAGCGGTCACTGCTCTCGCCAAGGTTGATGCTGGCTTCGGGGATGGCATAGGGGCCAAACCACTCCCAGGCCATATCGGTGTAGTTAGCCACCGCTACAAAGAACTTGCTGTCCGGGTCCGGAGCGGTATCGCTGGTCAAGACCAGCGGCTTCTTGCCGCTGAGACCCTCGAAGCGATACATGCCATAGGCATAACCGTTCTCGCCCTCGACCGAGCTGAGGCGCAGAGCATCGCCGTCCACCAGACCGTTGTGCTGCTGCAGGAAGTCCTTACCCAGGACTACTCCGCTGCCTTCACCGGCCGAAGTGCCGCGTAAACCGCTGCCGCTTTCAATCGGAATCTTTGGCAGACTGCCGGAATCGGCAGTACTTGGACTGTTGCCTGCCTCCAGTCCATTACCCTGACCACTGTCCAGACTGCTGCCGCTGCTTCCGCAGGATACGGCAAACATTAGTGTGAGGACAGTTGCCACCAGCAACCATCGTGCATGCGCAAACATAACTTGCCTCCGCGTCCCTCAAAGGGTGAACTTAGAACGAACCTGGTAAGCCGCCGCCGGCCTGGCAGGGTACCCGGCATGGCCCATAACTGCATCGGCCGCATAAGGTCTGGGCCGTAGTCAGTTCCAGGCTGCACTTCCCCCGGTTCGTCGGCCAATGGCCGTAACGAGAGCATTATTACCGCATTGAAGGCTTTTTCCAAGCAATTAGCGGTTAAATTTCGCAATTAACAGACAAATAAATGTGTACCTTGAAAAATGCATGAAGTGTGTACCTGTCAACTCTATGGTTATATATCATTTGGAAATCTATCAATCACCTGGGGGGCTGATACCTTTCTATGACTAGCATTCAAGGTAGCTGACGCGGAACTTACAATCGATACCAGTGCACAGTCATCCCCAGCATAGATAGCGATATCTTGGGACTTAATTCCAACTCGGTACAATTGCGCGCCTGCAGTTTTCGGTGAACAGAGGCCCGGTTCAGCTACCGGACCAGTAAAGCAGTGGGCCGTTGGCGGAGAGATTACCTGCCAGCAGGTCCGCGGCGCTAAGGCTGGTTGCAGAAACGTAAGTCGCTGCTGGGCCGGCGGGGGCGCTGGCCCAGTCAAAGCCCAGTCCCGGGTCGCCGTTGAAATAGGCCGAATCCTGGGTGTAGCCTGAGAGCGCGGCGGTCCTGTAGCGCGGCTGAATGTCCAGTTGACCGCCGCTGATCTGCTGGTTCAGGTTGTTGACTATGATATCTCCGGCCAGCTCGGACAGGCAGAGCTCTTCGCTCCCGGCCCAGCTCAGCACCGGCACTTCGCTCAGCGTGATGGTCGTGGTCAAAATCTTGATGTCTGCATTGAAGCTGGCAGCATAAATGGTGCTGAAGTCCCAGTTTGCGCCGTCATAGGTGCCAAGCACAGCGTCAAAAAGTACGTCTGCGCTTGCCGGTCCCACAACCACTGGCCGCACGGCAGAAAAGGCCAGCAGCGGCGTATTGTCCGCGGCAAAGGAAAGTGCGACCTGCACCGCGTCATCCGCATAGTCCAGGGGAGACAGTGTCCAGGTGTTGAATCCATCGAAACGCCCGATCTCCGCCACGACGTTGAAGTCAACCGTGCTGCTGGTGTCGACGGTGCCGTGACTTACTGCAAGCCAGGACTGGCCTCCCAGCGGATCAAAGCGGAACGAGGCGCTGAGCACCGGATCCCCGCTGTAGACGCCCAGGCCGCCGATGAATGTATCACCGCCAGCCAGGTTCTGAGAAAAGACAAGGTTTCCGCTGCTCGTATCGTTGAATCCCGACATTACCCCAAAGGTGCCGGTCGAGGCGTCATAGTCCACGCTCAGCGGGCCGAGGGTCTGGGCCGTGTTGGTGTTAGTCCAGACCTCCCGGGTATTCAACAGGGTCAGGCTCTGGTCAAAACTAATGTTCAGCAGCTTGCCTTCTACTGTGTCATAGGTGAAAAGCTGGAACACCAGCGCGCCCTGATCATCGGGAATCAGCAGCGCCTGCAGCCCGCTGTAGCTCGAGCTGCTCAGGATGCTGGTCTCCTCCCAGAGGCCTTCTGTATAACGCGCGCAGTAGATATGCGTGCCTGCTGGTGCCGCATCCGTACGCAGGGAGAAGATCGCCGGAGCGCCGGCCTCGGCATCGTCGGTGGCGGCAGGGAAGACCACCAATTGCGGGCTCTGGCCGGCCAGGCTGTCGACAGTCTGCGTCCCGGGAGGCGGTGCCGCGAAAGTCTTACCCTGCGCCGGCGTTGCAGAAAGAGTCACGGTGTTCTGGTCCTCATTGGGCAGCGGCGCTGAGTCGATGGCGCGTACCGCGAAGGTGTACAGCTCGCCGTTGCTAAGTCCAGTGACAGTGGCCTGCGTCGCCGGGGCGGCGACCACGAGGGTCTCGGCAGTTGCAAATTCAATGCTGTTGCCCAGCTGGTAATAGACCGTGTAGCTCACCGGGGGGCTGAGTGCGTCGCTAGCTTCACCCCAGACTGCCGTAACCTTTTGATTCCCCGGCAAGGCACCGAGGATTCCAGGGCTGCCAGTCCAGACTGGCGGCTCAGTATCCTCTCCCGCGCTGGCGCTGACGGCATTGCTGAAGGGTCCTTCTGTGCTGTCACTGCTGTCAAAGGGCTGTACAACCAGCCAGGCGGCGGAATCGATGCTGCCGGAGTCCAGGCTGGCACTGAAGCGGCGCCGGGTGCTGGTGCCACCGCTTGAGGCTGCGAAGTCAATCTGCTGCAGCTCGGTCAGGCTGCCAGGCTCAATCAACTCGGCAGGCGAGCTGAAAAGCGCATAGCCGCTGATCTTGCGCTGGTAGTTGATGCCGATCGGGGTCAGGTCGGCCACGCTGATCACGCCGTCCGGCGTGCCATCCACCACGCTTTCCACCGAGCTATAGTCCCAGGGCCCGCTCTTTTGGAAGTGAATGCCGATCTGCGACAGGTCGGCCACGCTGACCGCGCCGTCCTGGTTGTAATCGCCAAGGTTTACGTAACTCCAGTTCAGCTCAATCTGCCCGGCGTTTACACTGGCCTCAAGGTCCGTAACCGGCCCACCCTGGGCCGTCGGGGCCTTCGCCGTCAGGCGAGGCGCCCCTGCCGGGCTGAGGTGAAAGCGCAGAAGCTCGCCAGTGGGAAGCTGCTTCCCGGCGGGGAGGATCACGCCAAAGGCCAGCAGTCCGGGGATGTCGGTAACGGTCAGACTGAGCTGTGCATCCGCGCGGCTGTCGGCGCTTACTTCACTGGCCTGAAAGCGCGGATCAAAGCTCAGTTCCAGCAGGGCCGTTGAGGCCGCTTCGCCACTCGTACGCAGAACTGATACTTCATAGCCGCCGGCCAGCGAGGGCTCTGTGCGGACTTCAAGCTCCCGTTCAAGCACCTGGCTGTCGCCCACCGAGCTGACGTTGACGCTGAGGTGTCCCAGCTCATACTCAGCCAAGGTGCTGCCGCAGGAAGCTGCGGCCAGTGCCAGCAGGGCCAAACAAAGCAGGATAAGCCAGGTTCTTGATTGCAACAAAGCTGTCCTCCGCCGTGTTGCTGCACGGCGCGGATACTATGCCACAAATGGGCCAGGGCTGCTGAGAGCAGTGAGCGGCCGGCACCGGCAGGTGAGCACCGGGGCCAGCCGCGATGAGCAGGACCGTAGCTGCCTTAGGGCACTACGGTGATATCGAGATAAACACGGTCATCATCCGTCGGGTTGAGGTCATCGTCGCGATAGATAACCTCCATCACGGTGAAACCACTGGCCAGAGCAGTCAGCTGGCCGTTGGTATCCATCGCTGCGACATCAGGATTGGTAAAGTTCACGTCCACATCTGCGGTCACGTTGGTCACATCATCCGGAACACCGGTGCTGCGCAGCGTGCGGGTTATCCGCAGATTGCGCTGCTGGCCGACGCTCATGTCGATCGCGCCGCGGTCAGCCGGAGTCGAAATGACAGCCAGTCCAGGCAGCGCCTGGATCGACAGCTCGCTGTTGGGCGCCGCCACGTCGTTTCCATCGCTGTTGCAGCCAAAGAGCAAAAGTCCCGCCAAAATACTAAGCAGCAGGTAAAGTCCACGCATTGTCAGTCCTTCGGACCGTCTGCTTGACGGTCCTGGCATGTTGATCTGCCGACAAACCCTCCCACAGGGTCTGAGCTGAGACTACCCACAGGACATTCAGGTTTCCTGATTTTGGGAGCAATGGTTCGCAACATCGGAAAATAGTGACCTGTTACGCCAGTTCATAATCGGTACGATCAGATAACCTAAGCAGTGCTTAGTGAAAAATTTCAGGCTTCAGCGGCTTACCCTCAGCCTTCCATCGTGCACAGCCTGGTGCTGCATAAGACCGGCTCTTTGCCTGCACGAGCGAGTCGCTTATGAAAGATTGGCCGGAGCATGAGGTATATGTATCCAGCCAGCCGCGGGGGAGCCTGTACTGTGCGGTCTGGGGGAGTACATGGCCTGGTACGACTTTCAATGTGAAAAGTGCGGAGCGGAGTTCGAAAAGGAGCTCCCGATGGGTTCCAGCACAAAACCGAAATGCCCAGCCTGCGGCAGCGCCAAAACGGTGCGCGTCTTCAGCGCGGCCGGAATTGCCTTTAAGGGCAGCGGTTTCTATGTAACCGACTCCCGGGGAGGCAAGAGCAGCGCAGTCAGCAAGCCAGCCGCGGGCCCAGAGACGGCGAAGGAAACTCCGGCGGCAAGCGATACACCGGCAGCAGCGCCGACAGAACCTGCCGAATTGAAGACAGCCGCCAAACCGGTGACCGGTAAGGCCAAAGACAGCGGTAAATAGGCCAGGGGGAAGGCAACAAGATGAGCACAGCCCGGGTTTTACAGATGAACTCCTCAAAGGAGTGCTTTGAAGAAATCAGCAGCGGACGACGGCGGACGGAATTCCGCCCGGTCAAGCCTTTCTGGACCAGCCGCCTCGAAGGCAAGGTCTACAGCGAGATCCATTTCCGCAATGGCTATGGCAAGACCGCTCCCTTCGCCCGCGTGGAATTTAAGGGCGTCGAGGTGATTGAGAAGGACGGCGAGCCCGTCTATGCTGTCGCGCTGGGCAAGGTGCTGGAGGTTGCCCGCTAGGCTGGCACTGCTCTCAGCGGCCTTGGACTGTATCTTCATGAATACTACACATTTGTCCACGTTGGAGCATTGGCTCAGGGTCGCTATAATCCCGCGCCAAGCAGCAGTGCGGCCCCTTCAGGGGCCCGCTCGGAGGGGAATCGATGGGTAGACTCGTGGCGGCCGTTATCGCTTTGGCGGTGTTTCTGACCGGCGCGATGTACTGGAGCCAGGCGCACCAGGACGCCGAGCAGGCTCCAGACTGCGTTTATCCCTGCGCCAAGGCGACTGTTCAGCCCGCGCGCAGCAAGGTCGCCCAGGCCAGTGAGGGTGACAAGACCACCCAGACCGAAGACGAGAGCAAGCAGGGCTGCGCCGGTGGCTGCTGCCATAACTGCGGCGGCAAGTAGGCCCGTTCCTCAACCCCCCTTGTCTGGCGCTGCCATCGGCAGGCGTTTTATTCTGCCTCTATAATTCCGCTCGTGCAGAAGCAGCCCAAGCAGTTCCTCTTCGACCTTCTGAGCACCCACAGTCCCAGCGGCCATGAAGCCGCGGTCACGCGGGTCTGGCTGGACTATGTCCGTCCCTTTGCTGACGAAGTGATGACGGACTCCTACGGCAACGCCTTCGCGATTCTCAATCCCGCTGCGTCCAGCGCCCCGGCGGCGCGGGGCAAGTCGGGCACCACCAGCCAGGGAGATCCGACCGTGATGTTCGAGGGCCACAGCGATGAGATCGCACTGATGGTCACCTACATCGACGAGGAAGGCTTCCTGTGGGTCAGCAGCATTGGTGGAATTGACCCCAAAATGTACCTCGGCATGCCCGTGCTTGTGCATACCGCCGAGTCGTCCATCCCCGGCGTGACCGGCGCGCTGGCGCCGCACATGCAGACGCCCGAGCAGTGGGGTCTGTCCCCGCGCATGGCTGATGTCTATATCGATATCGGCGCCGCCAACAAGGCCGAGGCCCTCAAGCTGGTTCGGGTTGGCGATACCGCCACCATTGACCACGGCCCGGTGGAGCTGCTCAACAACACTCTCTGCGCCCGCAGCTGTGATAACAAGATCGGTATCTGGTCGGCCGCCGAGGCCCTGCGCCGTTATCGCGCCCTGGGCGGCAGCGCCAGAGTGATCGCCGCCAGCCATGTGCAGGAAGAAGTCGGCCTGCAGGGGGCGCGCATGGGCGCCTTCCGCTGGGACCCGGACGTCGCGCTGGTAGTCGATGTGACCAACGCCACGGACTTCCCCAACACCACCAAGAACCTGCGTAATGAAATCAAGCTCGGCGCCGGGCCCTGCATGCGCGTCGGCCCGAGCTGTCATCCAAAAGTGAACGAACGTCTCGAGAAGGTGGCCCAGGCGGCCAAGATCAAACTGCAGCGTGTACCGATCCCCGGCGCCAGTGGAACGGACGCCAACGGCATCTACCCGGCCCGCGCCGGCATCCCTGTCGGCATCCTCTCGCCGCCGAACCGCTACATGCACAGCCCCAGTGAAACGGTAGATCTGACGGATCTGGACCAGATCCCGACCCTGATGGCCAAGTTCGCCGCCAGCCTGAAGAAGGGCGAGCGCTTCACGGTGCACCCCGGCGGACGAAAGTAG
>CAZEJB010000048.1:0-20060 GCA_964512635.1 uncultured Planctomycetales bacterium | reverse complement strand
GTGCCTGCGCGCCAGGGACAAGAAGCCCCACTGCCATGCGGGCTCGCGGGGCACGATGGATATGGCGTTATTCTAGTTGCCGCCGGGTTTGGACATTACCTGAGTCAAGCCCAAGTATTCAACATTGTCTCTCGCATTATCGTTGAGCCAGCATTCCCATCGGTAAGCAGTTGAGTACTTGCGTCTCTCTGCATCGGCGAAGTCCAGCCTTAGTGTGTCGACAATTGGGAAGTTCTGTAGGTCACGCCTGTACTGTTCTGGAGCAAGTTTATAAGTCAGATCGCCCTCTTGCTTTCGGTCTATCGCAAAGTTGCCTAGATTGATGATGGGAACCACTGACGCCGAACTTAGTACTACGTCAAAGGCAGGCGAGGTACCGAAATTCTCAACGCAGAAGCGCACCGTTAACCGGTCATCACTTCGACCACTACCTAGTCCGAAGCGTATCGACATCAAAGGAATGCTCTTCTTTGCTGCGCCACCTGCCATTACATCTCTCAGTCTTTTGCGAAGCAGCTTTTTCAAGTCTACGACAGTAAAAAACGTATCACGATGAGTTCGCTCTGACAATGGGCCGTCAAACAGGCGGTCACACCACCTAAGGAGCAATTCCTTGTCATCGTCGGAGCGAATAAGGGCATCAGTTCTGCGACCACTTCTTATCCACCGTTCATACTCATGCCAAAGCTCTTCGCGCACAGCAACATGAGTGCGCTTACCCAATGCCAGGGCATGCTCATATTCCAGTTGTGTTACGGACTTTCCTCCATGTTCAGGTAGGCTTTGGCCGTATCTGTTTGAAAGTACAAGCAATACAATGTCGGAGTCAGAGACGTTGTCAAGACAAGCCTGAACAACCTTTGGACTGGTGCCAACTTTGAAAGCGGACTCAGGTGACTCTGAGAGTGCAACTGAAAGGCCTCGCTGAATGAGGTAATCCCTAATTTCACTTCTGAGGTCTTGAAGGTCTACAACTGTGGAACTAATGAAGACTTTCACTCTAACTCCTCGGCGGCGCCAGGAAGTGCAGCTTCACCAGTGGCAGCAGCTTGCGGCCTTTCTCCGGCACCTGCTCATAGTACTGCTGCCAGAGGTCGATGAAGCGCTCCAGGTCCATGAATTCAATGTGACGAGTGGCAAGCTGCATCTCGCGCTTGGCGTCCGATGTGAAGCCGCCGGTTGAGACGATCAGGCCGACATCGCCATCCTTGCGTACCAGTGAAGCCAGCTCACGCAGCTCCTTAGCGTTCAACTTGCTGGTGCGGTGCTTGACCTGCACCACGATGCGCGGGGTGCTGGTCCCCAGCGGGTCTTTGTAGGCCAGCAGATCCACCCCGCCGTCCGGGCCGGGATCGGCGATGTAAGGGACGAAGTACCCCATTGCCTCCAAAAGGTAGCCCACCAGATTCTGGAAGTCGTAGGGGCCGAGCTTGTAGATATGCGCCTCGATCTCGGTGCGGGCGGATTCGGCAGCGACTTCATAAGCAAGCTGCTGCTCAATCTGTTCCTCCTCCTCTTCTCCGCCTTCGACCCCTTCGCCCGCCTCGATAACCTGTGGTTTGGGAGGCCGGGGCGTTCTGGCTCGCCACGCCTTGTATTGGCTGCTGGCAGTAATGAAGAACTCCTGCGCGCTTAGATTTAGCGCCTCCTCGCCCTGCGGGGTCAGCGACCAGCGCCCGCCACTTTTCACCAGCCAGCCGGCCTTAACGCAATCAATTGAATAGAAATGCGCGATGGCAACCCAGCGAGGCTTGCCATTGCTTTCGTAGACCTCACTTTCGTAGGCATTGGGCTTGACCAGTGCTTCAACCTGACTGATCAACTCGGTGAATTTCGCTTCACCACCGTTGGCGAGAATTTGCCGCAAGAGGATCTGCATAATCTCGCCAACGCGCTCTCTAGATATCTTAGGTGCCATCAGGCCTCCCGCCAAAGTCGGTAACTAATTCTAAGCGACGTTGACTGCTCCGTGTGAGTAAAAGCAACGCTGCAAGCCATCCGCTGGCACGTTGTCTGGCAATCGTCATGCTCTGCGTTTCCGCGGCTCGCCATGAATCCGAAGATAGCAAGCGCCAGGACCACATGGATTGAAGCCCACCACATCCCGCCCGGCTTGACTGATTATTCAGTCAGCTCAGACCCAGGGCCTGGAGAACTCCCTGGTTCACATATGCTAAAGCAGCGCCCGGGCAAACTAAACGCCTGCTGGTACGGGTATACAGCAAAGCGCAGGGCGCGCCGGCGCTGGCGTGTGATTCAGACTCAGGACTGGTACTTGCACACTTATGCAAGGACTCGCCAAGTCTGGCTGCCCGGCTGCTGTTTCAGGGTCAGTTTGGGCTGGCAATTTTGAAAAGGTGCTTTTCCCGGTGCAAAAACGGCGGGCCAGGTTAAATTCCTGCTGATCGCAATGTTGAAAGTGCTCTCGGCTGCAGACTTTTTGGCCGTAAAGGTTAAACCCGGCAGAGGTTCCGCTTCGATTTGCAGCTTTGAAAAGTATGAATCGTCGTGTGTTTTACGCGGTCAAGGTTAAACTCCGCGGACAATGGTCTTTCATTAGTTGTATGACTTTGCAACTGTTTTACAGTGTAGTGTCGGATCAGACAAGCTGCCCCCGGCATCCCGAGCCGGGCCGGGCTCGCCGGGCCGTGACTGCGGGTATCATGCCCGCCGTGCTCCGCTATTACGTCAGCTCCGCCCTGGCCCAGACCCTGCGCTATCGCCTGCAGACCCTGCTGATCATCCTGGCCGTCGGCATCGGCATCGCCAATATCATCGTGCTGATCAGCATGACTGATCTGGGCCGCCGCCAGACGATGGGATTGATCAACGACTTCGGCGCGCGGGTCATCATCGTCACACCTTATATAGACCTCTCCGGCGGGCCCTTCGCCATGTTCTCGCCGGCCAACACCAACGGCTACCTGCCGGTCAGCCTCTATGAGGCGCTCAAGACCAGCCCGGCGGTCGACCGCGGGCCGCAGGGCGGCGCGGCGGCAATGCTGATCCTGCCGGGCAATGCCGAGCTGCTGCCGGAGGGCTATGACGGCCCGCTGCCCGGCGCAGAGGATGAGGCCGCGGATGACGCGGAAGCAACAGACGCAGAGGCGGCGGCAGGTGCAGGCAGCGCAACAGACGAGAGCCCTGCACCGGACGCGGAGGCGCAGGACACAGCTCCGGTGCTGCGGGCGCACTTCACTACCCTTGCCGGGGTGACCCCGGAGTTCGTCAACGTCGGCGGCACCCATGTGGTGGCCGGGCGCTTCATCACCCCGGAAGAGCAGGCCAGCGGCGCGAAGGTCGTCTGCCTGGGGTCGACCCCGCTTAAGAGCCTCTTCGGCCCCCGCCGTGAGGGCAGCAACTCGGACGAGTCCGAGGCCACAAGCGACGCGGATGCGGGCAATCCGGATGCCGGGGCGGATACCGAGGCGCAGTCCACGGTGGACGAGGAGACGGAAGCGGATGAGACCGCAGCAGATGAGGCTGCCGAGGCCGAGGGCCCGGTGGACTACACCACGATCCAGGTCGACCCGCAGCTGGCCATCGGCCGCGAGATCCTGATCAAGGGCGAGCGCTTTACCATCGTCGGCGTGATGGTCGAACGCGGCCGCATCGGCTTTGAAGATGTCGACAACCGCGTTTTTATGCCGCTTTCAACCCTGCAGCAGCTCTTCGACTACGAGAGCGTCCAGGGCATGATCGTGCGCTACCGCGAGGGCCTCAGCGAGAAGGAGGCGATGGAGCAGCTGCGCGCCTCGATGGCCGCCGGGCTGGCCGAGGGCGAGAGCCTCGATGAGACTGTCAGCACCTTCACCGTCAAGCAGGCGACCCAGCTGATGGACGCGACCCTCTCGATCTTCCGCGCCGTGCTGTGGGGCATCGGCAGCATCGCGCTGCTGGTCGCCGGCATCGGGATCATGAACGTGATGCTGATCCGCGTGCTGCAGCGGCGGGCCGAGATCGGCCTGCGCCGCGCGGTCGGCGCGACCCGCCGCAGCGTGGTGCTGCAGTTCGTCACCGAGAGCACGGTGCAAGCGATGATGGGCGCCGTGCTGGGCGTGATCCTCGGCGTGATCGGCGTGGCCTTCTTCTGCAGGTACAGCGACTGGGAGTTCTATGTCGCGCCGACAACCGTGCTGCTGGCAATCTCCTTTGCCGCCCTGGTCGGCGTGGCCTTCGGGGCCTACCCCGCCTGGCGCGCCGCCCGCGTCGACCCGATCCAGAGCCTGCGAAGCGAGATGTAGGGAACGGCCTGGAGCCGCGAGCAGAGATGCAGCATGTGAATAGCAAGCCGGAGTTAACATCTGAGGCTGAAGAGCTGGCCATGCATTCCGGATCACTGCCGCAGGATTACAGCCAGAAATACATGGCTCTCCTGCCCGAGCTGCGAGAGACGGCTCGAGCGAGTATTGCACGACTGGATCGGCGGCTGGCCTTGCTGCTTCCACCCGTGTTCATCGCGGGCCTGGAGCTGGCGTGGATCCTCCACGCCGGCGGAAGCAGCCTGCGCTCACCTGAAACGTTGCTGCCCTTGCTTTATCTGGCCCCGTTGCTGCTCTGGTTGCTACACGGCTGGAGCCGGCGCCGTGCCGGGAATCGCTGGACTGGCCAGCAATCTGACTGGCTTACACAAAGCGGCCTGGCCGATCGCATTGCCGCCGGCGAGCTGCTGGATGACCCCCTCCTCGATCATTTGTCGAGGCGCGACAAAGCCATGGCCTATCTTGATCCGCAGGATTACCGCGGCCATCTGCTGCGCGTGTGCCGCCATTTCACCTGGTACCTGTCACAGAACAAGTCTGCAATTACTGGCAAATCTACCTGGCTTACAATCGGCGTCGCATTGTTGCTCTTGGTAGCGATGCTCTGCGCTGTGTTGCCGTCCTACTGGCCCTGGTGCCTGGGCATTGGCGTGGTGTATGCGGCGCTAGCGCATTTCTTGCTTTCCTGTACTCCCGGCGAGACTGGCCTGCTGCTGGCGGACTACCTGAAATCTCGCTGGGAGCGCATTCCTGACTCAACATTAGACTCCGCAGAGGGGGGCCTGCCGCCTGCTCACAGTGGTAACAATTCATCCCTGGCCGATACAACCGAGCGCGCCAGGCTGGCCCGGATGCAGTTGATTTTCAACGATGTTGAGATGCGATCGCTGCTGGCTAACGCCGGCCGCAGTGGAGCGCTTTCACCTCTTCTGGTGGTTCCCGTACTGTTTAGTCTGCAGTTGGTTTACCTGCGTGGGATCAGTTACTGGTGGGTAGCGCTGGTTACGATACTAACGGCGTGTGCTTTCTGGCGCTGGAAGATGAGCTTGCAGAATCGCGAAGTTCAAAGCATCGCTTTGAGGCTGGCTGCCAGCGAATTGGCCGCTGAACTGGCGCGCGGTGAGCTCAGCGGCAGCGAAGCGTTGGAACACGCCCCTCTTCTCATTCAGCCATTGTTGCGCCTCTTCCAGCGGCGAAGCAAGGGCGTCGCCCTGCGCTCAGTGCTGTTCAACATAAGTGACAACCTGGACTGGTATGTCGGCAGACGCCAGCTGCTGTTACGTCCACACTGGCTCTCAGCTTTCGCCGTGCCGCTGGCAATCATCCTGGTCATGTCCCTTCAGGTGCTCATCCCCGCGCCGGCCAGCAACAGCCCAGTCTTCGCCTGGACTGTTGTCTTGTTGTTCCTGCTTCCCGTGCTGCATTTTGTTATCGCGCGCCTGTGGCTGTCCGAGAAGCAGGCCATCTGGAGCAAGGCAATGCTTGAGTATCTACGTCAACAGAGCATGGAATGACATACCAGCGCTAGCACGTGCTGTGCTCTTGGCATGCCCGGTCCAGCAAACCCAGTGCTGCTGCTTGGCATGCTGCTCGGCCTGAGCGCCGGCGGGATGCTGCACTTGCCAAGGGCGTCTGTGCTGAGTCCCGGTTCCAGGGTTCCGAATCGGTAGATCACCCTCCGAGGCTTAACCTTCATTCTGCGGAGTGACTCTCGGTTCTCCAGGACTCAGGACGCAGGACACGGGACCGCCCGTATCCAATGGCCATAGTTGTAAGCGCGGCAATAGCTGTCAGGAGATGCGACTACAGATCTTCGATGCACGCCTTCATCCAGGCCGGGATCTCCTTGCCGTCGATATGGGAATAGAGCACATCGCTGAGGTACATGACCAGTGTGCTGGCACTGCCGTCCGCGCGCTTGGCCTTCTCGACGGTCAGGGTATCGCCGTCCTCGTCCATCCAGGTGACGGAGCTGGCGGTCGTGTCGAAGGTCTGGAGGCTGCCGTAGCGCTCCTTGTAATAGCTGCGCAGTTCCTTGTAGCTGCGCTCGCCGGAGCTGATGTCAAAGCAGAAGCCGGCCAGCATGTCATCGGCGTAGATCAGGTAGACCCGCGAGCGGGTCTTGTGGCCGGCGAACAGCAGTGTGCGGCTGCCATAGTCCGCGCTTCCGCCGGCGAAGGGCGACTGGACGGCGACGAAGCCCGCGGCGTCGACGCTGGCGCTTTCCTGGCGCAGGGCCCAGGAGTTGTCGTCAGTGTTGTAGGCGTAGACATCCGTAGCAGCCGGCGCGGCGCCAGTCAGCACCAGGCCCAGCAGCACCGTGATGGCAAGGAGTCTCCACAGTTGCAGCATCATGTTCCCCCGCAAAGTGCGAGTCTAGCATCCTGTACGAAGCTGCGGCAGGCAGGGCTCATCCTGGAGCACGTGAGCGGCAGCCTGGGCGACAGGCGCTATTCTTGGCGCATGCCTGCTAACCCTCCGCTGCTGGCGCTGGCGATTCTGCTGGGTGTGCTGGCCGGCGTCCTGCTGGCGCTGGCCCATGCTCCGCTGCCGCCCGGGGCACCGCCCGCAGATACGCCCCGCGACAAACTCAGCGCGGAGCAGCGGGCCCAGCGCGACGCCCGCGCCAATCGTGGCGCATTGCTCTTCGGCCTGGCGCTGCTGCTGGGCTTTATCGGCTTCATCCTTGGCTTCCTCGGCTGGCAGGGTGAATCCGCGCTGTCGAACGAACCAATCGGCGAACGGGCCAGCTCATTGAGTTCACTCAACTCGCGCGGGCTGATGTACGTCGCCGCCGGCTACGTGCTTGGCTATATCGCCACCCGCGTCGGCCGCGTGATCTTTGGCCGTCGAAACTAGACCTCAACCTCGAAGGTCACTTTGACGTTGACCCGGTAGGCCACCAGCTGTTCGCCCTCGACCACTGCGCTGAAGTCCTGCACATAGACACTGCGGATACCGCGCACGCTCTGGGCGGCGGCGGCGACGGCCTGCCTGGCGGCGTCTTCCCAGCTCTGCTCGCTCTGCGCCATCAGTTCGATCACTTTCATGATTGCCATTCCATACTCCTTGCCCGGCCGCTTGATCCAGCCCCTCCGGGGACATGCATTCTAGTTGCAGGCCGGTTCTACAATCAGGACATGCTGACAACTGTCCTTCGGCACATCGAAGATCCCCGCCTGCAGCTTGGCCTGGTGGAAGCCAGCGGCGTGCAGGTGCATCCCGCAGGCCCGGGGCTCCAGGCTCTCTGCGCCGAACTTGCCAGCGGGCTCGACCCTTCTGGCAGCGGGGAATTCCCTGAGCGCGAGCGGGTGGCAGTGCGCCAGCTGCTCAAGCTTGGCGGCTTCTCGCCCACCGGGCGCAACCGGCCGGCGCAGGAGCTTCTGTTCAACGATTTGCTGGAGCGCAGGACCAGTGAAGATCCGCTGCAGCGCGGTTTCCACCATATCAACAACGTGGTCGACATCAACAACCTGCTCAGCCTGCGTTTGCTGCTGCCGATCAGCATCTTCGACGCCGACAAGCTGGAAGGCGCCCTGCATATCCGCATCGCCAGCGAAGGCGAAGGCTATGTCTTTAACGCCAGCGGACATTATCTTGATCTCAAGCGCTGCATCATCTGCGCCCGGGGGGCGGCGCCGGGCCAGGCCTGCGGCTCACCGATCAAGGACTCGATGGACAGCAAGGTCTTCGAGGGCGCTGGCCGCATCATTGCCGTGGTCTATTCCAGCACTGAGCTATATGACAGTCAAAAGCTGCAGGCCGGGCTTGAGCTGTTTGCGCAGTTGCTGAGCGATGAGGCCGGGGCCAGCGCGACCGAAACGGCAATCATCTAGCTTTCCCGTAGCGCTCTGCGGAGTTTTTGACTGCAGCCGATCTGGCCCTATGCTCGAGGCAAACTATGCAGAGCAAAGGAAAAGCCCGCCTTTGCAGGCGGGCTTAGCATTCAGTCTGTCCGGCGGGGCCGGTCTTTACTTCTTGCCAGGAGCCTTGGCGGCAACCTTCTTGGCAGCGGGCTTGGCCGCAGCCTTGGCAGCCGGCTTGGCAGCCATCTTCATCGCGGGCTTCGCCGGCGCCTTGGCGGCGGGCTTGGCCGCAACCTTCTTCGCCGCGGGCTTCGCCGCAACCTTCTTCGCGGCCGGCTTCGCAGCGGCCTTGGCGGCCGGCTTGGCAGCCATCTTCATCGCGGGCTTAGCAGCAGCCTTCGCGGCGGGCTTGGCGGCCGGCTTGGCGGCAACCTTCTTCGCAGCGGGCTTGGCGGCCGGCTTAGCGGCAACCTTCTTCGCGGCCGGCTTCGCAGCGGCCTTGGCGGCCGGCTTGGCAGCCATCTTCATTGCAGGCTTCGCAGCGGGCTTGGCGGCCGGCTTAGCGGCAACCTTCTTCGCGGCGGGCTTCGCAGCAGCCTTGGCGGCGGGCTTGGCCGCAGCCTTAGCAGCAGGCTTCGCCGCAGCCTTGGCGGCGGGCTTCGCAGCCGGCTTCGCGGCCGGCTTGGCGGCAGGCTTCGCAGCCGGCTTGGCCGCGACCTTCTTAGCTGCAGGCTTGGCCGCAGGCTTTGCAGCCGCGGGCTTAGCCGCGCTGTTCATCTTGCTTCCGGTCTTCTCATCTGCCATGTTATGGTCACTCCTTGCTAAGGGCGTGTTAAGCCGGAAGAATAGCGTAATCGTGAAAAGTTATCAACGGTTCCACGGAAATTTGTGCACAAGTTTTTCCAGCACTTTGTAGGGATTATCAGGGCTCAGAGGCTGTTTGCAGAAGCGAGTTATCCACACTATCAACAACACTAAGGCGCTGAGACCTGCATTCATCAGGCTTCAGCGCCTTGCGTTTATTATTCACAGGTAATTACCCTTGGGTAATAAATGGCGATCTGCGGTCAATTCTGTCCTGCGAGTTTTTTTGCCCATTCAAGGCTTTCCGCGAGATGATCATCGACTGAAGCGCCCACGCCGACAATATGTCGCACCACACCATCGCTGTCGATGATGTATGTGATGCGCGAGATGAGCTCTTCGCTGCCATCCGGATTGCCCAGTGAGCTGCGCAGTTTGCCCTCTGCATCAATCAACAGTCCAAAGGGTAGGTGGTACTTTTCGGCGAATGCGCTGTGGCTATCCGCATCGTCCCGGCTGACCCCAAGGATGATTGCGTTGTACTTTGCATAGTCCGCCGATGCATCGCGCAAACCACAGGCCTGCTTGGTGCAGCCGGGTGTGTCATCCATCGGATAGAAGTACAGCACGACCGTCTTGCCGCGGGCCTCGCTGAGGGTGAAGTCCCGCACGTCCTTTCCAGACTCGAAAAGCGGCAGAGTGAAGTCCGGCATGCTGTCGCCGACCTTGATAAAGCTGCTCGCCTGACTGTGTTGATCCATCTTCTTTTCTCCTTCTGCCATACCCGCGCTTTGCGTGGCCGGCGGCTTGTCCTTGCTGTCCACCATAGCCTGAAGCCAAGGCACCTTGGAACCGAACAGATAAACGAGCGCGAAGATCACCGGCCATTTCAATATGCGATAGGCGACGTAGACCCAGATGTATCTGCGCACGAAGCGCGCCACCGCCGACTCCCTGAACCAGCGCGCAAACGCTGTGCTGTTGTACCAGCGGACAAAGCGCGTGTCGGCCATGCGCTGCCGCCAAGGAGTGCGAATTTGCTCTGCCCCTGCAACACTCATAAGCTCAGGATGATATCCGCGGTTCGCGCATTCTGTCTCAATTAGATTTCGCTCAGGCCGAAGCTTCGTCTGCAACCGCACTGCGTTCATGCGCGCCGGGCTTGAGGAAGAAGCGGTTGGTGATGATGGTCACATTGGGCCGGTTGAACAGGGCCTTGCGCAGGCCCAGGGTGCTTTGGTTATGCAGCATCTGAGTCCAGACCGAGCCGGTCTCAAACTCGGCCAGCAGGACGACGATACGATGGTCCGGCCGGCCCTTGTCGAGGCTGTCCAGATAGGCCAGTACCGGCTGGACCAGCCAGCGGTAAGGACTCGGAACGATGTCGAGGCTGATATCAAGGTGGCCCAGATAGGGCATGACCATGGCATCCCACTTGTCCTTCAGGCGCTTTGTACGGGTCGGGTCGAGTTCGATGTGCAGTGCGCGCAGCTCGCTGTTGGCACGGCCCTCAACAATCGCCCGAGCAGCCTCAAGGCCCTCGAGTGTCCCGCGATGGATATCGCTGCTGACCAGCACAACTACGGTGAGGTGGTCAACCGAGGTCAGCAGGGGGTTGGTGTCGCCTTCCTGAATGTCGAGGCGCTTTTGGAACCACTGATAGTGCTTCTTGATCTTGTAGCCGATCAGCACAAGCAGAGGAATCAGCAGGCAGACCAGCCAGGCGCCGTCTCGGAACTTGCTGACTGCAATGACCAGGGTCACAACACCAGTGATCAGCGCACCCATGGCGTTGATCACAGCGCCACCGACCCAGCCTTGCTGCTTGTCGAGCAGTATGCGCCGCAGCATGCCGGCCTGAGACAGGGTGAAGCAGAGGAACACACCTACCGCATACAGCGGAATCAGCAGGTTGACTGTAGCCTTGAAGATGATGATCAGCAGGCCGCTGATGACAGTCAGCGCGAGAATACCGCGGTTATAGACCAGCCGGTCGCCCTGACTGAGCAGGACGCGGGGGGCATAGCCGTCGCGGGCCATCATCGCCAGCAAGGCGGGCAGACCGGCGAAGGCGGTGTTGGACGCCACCAGCAGGATCGCCAGGGTGGCGAACATCACCAGCAGATAGATAAAGGAGCCCTTGCCGAAGGTCGCGCCGGCGATCTGGCTCAGCACAGTTTCAGTGTGGGTCGGGACAACGTGATAAACGCTGGCCGCCCAGCCGACTCCGAGGAACAGCACCACCAGTGAGACTATCAGCACGATCAGGGTCTTGGCCGCGTTCTTCGCTTCAGGCTGCTGGAAGCTCTGCACACCGTTGCTGACAGCCTCGACACCGGTCAGGGCCGAGCAGCCGTTGCTGAAGGCCTTGAGGATCGCAAACCAGCCCAATACCTTGACTGCCTCGATGGCATGCTCCGGTGCGGGCAGCGGCTGGAGTGTACCGGTAAGGTAGCGGTAGAGCGTGCCACCGATCAGAATCAGGATTGTCAGCATGAATGTGTAGGCTGGCAGGGCAAAGGTCCAGCCGCTTTCTTTCACGCCGCGCAGATTGATCCAGGCGATGATGATGATCAGCACAAGTCCGATCAGCACTTTGGCCTCAATCAGGCCAAAGAAGAAGTTCAATTCCAGCAGATGCGGAAGATAGGAGGTCAGGGCGGCTACACCGGCGCTGACGGATACTGCGACGGTCAGAATGTAGTCGATAAACAGCGCCGCGCCGGCAACCAGTCCGGCCATGGCGCCAAGGTTCTTGCGCGAGACCGTATAGCTGCCACCGCTGGAAGGATAAAGCAGGATCGCCCGGCGATAGCTGAAGGCCACGATGAACATCAGGATCGCGATGCCGATGGAGATGGGGATCAGATAGCCCAGCGCATTGCCGCCTGCGTTATAGGAGCCCAGCACGTGCAGGATTTCCTCGGTGGCGTAGGCCACGGAGGACAGTGCGTCGGAGGCGAAGACCGGCAGCGCCAGCAGGATTGGCAGGCGGTGATCGAGGGCCACGGAACTGGCCAGCGGCTTGCCGAAGACCATATGCATGATGCGGGCCCCGGCATGCCGCGGGATCCGTCCGGCTTCGGGGGCGGTACCCGCTTCGCTTTCCGGCGGCACAGGCGCTGCCACGGACTCAAGCTCGCCGTGTTTATGCGCCGAATCGTGCTCAGACATTTAGTCCTTCTCCCTTGGGGCCGGCAAGTTAAGGAAAAGCGCGCTCGCGCGCGCCTGCCCGGCCCTGCCCGCCGGCTGGCCCCAAACGGGCCTGCTGACAGGCGGGAAGAATATACCCGCGGAATGTCTATGTCAATTGAAAATTTCAGGCGAAGCCGGATGGATTCCTCTTGGCGTTCGTGGTCGCCCTGGGCTCCGTCCGTCAGGCCTAGTAGGCTTTGGAGCGAGCTACTGCATTCTTATAGAATGCGCTGTCCTTCTCCACGATCTTTTTGAGCCGCTCATCGGCGCGCTTGGCAAGGTTTCCAAGGTCGGGCGCCTGAGGCTCCTTCTTGATCAGGTCCTTCATATCTATGCAGACCGTGGCAAGCCAGTCGAGGTAGCGCGCTTCTTCAAAGCTGACGCCGCCCTTGAGTTTGGCGTCGACATCCTTGAGCTTGCGGCCCTTCTGTTTGGGCAGCGCGGAGCCGCAGCCGATGTAGAGCCCGAAGTGGTTGGCCTTGGCCAGCATGCCGCGGCCAGCGCTCTGGTCCTTCTCATAGCCTTCGACCAGCTCCTTCATTGTTTCGCGGGAAGCCAGGGCGGCATTGAGCTTGTCCACCTCGGCTTCACTGAAGGGCGGCAGGTCGATCTTGACTGTGCTGAACTGCTTGTTCGCATTGAGCTCGTTAAGGAGGCTGGAGGCCGCGACATGGAAGGCGCGGCGGGCCAGCAGGAGCTGCTGGCTGACCTCCTTGCCCAGCGCGGAGGGCTTGCCGGTGGAGCCGGAAACCGGCGCCAGCAGCAGGGCCGCGCCGAAGACGTCGCCGTAATAAATCATGGTCTGCAGATACAGCGCTTCCTGAACCTGGCCGGCAGAGGCGTCGGGACTGGAGATGACGTCCTGCAGCAGCGCGTCGGCGCTGTAGACATGGTCGGCGGCGATCTCCGCCCGGGCCTTGTTCAGCGAGTCGCTGGGACTGGCCGCGCCGAGAAGCGCCGGCAGGGTCAGCAGCAGCGACCACAGCGCCGCCCGCAGGCCCCGGTTCAGTTGAAAGGTGTGCTTGCCCATCCGCAGCATGAGTATAGGACGTTCAGACGGGCGATATGTTGGATCAGCGCTTGCGCTTCTTCTTCTTTGGTTTGGCCTTGGGCTTCTCGGCGGGCGGCGGAGGAGGCGTCGGTGGCGGGTTGCGGCGTAGCTCAGCGCGCTTTTTTGTCTCCGCCGGCAGCTGCGCCGCGGGCAGGGCCAGCAGGCGCAGGTCGGCCTTAAGCGCCAGCTCGCCGAGGCTGTCGCCGGATCTCGCATTACGCTGGGCCGTATCGGCCATCCAGTCCAGGACTATGGCCGGGCGCAGCGGTACTCCGGCCGCCAGGCGCCGCGAGGCCCCCATCAGTGTCGTGCTGGCCTGGGGCAGGTCATAGTGCACTGCCGCCGCCAGCACGACGGCCACCCGGGCCTGGCTGAGCACCAGCCCGCGGCCGAGGCCGTCGCGGCCCTCTTCCCAGTTCTTGGCCGCCGCCAGCAGCACCTGGGGGTCGCTGTAGAGCTCCACGTCCCGCAGGTGTTCTTCATTTACTTCGGGCAGACGGAAACGCACGAAGCCGAGGTGATAGCCGTTCTCGGTCCGCCGCAAAAAGTCCTGTGCCAGAGCTTCGAAACGTACGGCATGCTGCAGGCGCTCACCGGCCAGCCACTGGCCGTACTTCCCGGTCGCAAGTTTCTCGCGGCCCAGGACCTCGAGCAAGAAGGTGGTGGAGCTTAGAAAGGCCCCTTCCAGCAGCATGCGCTGAAAGATGACTTCCTCATCCACATAGGACTGGCTTTGGTTCAGCGGGATGGCTTCCAGCATCCGCCCGGCCTTCTCCAGCTTGGAATCGGCGAGGGCCAGCTTGGCGGCATCCAATAGCACATAAGGATCAGTGCTGGCGATACTGGGGTCGCCTTCGGCGGACAAGGCAGACTGCAGCTTGCAGGCCAGGATTCCGAGCACCACAAACACGGCGAGCAGCCTGCGGACGAAGCCCTGCATCAACCGCGCACTCCAACCCGCACCTTCTCAAAGCGGCTTGGGCTGCAGCCATGGGCGACATGCGCGGTCTGCATCGGCTGGCCCTTGCCGCAGTTGGGGGTGCCCCAGATGCGCCAGAGCTGCGGTCCGCAGATGCCGGACAGACTGGACCAGAACTCGGTGGTTATGCCGGTATAGGTCGGGTTCTTGAACAGGCGGCCGGTCAGCTTGCCGTCCTTGATCTCATAGGCCGCCTCGCAGCCGAACTGGAAATTGACGCGCTTGTCGTCGATGCTCCAGGAGCGGTTGTTGCTGAAGAGATAGCCGTCCTTCACGCCGCCGATCAGTTCCTCGAGGCCCACACTGTCCGGTCCGGGTTCAAGGTTAACGTTGGGCATGCGCACCAGCGGCAGGCGGCCGAAGCCGTCCGCGCGGTTGCAGGCATTGCTCAGCGCGCCGACCACCGGCGCGGTCTCGCGGCTGGTCAGGAAGCCCTGCAGGATGCCGTTAACAATCACCGGGTCGCGGCGGGCCGGCACACCGTCGTCGTCATAAGCATAGGAACCGAGCCCGCCGGGCAGGGTCGGGTCGACGGTAATGTTCAGCAGCTCCGAGCCATAGCGCAGGCTGCCGATGTCCTCGGGCCTGACAAAGCTCATTCCGGCGAAGGCCGCTTCGAAGCCCAGCACACGGTCGAGCTCCAGCGGATGGCCGATGGACTCGTGGATCTGCAGGGCCAGCTGGGGACCGTCCAGGATCACAGTGGCCTCGCCGGCCGGTACCGGCGGGCTGTCCAGCAGGCGCACGGCCTCTTCGGCCACCCGCGGCGCCTCGCCAACGATGTCATAGTCCAGGAAGGCCTCATAGCCCGCCGTGTGGAACTGGCCGCGGAAGGAGTTGGGATAGCAGCGCACCTGCTTGTCGCCTTCGCGCAGGGCCGTGGCCAGGATACCGCCGCCGCACTCAGTGATCACCTGATGGATCCGCGCACCCTCGCTGGAGGCGAAGTGCTGGTCCTCACGCCAGGCGTCGAAGAAGGAGCTGCGGTGCGACAGGCCGGCCTGGGTGGCCATGGCGCTGTCGGCCTCAAACAGTCGGCCGAGCTTGTCCTCAAGGGTGACTTCAAAGGGATCGCGCTGCATCGGCGTGCTGTAATCGCCCTTTTGCGGCGCGGTATCGTCCAGCACGACCGGCGTACCCGGGCCGCTGGCCGAGGCCTCGGCGATGCGCAGGGCCTGCTCACAGACGCTGGCCGCTTCGGCCACGCTGATGTCGCGGCTGGCGGCGAAACCCCAGCGGCCCTTGTGGATCACGCGCACGCCGATGCCGGCGTCCATCCCGGAGCTGATGGTCTCGACCCGGCCGTCGCGGACGGTCAGGCTCTGGGTCGTGCGGGTCAACAGGCGGATGTCCGCGTACTGGGCCCGGCGCTTGTTGGCTACGTTGAGTGCTGCGTCGAGGATCTCTTGCATAGATGGGAGTCTCCCTCCGCAACTAGCTTACATGACGCGGCGGCGGGCTCTCAGGCCGGGGCCAGTGGGCTGCGTTATAGTCCCAGGATGCTGAGGCTCTATATCCCCATACTGGCCCTGCTCATCTTTTGCGGCTGCAGACGCGAGGCGCAAGATACTGCCGATCTGATGCTGCCCGGCCTGAGCCTCCCGCCGGGCTCAAGTGAGCGCAGCCGCATGGACGCGCCCAGTCTGGACAGCGCGCAGGCGGCAGAATACGACATTGTCGCCGGACGGACGGAAGAGGCCGTGCTGGTAATCGGCTTTGACTGCGACGCGGACTGGGCGGCGGTTAAGGCACACTTCGACGCGATCCTGCTGCCAATGGGCTATGGCAATATGAAGTTTCCACGAATCGTGAAGATGGTTCAGGAGAGCAGTCCCAAACTCAGCGCGGAGGAGGCCGAGGCCAGGGCCCGCAAGGTGATGCAGCGGGCTGACGCAGTTGCCGGCGAATCGGCAGAGTACGGCGCGGCGGACAGGCCTTACAACGTCGTGCTCAGGGATGAGTCGAAGAACAAGGAGATTCTGGGCAGTGCCGGCGACGTGTTAAGCCAGTACACGCTGATGGTCATCAGGCTGGCGGACTAGACACTGCTCTCGGCGAGCCAGGCCTGTCGCGGTGGAGCGCAGAGTTCGGATGAGCAAGAGTTTGAACCACAAAGAAACAGCCAAGCAACAGCCAAGCGAAGAATGGGTTAGTGAGTGACCAACTCAAAGCAGGTGCAGAGATGATTAACAGCGTTGGTCTTCCGGGACCTATCCGGTCAGCCTGTTCTTAACTTGGCTGTTGCTTGGCTGTTCCTCCGTGGTTAGGATTTTCTTTTCGGTTCACGAAGAGTGCGGGCGCGCCTGGATCCTAAAAGAAAAGAAGAGTGGGCGGGGACTCTGCCCCGCCCCTACAGAGACAAAGACTGGGCCGCATTGCTGCGGCCCCTACAGGGATACGGGCCATCGGCCCGCGCTCCACTAGGGTTCGTACTGGTGCAGCATGCGCGGGAAGGTGATCACCTCGCGGATATGCACCGGGATGTCGGAGCCGCCGCAGACCCAGGCGGTGAAGCGCTCCAGCCCGATGCCAAAGCCGCTGTGCGGCACATTGCCATAGCGCCGTGTGTCGAGGTACCACTGGAAGTAGTCCATCGGCAGGTTGTGGTGCTCGATGTTCTCCATCAGACGCTGGAAGTTGTCCTCGCGCTGGGAGCCGCCGATCATCTCACCGGCGCCTTCGGAGCCGATGCAGTCCGCGCCCATCACCGTATGCCCGCTCATGCCTTCCTCAATCATCTGCGGGCTCTCGGCCAGGAAGCGCTCGTAAACCGGATCGCGCTTCAGGCTGCCATCGGGATGCTCTTCCTGTTTGAAGTAGAAGCCCTTGATCTCGGTCGGGAAGTTGCTGACAAAGACCGGGCGGTCATAGCGCGCGCCGATGGCCGTTTCATCCGGCGCGCCGAAGTCGCCGCCCCAGCGGAAGGCCTGGATCCTGCGCAGCTGCTCCGCCGCCTCGTCATAGGTCTCGTCCTTGAAGGCCGCGCCCTCGGCGCTGAGCAGCAGCTCCATAGCCTTGGCACCGTCGATCTTCAGGCTCTGGCTGATCTTCTCCACCCGCCACTCGTTGCAGTACTGGATCGCATCGCCATAGCGCAGGCGCGGGTAAGGCGTCTGCGTCGCCGCCTCCAGCTTGGCCGGGTCGCGCTCGAGGTCCTTCAGCTCGCTCTGGCAGCGCTCGAGGATGCGCTTCACCGTGAAGGCCAGCATCTCCTCCTGGCACTTGATGTTGGCGTCGAAGTCGTAGTAGGCCGCCTCCATCTCCAGCATCCAGAACTCCAGCAGGTGGCGGCGGGTCTTGCTCTTCTCCGCGCGGAAAGTCGGGCCAAAGCAGTAAACCTGGCCCAGCGCGCCGATGTCGGCCTCGTTGTAAAGCTGGCCGCTCTGGCTGAGGTAGACGGTGTCGCCGTGGTAGTCCACCTCAAACAGCGTGGTCGTACCCTCGCAGGCGTTGGGGGTGAAGATCGGCGTATCGACGCGGTAGAAACCGCGCTCATAGAAGAAGTCGGCCCAGGCCTTGTGCACCTCGCTGCGGATGCGCAGGATCGCGCTCTGGCGCTTGCCGCGGATCCACAGGTGACGGTTCTTCATCAGGAAGTCGACGCCGTGCTCCTTCTTGCCGATCGGGTAATCGCCATAGGCGCCCTGCTCGCCGACGCACTGGACCACCTTGATGTCCACGAGGCCGAGCTCATAGACGCCCTCCTGCTTGGGATGCGCGCGCACCTCGCCGTCGACGATGATGCTGGACTCCATGCCGATGCGCTCAACATCGGCCCAGATCCGCGCGCCGTCGGGCAGCGCCTCCACGGTGGCCTGTTCGGCGATGGCCTGCACCATGCCCGAGCCATCGCGCAGCCACAGGAAGAAGCGCCCCTTGCCGCCGGGCTTGTTGGCCAGCCAGCCGCGCACTCGCACGACAGTGCCGAGGTGCTCAGGGCCGATGCGTTTGATTCGTACTATCGGTGTGTCAGTCATTGTCTTGCTCCACTCAGCCGCGCCCCAGCTCAAACAATCCGCGCGGGCGCTGATTTTATATGTAGGGTGCAGGCATGCCTGCACCTTCCACTGCAAAGACCAATACAGGACGCAGAGGCGCAGAGAACGCCGAGCCTCGCAGAGTTTCCAGACTCAGAGGATAGCCATGCCAGAGTTTGCTAACAGCCTGGCCCAGTTCTAATGTCGCTTGCTCCTGGCTGCTAAATTGTCAATCTGATCCATCTCATCCCAGCTCTGCGTTCTCTGCGCCTCTGCGTCCTGCATTTCTTCAGAGAGATCGATGCAAGCACGCGTGCACCCTACAGGTCGTGGTGGAATCAGGTGCCGGGCCGGCGCTTGGGCTGCTGGGGAATTGCCTGAGCTGGATCAGCTAAGCAGAAGCAGGTGCCATGGCGCTGCGGCCGGGCACCCGAAGGTTTCGCGAACTCAGATGTATGTCATGCACAAACATTGGCGAAGTCATTCTACCCACACTCGCAGCGGCTTACTTTAACCGCGGTGCGCTGATCTCAGTTTTGGCGTTGGGCTGACCAGACCGGCCCGATAACCCCGTGAGGATCAAGTTCTTGCTCAAGGCCGACACGGCCGCTCTAACGCAGTTTTCCACTGGATGCTATCCTTACTACTTGATGCTGCCGTGCAATTTCTTGCTGTCGCTAGGTCGTCTGTTCAGTCTGGCGCTTTGCCTTGGGCTGATACTGCTTTGCGCAGCCTGTCCTAAGAATTACATCAGCCCGAAGCAGCGTCGAGAGATGTTGCAAATGGCCGAGGACATAGAGAAACGGTCAAATGCACCGGCCGGCCGCCCCGCCGGTGTCAGCTACGGCAATGCACTGCCATTTCGGTCTCTGCAGAGCAGCGGCAGCTATTTTGGACTTGGTGCTTCGCTATTTTCAGGCAACCTCGACAGCGACCCCGATGATGAACTGTTTGTGGAACGGGGCAATCTGATCCTTGAGCTTGACGGCACATCGCGCCGGTCAAGTGTTGGCAAAATTGCCGGCTTCAACATTCTGTTTGACTTCAACGGTGACGGTGTTGATGACATCCTTGAAAAGGACTTTGGCCTGACCGGCAACCCGAACCCGTTGGCTCGATGGTTTGGTGCCACCGACAGGATGCGCGCCTGGGATCTGCAGGGCCAGGAGCTGGGACCACTTGAGGGCCACCCGATGGGGCCGCAAATCCTGCCGGGGGATTTTGACGGCGACGGTCGCGGGGATCTCTTCATGTCCGAGTCCGGTGACTATGGGCCGGACCCGAAGAAAGGTGTGCGCGCCTTTGCTCCCGGCGGCAAAGTGATCATTTCCGCCGGACCTGAGTGGAACTCACCCTACGTGCAGGCCGGTGACCTTGATGGTGATGGCGCAGACGAGATCATCAGCCAGGTTCAGGGCCAGCTGCAGACGCTGTCGGTGGCTCATGGTGCTCAGCCGCTGCGACTGGGCAGCAAGATAGAAACGGTCATGTCTGGCCAGATTGATTGGTGCTTCGACTGCGATGGAGACGGGCGCGATGAAGTCTTCAACCGCAACGGCCAGTTCTTCAACCTGACCACCGGATCCGCCATGCAGCTGGAATGTCCGCCGGATCTGCCGGAGATCAGCTTCGACGCGATGTTCGCGCGTAACGTCCAGGGTTTCCACGATGGCTCAGAAGCACGTATCGCCGCTCTGCTGGGGGAGTCACTGTCGCCGGAGACACTGACAATCTGGGATGGCACGGGCAAGCTGCTTTACTCTGAAAACCTTGGTGAGAAGGGGCGGGGAATTGCGATCGCCGAAGCTGGCGGTATCGAACATCTTTGTGTAATGACGTCGAGCCGCGTGCTGGTCTGGCCCTGAGCCATGTATGAGGGCGGCGACCGCCTCGCTCAGGACTGTCGCAGCGATCCAGCGTTGGCTGGCCGATGCCGCTTCAGCTTCGGTGCTGTAAAGCCAGCTTCAAGTTCCTTGAAGTCGTCCG
>CAZEJB010000047.1:10825-20062 GCA_964512635.1 uncultured Planctomycetales bacterium | reverse complement strand
GCGGTGCGCCCACCACTAAGACTGGGAGACAGCGAATGCGATTCGGCAGCGTGCTTTTTCTGGTTGCTTTGTTGCTGCTCTGCGGCTGCACAAGCGATGGCGTTCCCGAGGCGCCGCGCCTGGATATGGCTGCCTACGGTCAGCCTGCGCCCGCAACGCTACCGGCCCTCGACAGGCTGGACGCCATGCGCGCTGGAAGCGACCTCGTTGAGACACTTATCGGCGGCAAGTTCACTCTCAGCCGCAGCGCCGGGGCACAGGAGCAGGGTACAGCTCTTCTTCTGGACGCCACGGCGACGGGGCCGGGACTCGGCGAGGTCACTGAGTGGGCCATCTACGCTTTCAATCCGTCTGCAGTCGGCGGGAGCCTCGACAGCCTGCGAATGCAGTTCGATGTGCTGACAGGCAGCGGCGCCTGGATCGGGCTGGCGGATTACTATGGAAATCGCTGGGAACTCAGCGGACCCTGGACTAGCTTCAAGACCTTTTCGCTGGACGACCCGCGATACCTATCTCCAGGCGGCATGCTGTATGTCTCAGTGCTCAGTGATAAAGGCAGCAGCATCATCGTCAACGCACTGAGCGTCCGTAGGATCGACCCCGACAACTTGCCGCCGACGGCTGATCTGCAGGCCAGTGTGAGCAGCGGCAACGTTCCGCTCAACGTGGACTTTGACGCCACGGCTAGCTTAGATCCTGATGGCAGCATCATAGAATATGCTTGGGACTGGAATGGCGACGGCGGCTTCGACACCATTACCGAGACGGCGACCTTCAGCCATCTGTTTACCAGCCCGGGTGTCTTTGATGTGACGCTAAGGGTGACCGATGACGAGCTGGAGCGGGCCAATGCCGTGTTACAGGTAACGGTCAGCCTCCTCGGCAACAACTCGCCTGTAGCATCTCTGCAGGCCGATGTGACCACCGGGACAGCGCCGCTGACGGTTGAGTTCGATGCCTCCGCGAGCTCTGACGGCGGGGATGCTGGCGACAGCATCGTGCGCTTTGACTGGGATTTCAACGGCGACGGCATGTATGAGTCCTACGATGCCCCGGCGCAGCTGCAGCACAGCTATACCTCTGGCGGCAATTTCAACGCCATTGTTCGCGTTACCGACAGTGTTGGCAGTCAGGATACTGCCAGCCTGGCTGTCGACATTAACTCCCCGCCGTTGCCGGTCCTGCAGATGCTGCCCAACAAGGTGGCCCGCAACGAGAACTTCGAACTTGAAGCCTCGGCCAGCACAGACCCGGACGGCAGCATCACCAAGTACGAGTGGGATACTGACGGCAACGGCAGTTTCGAAACCGACAGTGCTTCTGACAGCAAGATCGAGGCTTTTGCGCCGAGCAGTCTTGGACTCTACGTATTGAAACTCCGAGTGACTGATGATGCTGGCGCTACAGCTACGGACACCGCGCTGCTGTATGTCAGCGGCTGGACCTTGACCACCCTGGATACCGCGGCCGTTGTCGGTGATCATAAAAGCCTCGCCATCGTGACCGGCAATCCTGCCGTCTCCTACTACAACAATAATCTAATCTACCTGCGGGCCAGCGACTCCCAGGGCTTGGCCTGGAACTCGCCTGTCACCGTGGACAGCACGGGCGGTTCAGGCCAGTTCAGTTCGCTGTCCGTAGTCAACGGCAGCCCGGCGATCAGCTACTACAAAACCGGGGTCGGTGACCTGCTGTATGTACGGGCAGATGACATCGATGGCACAAGCTGGGGCGCGACAGTTACCGTGGACGCCACTGGTAATACCGGCTTCTACACTTCGCTGAGCATCGTCAATGGCCGGCCAGCGATCGCTTACTTTGACAACTCAAACGGCGACCTGCGTTATGTGCGAGCTAACGACGCAGACGGCTCCGCCTGGGCCACGCCGGTGACTCCGGACAGCGCCGGAACCACTGGTCAGCGACCCTCACTGGCGGTCATCAGTGGCAGCCCCGCCATCAGCTATTACGACGCCACCAACGGGGATTTGCGCTACGTAAGGTCCAACGACCTTGATGGTAATGCCTGGTCAGCACCAGTTACCATTTACACGCCTGCAGACACGGGGAGGTATTCGTCACTGGCCTTTATCAACGGACGCCCGGCAATCGCCTGGTCCCACGGTACTCCAGATGATCTGTGTTACGCGCGCGCCAGCGATTCCGATGGCACAGCCTGGCCTGCGCCGACCCTCGTGGACACGCTTGGCCAAACCGGCAATTTCCCATCACTGACTGTCATTGGCGCTCGTCCCGCTATCAGCTATCAGAACTACGACAACAAGGACCTTTGCTACGTGCGCGCTTTGGACATCAGTGGCGACACCTGGGGCACGCCGCTCATTCTGGACAGTGCAGGCAGTCAGGGCTGGAACACATCCATGGTCGAGCTGAGCAGCGGCCGGCCGGCTATCTGCTACTACGAGTCTGCGCTTAATGACCTGCGTTATGCCAGTGAGTTCTAGCGACTGCCCTGCGCCGTCGCTCGCCGGCCGTGTATGATGCAAAGGCGCGCTGTGCGCTAAACTTTAACCACGGAGCAAGCAAAGCATGAGCATGCTGAAGGAATTCCGCGAGTTCGCGGTGCAGGGAAACGTTGTCGACACCGCTGTCGGCATCATCATCGGCGGCGTGTTTACGCCGATCGCTGGCAGTCTGGTGAACGACATCATCATGCCGGTACTCGGCCTGCTCCTGGGCAAGGTTGACTTCAAGAACCTTTACATCCTGCTCAAGGAAGGGGCGACAGCTCCCGCGCCCTATGAGTCCCTCGAAGTGGCCAAGGCCGCCGGCGCAGTTACGATTAACTATGGCCTCTTCCTCAACATCTGCCTGACCTTCTTCATTACTGCCTTTGCCGTCTTCCTGCTGGTCAAGGGCATGAACAAGCTGCGCAAGGAGAAGAAGGCGGAGGACGCAGCAGCAGCCTAGGCTCCTTCCTTGACACTTTCTACGGCGTATCGACGCCAATGGCGGTCAGCAGGGTTGCCTCTCCGTGGGCGTCGGCCGCCACATGGAACACCAACAGGTTGTTATAGGCCGGGCACGGCGCTCCAGGCGTCAACCCGCCGGTCGGGTAAAACCAGCTGATGCTGTGCGTGCTGTCGATGCAGTAAACGCCGGCGTTGGCATCGCCACTGAGACCAGAGAAGTAGATGCTTCCGTCAGGATCCACTGCCATCGGACCGAACACGCCAGCGCTGAGCGGCTGGGTCCACAGCTCGGCGCCATTGTCATCAAAACCGGCGATGATGGTCTGGAACTGGCCCGCACCGGCATCCAGCACTCGGGCGATCGCATAGCTGCCCGGACTGATGACCACCGGCGCGTAGCCGACGCTTCCGCTGGCGGGGATATACGACGTTGGTATCGGAAACAGTAGCGGATAGATTGCCACGGCGTTGGCAGCAACACTGGTGAACAGCATGGTTGCGCCATCGTTATCCAATACCGCCGGCAGATTGCTGTCTACAACCACTGGTGTGCCAGTGGCGCCATTGCCGAGAGCATAGAAGCCGACGCCGTTGCTACCCAGGGGCAGGACTGCTGAGTTATCCAGCAGCGTCGGGAAGCTGTTGAAGAAGTCCGGCAGCAGCCTGCTCCAGATACCCGCGCCATTCAGGTCAATACCGTAAAGCGTCTTGGCGCCGTCAGCAGCGACAATGATGTCGTCATTGGTGATAAGCATGCCCCAGTTCGCGCTTCCAGGGTAAGCCGTCAGCTCATGCACCCACTTTAGTTTGCCGTCGCGGGTGAAGGCCAGCACCGTGCCGCCATCCTCCTGAACGAGGATAGTTTCGTCAATGCTCAGCGCGGGTGGCATGGGCAGTGTGTGTCCGGAGCGGTATGTCCATTGCAGGACGCCGTGGCGGTCAACCGCGAAGAGCGTGCCCGGTCCCGGCGTCATCATGCCCGGGTTGGGGGCGGAGGTGGTGGTGTAGGTGGTGCCATAGGCATCGGCCACCGGGGAATAGTAGAGGTTGCTCGAACCTGGCAGGGTCAGGCTCCAGGCCAGGTTTTGTGAGTCAGGGCCAAAGAGAATCGACTGTCCGCTGCGATCCGGTCCTCCGCATTGCTGACTCCACATATGCACGTTGCCCAGGCCATAGAGAACTTCGTTGGAGGGCAGGCCGAAGTCGTATGGTTCCGTGTCGTTGCTGGTTGGAACAACGCGGTAGACAAGGTTGGCCAGTGGTGAGGCGAGGTGGAACAAGTACTGCGGATAGTGTGTGCTGCCCGGCATACTGGCTAGCAGTGGAACCCAGCCCAGCGGGAACCACTCATCGGTACCAAACACTCGCGCCTGGACAGCGTAGCCCGCGACCTTGCCGCCAAAGTTGACGCCAATAGGTGTCAAGTCAGTGATGCTGACAACGCCGTTCCCGTCGGCATCGGCTATCTGGTGCTCAATCCAGCTCATTCCGGTAGAGCTGTTCTGGTAATGCACGCCTATCGGCGTCAGATCCGCAATGCTGACCACGCCATCGAGGTTGAGGTCGCCCTGGTTTCGGTAGGACCAGCGCATATCAGCGCCGCCGCCACCGTCCGGTCTGACCCAGAGGTCGGCAACATCGCTGCCATTGCCAGTGGGCGGGACACTTACACGGCGCACTGTGCCCTGCGCCGCGAGTACGCGATCGAACTCGGTTATGAGTCGCCGCCAGAGCGCGGCGTCAACCGTGTCAGGAGCCGGCTGGGCGCCAAAGAAGCGGGATACTGGCGCAGACTGGACCGCAGGATCAGGCTGAGGGGCCGATCCGACGCAGCCAGCGTTGATCAACAGGACTAACAGTGACAAGCTGAGGCAGATCAAGCGGCGGTGCATGGCACACTCCTTTGAGCAGCACTTCTAATACCGATCTACTTTGTCGCTTATTTTGTATTACCGCCGCCGGATGAATTGACTTCTTGTGCCGAGCTCTGACATCGGGAAAAGGTATAGCTGGAGAGCAATGTATCGCGGCTTAGGTAGCCGGGTGGTTCAGGGGGTGATCCAGCCTGAGGGCTTGGAGTCGACTCCCTTTTCGGGCCAGCGGGCGAGTATGCAGTATTCCGAATTGGAGAAGTTAGGTATCAGCGCGGATGTGGTGTCTTCCGCCAGAACTTTCTCTCTGATCTGCCCTGAGGACAGCGTATAGCGAATCACCAGCCGCAGGTCGCGATCGTCACTGTAGGCATTCCATTCCAGGTTGGCCTGTCCACCGAGGATATTGGTGATGTGCAGACCTGTGGGCGTACGAAGGGTTTCGAACTCAATATCGCAGCCCACGGCGCTGGAAGTCAGTGCGTCGTCCTGGGCCAGCACCGCGATGTACATGCTGCCGCCGGGGCTGGCATAGCTGTCCCATTCGTGCTTAAGCGCGGTCTTGTTGCCCTTGAAGGTAGCTCCGCTGTAGTAGGTATGTTTGCCGGGGTAGAGCTCCCAGTAACCCTTGCTGTAGTTAGCAACGGCAGTCCAGTGGTCCTTGCCGTTGTTGATGACCCAGAAGTCCTGCGGGGCGAAGTCCTCCCCCACTCCCTTGCGTTCATAGATGATCCAGGCCAGACCGCCGGCGGGCGGCGAATAGGTCATCAGGCCAAGCTCGCTGTCGAAGTCGACGCTGGAAGTCTGGGCGAAGATCGAATCGTCAACAGCCAGCTCAACGGCCTGCTCGCTGACCAGGCTGACGGGGCGCATCGGGCGCGGCGCAGCCGGCAAAGCGCCGTCAAGCTCCGGCAGCAGCGGCAGGCTGGGCGCGAGTGAGTGCGCATCAGATGAATCTGAGTAGCTGCTAGTTGGCTGGAGCGCTGTCTGGCTGCCTGTCGCCGTGCACGCGCCAAGCAGCGCGCTCAGGCCAAGCACGAGGCTCAACAGGAGCGTTCCCCAAAGTGGCAGCAGCTGGCGGCGCGTAGACATGGCAAAGCGGCGCAGGGCCGTTGCCGGAGTATAACCAGCCTGGCAGAAGCGCACTCAGGCTCAACCGGGCTTTAACCCAACTTGCACTGAGAGCTAAGACGACTGCGCCTGCGCGGCGTAGCGACGGGCGATTTCCTCATCGCTGAGCGTTTCGATGTGGCTGCCGATCCACCACTGGTTGCCATCACGGTCCAGCACGCCGCCATTGCGGTCACCATAAAGCTGGTCGGCCAGTTCGCGGATTACCGTGCCGCCGGCGGCGACGGCAGAGTGAAACATGGCGTCGCAGTCGGGGGTGTAGATGTAGAAAGTCACGCGGGAGAGCTCCTGGCCCGGGACGCCTTCACCCAGCATGACCGTCGAGTTACCAATGCGCAAGGCGGCATGCACAACCCGGCCGTCAGGCCCTTCGACATGTTCTTTGAGCTCGCCGCCGAAGGCCTGCTGGATAAAGGCGATATGCGCCCGGGCATCCGAGACATAGAGATGCACGGACACGCTGTTGTAGCCTTCAGGAATCGGGTTGACTGGCATGAATCCTCCGCTTGAATCAGAGGATTCTAGGTCCAGCTTCGAAGCGTTTTAACCCTGCTCGCCCTGCTGCTGCTTATGGCTGGCCATGCGCTCGGCGATCTGGGCGTCGCTGAGGTCTTCCTTATGCGTGGCGATCCACCAGACATTGCCTTCCCCGTCCCGGATCGCGCCGGCACGGTCACCCCAGGGCTGGTCGCTGACCGGCTGCAACTGCGTTCCGCCGGCAGCCTGGGCCTGGGCGAAGAGTTTGTCCGCGTCTGCCGTGTAGACAAAGAGCATGATCTTCATGGCCTCGTGGCCGGGCATCGCCTGGCCGGCCATGACCATGCAGTCGCCAAAGCTGAGGCTGGCGTGCATCGGCTTGCCATCAGGGCCGTGGAATACGCCGGCCTCCCTGGCGCCGAAGGCAGCCTTCATGAAGTCGATGCTGGCCTGCAGGTCATTGACCATCAGGTAGGGCGTGAGGGCGCGGAATCCCTCGGGAATAGGCTTGACTGCCATGGTGTGCTTCTCCTGTTGGTGCGCGCAATGCGCTGCATGGGATTCGAGACTGATGCGCGAGAAGGATTGTTGCGTAAACTCTTGTAGGAGCGCGGGCTTGTCCCCGCCCTCGCAAGCGAAGAAGAGGATTAACAGGAACCACAGGGCCGCAGTGAAGATTGAGTGACGAGGATGGCTGTGCAAGTAGTAGCTCCTGATTGGTGACGCGGGCATGCATGTACGTGGCGCCTCCGAGTCTGCTCGTCGCTGGAATGGAGCGAGGCCAGTAGCGCCGCACTCAGTGGCGGCGCAAAGGCGACGTTCACTCGATGCGGGGACAGAAGAATCAACACAAAGAACACCAAGGGCACGAAGAACACGAAGAAGAATTCGGAAAGTGAATGCAGTGCCATGGACGGACATCGAGATGTCGGCAGCGTTGCGCCGCCACTGAGTGCGGCGCTACCGGCCTCAAAATGAGTTAACAATGGCGAGTTGGATAACTGGTCTACTGCGGGACGAACTGCATCTGGCCACTGTAGATATAGCTGTAGCTGTAACTCTGCCCATCCACACCCTGCCAGCAGCTGCATAGACTTACTTGTGTCTCCAGCTTGACTTCTCCTTTGAGTCGACGGACATTTTGAAACAACCATGAGGGCTGCACAACGACCTTTGTGAAGGTAAGTGTACCAGGCCGGTTTTGATTGTGGAAGCGGGCCAGATCTTCTTTGTCTGGACCGTACACTTGCGCCGTGTCGAACTCGATTACCAGCTCAGTGCAACGCCACCTGCCTGGAACCGGCCACGTAATCAGACAACAGCTCATAGCAGTAAGGAGAAGAGGGCGTCCCGGATTGATCTGCACGACTCGACCTGTGGGCCAATCAGGTTCATCACTTCTTGGCGGCCAGTCGTCCTTGTCCCACCTTAGCTGAACACGGTCTCCAATCTGAAGAATATATGACTTCATTCCAGGTGACCATCACTTTCATAGTGCGGTTCTCCTGTTGGTGCGCGCAATGCGCGGCCTGAGCTTATCAACCTTCGGCCCACTGTGTTTGTTGCGCTTTGCACTGCACCATCCGGCCTTGTCATGGGCATAGAGTCAGTCGAAACCTGCACCCTGACGCAGGTCTGAAATGTAATCGAACAGGAGCTCGGCGTTTTGCGCCTGCTCGCTGTCGCCGCTCACCCGCCGATCAACAAACATGACCCTCAGCAACAATATGAGCCCTACAAGCACCAGGAGTCCCACCGGCCAGTTGCCAAGGGCTGCAAGAATCAGACAGCCCATCAAGATGATAACTGACAAAGCCCAGGCGAAAGAGACACACTCGGACCAGTCCACCGCTCGAGGTGGGCCGGTGTACCAGTGCAAGAACCGGGTCAGCATCGCGACGCGTCCCTTGAGACTGCGCGGACGGAAAAAGCGCTCCAGCGGTGCGAGAGGCTCAGGCATGTAGTCATAGATTGAGTCCAGGAACTCAGGCTGATCCAGCAGGTACTGCAGCAGGCTGTGGCTTTCAATCCGCCGCTTCAGGTCGTTGCGCTGCTGGATGAGGTCAAGCGAAACTATCGCGCTCCGATCAGCGGGCATCAGCGGAACAAGCGCATCCTGAATCTCGCGCAGAAAGCGGTCATTCGAATCTGAAGATCGCCCGGCGCTGACTGGCTGGCGGACTACACGTTCCGGCATTTCACCAGCTCCCGCCCTTGCCTCATGATCCACCGCCTAGTGTGTCGTCTCTCCTGCCCCGACCGCATCCCGCAGCACCAGCGCGATGTCGCGCACCGGCAGAGACTTTTCGCCCTGGGCCTTGGAGGCATCATCGATCATGGTCATGCAGAATGGGCAGGCCACCGCGACTTCTTCCGCTCCGCTGTCGGCGAGCTGGTCATAGCGGAATTCGTTGACCCGGCGGCCTTCGGTTTCCTCCATGAACATCCGCCCGCCGCCCGCGCCGCAGCAGAAGCCCTTGTCGCGGCAGCTCTTGGCTTCAACCAATTCGACGCCGGGGATGGCGTTCAGCGTGGCCCGCGGCTCGTCATAGACCTCGTTATAGCGGCCGAGATAGCAGGAGTCGTGGAAGACGATCTTCTTCTTTTTAGCGCCGCCAAGAGCTGCGACTTCGGCCGTGGGCTTCAGCCTGCCGCCGGCGACAAGCTGGGCCAGCAGTTCGCTGTGGTGGATCACCTCGTCGAACTTCACTCCATAGGCCACGTAGTCGGTCTTGAAGGTGTTGTAGCAGTGCGGGCAGGCGGTGATCAGCTTGCGCGGCTTGATATCCCTCAGGTTCTCGGCGAGCTGCTCGGAAAGCATGTGC
>CAZEJB010000047.1:0-10725 GCA_964512635.1 uncultured Planctomycetales bacterium | reverse complement strand
CTTGCGCGGCTTGATATCCCTCAGGTTCTCGGCGAGCTGCTCGGAAAGCATGTGCGCGATGTACTCATTGCCGCAGCGGCGCGCCGGGTCGCCATTGCAGCTCTCGGCGCGGCCCATCACGGCATAGTTCACGCCGGCCTTGTTAAGCAGCTCAATCAGCGCGATGGTGGTCGGCTTGGAGCGCGAATCGAAGGAGCCGAAGCAGCCGACGTAGTAGAGATACTCGGCATCCGGGTTGGTGTCCAGAGTTGGCACATGCAGGCCTTCGGCCCAGTCCATGCGCGCATGCGAGCCGAGGCCCCAGGGGTTGCCCTGGGTCTCGAGGCCCTTGAACAGGATGTTGAGCTCCTTGGGGTAGCGTCCGTCCTGATCCAGCACGAGGTGCCGGCGCATCTGGATGATCGGCGTGACGTGGTCGATCACCACCGGGCAGTGGATATCGCAGGCGCCGCAGGTGGTGCAGGCCCAAAGGGCCTCGTCGGTATGGCGCTCACCGACAAACAGCGGCAGGTCTTCCGGCAGGACGGCATCGCCGCCGCTCGGGACGCCGTTGTGGCGGCCTTTCTCTGGCGGCTGGTTGCCACTTGGTAGCGCGGGCGTCCCTGCCCGCGTTTCAGTCTGGGTGGGATCCTGGCGGCCAGCGACGGCCGCCCCACCTTCGGCGGGCACGGAGTCCCGCCCTACTTTAGCCAGTTCCAGCAGCAGCTTGGGGGTCAGCGCGTAGATTTGCTTGCGGGTGCCGGTGATGATCCGCTGGGGGCTGAGGCTTTTGCCGGTCTGGTTGGCCGGGCAGAAGGAGTCGCAGCGACCGCATTCCGTGCAGTTATAGCTGTCGAGCCAGTTCTTCCAGGTCAGCTGGCGCGGGTCGGAAACACCGAACTGCTCTGCGTTTTCATCCTCGAAGTCGATGGCCGGCGGCTGAGCAACAGGACCCAGGGTGCGAAAGTAGACGTTGAAGGGGCTGAGCAGCACGTGGAAATGCTTGCTGAGCGGCAGCAGGTTGAGGAAGCTGATCAGGATCAGGAAGTGCGCCCACCAGCAGGCCCAGTAGAGCCCGGTGAGCAGGCCTGGGCTTTGGCCGACCATGGCGCGGCCGAGGCTTTGTTCGATAAAGCTGAGGCTGGCGGGCTCGTGCTTGCCGAGACCAATCTCAAAGGAGGCCATCAGCATGTCGGTCAGCATCAGGCCGCCGATGAAGCAGAGGATCAGGATGCCCTCGGAACTAAGCGTCAGCCGCTTAGGCTTGGTCACCGTGCGGCGGTAGATCGCGAACAGCACGGCGGCCAGAACCAGGCAGCTGAAGGTGTCGCGCAGCAGCAGATAGAACGGGCCGAGCGGCTGGTGCCGTCCCAGCAGCGGCAGTTCCCAGGAGGCGGCAGGGGTGAAGCCGTGCAGGATGAAGTAGCCCGTGTTGAAGAGCAGGATCACGAAGCCCCAGAAGATGAAGAAGTGCATCAGCCCGGCCTTGAAATCGCCATGCAGCAGGCGGGCCTGGCCAAAGACGTCTACCAGCACGCCCGTCAGCCGCGCGCCGACATCGCCGCGCATGTCGATGGACTTGGCGGCCTTCAGCACGGTCAGGCGGGTCATGATCGAGCGGGCAAAGAGGCCGAGACCAATCAGCAGCAGGACGCTGTAAATGGCCACGTGCACAATGCTGAACATCAGCTCTCCCGGGTCAGCCGCGGGCGCGGCGTGCTGGGAGAATTATAGACGGCTACCTGTCTCTGCTCAGACATCAAGGCTGTCTGTCAGGCACAGCTGGCCTAAATCAGCCCGTCTTCAGGGAGTAGTAAATGAGATTTGTCCTGGGCTATCGTCATACCGGTGCTGACCTTGCGGCCACCGCTGAGACACTTGTGCTCCTGCGAAACGAGGCGCGGCAACTGGGGCATGAGTGCTATGTGACGCTGCTGGATGAAGAGCTGATGGCAATGCCGGAGCTGAGCGCCTTCGCCAATGTCCAGGCAGCCCTGCGTCAGCTTGATGCGTCCGACGCGCAGATTTTCTTCGTAAACTCGGCCCAGGCCAGTCTTGGAATGCACTTCGAGGCGGGCTATGCCTATGCCAGGCAAAGGCCGGTCTTTGTGCTGATTGGCCGCAAGCTCGAATCAGCTTATCTGGAAGGCACTGCCACCCATGTCGAACGCTTTGCTGACGAAGCAGACCTGCTGCCAGCCATGCGGCGGCTGATCGCCGCAGCCACGGCGCCCTGAGCCAACAGAGATAGCCGTGTGGTATCTTCTCAGCGCCGGAGTACGGGAAGGCGGTGCAAGACCGCCACGGTACCAGCCACTGTAAGGTGGAGGGCGACCCACCCAAGGGCCACTCGCATAGCGGGGAAGGCCGGGAAGCCCAATGAAACCAAGTCAGGAAACCTGCCGGCACCAGGATTCTATTCCGCGCTTCTGGAGTTAGGCATGGGCTACCCGGTCTTTTTCTCTTTGCTCCCGGCGCAGCGCCCGGAGCTGAGATGACCAAAACTGAAAGCCTGCAGGTGCTCGCACGGCAGGCAGCTACAGGCAACACTGCAGTTGATTCCCCCGCGCCGGCACTGGCCAGTACGCAGCTTTGCGGCGGCTATGGCCGCGAGCGGGTTGTGGACAGCTTCAGCTTCGAGTTCCTGCCGGGCCGCGTTTATGGCCTGCTGGGCGCAAACGGCGCCGGCAAGAGCACACTGCTCCGGCTGCTGGCGGCAATTCTGCTGCCGGTTGCAGGAGAAGTACGCCTGGAGGGCCGGCCAATCGGCAGCCTCAGTGCCCGTCAGCGGGCCAGGCTGCTGGCCATGGTGCCGCAGATGGCCCAGCCGGTCAGCTCTCTGCGGGTCAGCGAGGCTCTGGCTCTGGCGCGCCTGCCCTACTCGAGCGGGCCTGATCCCAGTGGGCAGCAGTGCATTGACGCCGCGACCAGGGCGATGGGGCTGGAAGAGCTGCTTGAGCAGGACTGCGACCGACTCTCTGGCGGCCAGTGGCGGAGGCTGCTGACTGCCCAGGGCCTGGCCCAGCTTGGCTCCCAGGGCGGCGTGCTGCTGCTGGACGAACCGGGCGCGTTTCTTGACCCGCCGGCGCGCAGCCAGCTGTTTGATCGCCTGCGTCGCGAGGCGTCAGAGAATAGCCGCTGCATTGTGGTGACTCTGCATGACCTGCCTGCCGCCGGCGAGCACTGCGACGAACTGCTGCTGCTTAAGGCGGGCCGCCTGCTGGCACATGGTGCCCCTGAAATGATGCTGCAGCCCGGCCTGCTGGCCGAGCTCTATTCGGCCGGAGCCGGCAAATCACTGCTGGAGGTGGCGTGATGGGCTTGATCAGCGTCACTTCAGCGAGCCGCGCCATGAAGGCAGCAGTCTTAACTTTTGTCCTGCTGGCCCTGGGACTGCCGGGCGTATCCTTCGCGGCTGATCCGCCAGCGGGATTCACTGATGGCAGCGGCTGGCGGGTTGAGTACGGCCAGGGAGCAAAGCGCATTGTCAGCCTGATGCCTAATGTGACCGAGATGCTCTGTTTCCTGGGTTACCAAAAGCGCCTCGTTGGACGCAGCAGCTTTTGCAACTATCCGCCTGAGGTCGACAAGGTTCCCAGCGTCGGCGGCATGGTCGATACCAGCCTGGAGAACATCATTGCTCTGAACCCGGACCTGGTGGTGGCATACCAGGGCAACAGCCTCGAGCTGGTTCAACAGCTCAGGGATGCCGGCTTGAACGTGCTGGCGTTCAAGGAAGCGGCCAGCCTGCAGGAAATCGGCAAGCAGATGCACCAGCTGCAGCGCGTGGTTTCAACTCCCGGCAGTCCGGCACCGGAAAAGCTTGAAAAGTGGGACGCGCAGCTGGCGGCATTCCAGCGGGCGCAGCCTCAGCAGAAGAAGTACCGTCCGACGGTTTATTACGGCTATCCCGGAGAGATGAGCTATACCTGCGGACCGGGCAGCTTCATCGATGACCTGATCAAGCTGGCCGGAGGAAGCAACGTAGTCAGCCAGCAGACCGAGCGCTGGCCGCAGGTTGGAGCCGAGTACATACTCGCAGCTCAGCCCCAGTGGATGCTGGTCGGAACATCGTGCACAGGGGACTCCGACTTCGAGAGCGAAGTACGCGAGATCCGCTCGAGCCTGCGCCACGACCCGGTCTGGAGCCAGTTGCCCGCGATTCGCGACGGGCATCTGGTGGTCCTGGACAGTGACGTTCTGCTGCGGCCGGGCCCACGGATTCTGGACGCTCTGGAACAGCTGCGCAGCGCACTGAAGGCCGCCGGGAACTAAACATGCATCCCAGGCCTGATCCTGTGCGCCGCAGCGCTGTGCTTGCGGTACTGCTCTGCCTTGCGCTGCTGGCCCTGCTGGTGGTTGCGCTGAGCATCGGTCCCGTACGGATTGACTTTGCGCAGCTCCTCAGCGGGCACGGCGACGCACAGCAGAACACTGCACTTTGGATGTTGCGGCTGCCGCGGGCCCTGCTGGCGATCCTGGCTGGTGCGGCACTGGCTTTCAGCGGCGCGCTGATGCAGACCTACTTCCGCAACCCGCTGGCCGAACCTTACATCACCGGCGTATCCGCGGGCGGGGCGCTGGGTGCCGTGCTGGGGCAGACACTGGGCCTCGACGGCCGCTATGGGCCGGCCGCCTGCGCGCTGCTTGGCGCGGCGCTGATCACGGCCGCGTTGTATTCCTTTGCCCTGCGCGGGCGCAGCCCGGGCGCCACATCAACCCTGCTGCTTGGCATCGCCCTCGGCACCTTCTGCGGGGCGGTTGTGTGGTTTCTGCTGCTGTTGCAGGGACCGGGCGGGGCCCAGCAGGCGATGGCCTGGCTGCTCGGACGGGTCAGCACGGTGGGCTACAGTGATGTCCTCGGGATCGCGCCGGCACTGCTGCTCGGAACCGCCATTGCCCTGTTTTTTAGCCGCGACCTTGACGCACTGCTGCTCGGCGACGAAAAGGCAGCCAGTCTGGGGGTCAACCTGGCTGCCGCCCGGCGTGGAATCCTGGCCGCGGCCACGCTGATGGCAGCGGCCTGTGTGGCCTTCTGCGGCGTCATAGCCTTCGTTGGCCTGATGGTGCCGCATGTGGTTAGAAATGTCAGCGGCGGCGTGCATCGTCGACTGCTGCCGCTGAGCGCACTCGGCGGTGCGGTGCTGCTCTTGTTCACCGATATTGCTTCGCGGACCGTCCATCCACCGGGCGAGGTGCCACTGACAGTCTTGACCAGCCTGATCGGCGCCCCGTTTTTTATCTGGGTCCTGCTGCGCAGTCGCAACAGCCAGCTGCTTGCCTGCATGCTCGCGCTTCTGCTTGGCGCTGCTGCCATGGGTATTCCCGGAGCCTGCCGAGCACAGGAAGACGAGATTGATCTGGATGAGGACAGCGGCGAGGCTATCGAAGTGCAGATCACGGCCGACAGCGCTGAGATAGACCTTGGGTCTGGCAGCGTAGAGGGGCAGCGCAGCCTGGAGCAGATACTTGGCGATTCGGCCGTGGTGAGCGTTATTCGTGAGGCGGAACTTGCCGGCTCCGGCAGCCTCGCCGAGGTGCTGGAGCGGGTGCCTGGTGTGGATGTCCGCAGCGATGGAGGTTTCGGCCAGCTCAGCGTGGCAATGCTGCGCGGCTCACGGGCCCAGCAAGTGCTGGTGCTGATCGACGGCCAGCCATTATCGCCAGGTCAGGTGTCGGACCTGAGCGCGATCCCGCCAGGGCTGCTGGAACGCGTTGAAGTCGTCCGCGGCCCCGAGGCAGCACGCTTTGGCAGCGGGGCACTGGGTGGCGTCATAAACCTGGTCAGCAGCAGGCCGGCCAGCGAAGGGTCTAAGCCTGGCGATTTGAAGAGCTCGGCCGCAGGCATGCGGCAATGCCAGGACCGCTCCGAGCTGGAGCTTGGTGCCGGCAGCAATGGACTGGCCCGCATGGCCTACAGCACCAGTAGCGCGAACAGCAGCGTTTATCTCTCGCACGAGCAGGCGCGCAACGACTTCAGCTTCGAGCGCGGCGCCGCGCAAAGCGCAGTGCGGGAAAACAACGAAGCCCGGCAGGACACGCTATGGGCGCGCTGGAAAGGCGGCGCGACCGACTGGGGATTCGGAGCTCGCCTGCTGCGGCGCGGCGTTCCCGGCGCTGCCGAATTCCCGACAACTCAGGCGAGCCTGAGCCGCGAGAGCATCTGGGCCCAGGCTGGACGCGATTCATGGCGCGCCGACCTGCAGGCTGAGCACTCGCACTTCCGCGATCCGCAGCCTTACCTCGGGCAGAGCCAGGATTTCGAGGATACACGCCTGAGTCTGGCCCTGAGCGCCGGCAGACTGGCTCTCGGGCGCCAGCCCTGGGGGCTGAAACCACACATAGATTATGTCGACAGCCGGCAGTATGGCGTCCATAGCCGTGCCGGCCTGGACGCCAGCTACGGCTGGAGCTTTAAGCCTGACCGCAGCTGGACGCACAGCCTGGAGCTGGGGGGGCTGGCAAGCAGCGACAGTGGCCTCGACCCGAGTTTCCGCCTTGGCAGCAGCTGGCAGATCGACCGCCAGAACCGCATCTACCTCGCTGGGGGTTACAGCATCCGCCAGCCGGACTTCAGTGAACTGTATCTAAGCGGCGGCGGTGTGCAGGGCAATCCGGAACTGCAGCCGGAACGACTGTTGTCGGCCGAGCTGGGTGCCGACATGGCTTTCCCCACTGCCCGCTTTACAGCAGCAGCGTTCTATCAGGACTACCGCGAGTCGATCCTCTTCCTGCCGGTCAGCAGCTACCTCGTACAGGCGAGCAACACCGGCCCGGCAAAAGTAGCGGGAGCCGAGATGATGCTGGACTGGCAGCTGAGGGATGCCGGACGCAGCGCAAGCCTGCCGCTGACGCGCCGGGAGTGCTGGCTGCGCAGCAGCTATACCTGGCTGCCGCTGGCGGAGTTTGACAGCGGGACTGCACTGAGCGGCAGGGCCGAGCATCACCTGAACGCGCGGCTGGAGTACAGCAGCATTGACGGCGCGGATCCGCCGGCGGCCGGCCAGCATCCCTACGGCCGGGGCTGGAGCGGAGCCTTTGACTTCGACTACTCATCCGAGTTGCCGGCCGACCTTTTCGGTAACCTGCGGATAGATGCGCGCAGCGTCTGCGGCCTCGAAATGGTTCGGAGCCTGGGTGGCAGGCAGCTACAGCTTGGCGTCCGCAACCTCTTTGACGTGAATACCCGGGACAGCTGGAACTACCCGCTGCCTGGCCGCGAGTACTACCTGACACTTAGGAGTGATCTATGAGCTGTTACCGCTTTGCCATCGCTATCGCAGCGTGCATCTGCCTGCTGGCCAGTGCCTGTGGGGGCGGCAGCAGCAATGTACCGAACCCTGATCCCGGAGACTTCAGTATCTTCAGCGCAGCCGGGGGTGCACTCAGCGTTACGGCCCCGGCTGGAACTGCAGACCCTGGAACCACGGTTTCGCTTAAGGCGCCGGCAAGCGGCAGCGGGACTGCGAAAGCTGACGGTTCGGTGAGCTTCGGTGGCACCAGTGGCGGCGCTGCGAGCGTAGTAGTTGTACATATCAGGGACGGCGTGACCGAGGAAGCGACTGAAATACCGCTGAGCCTGGATTCGCGGGTAACAGCCCCGCTGTTTAGCACGGGCGCCGGCCCGAACGACCTGGTACTGGCTAATGACTCGCTTTATGTAGCCAACTCACTGGATAACAAGGTCGCCCGCCACGACCTCAGCGGAGCAGAGCAAGCCAGCCATACCTTCGCCCAGTCTTCGAGCCCCAGCTATCTTGAGCTGGAGGATTTTGATGACACCCTGTGGGTCGCCTGCAATGGCGACAACCACATCACTGGCCTGGATCCGCTGACGCTTCAGCCAGTAGCTGGCAGCGACTTTGTGCTGGATCTCAGCGGACTGGACACACTGGCCTTTGTTGGACCCGGCCGGCCCCAGGCCTTCCAGCAGCTGCTGGTCGTGCCACTGGCGGCAATTGGCAGCTTTGGCAGCCCAACCGTTTACGATGCAGGCGGAATCGGCGCAACTCTGACCCGCGATGGAACAGAGAACTTCCGTTTCAACGGCACTGTACTTAACGGGCAGACAGTCGAGATTATTCCAACGACCAGCTTCTTTGCGATGGTCAGCGCGGGATCGATCCAGTTTGATGAGAACTTTGTACCCTCGGCAGCAAGCAGCAGTTTTTTGACTATCGGATCAACCTCGGCGGGATCGACGCACGCGCCGAGCATTCGCGCCAGCCTGGATCTCGGTGCGATTGGAGCATCAGAAATGGCGCTGAGCCCGGACGGGAGCTTTGCCTATATCGCAGACCAGCTTGACGGCAAGCTCTATAAGGTTGACCTGAGTGACCTGGATAATCCGACCACCGTTCGCGGCATGGACGACCCGATTGTACTGACCAGCGAATTCACTTACATTTCCGATCTTGAGCTGACCCCGGATGGCAGACTGCTGCTGGCGACCAGCTTCAACACAGATGAGCTCTTTGTCATCGACACTGCCAGCGACACGGTGAACCCGGCGCCCTACCCCGGCGCCTTCGATGTCAGTCTTGACCCGAGCCTGCTGGCCGGGACGATTGCTGTTGAAACTGATGGCGACAAAGCCTGGGTGCTTTATGCCATCGGTAATGCGGTCGGCGAGGTCGACCTGTTCTAGGGCGTCAGAAGGCTGGCGCCTCCCCGGTATAATTCCAGCCCGCGTTCTCGTAGTACAACGGATAGTACGGCCGCCTCCTAAGCGGCAGATCTGGGTTCGATTCCCGGCGAGAACGCCACTAACTCGTTGCAAGATTATGGGCCGCATAAGACGCGGCGGCCTCGACGAGCGAGACCGCCTTGGGTTTAGCTGGTGAATGCAGACCGCGGGCTACTTAGTCTTGCCGCCCTGGTGGCCTTTGGAGCCGGGCTGACTCATCGAGCCACCCGTATCGCCCTTACGCTGCCCTTGTGGCAGAGAGGCGCCTACAGCGGCATTTCGTTCATCCTGGGTCTCGTGGCTGACGGGGCCACTGTCTTCCGTGGGCTTGTCGAGCCGCCTGGTATCCGGCGTACCGGGGATCCCGCTGGTCCTGCCCTTAGGGGCAGCCTTAGCCGCGGGCGTCTTGACCGTTGTTTTCTTAGTATCTGTCTTAGCCATTTTCAACCTCCGCATAGATGCCAGTTGCTGGCTGACACTTCTAGTACCCATGAAAACGGCAAAAGGTTGCGTTGAAGGTCCAAATGAGTCTGGTTGGCCTAAAGGCTGGGGTTGGCTGCAAAAGCTTCTGAAGGCTTGCAGCGCTAGTCTTCGATCTGCCAGTAATAGCCGAGCATTACATAGTTGCTGTTGACGCCGCTGTTGGGGCGCTTGATGCTGGCATTGCTCATGTGCCGCTCGCGCAGCTCCAGCGTCAGCGCGCTGTTCTCATCCAGCGCGTAACTGAGCCCACCGCCAAAGTAGGAACCGAACTGGAACTTCGTCGATTCCTCCAAAGTGTCCTGCATGGTGATCATCGGCCCGGTGCCGCCGCGCAGGAAAGCGCGCCAGTTGCCATCGCTGCCATCCAGCGGCGTGCTGATGCGGAAGCCAAGATGGAAGCCCAGTTCGTAGTTAGTCTCCGGACCGATTGTTGGATCGACGAAAGGCTCGATGCAGTATTGCCAGGTTCCGTCAGGGCGGCTGCCCAGTATGTGTTCCAGCCAGGGCTCGGCGGAGTACCAGTAGGAGACGTGGACCGGAATGGTCTGATAGGGATCCTGCGGAGCCTCAATATCAGACTCGGAATAGCCGGTCTGAACTTCGATCGCCTCAGGCTCGCCGGCCAGTGCAGGTAAATGGCCAATGGATAGAAACACTGCAGTGATAAGAACTGAGACCAGGACGGAGACGGCCGAAAGAAAACTCTGGGCATGGTCGACAAGCGCTGTGGCCAGATGCCCGGGGGCGGGCGGAGCATTCTTCGTCCCTGCTTTACTTCTTTGGTTCGTCATATCGCAGTACCGCGAGGAAGGCCTCCTGAGGTATTTCGACACGGCCAATACTTTTCATCCGCGCCTTACCTTCCTTCTGCTTTTCCAGCAACTTGCGCTTGCGGCTGATGTCGCCACCGTAGCACTTCGCCGTTACGTCTTTGCGCATCGGCGCGATGTTCTGGCGTGAGATCACGTTGTTTCCGACAGCGGCCTGCAGCGGAATCTGGAACTGATGCCGCGGAATGGTGCGCTGGAGCTGCTCCACCACCTTTCGACCGCGATACTGGCTCTCTGAGCGGTGGCAGATGAAACTCAGGGCGTCGGCCTTGACGGCATTGACCAGGATATCCACCTTTACCAGATCGCTTTCCTGATAGCCGGTGAAGTGGTAGTCGAAGCTGGCGTAGCCGCGGCTGAGGGTCTTGAGCTGGTCGTAGAAGTCGAAGAGGATCTCGGCCATCGGCAGGGTGAAATGCAGGTTCAGACGCTCGGAGCCAATGTACTCGCTGTTGATGAAGACACCGCGCTTCTTTTTGCACAGATCAATCAGGCCGGAGAAGTACTTCTCCGGGCAGAGGATCTGAGCGCTGACCATCGGTTCCTCGATCCGGGCGATCTTGGTCGGGTCGGGATAGCGTGAGGGGTTGTCGACAACCACCTCGTCTCCGTTGTTGAGATAGCAGTGATAAACAACCGAGGGGCTGGTTGAGACCAGGTCAAGGTCGTATTCGCGCTCCAGCCGCTCCTGGACGATCTCCATGTGCAGCAGGCCAAGAAAGCCGCAGCGGAAGCCAAAGCCAAGGG
>CAZEJB010000046.1:15157-20594 GCA_964512635.1 uncultured Planctomycetales bacterium | reverse complement strand
CAGAATTCAAAAGGCAGAAGGCAAAAGTGCCGGAGCGCGGACGATTCGTCCGCATAATTGTCTGAGCACGGAGTTGGACTCGGCAGCCTTGGGGCTGTGAATCAGTCTTTCAGGGCTGCGAGGAATTCCTCAACGCTGACCCTGGCATCACCAAGCAGTCCGCGCAGGGTGCCAAGCTTCATCTTGTGATGATCTGGAATGGAAAGGTGAAGCGGATTGCCGGATTTGCCCATGATGTGATGGCCGCTGCGAAGTCGTTTGTAGGTCCAGCCAGTCGTTCAAAGGCCGCAATGGCCTGCTTTGCTGAGACATTGCTCAGTTCGGGCATCAGGCTGCGGGAACCTCAAGTTCCACTGCAACAACCTCGGCAGGTGGCGGCCAGCCTTCTTCGGCCCGCAGCTCCATAATCGCGGCAATCGCAGCCTTGATGTTATCCAGCGCTTCGTTCTGCGTTTCGCCCTGCGACCAGCAGCCCGGTAACTGCGGACAGGAGGAAACAAACCCGCCGCTTTCAGGGTCGGGCGCAACTGTGACAAGGAACTTCATCGCCTGAGATTGTACCCGCGAGGCGGGCATGCCTCTCTATGGATCCTGCGCCAGGCCGCCACAAAGCAGCAGGATGACATTCACCGGGCTGAGCTTACGAGGCTCAAGATCGGACATGCGCTGATTCTAGCGCGACGCCGGGTCGGGCCAGATCAGCAGCTCGCGGCTGCGCCAGAGCAGCCAGTAGTGCTTCCCGCCTTCCTGCAACATCCAGATTCCATGGATGTCGGGGTAGCGGAAGTGCTCGCGGTGGATCAGCCGGCCCTCCTGGTTGTAGATGTTCAATCCTGAGTTATAGGCCAGCAAAATGTACTGCTGCCCGCCCTCGCCCGCGGCCCCCTCCAGGCTGCAGATCATAGTGTTGCCACTGTAGTGGTTCATAAAGCTGCGATTGCCGCGCTCGACATCCTTACGCCAGCCGGGCACCTTGCTCAGCGGGGACTCCGACGGAGTCTGCCCCTCCGGCACAGGTTCGGGCAGAAGCGGAGCGTGCAGCCGCCGGCCCTGCAGGTCGATTGAGTAGCTTACCGATGTGGGATCATAGTTTTCGATCCAGATGCTCTGGTAGTCAGCCGAATGCAGGTGGCCGGCACGGACTTCCACCGGCGGATGCTCAAAGACCGTCAGCGTCTTCCAGGGAATGTGCAGGCCGAAGGGACTGCGCCAGTTGGGGCTGCCGATCAGCTCCACCGCGCTGGCCGCAGCGTCCGGAAAGAAGACGTAGGTCAGCAGCATGAAAACCAGCAGCACGGGGAGAAGAAAAAGGAGCACACGACGCAGCTTCGGCTTACGCCCGGGCCTTGGGTCAGAAACTTTGTCACCGGCAGCAGCGTGCAGCTCTACATCAGCCTTCATGCAGATATTCTAACGCCAGCGGCGGCAGGCTGGAGGCGTGGTGGCTATAAGGCTGGAGCGCCAGCCAGGGGCTGGCGTCTGAGATGCGCCAGACTATGTCTGGCTCTCCCAGTCGGAGCGCTGGCATTAGCCGCCATCATCCCTTAACCTGCATCTTCGCGCGCTGGCGCATCGCCGTCCCAGGCCAGGCTGCGGCGGATCTGGTTGACGCTCTCCTCAAGGATCATCCGACGCCTGAACGAGGCCGGGACCAGGGCGAGGGTCAGAAGCGGAAAGAGATAGAGCGCAGGGATGAGAGCAAGTTCGCCGGTGTCGTCGAGATTCGCTGCGATGAACTGCAGACCAACAGCCAGTAGGGCGCAGACAAGACAGATCAGCGCCGAGGGCAGATGCAGGCCGCGGCGGCGCTGCTTCATTTCCTGGCCCAGCTCGCGGGCCACGACCAGCACTGCCTCGTCGATGCCGCCGTGGATGCTGCTGGCCGGCCAAATGCGTTCCTGCTTGTTCTTCCCGGCCAGCAGGTCGCGACGCAGGGCCACGCGCAGCTCGACATCCGACTGGGGCAGGTAGGCCCGGAGCAGGCGCAGCTGCTGCAGGGCGTCCGCCACTACGGCTCCCAGGGGCACAAGCAGCAGCAGCACAAAGCACAGCGTGCTCCAGGTCCACAGGAAGCTGACAGGCTGGGTTGAGCTGAGTATGCCGCTGGGCACGCTGAGGGCGCCAATCACAAAGCCGCCTGCCGGCACCGCCCAGAGCACCCAGGGCAGGACAGAATTGCCGCCAACCGTGCTGACAGCACCGACAGCAAGCCGGTCGGCTAGGCTGTGCTCGACCCTAGCCGGCGCACTGGCCGGTGGTGGGCTGCCGCCGGTAAACTGAGGCCTGCTGAGACCCAGCATGCTGCTGAAGGTATGCACCTCGTAGACCTGCGGCGCGACAGGGCGCAGGTCGGATGCCGGAAGGAGCGCCTTAACCTCGGCCGTGATCGCTTCAAGCAGCGGCCTTTGCCAGGCGCGGTAGCGCAGGTCGCGCCAGAGATAGCTGGGATAGGCAATAACCATAATGAAGAAGCCCAGGCACACCGGTGTCAGGCCCAGAGTTGCGAATGGATAAAGAAGCCAATCATTGGAATCCATGAACGGGCGGATGTCCGGCAAGGCGGACATAAGCAGTCCGAGCAGGATGATCCATCCGAAGCCACCCCAGAAGAGCTTGCCTGCCAGCGGCATCAGCCAGCTCAGGCGCCAGAACACCGAGCGTCCAGCGAGAAACCAGTCGGCCTCACTGGTCAGCAGCGTCAGCTCAGCCAGCGCGAGACGAGCCGGCTTGAATTTCTGCAGCCGGCGGGCCCTGGGGTGCACATGCTCAGCGATCGAGTTGACATCCAGGCGGCCGTGGACAAAGTCGGCGACCAGCGGACTTGACCTGAAGAGCCTGCGATAGCGCTCCTGCAACGGCTGGAAGAACAAACTGATAAGCAGAGGTGGCAGGATGAAGGGACTCAGCAGCGCGCAGACGAACAAGCCAGTCTGCCAGCCCGGAGCAGAGCTGCTGGCCCAGCGGTCAAAGTACTCAGAGGGCGGGTGGACAAGCAGGCCAAACGCGGAGAACATGACCGGCACCCAAATGAGTACCTGGAAAATGAAAACCACTAGTGCGCCCTGCAGCTTGCTTTCCGCCTGCCCGGTGTACTTGATGTGGCTCAGGGCATCTTGAAGTGCAAGCGCGCGGTCGGTGACGGTCTGACCTTCGTGCTGCCCCTCCGGCCCGTCCGCCGAGCCGGATGGCTGCGGCCCGGGAGCAGTATCAGCAATGGTGACGGTGCGAAAACTCACTAAGGGAATTCTAGCGCGGGTGCACTGGGAGCGCCAGCCAGGGGCTGGCGTATGGGCTGCGCCAGACTATGTCTGGCGGTCCCGGATAAGACGGGCGCGCGTCACGCGCCCCTACATGAACAGGAAGCGGACGGATCGTCCGCGCTCCGCAAAGACCCCGAGTTTTCAATCCGCGGTCCTAAAGAGGCGGGCTTACAGCCGGCGCCCCCAGAAAAGTCGCGGACGAAGCGTCCGTGCTCCGAAGCTAGTTCACGCCGCTGAGAGGCTCTCCGCCTGCCCCGGGCTCCGAGCCGTTGCTGCTGGGGACTTCGTCCTCCCAGATGCTGCCGGCGCCCTGCCATTCCTCGGGGCTGCCGTCGTCCTCATAGAGCGGGTTGGTCGGGTCGTCGGGTTCGCCGCTGTAGCCACTGCCGCCAATACCGCTGATCAGCGGGTCGAGGCCGAAGCGGACCAGTTCGCGGCGGGCGTTTTCGAAGCTGTAGCCGAGGTGCTGGGCCGCCTGGCTGAGGACATCGAGGCCTTCCTGCACTGCTTCGGTCAGGTTGACCACCGGGTCGAAATCATCGCCGTTCTGGCGCGGGCGGCGCGCACGGTTGGTAACGCTGATCGCGGTCACCACAGCGGCGGTGGAGAAGATCAGGCCGATGCCCGCCCCGAGCCAGAAGCTGGTCGGCAGCGTCGGCCGGGGCGCGAAGCTGCGCCGGCGGCGCAAGCGCGGGGCGTCCTGCTCAATGTACTCGTAATCACGTAGCGCGGCCATCAATGGAATTATATCCGCCGCGGCCCAAAAAGATTGCATTCGCGGGGCAGCCCTGGGCTCCATTGGCGCGGATCAACTGGCCAGGCGCGGGCGGGCGGGTTATCATTAGCGCCGAGGTGGCAGACTGATGCGCAAACTGGGGATTGTGGGCTTCGGCACGATGGGCAGCGAGATCGCCCTGCTGGGTGCGCTGGCCGGACTGGAGGTCGTGGTGGCCAGCCGCGACCCGCAGGCGGTGCCGGCGGGGAAAGTGCGGCTTGGCAAGCTGCTGCGTCTGGCCAGTCGCGACGACAAGTTCTTCGCCGCCGACGCGGTGGCGGACGACGCGGCCCGCGAAGCGACCCTGGGGCGGATCAGCGCGGGCGGCTACGGCGACTTCGCCGACTGCGACTACGTCGTGGAATCGGCCCCGGAAGACCTGCGGCTGAAGACCTTTATCTTTGAGCAACTCGCGGCGCACTGCCGCCCGGACTGCATCCTGGCCACCAACACCAGCAGCATCAGCATTACTGAGCTGGCGGCGGCGACCAGCGGCCCGGAGCGGGTCGTCGGCATGCACTTCTTCAACCCGCCGATGCAGATGATGCTGGTTGAAGTGATCCCCGGCGCGCAGACCAGCGAGGAAACCCTGCAGACCGCGCTGGATTTTTCGGCGCGGCTGGGCAAGAAGGGCATCGCCGTAGCCGAAACCCCGGGCTTTGTGGTCAACCGGGTGCTGATCGCGATGATGAACGAGGCGATCAAGCTGCTCGAGGACGGGGTGGCCAGCATGCAGGACATCGACGACGCGATGCGGCTGGGGGCCGGCTTCCCGCTGGGGCCCTTCAAGCTGGCGGATTTGGTGGGTCTTGATGTCTACCTGCACACCTGCGAGAGCATCCACCAGCAGACCGGTCGCGAGGCCTTCAAGCCGAGCCATCTGCTGAGCCAGCTGGTGGAAGACGGCAAGCTGGGACGCAAGAGCAAGGAAGGCTTTTACAAATACTAGGACCGGCGCTGGCCAGAGATTTGCAGGGGCGTGGGCTTGTCCCCGCCCATCTTGCCTTGATTGCGAACAGCCAGTTGATTTAACCGTGAGCTGCACTTCTTCAGCCTGATCCACTCCAAAAGAGCTCGCAACTTAAGCAAAGAGGGTGCTCACGCACCCTCTCGATCAGGACCAAATCCACTTTTTGTACAGCCTTGACCCGCCACGGAGCCGGCTTTGCCGGGATTCATATCCGGCCGGGGACAAGCCCCGGCCCTACAAGATCCTGGCTTTGCCGGGGATAAGCCCCAGCCCAACAAGATCCTGGCTTTGCCGGGGACTAGCCCCGGCCCTGCAAGACTGCTGTTTACGCGCTCTGCTCAGCGCCGTCATCTTCAGCACGCTTGAGCTCGTCGGTGCCGGCGGCAACCGCGCGGCGCAGGCGCTCGGCAGCGTCGCCGATGCTCTCGCGGA
>CAZEJB010000046.1:4322-15057 GCA_964512635.1 uncultured Planctomycetales bacterium | reverse complement strand
CCGGCGGCAACCGCGCGGCGCAGGCGCTCGGCAGCGTCGCCGATGCTCTCGCGGACGTCGTGCATGCGGTCGCCGAGGGCCGAGCTGTACTGGCTGGCGCGCTCGCGGCCGGCCTCATAAGCGCGGCGGGCGGCATCGCGGCCCTTGGAATAGGTATCCTTGCTGACGTCCACAGCCTTGTCATAGGTATCGCGGCTGAAATCCGCGATGTCGGCGCGCAATTCCTTGCCGCTCTTGGGCGCGATCAGCAGGCCGATGACCGTACCAACCAGCGTACCCAGACCAAAGCCGGCGATGAGCATCGAAATGCCACGCCCGTCGTCGTAACGATCTCCCATAATACACCTCCATTTAAGGCGCGAGATTATAGCGGCTGTCCCTACAGACGCCTATTCCAGACTCGCGAAACTAGGGGAAGTTGACGGAAAGCGAATAAATCGCGTTATCGTCGACCACCCTGACAAAGTATGTACCCGCCGCCGGGATATAGAAGTCTCCCGAAATCTGGCCATTTGTGTCCGCCTGATCAAATGACACCAGCTTGTCCAGCGTGGCGTAACTGACCACAATATCCGGAAAGGCCATATCCAGCAGATCCGTGCTGAAGCTCAAGCGCGCGACGCCCGGGCCGCTGGCCGTGAACTTGTACCAGTCCGCGGTGTCGCTGCCGTCGACCGGGTTTTGCGTGTCAAGGTTCCCGCTGATCGGCGAGTTGTCGCTGATCGAGACTGCGCTGAGATCGTCATTGTTCGGCTCGTTAGCGTCCTGATTGACATAAATCAGGTCAAAATTCTGCACTGCATCCGCGTTGGTGATGCTCACCTGAACCGGGCTGTTGTCGGTCATGTAGTTGGGGGCGATGCAGACCAGGTTGTAGTCGCCCGGCGGAACGGGACCAATAACATATTGGCCGTCCGGGTCCGAGTAGTTTGCCGTCAGCGCGGTGCCAAGCAGCTTGATAAAACCAGGGTTGGACTCGGCAGGGACGTCATCTGTAACCGTGCCGGTGATGAAGAAGGCCGGCGCGGCCTCGCAGCTGAGTTGGTAGCGTCCAAAGCCATCTTCTGCAAACACGCGGATGCTCGTGGCGGAGCTGCCGCTCTTGAAGTAGATATCACCGCCGGTGCCTTCGACGTTGGCCAACTGGAAATTCGCCTGATCGTTCACGATGACGGAAACACTGAGCCCGGGATCGGCGCTGTAGCTGAGGCGATAGGTCTCCCCGCTGCTGGCAAACTCGTACATGTCGTCCTCGTCCGTCACATCATCAACGGTGGCTTCAAGCTGCAGCGGCACACTCACGCTCACCGGCGCGAAGAAGCCGTTGGGCTCCAGCTTATCGGTGCTGGCCGCGGCTGTGGCGCTGAAACTGGCCGTCAGCGGGTCCGGACCGGCGGTCAGGATCTGGGTATGGCGGTCGATATCCATGCCAAAGCGGTAGGCTTCAAGGCCGAGCTGCTCGCCCTGCTCAATACCCATCTGCAGGCTGGTCTGGCCACTCTGGTCGGTGTAGTCGTACTGCGGGAAGCGCAGGCCCTGGGGCAGGATGTAGTTGCTGATGCGCACATCCGGCAGCGGGGTGCCGTCAATGTCCGCGGTGACCTGGACGGTTGTCCCGTCAAACTCCTCGATCAGCAGGCTGTAGGAGACTTTGCGCTGCGCCGAGAAGAGGACACGCACATAGTATGGGTCATCAACACAGGGCTGGCTGGTGCGGCTTTCCCAGTAGCCCGGGCCGAAGCCGAAGCCGCTGACGGGAATCTCTGTTTCGCTCAGGATATCCAGCTGGACGCCCTCAACCTGCGTTTCGCTGAGGTTACCTTCAAAGGTCAGCCGCGCCCGCATGAACTTGCCAGCCGCCGGCAGGACGCGGTAGAAGTCTGCGGTATCCATCCCGCCGCCAGCCAGAGTACCCGGCGTTGAGCTGAAGGGCAGGGTCAGCTGCTCGGCGCCCACGGCGTCGTCATTCGGCTCAAAGCTGTCCCCGACACTGCTGGCTGTGGCGCTGAAATCAACGTCAAGCTGGTCGCCGAGGGCCAGATTGGCGTTCTGGCTCAATGGGTTGAAGTCGTAGTCCGGGTCGCTGGGTGTGACGACATAGATATTCGGCGGCAGATACAGCGAATAAGCTGGCTGGCTTTCTGTGCTGAGGAAGCTGATCTCATCAAGGCCGTCGCTGATGTCAACTTTGACCAGCGAGCAGTCCAGCGGACCGCTGTTGTCGACAATGTCGCCCTCCAGCCTGTTCAGCGGATCCGTACCGAAACTGAGCGTATAGCTGCCGCCGCCGCCCTGGCAGACAACCTCAATCAGGCGCTCCGCCGGAGTGTCGAAGACCGGCAAAGGGAGATAGATGGTCTTCTGCTGGCCGAAGTAGTTCCCTTCAATGTATCTGGTATCGCCGTCATAGACGTTTACCTCGGGGAAAAGGACAGCGGCGCTGAAGGTGACTTTCACATAGTGCGGCCCCGGGCCGGCAAAACTGACCCTGAACCAGTCGGTATCGTCGTCCACTACGGATACGCTGTCGTTGGTCACCGAATCAGGGCTGATCACAGTGGCCGCGCTGAAGTCATTGTTTGGCTCCGGCCCCTGGAAATTCGTCAGGTGGCTGAGGTCCCGGTAACCGGTGAACTCCACGCCGCTGAGGGCAGCGCCGCTGACGCTGATCTCCTGGGGGTTGTTGTAAAAGACATGGCTGTCCTTGGTAGCCATGATGTGCCAGGTGCCGTCCGGGATGGTCGGCAGGGTGAAGTTGCCGCCGGCATCGCTGAAGACTCCCTCGTCGTCCAGGGTGGTGCTGATCAGCGCCCCGGAAATTGGGTTGCCGAGCTCATCGTGAACCTGGCCGCTGACTGGATAGCGGTTGGCAAACTCGAGGCTGAGGTCCAGCAGGTTGAAGGCATCATTGTCAAAGGCCGCCACGGCCACATAAATCTGGCCGCTGGGGCTGGTGTTCTGACCGGCTGCAAAGCTAAGCGGGATGCTGCCGCTGGCAGTCTGGGACGGCAGGAAGCTCCAGCTGCCCTGCTGGTAGTCGCTGACCGCAAACCAGGCCTGCGACGCGATGGTGACACCACTGAGGTTAAAGCTCAGCGCCGTCACGAGGTCTTCCGGCACGGCGTCAAAGCGATAAAGTGCCCACTGCAGTTCATCAGATCCGGGGGCAAAGACCGCGCTGGTGCTGGCAAAGCTGACCCCGGGGCTGATCGACCAGGCCGCGTTGCCTTTGCGGGTGGCCTCGAAGGCGGCTGTGATGCGGCTGGGGCTGGAGCGCTGCACGCCCGGCAGAGGCGGCAGCTTGGCCGCCGCGGCCGGCGCTACAGTTTTCCCGCGCTCCAGCGAAGCCGCCTGGTCTGCGCCCCCGCAGGCGGCCAGGGCCAGCAGCAGCAGGGTGCCGAGCAGGGCTGTCAATCGCTTCATAAGTTGTTTCTCCCTCACCGGGCAGCGTCCCGGCCCGGTCAGGCTTCAATATTCGTGCAGGCGGTGGCTCTGCGAAGCTGCTTAATCATAACCGCATTGGTCCGAATCGGCGTTCAGAGAAGTTGTACCCGGCGCGACGGCCCTCGCCTTTCCGTTCCTGATGCTGTAACATCTGCGCCGATGCACGATATATCAGCCATGGAACAGAACCAGCCTGCGCCGCGGCTGCCGGCAGAACTTGACCCGGATGGAGCCCGCGAGTTGATTGCGGCGCTTGCCGGCAACCCGGGCTTTACCCTGCTGGATGTGCGCACCGCTGATGAGCATGATCAGGTCCATCTCGCCGGCGACGTGCTGATTGACATTTACGACTACGGCTTCATGGGCCAGATCCAGTCCCTGCCTCGGGAGAACAGCTACCTCATCTACTGCCGAACCGGCAACCGCAGCTCGCTGGCCTGTGACCTGATGCGCAGGATCGGCTTCAACTCGGTATGCAACCTTGCAGGTGGAATCAAGTTATGGATCGAGCGCGGCCTGCCTGTCGAGGCCGGCGAGGACTGAGCTTTGTCGCTCAGTAGTTTTGCTTAGATGCTCAGACGCTCCAGGTCCTGATAGGAACTGACGAGCACTTCCCGCCCCTGCCCGCTGCGCAGCCGCAGCGCCCCAGTTGCCAGATCGACGCCTTCGGCGCGCAGTTCTTCCGGCCCCTCGGGCCCCTGCCAGCGGTAGCGCCCGCCGGCTGAGACATCCCGGAAACTCCACTCCCGCAGCCAGTGCTCGACCCCATGGCGGTCGCGCAGTGCGCGCAGCAGTCCGGCGGCCAGCTCCGCCGCCAGTTCATCAAGGTCGTAATGCCGGCCGGTGGCATCCCGCAGCGAACAGGCGCGAAAGCCGGACTGCGCAGAGGGCTGCTCCAGATTGCGGCGCGAATTGACGTTCAGGCCGACCCCGCAGAGCAGCCAGCCATGCGTGCTTTCCAGCAACAGGCCGCAGACCTTGGCTACCGGCGGGATCAGCAGCAGGTCGTTGGGCCAGCGCAGGCCGATGGCCGGCAGGCCAGGCTTATGTTGGGACAGGCTGGCGGCGACAGCCGCAGCGGCCAGCAGGGGCAGACGCGGCTCGGGCAGGCCCTCGGGGCCGCCGGGCAGTTCGCTGAGCGGTAGGGCCAGGGTCATGGCGAGGTCACGGCCGGGTTCCATTTGCCAGTCCCGGCCCCGGGTGCCACGGCCGGCGTTCTGGTCCTGCGTCGCGACGAGACAGGGGCCAGGCAGACCACCTTCCGCAGCCAGCCGGGCTTTGATGAAGTCGCTGGTGGACGGCAGGCAGGGCTCCACTTCAACCAGCAGGCCCAGGGGCCGCAGGCGCTCAGCCAGGGCCGCTGTTGGACCGCGGGCCGGTGCAGTGGTCATACTGAGACTATAAGGCCCGGCGGGGCAGGCTTTACAAGGCCGGTGTTTCCTGCGATTCTAAGTTAACCCTTCAAAGCAGCCGGGCGCAGGGTTGCGCCGGCTTGAAGAGCGCAGGTGGGAAATGAGAAGTCCGCAAACAACTACCCGGGCCGTAGCAATGCTGCTGGCGGTTCTGCTGGGCCTGCTGGCCCCGGCGCTGGCCCAGGCCGCCAGCCTCAGCAAGACCAGCGCCAAGACCGAGCCCAAGAAGGTCGTACTAAGCTTCAGCTTCAGCGAGGGCGTGGACTACGAGCCGGTCTTCCACTACAAGGACAACTATGTCGCGCTGAAAGTGAAGGGCCTGAAGTTCAGCTCCAAGCAGCTTAAAAGCAGCCTGTCGCCAAAGGATGACGAACAGAAGGCCTGCTTCCGCCGCGTGGGCTATACCCAGCTTAAGGGCGAAGGCGAGATTCGCATTGCTCTGAGCAAGCAGCGCAACCCCGGGGATGTCCAGGTCAGCCCGGAAGAAAGTGTTGTGCGCGTCGAGATCCTGCTGCCCAGCGCACTGATCAAGGCCGGTAAGGGCGGCGGCGCCGATGAAGGCTTCATCCCCCGCACCCAGCCGACTCATGACGAAGGCGCGGAGCCGGCCCGCGAAGAGCAGGGCGAGCCAGGCCCCACCAGCTGGCCGCCGGAGACCGCCGGCAGCGCTGAAGATGAAGCCAGCGCGGAGGAATCTGCGGCGGATGAAGGCATGGCCGACAGCGGGGCCGGAGACCCCGGCGGCTTCCGCAGCGGCGGCGAAACCGAGCCGGAGGACAGCACTGCGCCTGCTGAAGACGAGAGTGCGGGCGCTGATGGCGGCTTTATGCCGGACGAAGGCAGCGCCGCCGACGAAACCTTTCCGGCCGAAGATGAAGCGGACCTGCAGCCCGAAATGGACACGGCCGAGGATGAAGGAGTAGCGCACACCGGTCAGCCGGAAGCCGGCGGACCCGGGCCGGTGGACAGCGGGCCGTCCTACAGGCAGTTTGACCTTTCCACCGTGCCGGTCGTCCAGCAGGAGTTTGTCAGCATCCCGCTCAACGAAGCGGTCCAGCGCCTGATTGGCGACAGTGGCTTTAACGTGGTGGTCGGCGCGGGCGTGGACAACACCCTGGTGACGCTGAACTTCAATCAGAACCAGATGAGCCTCAAGCGCGCACTGAACGCCCTGTGTATGGCCTATGACCTTGAGTACAGCGTTGAGGACGACGTGATTATCGTCCGGGCGCTGCAGTAGAGATTCGGCGCAGGCCTGAGTTTCATACGCCTTGAATGCAAAGGGCCCGGAATGCTCCGGGCCCCTGTTTGTTGCTCTGCCGGCCTAAAGCAGGTCGCAGCTCAGTTTCTGACCGAAGACATGCGGCGTGGATACGCCGTCGATCAGCCTAACCTTATATTGGCTGCCGGCGAGCAGGATTCCACCCAGCCCCGCCGTCAGCTGGTCCAGTTCACTGAACTGGTAACAGCCAATGTACTCCGCCCCATTGGGGCCGAGACCGCTGATGCGAACATCGAGCGGCAGCTCAATGCTGCCGAGCAGCATGTTTGACAGCTCCACGCGAACGCTTTGGAAGGGGTCGGTCTGCGCAATCCGGCCCCCGGAGAAACGGACGAAAAGCACGTCCGGCTGGCCCGGGCCGTCCAGCAGGCCGAGCAGACCAAGATCCATGCTCTTGTCACTGAAGTCCATGTTGTCGAGTCCCAGGTCGCCGCGGCTGAAGCCGTCAAAGGCGTTGAGGCCGAAATCGACGCCCTGCAGCGGCTTCAGCGCCGGACCGGGGTTCGAAATGGTGAAGGTGCCCTGGCCAATAGTGATACGGGTCGACAGGTCGCCGGGCAGCAGCGGGGCGCCGAAGAGCTTGAAGCAGTAAGTATCACTATCTCCGAATGCCGGGTCGGGCAGTGCCGTGATGTCCAGCACCAGGCGGCCGCAGTCGGCCTCTGAACTGATCAGGCTGAGGCCGGGAATGCCCTCAGTGCTGGCCGTGATATCCGCCAGCAGGCTGGTCTCAAGGATGGTCACCTGGGGCCACGCTGCTTCGCCGCCTCCCGGACAGACCCAGTTGAAACACTCTCCATTGTTCTTGATGATGTCGTTGAAGGCGCCGTCAGCCAGGGGCTCAACCAGTCCGAGGTCGAGGTTCAGCTTCAGGCGGTTGGAGCGCCTGAGCAGCGGGTCGGGCAGGATCAGGCTGATGACATCCGTGCCGATACCGATCTCGCCGTCCGGCAGCACATTGAGATCAACCACTGGTGTGCTGGTTCCCTGACCGAGTTTGAGCAGTTCCCCCGGCTTGTTGACCGAATTGACATGCCCGGGGTCCGGTGTAAGTCGGATGCAGAACATATGGCCGCTGCTGAACTGCGAAGGTGCCAGCAGCAGATCAAGGCTCCAGGCGCCAGCGCCGAGGCTGCGCAGGCGGAAGTCGCCGGCGGCAACCGGTGGATCTGCGTAGTGCAGGCTGACTCCAGCAGCAGCCTGAAAGTCGTAAAGCTGGGCCGACAGGTGCGCGCCATCCATCAGCGGATCCCCGCCGCTGCCAAAGCGCAGCGCGATGTTCAGCTCAGTCGCTCCCTCAGCGCTGACCAGCCAGTTGCCATCGGGGTCCTGGCCGTCGGGTGTCAGCAGGGCTTCGAAAAGCACGGCTTGCGGGTCGCTGTTCACATCGATCCTGACAGCCTTGTGGATCGCCGAGGGGATGCCTGCGCCGCTCGCCAGGCTGACTTCCAGCAGTCCTTCAGCCAGCGCGCCACTGCTTTCCGGATCGTCATCCGGGAAGACCTGGGCCAGAGCAATACCGTTGCCGGAAGCGCTGAGGCTCAGCACCGGCGCTGTAGCAAGCATGCCGGCAGCACCGGCAGCCGCAGCGCTGAACTGGACCCGGGACTGCACGGCGCTGAGCGCCTCGGCATAGAGTGCAGTCGAGATAATCCCGCCGGCATCAGCGGGTCCAAAGCTCTTGGTGCCGATGGTACCGCTGATTCCGCCGACGCTGATCTCAAGCTGGCTGTTGGCAAGGACATCCGCCTCGGCGCCGTCGTCAAAGATAACTCCACCAGAGCCGCTGCCACCAGTGGCGCCTTCAATTTTGAGCTGGAAGTCAGTGACGCTGACCGTTGCAGGAACGGGCGGGACATCATCGCCACCGCCACCGCCGCCACCGCCGCCACCCCCACCACCGTTACTCGTGCCCGCCACAAGCGAGACGCCGGGGAAGGCCGGACCGCGCTGAGCACCGGCAGGCCCGTTGGCATCCAGGGCCCGGGCTGAGATATAGACAACGTGGTCGCCGTTAAGGTCGGCCGCCGTGGCCTGCGCGGCACTGATCTCGCCGCGCCAGTTGCGGAATACTTCGCTGAAGTCGGAGGTCTGACGGCTGAAGTTGCTGCTCGGCGCAGTACCGGCGCTGTGCTCAAGGGTCATCAGGGGCTCATCAGCTCCGCTGAACTGCGGATCGTCACCCAGCAGAATTTCCACGCCGGTATAGCCATGCAGGAAGTTCAGGCCGATGGTAGACAGGTCCTGGATCGTGACCAGTCCGTCAAAGTTATAGTCGCCGACGGCGGGCAGGCGCTCGGCGGCGGTGACGCGCCGCCCGATGCCAAGCTGGCCGATCGGGGCAAGGTCGCTGATCAGAGTCTGGCCGTCGCTGTTGCCGTCGCCGCGGGCCCAGACGGCATAGAGCTCAAAGCTGATCGGGTCGCCGTCATCAGTGGACCCATCGATGACGTTGAAGCCGTCCTGCTGCGGTGCTCCATTTTGCGGCGGATAGGAGATGTCGAGACTGTTGATCGCATATACCCCGCGTGCGGCGCTGACAAGGCGGGGGCTGGCTTCATGTTTGAAGGTAATGGTGGCGAACTCGCCCTGGTGCAGGGCGACTGCGCCGTTTTCGACCTGGCCCAGGGCAACGATGCCGGGACGGTCGCTGACAGCCAGCTCAATCGGGCTGTCGATCAGGCCGGCGAATTCCACGTCCCCAACGTGGTAGCGGCCCGGGTCATAGAACAAATCGAGCATCACGCCAATGCCCGGCTGCGTGTCCGCGACGCTGATGCGGACGATACTGCGGTCGGACTTTTCTTCAACCGCAAGATTCAGGGCACTATCCAACTGGCCGTTTGTCCGGCCGGCGTCGTCATAGCGAACGGCGCGAAAATCTCCCGTGGTGACTCCGGTGGCCTGCGCTTCGGGCTGGACTGCATCAGGCGTGGAGCCGGAGCCTCCGCAGGATGTCAGCGCCAGTAGAAGCAGTAGAGCGATGAATGACGACACAGCAACAAACATGCGGCTCATGATTGCCTCCCGGACACCAGATTGTGAAGGTACAGGGCGAAGGGCTGCTTGCTAGCCCACCTGATCAGGATTCGCCATAAGGTTCTTATAACAGCCTGCGAGAGTCAATGCAAGTTAACTTTTCGTATAGCGAACTTTTTATATCTGTACTGCTAAGCAAGCGAGTCTAGACCCGCAAGCGGAAGCCCCGGCTTGCGCCGGGGCCTCCGTTTAGTTCAGAGTCTGCAGCGGGCTCACGCCGCGCCGACAGGACCTTACTCCGTCACGGTAAGCATGTCGGTGAAGGCGAAGTCGGCCGAAACGTTGTCCTCCAGCACCATGTCATAGCTGAAACCGCCGCTGAACACGCCGCCCAGGCCGGAAGAGAACTTGTCGCTGCTTCCGAACTGGTAGGTGCCCAGGTAGTCGATTCCGCCGGCGCCGATGCCGACCGCGCGCACTTCCAGCGGCATGACCTGGCTGCCCAGGCCACCGCCGTCCTCGGTGGCGACGATGTGCACGTTATTGGCGTTCTCCGGGGTCAGCACACGACCACCGTTCCACTGGACGAAAAGCACGTCCGGGGTACCGGCATCATTGACGGCGCCAATGGTCGACAGGGTCAGCATCTTGTTGCTGAAGTCCGCGCCGCTGAAGTCGAGGTCGCCGCGGCCAACGCCATCAAAGATGTTGATACCGAAGTCGACACCGCTGATCGCGGCGGGATTGACGCCAAGGCCGTTGATGTCGAAGGTGCCGTAGCCGATCTCCGGGCGGGTCGTATCGTCGCCCGGGGTCACCGGCTTGCCGAAGAGCTTGAAGCTGTAGGTCAGGGTCTCGGCCGGGCCCGGATCGGGCAGGGCCGCGATGTCCACGCCGACATAGCCGCTGTGCGAGTCGGTGAAGAGCGTGAACACGCCCTCCAGGCCCACCGTGGAGGCGTCAATCGCGTTGGGGTTGGCGGCCTGAACGACGGTGATTTCCGGCCAGGGGCCGCCGCCGTCAGCAGGAGCCTGCCAGACGAACTCATCGCCGTCGCTCTTGAGCACGTCCGAGAAGGCGCCGGGGAACTGCGGGTCGACGCTGAAGTCCACGTCGATGATCACGCGGCTGTTGCGGCGGATCTTCGGGTTGGGGTAGTACAGCGTAATGATGTTGGTTGTGGTCTCGATCTCATTACCCGGCAGGATCTCCATGCCGGTGGCCGGGGGCAGATCGCCAAGGACGAAGAAGTCGCCCGGCTTGTTGACCGAGTTGACATTGCCCGGCTCAGGGTTGAAGCGCAGTGCATAGCGGTGGCCCGGGACCAGGGTCGAAGGCGAGATCAGGGCTTCAAGGGCGAAGACCGGGTCGCCGGCGTCGCGGATGCGGAACTCGCCGGGATCGTCGGCCGGGTCGGCATAAGTCAGGGCGACGGTGCTGGCGTTGTCGATGTCATACAGCTCCGCGCTGCAGGTACCGGCATCAAAGGTCGCCGGGGCGCCCGAGGCGCCGAAGCTGAAGAGCGCGCTCGCCAGTGTGTTCGAGGTGGCGCTGAGCTCCCAGTCGCCGTTCACATCCTGGCCCTCAGCGGTCACCAGCGAGCTGTACAGCGGGGCAT
>CAZEJB010000046.1:0-4222 GCA_964512635.1 uncultured Planctomycetales bacterium | reverse complement strand
ACGGCCTCGAGGGCGTCGTCATAGGTGTCCTGCGGGATCACGGTGCCGGCGTCGGTCGCGGTGAAGTTCTGGCCGTCGTAGACACCGCTGATGCCGGTCAGGTTGATCGTCAGGGCGCTGTTGGCAACCACGGTCGCCTCGCTGCTGTCAGCAAAGACATCGCCGCTGCCGCCGCTGCCGCCGGTGGCGCCAACGATCTGCAGATCGAAGTCGGAGATCACCACCAGCGGCGGGATGCTCGGACCGACCACCACCGGCAGGCCGGCGAAGGCCGGACCACGCTGGCTGGCGGCGGGACCGTTGCTGTCCAGCACGCGGGCGCTGATGAAGACCTCGCCGTCCGCGTTGACGTCCGCCGCAGCGGCCTGGGCCGCCGTGATCGAGCCGCTCCAGTTGCGGAAGATCTCGTGGAAGTCGGTGGTCGCCGTGTCGTAGTCAGAAGTCGGGGCATTGCCGTCGGCATGGTTCAGGGTCGCGATGGCAACGTCCGTGTCGTCGAAGGTGGCATCGTCGCCCAACAGGATCTCGATGCCGGTATAGCCGCGCTGGAAGTTCAGGCCGATGGCGGTCAGGTCCTGCACGCTGACGGTGCCGTCCCAGTTGTAGTCGCCGATCGCCGGAACCAGGTCCGCGGCCGAAATGGAACGCGGGATGCCCAGCTGACCGATGGTGGCCAGGTCGGACACCAGAGTCTGGCTGTCGCTGTTACCGTCGCCGGCAGCGAAGATGGCATACACGTCAAAGGTCGCATCATCTCCATCGCCGGTGGAGTTGTCAGTCAGGACGAAGCCATCCTGGGCCTGGGTTCCGGTGTGCGAGGGATACTGCGAATCCACCCCGTTAAGGGTGTAGGCGCCGGCCACCGCACTGGTCGCGCGGGGGAAGGGGCTGTTGCGGAAGGTCACAGTGGCAAAAGAGCCGCTGTAGACCGCCGTGGTGCGGTTGCCCACCTGGCCGAGGCCGACGGTGCCGGCCACGTTTGTAAGGGCCAGCTCGAGCGGATCCTTGACCAGACCGGCGAACTGCACATCCACCGGGGTGTACTGGTTCGGGTCATAGCCCAGATCGAGCATGACACCAATGCTGGAGGCCGCATCATCGATCGCCACGCTGACCACGGTCAGTTCGCCCTCGCGCTGGACACTCAGGTCCATGCTGCGGTTGAGGCTGCTGTCCTGGTAGCCCGCATCGTTATAGCGAACCGCCTTGAAACCGCCTTCGGTGATACCGATGAAGCCGGCATTGCCGTCCGCTGAATCGAATCCGATGGTGTTTCCACCACAAGAACCCATAGCGAGCGTCAAGACCAGCAGGGCGGACACTACTACGAGACCTACAGCTCGGTTCATCCTAATCCCCCTGGGATTGTAGATTAATGGCCACGGGCGGATCTCAGCGGTTGCTAAGCGGGAAACGCAAGGCGGTGAAATTACCCGTATCCAGATTCTTACCCCGCATTATCCGCTTCACAACACGAAATCTTTGTGCAGTACTTCCATCCCACCTTGGTTTGGCATACCGCTTGCGCATTGCCCGTCCTGCCAATATGCGCGGTATGATTATCGGTAGCCGGCCTTCAGTCTTAAGGGCAGTGTTTTATCCGGAAGTTTCGGGAACCTGCCCGGACCCTGTGAGTCTAGTAAAGCATGCCGGTTATCTCAGCGTACATGAACGGCACCTATCTGGAGTACAACTCGGCGGAGGTCAGCGCACTGATCGTCCGTTGTCAGTCGGGAGACCGCATCGCTTTTGACGAGCTGGTATCCCGCTACCAGAGGTACGTTTTCAACCTGATCTACCAGCACCTCGGCCGCACTGACGACCTTGAAGATGTAGCCCAGGAAGTTTTCCTGCGGATCTACAAATTCATCCGGAAGTACCGGGGTAACGCCAGCCTTGAAAGCTGGATATACAAAATTGTGCTCAACTACTGCCGTACACACGCGCGGCGCCGGAGCACCTGGAACCGTATTTTCGGTATCCAGGCCAGCGCAGCCCGGGCGGATGATGAGCGCAGCTATGAGGTGCTGGACACCCTGCCAAGTGAAACCTATGACCCCGCCAAGACGGTGGAGCAGAGGCGAGTGGCAGAGGACATCATGGGCGCGGTCCATTCACTGCCTGAAATTTATCGCGACATCCTGATCATGCGCGAGGTCAACGAACTGAGCTACGAGGAGATTGCTCAGATCCTGAGTATCTCTATCGGGACAGTCAAATCACGGATCAGCCGGGCACGTGACCTGGTACGGGCGAAAGTAAAGCTGTAGCCGGGAAGTTATGAGCCGTAGGCTCAAAAGGAATGCATCGATGAATCGGAGCTTGGTGAAGCGCTGGTTGAACGAGTATCTCGATGGCGAGATCGGTCTGGCCGATAAGGCCGAGCTTGAACGCATGATGGCTGAGGATCCCGAGATTCGGGAGGAATATCAGCGACTGCGCAAACTCGGGCTTATGCTTGGCGGACAGCCTGAAATTAGTGTCCATCCCAGCCGCTTCCGGACCCGAGTCTCCGATGCGCTGGACGCCGGATCACCGCGCCCGCTTTTTAGCCCGCAGCGCGCTTTCGCCCTGGCTATGGTTGTGGCCTTACTGGTCATCGGTCTGAGCATGGGCATGCTGGTCTATCAGCAGGGCGTGCTGGGACACGGCGGCGGCGGGCAGATGGAAGCCCAGCCGCAGGCGACTTTCGCCAAAGCGCCGGAACAGGGAATGAGCCTCGTTATAGACACCGGGGTCGGAGCGGAGCGCTTCTTCTCGCGTCTGCTGCTCAGCCAGCAGCTTGGTCTGGTCGACAATGCGACTATTGAGCCGCTGCTGACCCAGACCCGCATTTATGACGGAGCCGTCTGCAACACCAAGGCCAGCGATCCGCTGTTCAACCTGCGCTTCCAGCACAGCCTTGGCCAGCCGGTTACGATCAAGACGACGACCCATGTCGCCCGCAGTCTGGGCCTGCTGGCCCAGGAGCTCTCGGGCCGCCAGCCGACCATGCTGGTGCGCAGCGGCGAGACCAGCTCAATGCCGCTGGAGCAGTTCAGCAGCGTTTACGGCGAGGACCGCCGCCTTACCGTGGTGCTGATCTTCAGCGCCCAGCAGTAAGCAACACAGGAGGACCTCGGGCGGGGTACGGTGCTTGCACCGGCCCCGCCTTTTCTTTGACTGGTTTCCCCGTCAAGCCTGGTGGATGATGTTATACTCCCGCGCCGTGCGATTTCCACTACACCTGATCTGCCTGTTGATGGCGCTAAGCCTTCTTGGCGGCTGCATGCCCGGTACTGCACCCGGTGCCAACAGCAAACAGATTGCCCGCAACGAAGAAAAGCTGCGGGAATCCGGCATTGTCGGCCTTGAACCCGGCACGCCGGCACCCTCCTTCACCGCCGTGGGCACCGCAGGAAGCAGCCTGACGGTCGGAAGTCCGGCGGCAGACCCGCTGCGTACGGCATCCCCCGTCGCGGACGAGGCTATGGCTGCCGCTGAGCCGCTTGGCAGCAGCGTTGCCGCGGACAGCGCCGACGAGGCCGCCGCCGAAGCTGGCACTGCCGACACCAGTAAAGAAACCGCAAATGAACCTGCCACTGATCCTGCCTCCGCCAGTGAAGGCAGTGTCGCAGCCGAAACGGAGACCAGCGATACAGCCCCGGAGGCTGTCGGCGTCCAGACCGAGTCGCTGGGGGCCATTCCCAGTGGCGGCAGCGTGACTCAGCAGCCGCTTGTGCTGATATTCTTCCCGGCGATCAACACGCCCAACAGCGCCAAGCAGCTCATTGCCTTTGGCAAGGAAGCTGCCAACCTGGAAAAGAAGGGCCTGCACGTCTACGGCATTAACCCGGCACCGCTGGCCCAGCTGGAAGACTTCGCCGCCCGTTATGAAATCAGCGTCCCACTGCTTAGCGATGCGGACGGCTCGATTTCCGTGGCTTACGGCTGCATGGCCGAAGGCGGTAGATTCCCGCAGCGCACAGCGGTAGGCATCGGCGCCGATGGCAAGATCAGCTTCTTCAGGCGCGGCCAGACTACTCCCCAGAATGTTCTGCATGAACTGAAGCTGGATGCCAAGCCGGCCACCGGTAAAGATACTGCGGCTGAAAAGGACGCTCCCACGGACAAGTAAGCGATCTCTCCTCTGCTGCGTTCAACTGCAAAGCCCAGATCCCGGACGGCGCGCCAAAACAAAAGGCGGGCCGAAGCCCGCCTCGAGTGTCTGCACAGTTGTTGA
>CAZEJB010000045.1:0-22955 GCA_964512635.1 uncultured Planctomycetales bacterium | reverse complement strand
ACAGCTTCGACAGCGATGGCAGCATCGTGAAGTATGAATGGGACAGCGACGGCAATGGCAGCTTTGAAACCAACAGCGGCAGCTCCAAGAGCATCGGCCTCAGCGCGGTGCGCGCCGGCCGCCTGACCCTCAAGCTGCGCGTAACCGATGACGATGGGGCCGTCGATGTGGCCCTGGCGCAGCTTTATGTGCGCGGCTTCAACGAAAACGTTGCCACTGAGCAGCAGTTTTCCGGTACCCATACTCAGGTGCTCAGCGTGAACGGCCGCCCGGCAGTCTGCTTCGAAGCCGGTGCGGATTCCACCCTGCAGTACTGCCGGGCGCTGGACAGCGAGGGCAATACCTGGCCCGCACCAATCGAACTCGACCCCAGCGTCAACAGCGGTGAATACAACTCGATGACCATGATCAACGGCAACCCGGCGATCAGTTACAGGGATCAGGCTCTGGGCGCCATGAAGTACATCCGCGCCAGTGACCTTAACGGCGCCGCCTGGCCCGCACCGGAGATTCTTGAACAGGGCCAGCTCAACGAAACCACCGGCGCCTATTCTTCGCTGGCAGTTGTGAACGGGCGGCCGGCGGTCGCGTATCACAACCATTTTGGCGAGAACCACTACATGCGGGCTCTTGATGTCAATGGCGATAGCTGGCCGGCAGGCTATGAAGTTCTGGACAACGGCCCGGGGGATACCGGCTACAGCAACTCGCTGGCGGTGATGAACGGTTTCCCAGCTGTCGCCTATGTCGACTATGGTAATGGCAACCTGATGTTTATCCGGGCTGCCGATGCCAATGGCGACACCTGGTCGACCGAGAAAATCCTGGACAGCAGCAACGAAACCTTTTCGCCCTCGATGACGGTCATCGACGGCAAGCCGGCGATTGCCTACTATCGCTCCAACGGCGGCGACCTGATGTACATCAACTGTATCAGTCCCAGCGGTGAAGGCGCCTGGAATTCCCCCGTTCCGCTCGACACCAATGGCCAGGCCGGCAAATACCCGAACCTGCGGGTCATTGGCGGTCTGCCCTGCATTGCCTATAACGAATCGACCATGGGTCAGGTCCTGCTTCTGCGCGCGGCGAGCCTTGATGCCAGCCTTTGGGACAGCCCCCAGGTCATCAGCCCGGCCGGGCTGCCCGGCTACAGCGGCAGCTATCTGTGCCTGGCCGAACACAACGGATCCCCGATATTCAGCTACACAGAACTTAAGGACGGCAATGTCGGCTATGTGGCCTGCACGGTCGGTTATTAGCCGGCAGCAGACGGCAGCCGCTGTGTTAGAGTTGACTTGACGCCGCAGGAACGAAGCCGGAGGCTTCAAGCAAAGGATCATGAGGTGTATATGCGCAACCACCTGTTCACAGCGGCTGTGCTGCTGCTCGCTGTCCTGGCCGGCTGTTCCGGCGCACCTCGCGGCAATGCCCTCAGCCCGGCACTTCAGGCGGCTGACCCTGCCGGCTCGGCTGGCACCTCCAGGTCTGGGGCTAAGCCGGATCTGCGAGGCCTGCCGGCCCTGCCTTCGGGACGCAGATCCAGCGGCCTGCTGGAAACCAGCGTCAACGGCGACGAGACTTTCAGCCGCTCAGCCAGCACCCTTGAAGCTCCGCCACTGCTGCAGATCAGCTCCGCTGCCGGCCAGCTGGGCTGGGCCATCTGGGAGCTGCCGGCCACCGATGAGCTGCGCTACCTTGACATTGCCATGACCGTGCCGCCCGGGCAGCAGGCCTGGCTGGCGCTGGCCGATTACAGCACGGGGCGCTGGCAGCTGGAGGGCCCGGTCGTCTCCGGCCGCGTGCTGACCCTTGACCCCAGCAAGCACAGCTCGCCGGGCGGCCAGCTTTACGCCGCCGTGCTGGCTTATGACGGCGCCAGCGTGTCCGTCGGGAAGCTCAGCCTGCTGGCCTTCCACAGCAACACCGCTCCCAGCGCCGACCTGCAGGCGGATCTGACCAGCGGCCAGGCGCCGGTGTTCATCGACCTGAGCGCTTCCGCCAGCAGCGATCCCGATCCCGGCGACAGCATTGTGCGCTTTTTTTGGGACTTCAACGGCGACGGCCAGTTTGAGACCGTCACCTTCGAGCCCCTGGCGCTGCACCAGTTCACCGAGGCCGGTGTCTTTGATGTCGAGGTCGTGGTCGAGGACCGCGACGGCGCGACGGACAGCGCAACAGTGCAGATCACGATTACGCCGGCCAACCTGCCCCCCAGCGCCGGCCTGAGCATCTTCCCGAACGAAACCAGTCTCGGCAATGAGGCCTCCTTTGACGCCTCGGTCAGCGCCGACTCCGACGGCAGCATTGTGCTTTACGAATTCGACTGGAACGGCGACGGGATCTATGACATCAGCACAGACAACCCGGTCCGTGTTGAGCAGCTGGGGGCGGCCGGATCCTTCAGAGTTGGCCTCAGGGTTACCGACGATCAGGGCGCCTCTGCAACTGCGACGGCGCTGCTGCGGGTGCATGGCTTCAACCAGTCCGACACTTTCTTTGATATGAACTCCGATGCGGGTGACCACAGCTCACTGGAGCTGATCAACGGCCGCCCGGCGATCGCCTTTTATGATTCCACTCTGGGACGACTGCGTTATGTCCGGGCCGTCACCGACGGCTTCCCGACCTTCTGGGGCACACCGGTGACGGTGGACGCCGATGATGCACCCGGGCGTTTCAACTGCCTCAGCGAAATCAACGGCCGGCCGGCGATCAGCTACTACGCCGACGACACCGGGCGGCTGCGCTATTGCCGCGCGCTGGACGCCGACGGCGCCGCCTGGGGCGCGCCGCAGGACCTGACCAGCAGCGGCGACCAGGGCCGCTATACCTGCCTGCGCACGGTTAACGGCAACCCGGCAATCAGCTTCCAGGATGCTGACAATGAGTTCCTTGGCTACGTCCGGGCGCTGGACGCCGACGGCACCAGCTGGGGCACGCCGCAGTACCCGGCCAACATCGGCCAGGCCGGCTATTACTCCTCGATGCAGGTGATGGATGGCAAGCCGGGGATCTGCTATTACGACCTCAACGGCAACGACCTGCGGATCGTGGTCGGCCAGGACGCCGACGGCGACAACTGGAGCAGCCTGATCAATGTGGTCGCCGGCGCCGGCGATACCGGGGCCTACTGCTCGATGGCGATTGTCAACGGCTTCTACCCGGCCATCGCCTACCGCGACGGCAGCGTCAACAGCGTTTGCTATGTGCGCTCCAACAGCTTTGACGGCACCAGCTGGGGCCTGCCCCAGACCCTCGACACCAGCGGCGCGGACACGGGCTATTTCGCCTCGCTGGCCGTGGTCCAGGGCTATCCCTCTATTGCCTATTACGACGACACCAACGACCAGCTGCGCTACATCCAGTCCACCGACCTGGACGGCAACGGCTGGCCGGCGGGCTTCTCCATCGTCGACCAGAACGGCACGGGCCGCTTCTGCAGCCTGAAGGAGATTTACGGCGGCCCGGCGATCTCCTATTACAGCGACCTGCTCACCGACCTGAAGTACGTCAGCGGCTTTTAGCCTCAGGGCCGGCGCCCAGGGAGAGCAACTCTTTGCGTGTCTGGAGTAGCTTGAGCTGGCCCTGGATTGCCGATGATCCTTCCGGCAGCCGGAGGATTAGCTATACTGCTGGCTGATGCGAGTGATTAGTTCTAAAGCAAGTGTTCTCCTGATAGCGCTGCTGTCCCTGTCTGGGCTGACATCCTGCGCAGTTCAGTCTGTTTCAGACTGGCCGCAATCCGCTGAGGCAACAAAGGCGCAGCCCGGCCCCAGAGCCGCGCCTGTTCCGGCTGCAGCCCTTCCCGCCATACCGCTGGGCCGCCGGCCAAGCGCAGCCCAGGTTATCCAGCGGGACGGCGCCGAGGCCATTGAACGATCTGCAAACAGCAGCATCCAGGGCAGCAGCCTGCTGCTCAGCGCCGACCCCGAAGCCTATAGCTGGGCCATGTATGAATTCTCGCCCAGCGATATCCCGGAGCAGCTCGAGACCGAGCTGACCGGCGTCAGCGGTGCCTGCTATGTCGCGCTGGCGGACTACAGCGCCCTGCGCTGGGAGATCCATGGCCCTTATGCCGCCAGCGTGACTCTGCCGCTGGAGCTGGCACGGCACCGCTCGCCGCAGGGCGCGGTTTATGCCGCCGTGCTGACCTATGACGAGGCCGCAGCGACAGTAGTGCAGCTCACGCTTAGCGGCCAGAGCGGCAACCAGGCTCCCGAGGCAGTGCTGACGCCGGACGTGCTGAGCGGCGAGACGCCGCTGCTGGTCAACTTTGACGCCAGCGCCAGCAGCGATCCGGATGGCAGCATCGAGCGCTATGACTATGACCTGGATGCCAGCGGCGGCTTTGAAAAGCAGGACAGCGGAGCCGCCGTGAGCCGCACATATACACAGTCCGGTATCTATGACGTGCGTCTGCAGGTGACGGACAACGGCGGTGCCAGCGACATCGCCACGGTGAGTATCAGCGTCAACGCACCGCACAATGACCTGCCCCTGCCGGTGCTGGAGTCGGATGTCAGCAGCGGAGCTGTGCCCCTAAGCGTAAGCTTTGACGCCAGCGGCAGCAGCGATCCCGACGGCAGCATCGTCAGCTATGACTACGACTTTGACGGCGATCTGAACTTTGACGCACTGGACGCCGGGCCAAACGTCAGCCACAACTATGTGCTTCCCGGCAGCTTTAACGCGCGCCTGCGGGTAACTGATAACGAAGGCGCCCAGCAGGATGCGCAGCTGGCGATCAGCGTCACTAACCAGGCCCCGACCGCGCAGCTGCTGCCCGCGAGCGTCAGCGGCAACGCCCCGCTGAATGTGGACTTTGACGCCAGCGGCAGCACGCCGGGGGTGGAAAGCGGCGACAGCATTACGCTCTATGAATGGGACTGGGATGGGGATGGGACCTATGACCAGAGCGGCACGGAGCCGCTGCTGACGCACTTGTATAGTGACGGCTTCGTGGGCAGCGCCAAGCTGCGGGTGACCGACGAGTACAGCGCGACCGCCATCGATACCTGCGCGATCAGCCTCAACGATCCGCCCAGCGCAGAGCTTGCGCTGAGCAGCGACAGCATCGCCCCCGGAGCACAGGTCACCCTGGACGCCAGCGCCAGCAGCGACAGCGATGGCAGCATTGAAAAGTACGAATGGGACAGCGACGGCGATGGCAGCTTCGAGACCGACAGCGGAACCGACAGCAGCATCGAGGTCAGTTTTGCCGAGGGCGGCAGCCGCAGCCTGAAGGTGCGGGTCACGGATGACGACGGCGCGACGGCCACTGCCAGCGCGCTGCTCTTTGTGCAGATCTGGGGTGCCTATCTCAGCCCGCAGGGCGATGACGAAGCCGGTGATTCCTGCTCAATGTCGGTCGTAAATGGCAAACCTGCCATTGCCTATTCAGATACAGTCAGCGACGGACTGCGATATGTCCAGGCGCTGGATGTTAACGGCAGTTCCTGGGGAACACCGGTTGTTCTGGACTCGGCGGGCGGCGGGGTTTTCTATGCTGGCCAGAGGCCTTCGTTGACAGTCGTTAACTCACGCCCGGCGGTGGCGTACCAGCACAGCAGCGGCAGTGGTGTGCTGCTGCGTTATGTTCGCGCGAGCGATGCTGATGGCGGGAGCTGGGAAACGCCGGTAGTTATCACCGGCAGCGTGAGCGTGCAGGATGCCTGCCTGGCGGTGATCAACGGCCGGCCCGCAGTGAGCTTCAAGGACACGAACTCCTCCCATCTGTTTTATGTGCGGGCTGCTGATGCAGATGGCGATGCCTGGGGCAGCATGCTTACTGCGGACGGCAGCGATACCGGAGTCGGCTCGAGCAGTTGTCTGCTGGAAGTCAACGGCCGGCCGGCCATCAGCTACCAGCGCAGTCAGCGTCTGGGCTTTGTGCGGGCAAGCGATGCTGACGGCGGATCCTGGCCGGCTGGCCAGTTCCTCGACAACACGACGACCACCGCCGCCTTCGGCACCGACATGCTGGTGCTCGCTGGTAAACCGGTGATTGCCTATGAGCGGCTCACTTCCATCTATTACATTCGGGCGCAGGATGCCGGCGGGACAGCCTGGGACGCTCCGGTACTGGCTGTGGACCGGGGAAGCAAGCTGCTAATGTTCCCGGATATGGAAATCGTCGACGGGCGGCCCGCTATTGCTTTCCAGGACAATAACAGTCTGTTTGACCTTTATTATGTTCTGGCTGACGATGCCTCGGGTATCCAGTGGCCAATGCCGGTTCTGGTTGATACTGGAAGCGATGCGGCCGGCTTTTATCCGACCCTGGCCCTGGTCAACGGTAATCCTGCCATCGCGCATATTGGCGCCACAAGCCAATATGAACTGCGCTATGTCAGAGCCAGCAACTCAAGCGGCTTCTAGGCGGAGACACCCGGGACGCTGTTCGCCCGCCCCGTATAATCATCATCCGTCTTTCGCGGCGGCCGGCTGGGCTGGCCGCGGGCGGGCGTTTGAGGGGCATTTCGAGCAGAGGCTTTACACAACTATGGCAAACAACGCGGACCTGAAAGTCATTGTGGCGACCGACTGCGGATCGACCACCACCAAGGCGATCATGATCGAGAAGGTCATGGAGAACGGCGAGTGGGTCTATCGCCAGACTTTTCGCGGCGAGGCGCCGACCACCGTCGAGGCGCCCTTCGAGGACGTGACCCAGGGCGTGCTGAACGCGATGCAGGAGCTGGAGGAGCTCTCCGGCCGCCGCATCGTCGACTGGGACAAGGTGGACGACCCCAACCGCGACCAGACCCAGCTGCCTTTCATCAGCCCGGCCGGCGACAAGGACGGCGTGGATATCTATATCTCCACCTCCTCGGCCGGCGGCGGCCTGCAGATGATGGTCGCCGGCGTAGTACAGTCGATGAGCGCTGAAAGCGCTCAGCGAGCAGCTTTAGGCGGCGGCGCGATCGTGATGGACGTGCTGGCCAGCAACGACGGCCGCCTGCCCCATGAGCGCATCGAGCGCATCCGCCGCCTGCGCCCGGACATGATCCTGATGAGCGGCGGCATCGACGGCGGCACGACAAAGCACGTCGCCGAGATGGCCGAGCTGGTGGCCGCCGCCGACCCGCGCCCGCGCCTGGGCCACAGCTTCGAGCTGCCGGTGATCTACGCCGGCAACACCGGCGCTGAGGATGAGGTACGCGCGGCCTTCCACCGCAAGGGCCCCAGCGGCGATGTTGAGCTGGGCTCCGATGGCAAGCCCCAGGAGATGGTGGCGCTCTTCCCGGTGCCCAACCTGCGCCCGACCCTGGAAAGCGAGAACCTCGGCCCCGCGCGCAAGAAGATCCAGGACCTTTTTGAAGAGCACGTGATGGCCCAGGCCCCCGGCTATGACAAGCTGTTGAAGTGGGTCGGCGCGCCGGTGATGCCGACGCCGGCCGCGATGGGCTACATCATCGATACCATCGCCAAGCAGAACAAGATGAACGTGCTGGGCGTGGACATCGGCGGGGCAACCACCGACGTGTTCTCCAGCTTCGAGGTCGACATGGGCGGCGGCGTGATCGAGCGCCTGTTCAACCGCTCGGTCTCGGCCAACCTCGGCATGAGCTATTCCATCAGCAACGTGATGGCGGAGGCCGGCTGGGAGAACGTGATGCGCTGGGTGCCCTTTGACATGGACGAGCAGACCCTGCGCGATGCGATCAAGAACAAGATGATCCGCCCGACGACGATCCCCCAGGCCTACCGCAGCCTGCTGGTGGAGCAGGCCCTGGCCCGCGAGGCCCTGCGCCTCTCCCTGGAGCAGCACAAGCTGCTGGCCACCGGCCTGAAGGGCGTGCAGCGCGTCAAGGGCATCGAGGGCGCTTTCGAGGCCGATGACAGCGGCGGCAGCTTCATCAAGATGATGGACCTCGACCTGCTGGTCGGCTCCGGCGGCGTGCTGAGCCACGCCCCGCGCCGGGCCCAGACGATGCACATGCTACTGGATGCCTTCCTGCCCGAGGGCTTCACCTTCCTTGGCGTGGACAGCATCTTCATGATGCCGCACCTTGGCGTGCTGGCGCAGGTGAACGCGGTCGCCGCGCAGCAGGTCTTCGACCGCGACTGCATGGTCTACCTCGGCTCCTCGGTGGCCCCGCGGGTCAAGGATGTGCGCTTCGGCGACCCGGTGCTGGAGTACAACATCGACTTCGGCGGACGCTCGGAGAGCGGCACGCTGAAGTTCGGCGAGCTGAAGCTGTTCAGCGACTTCCCGGTGGGCGCGGAGGCGAGCTTCGAGGCCAAGCCGGTGAAGAAGGCCGATGTCGGCGCCGGCCCCGGCAAGCCGCGCACGGAGAATGTGCTGGGCGGCGTGGTGGGCCTGGTGCTGGACGGCCGCGGACGGCCCATTGCGCTCAGCCCGGACAGCGCCGCGCGCTGCAGGCAGCTGATCGAATGGGGCGAGGCGATGGGGTCCTATACCGGCGTAGCGGACAAGATTAAGTAGCAGCGCGGCCCTGTCCGCGCGCGGTCACCGGGAGCGCCGGGCCAGGCCCGGCATCTTTTCTTCTTGAGCGCCGGTTGCCGGCCGGCATCCTCCGTCTCCGAAGATAGAAGACCCCGATCCACAGGAGACACAGAGGCACTGAGAAATTCAGAGGGCGCTTTGACGGTCTGCCAGCCGGCGAAATGGCGGCCTACTTTGACCCCGTTCACCGCAGCCGGGCAGCCCTCAATATTCTCTGTGTCTCAGTGCCTCCTGTTAGTCTTTTTTCTACGGTCATGCGCTGAGCGCCCGCTGCAAGCCGGCGCGGGTATACTCAAGCTGTTATGCGAGTCTATGAATACAGTGCGATCGTCGAGTTTGACCCGGAGGCCCAGCGCTTTGTAGGTTACGTACCCGCTCTGCGTGGCGCGCACACGGAGGCTGACACCCTTGAAGAACTTCGCGTGCGTCTTGAAGAAGTAGTTCAGCTGATCCTTGAAGTGATGGCCGAGCAGGGTTCGCCTGAAGCGGCTGAGACGGTCATTGGCCTCGAGAAAGTGGTCGTCCAGCGATGAATCCGCTTCCGCGTATCAATGCCAACCATATGGCAAAGGTACTGGAGCGCGCTGGTTTTGTCTGCACCAGAAGCCGCGGCAGCCATTTTGCCTACAGGCATCCAGATGGGAGGGTCACGTCAATCCCTTTTCATGGATCGGGAACTCTTTCCGCACGATTAATCAGCCAGATCATTGATCAGGCGCAGCTAAGCGCTGAAGAATACGAACGGCTGGTAACTGAGAGCCGTTAAGGCCACTATGGCTCAAGTTCTACATTCGCTATCATTTCGCCATGCTCAACTGGTTCAAGAAGAAGCCGCAGAGTCTTGAGAACCTGAATGATGACACTTTGCGCTGGAATATGGCACGCCTGAGCGAGCATTCTGGCGACTGCTTCGTCCGCTATCTGAGCGACAAGTCCCTGGCCGGCCATCCCGAGCTGCCCTGGCGCTTCGGCGTGGCCATCGAGCATCGTTTTGAGCAGCAGCAGCAGCGCGAGATGCTTGACCCGCTTTATGACCAGATCGAGGACCGGCTGCTGGAACTGCTCTCAGGGCCGCCGCGCCGCGGCCTGCTGACCTTGGTTCTCAGAGACCAGCGGATGGTGGAATGGGTTTCCTATTGCCGCAGCGATGCCGACGCGCAGGCCGTGCTGGAAGGGCTTAAGGACTTCTTTGACAAGGGCCTGACGGCGATGGGCGCCGACGACCCGAAGTGGGAAGTTTTCCGGCAGTTCACACCGCGCTGAGCCGGCAAGCCCGCGCTCAGTAGCGGCTGAACAGCGCTCCCTTCATCATGGGCCGCAGGCGGCTGAGGGCCGGGCGCTGAAGCCCCGCCACCCCGGCCAGCCAGTGCTGCATGTCCGCGAGATAGCTGTGGCAGAAGCAGGGCGGCAGGTTGAAGGGCAGGCCCGGGCGGTGGATGGCGTGGTCGCCGCCGGCATAGGCCAGCACCGTCAGATGGGGCAGATAGTGGGTCTGGCGGTAGACCTCCACGCGCTGCAGGAACTGCCGCGAGGGGACGATGACATCGCGGTCGCCGTACTGCAGCAGGATCGGACAGCTCAGACGGCCCAGCAGGGGCAGGGGATCGAAGTCGAGGTCCGGGTCGTTCCAGCGGAAGGGCAGCGGGTTGCCCGCGCGCATCGCCTGCGCCGTGTTATCCGCCGAGGGCGCGTCGAGCACCATCGGCAGGCGCGCCGCGCGATACCAGGGCTTGTCCATCGCGGCCTTGAGACGGCGGTAAATGACCTTCCAGCCCCGGCCGGAGCGGCTGAAGTTCCAGAGCAGCTGGCGCAGGCGCCGGGCTTCGCGGCCGATGCCGCCGGCCAGGGCGCCGCAGCTGTAGTAGTTCAGGATCTCGCCCAGCGGCAGGGCCGGCTGGGACAGGCCGATGACGAAGGCCGGCTCTTCAACCAGCTCGGCCGCCCGCAGGGTGGCGGCGCCGCCGATGCTGTAGCCCCAGAAGCCGATGCGCAGCGGGTCGATGCGCTGGTCGCGGCGCAGGGACTGCCAGGCCGCGGCGGCATCCCGGGCCTGCTGTTCAAGATCGAGCAGGGTATGTTTACCCTCGCTGGCCCCCATGCCGCGCTTGTCATAGACCAGCACGGCGACGCCGAGGCGGGCGAAGAGATCGGCATAAAAGCGGTAGAAGCTGCGCAGGCCCAGGAACAAGCCATGCACGAGCACCACCGCGGGGTGCGGCCCTTCACCCTGCGGCACCAGCAGCACGCCGCGCAGGACAACGCCATCGCTTTCAAACTCCACCGCCTCGGGCTCGTAGCCGCGGGTCAGGCGGCGCCAGACCAGTGCGCCTGCGCCAAGCAGGCACAGACCGGCCGTGACAATCGCCGGGGCAGCCAGCAGGGGCAGCAGTCTGTGCAATCTCATAAGGGCATTGACCCCGCGGCAGAGGCCTTGTTCCCGCGGGCCGCGGCGGGCCAGCGCGCGCGCGCCCAGCGCAGTGGTCTCCAAAAGAATGCGCAAAAGCGGTAGCAAAAGCGCCGGGTCGGCGCGGATATAAACAGAGCATGCATAAGCTGACACACATACTGCGCGGGGCGTTGCCGGCCCTGCTGATCATCCTGAACGCCGGCGCGCTGGCTTCCTGCAGCGCAAACAACAACGGGGGCGAGCTGCCGGACAACCCGCGGGTCTTCAGTTTCGGCTTCGAGACCGGGCTTAACGGCTTCAGCGCCGACGGCGCCGACCTTGAAGTCGGCGGCGAGGAGATCGACTGGTCGATCGCGAGCTCCAGCGAGGAGGTCCATGAGGGCAGCGCCAGCGCGAAGCTGTATGCCGACAACCTGACGGATGCGGCCAAGATCTGGCTGGAGCAGCCGCTGGAGCTCGAGCCCGGCACACAGTATGAAGTGCAGATCGACTTTGACTTCGCCACCCTTGACATCGGCGACTTCAACCACTGGACGATCATCGCCGGCGTGCTGGACAGCGACCCGGAGGACGGCAGCGACCTTGAGCCGATCTACCGCGGCAGCACCAGCGCCGAGGCCGATACGGCCCAGAGCCATGTCTGGCTGGCCAGGACCTATACCCAGACGGTGACGACCGGGGCGGACGGCAAGCTCTGGCTGGCACTGGGCGTCTGGGGCACCTGGGAGACCGCGCGGACCTATTACATCGACAAGCTCAAGGTCACCGCGACGAAGCTCTAGACGCCTGCGAAACAGACGGGTCTTTTCCCGGCCGCCGTCATAAGTGCGTGGACCCCCAGGCTCAGCCCATCCGCAGCCAGTCGAAGGTGGCGGTCTCATAGGCATAGCGCGTGTTGGCCCGCGCTGCGATGAGGTAGAGCACCAGCAGCAGCGGCAACAGGGTCAGACCGCGGCTGCCGAGCAGGGCGAGGCCGAGGCCCGGCATCAGGGCAGCGCTCAGGCCGAGGACAAAGCCCCAGTTGATCGCGGTGATCGGATGCAGGAAACTCAGCGGCCCCATGCGGTCGCCCTCGTGCACGGGGCTTGGCAGCATGCGGTAGTAGTAGTCCAGGCGGCGGCTGAGGCTGACCCCCGGGCCGGTGCGCAGCGCGCTGTCCAGCTGGCGCTGCAGGGGCAGCAGGTGCGCGCCGTGCATGGACTCTGACACGGCGAATTCCTCGGGCTCGAGGTAGGGATCCAGAAAGAGCATCCGGCGGCCCTTGTCGCTGAGCGCCAGGTTGAAGGCCTGCTGCTTCTTCTGGAGGTCGCTCTGGCGCATGAAGTAGAGCAGGGGCAAGAGAACCGCGACGCCCGCCACATGCCAGTACCAGTCGATCTGCGGCGTCAGGCTCTCCCAGGGCAGCAGGGCCTCGATGGCCCCGATCAGCAGCGCGCAGAACATCAGCAGCCGGCCGAAGGAGTCCTGGCGGTTGCGCAGGCGCTCCTCATGCTTGAGCAGCCAGGGGGGATAGCGTCTGGAATTCCACGCCACGCGCTGAGTGTAGCAGAGCAGGGCGCGGGCGAGGCTGGATGCGGCGCGGATCAGCCGCGCGCCAGGTGCTCGACCGCAAATTCATAGTTCGCCTTATCGTCGATGTCATAGGCGATGCCGGCATCGGGGCTGTCGATGCCGCGGGCCGGGCCGCCGGTCAGGCGCTCGAGGCGCTGCTCCACCGCGGCGAGGCTCAGGCGGCCGGTCAGCAGCGCAAAGGCGATCGGCCAGCCGACCAGGGTGGCGAGGCGGTGCGGCCACTTGCGGTTGGCATAGAAGTCGTGCATCAGCGGGAGGTTCGCCCGCAGCAGGCGGCCCTGCATGAACAGGGCCGAGCCCATCGTCACCAGCCGGCCGTCGAGGCGGTTGAAGCTGTTGGGCGCGCCGGGGAAGCGGGCAAGGAAGGTTTCGGCGCTGACCAGGGGCGCGGCAAGCGCTGCCCCGGCGCTGCGGGCCGCCGCAGCAAAGTGCGCCAGCGCGCTGGCCTGGATAAAGGGCAGGTCCGGGCTGAGAATCAGATAGTCATGCTGCTCGCCGCCGAGGTGGTTGAAGCCGCGCTGGATATTGTCCACGACGCTCTGGCCTTCCATGATGTGCGCTGTCTGCGCCGGGATGTGCCCGCGCAGCTCTTCGGCCCCGACCACGGCGACTGCACCAGCGCTGTCCACTTCGCCGGCAGCCTCAAGGGCCGCGTCAAGCGCGCAGGCCAGCAGGCTGCGGCCGCCGAGCTCCAGTAGGGCCTTGACGGGGCTTGCGCTGAGCGGCTGCAACTCGCGGGGCAGGCGCCCGCCGGCGGTGATGATGACATGCAGTGCCACGGGGATAGTATGCACGAAGGGATAGGTGACAGGGGACAGGTTTCAGGGGGGACAGGGGGGACGGTCATACGCACTGAAACAGAGAACTCGGTACTCTGCCTGTCACCTGTAACCTGTAACCTTTAACCTACTGCGCCAGTTCATCCAGAGCGGCAATCAGCTTTTCCGGCAACTCAGCGAGCTGCGGCGCATAGACCCGCTCAAAGGCGCTGTGCGCGCCAAGGCCCAGCGGCCCGATGTTGCAGACCGGCATCGCAGCCTGCTGATAAAGCTCAAGCTCGCTCTCCGCCAGCCTGAGCGGCATCAGGCCGGCGAGCAACTTCGCCTCTGCGCCCGGCTGCTGCGCCGCCGGCTCGAAGCAGAAATAGCTCATGTCCGAGATGAAGGGATACAGCGGCTGCCAGCGCAGTCCCAGCCGGGCGGCCAGGGCGCGCAGACGGCGGGCGCGGGCCGGATCCGCGCGGCGGGCCGGATAGAAGGGCGGCAACAGGGACAGCACGACCCGCGCACGCCCGCGGGGCAGCAGCTCTTCCAGTGCCCGCACGCGGGCCAGCGCCGTTTCCCGCCCGTCCCCGCCGGGATACTGCAGCTCCAGCGCGGCCTGCGCCGCCGCCGGATTGAGCGCCCGGGCCCGCGTCGCCAGCTCGGCGAAATCCAGCACTTCGACGCCAGGGGTATCCAGGGCGAGGTCCGCTCCCCCGCGCAGGCGCTGGGAGCGCTGGCGATAGCGCAGCTCGCGCAGATGGCCGCGGCAGGCGCTGCGTACCCGCGCGGCAAGCCGCCGCCATAGCGTATCCAGTTCGCCCCCGCCGTGGAAGCAGTTCACATAGAGCTCGCTGCACTGCACCGTCATGACGTCATAGCGTTCGCGGCGCGTGCGCAGCTCCAGCAGGCTCGGCGGCGGCAGGAGCTGGCCTTCGACGCTCTGGCGCAGGCCCCCGGCCTGTTCCAGCGCGGCGGCAATGCAGCCCGCCAGGGCCGCGGAGTTCAGCCCGGCGAAGGGCTCGGCGGCATGGGTCGGCAGGCCGAAGACCGATACGCCCAGCAGCAGCTTGCCGATGGTGCCGCTGAATAGCACCCCGCGGAGGTCCGGCTCCGTAGCATTGCGGCTGGGCTGGCGCCGCGAGTGGCCGCGGCGCTCATGCTGTTCGCCGGGCGTGCAGTAGTCCACATTCAGCAGGCCGCCAAAGCTGAGACCGGCCCGCGCCTGCAGCTCAAGCAGGGCCGGGATCGCGCTGCGCACTCCGGCCGAATCGCGCTCTTCATCCGGGCAGAGCAGCAGGACCAGATCAAAGCTGCGCCCGGAGCTGCGGGCAAAGTGCCTGAAGGCCAGCAGAGCGCTGGCCACCCCGCCCTGCATGTCGAGCCAGCCGCGGCCAAAGACCCAGTCGGGGGAGGCGGCATGCGCGGCGAGCAGCGCCAGATCGGGATCGGCAGCGACCCCCGGCGTGCTGAAAACCTGGCGCAGGGCTGTGCTGTCATGTGCAGCTCTGGCCAGCTCGCCGTAAGGTTCCAGGCCGACAGTGTCATAGTGGCCCAGCAGCAGCAGCGCCCGGCGCCCCTGTCCTTCCTGCCCCGTTGATTGATCCGCTGCCCGTTCGAGGGGCCGGTCTGCCGGCAGCCAGGCCAGCACCGAACCGGGCAGCTCTTTATCTCCGCTGGCGCTGCCACTGGCTATGAGCTGCAGTTCGAGCCCGGGGGCAACAGCACATTCCCGGCGCAGCCAGTCAAGCAGCCAGCGGCCCTTGGCGGCCTCGCCGGCGCTGCCGGTAACCGAGGCCATCCGCACCAGCTCTTCGCTGAGGCTCAGTACAGCTACGCGCAGTTCAGCCGGAGAGTCCACGCCTCAATTGTATGGCCCCGCGCCGCCTAGCCTGGGACACTGCCGGGCTGGACGGCGACAGCGGACTCAATGCTGCGCAGGGCCTTGAGGGCCGCATCCTGGACCCGGCGGCTGCGGTCGCTGAGCGCGGCACGCAGAGCCTCGGCCGCCTCGTGGGTCCCGGCGCCGATGTTGCCGAGCGCCAGCGCCGCGGCCTCGCGGACATTGCTGCGGCGGCTGTGCAGGGCGTGGATCAGGGCGGCCGGCGAGTTGCCAAAGCGCCGCAGCAGGCTCAGCGCAAGGCGCTCGGGCCGGCGCAGCAGGCGCGGCGAATGGGCGGCGGTCTTGCCGGCGAAATCACGGACCTCGGCGTCGCTGGCCAAGCGCGGGGCCTTGTTGACCTTGCGCACCCAGCCCAGCAGCTGGAAGGCGCGCAGCGACCACCAGGTCGGGTCGTACTCCCACCACTTCTGGCCGAAGTTGGCGGTACCGGCGATGGCGTGGTGGTTGTTGTGCCAGCCCTCGCCGAAGGTCACCAGCGCGACCCACCAGAGGTTGCGGCTCTCGTCCTCGGTGTTGTAGTTGCGGTAGCCGAAGAGGTGCGTCACGCTGTTGACGAACCAGGTGTTGTGCCAGACGATAACGGTGCGCAGCAGGCTGCCCCAGACCACCAGCGAGAGACCGAGCTGGACGCCGGGCATGCCGCCGGCGGCGGCGAGATAGCCCGCGCCATAGCTGAGGGCCGCGAAGACCACCCACATCAGGCCGAACCAGCGCTGGAAGAACTGCAGCTCGCGGTCGTCCAGCAGGTCAGGCACAATCCGGCGCATCTCGGCCTTGTCCAGCAGGCGCGGCTGGTCGAAGAGCATCCAGAACATGTGCGACCACAGAAAAGACACCAGCGGGCTGTGCGGGTCGTCCTCGTGGTCGCTCTCGCGATGGTGCAGGCGGTGGGTCGCCGACCAGTTGATCGGGCCCATCTCGAGGCACAGCGCGGCGCAGACCAGCAGGATGGTCCGCAGCCAGGGCACCGGCTGCCAGGCGCGGTGGCTGAGCATGCGGTGATAGGTGGCGGAAGCGCCGAGGCTGGCGGTGAGCCAGATCATCAGCAGCGCGAGGATGACCCCCGCCCAGCTGAAGAAGAAGGGAAAGAAGGCCAGAATGGCCGCGAGGTGGATCCCCAGCAGGGCCAGAAAGGTCAGCGGCTGGAAGCGGCGCTGCGGGCGGGCAGTTTTAAGAACAGACATGAGGGCCCCCATGTGGCTTGACCAGCAGGCGCTGGTGAAACAGTGGACCTGCGGCAGGCCGCGAGGTCGTGGCGCGGATCGGGCTACCAGCCGGCAACACATAAATGCAGCGCCGACTTGTAACGCTAATAACGATAGCATATATCTGTTATTGCATAACACCCTGGCTGCAGGTGCTAGCCTCTATCAATGAGCACTGACCCCAGCGGCAACCCCGGATCCGGCGCCGACCCCTGGAACCCGGCGCAGTATGAGCGCTTCAAGCAGGAGCGCAGCCAGCCTTTTTATGACCTGCTGGCCCTGGTTGACTTACCCGAGGCTAAGTCCGGTACCGCCGAGCAGTACCGCGCTATCGACCTCGGCTGCGGCACCGGCGAGTTGACGGCCGCCCTGCACCGCGCACTGGCGGCCCAGGGGCGCAGCGTGCTGAGCACGGGGCTGGACAACAGCCCGGCAATGCTGGAAAAGGCCCGCGGCCACAGCGGCGGCGGGCTGAGCTTTGAGCAGGCCTCGATTGCCGACTTTGCCGGCCTGCCGGCGGACTATGCCAGCCTTGACCCGGGGCGCAGTGCCGCGCCCGCCGCGCCCTCAAGCAACGGCAAGCATGACAGCCTGCCCTATACCGGCAACTTCGACCTGATCTTCTCCAACGCCGCGCTGCAGTACATCGAGAACCACAGCGCGTTGCTGGCGGCGCTCTCCGCGCGGCTGAATCCCGGCGGCCAGCTGGCGGTGCAGATGCCGGCCAACGATGCGCATCCGGCCTATGCCCTGGCGCAGTCCATCGCCGCCGAGGAGCCCTTCGCCCCGGCGCTGGGCGGCTATGTCCGCCGCAGCCCGGTGCTGGCGCCGGAGAAGTACAGCGAGCTGCTGGCGCAGCTGGGCTTTGCGCAGCAGCATGTGCGCCTGCAGGTCTATCTGCATACCCTCGCCGAGGTCAGCGAGCTGGTGGAGTGGGTCCGCGGCACCCTGCTGAACAACTACAAGCAGCGCCTGAGCCCCGAGCTCTATGAGCTCTTCGTCGCGCTGTACCGCGAACGCCTGCTGGACCTGCTGGGGGACGAGCAGCCCTACTTCTTTACCTTCAACCGCGTGCTACTGTGGGGCCGGCTATAGGTGCCCTGGGGCAGGCTCTGACGGAGCGCAAGGTAGGGGCGGACCTTGCGTCCGCCCGATTCCTGTAGGGGCGAAGCATGCTTCGCCCGTCTGCCGGAACGCCGGTCGACAGACCGGCATTCTTCCCCGTAGGGCCGCATGGATATGCGGCCGTCTGTTGTTGGAGCGCCGGGCCTGGCCCATCATTCCCGCAGCGCGGCAAGCTCTGGCCGCTTCCCTCTTCATTTTCTACTTCGTGCCTTCGTGTCTTCGTGGTTCAAAGAATTCTTAACCACCAAAGCACAAAGACACGAAGAAGAGCGCGGGACTGGAAACGCGCTGAACGGTCATGGCGACATCGATCCTAATGCCCGGACCTGCGCATTGTGTCGTCGCGCAGCCGCCAACTGAAAGACGTTGCCCCCGGATCGACCTGGTCCAGCACCGCCTTGATCTTCTCTGCTTCCAGTGCTTCAGGCCCGCGAAGAATCACGGTGAAGCTATAGTGCGGCTGCTCAGTGATCGGCATACCCAGCCGCGCGCTCTCCAGCTGGCCTCCTGCGCCTGCGCTGACCGCACGGTTGCCGTCTTCAAGGCGCAGCTCGGCATAGCCAGGGAAGGCCGCGCTGAAGGCTTCGCTGTAGCGCGCTGCCAGGGCCAGAGCGTGGCTGCGGTCAGCTTCGGTGACGCGGTAACTTTGCGCTGGCTGTCCGGGCTCAAAGCGCTCACGAGGGAAGAGCAGGTACTCCAGGCCCCAGACCTGCACTGTTTCATAGTCTTCCTGATGATTGGCTGAACGCTCGCGCAGAAACTGATACAGGGCATCAAGATAGAACTCGTTGGAATCAGGTGGCTGCGGGGTTCCGTCAGCGTTATATCCTCCGCCCATCTGTATCCCCAGCCGCAGGTCGGCAGGCAGCCGCAGTTCGCGGTAGCGCGTGTCTTCTTCAATCGTGGTGACGCTTAGCTGCCCGTCCTTGACCTCCAAACGTGTCAATAACCCAGCACCTGTGAGCTCGCGCTCCGCATCCGTCAGCAGGTTGTAGTACAGCATGCTGGATCGATCCTTCGTGGCCTGCGGATCGGGCAACATTCCCGCCAGCATGCTGTCCTCGATATTGCCTGGGAAATCGCGGGGAAAATGCAGTTCGCGGCCATCAACCGTCAGCGTGCGCTCCTCATAAATCTGCGGGTACTTTTCCCGCACATACCAGGTCTTGCTGTACTTCTTTACCTCGCCTTGTAAGCCCGGCAAGCCCTCACCGGGTGAGCGCAGCAAGGCGAGCAGCTCATCCAGTAGCTCTTCGTCATCACTTCTGAAGGTCAATGTGACCGGCGCACGATGCACGAAGAAATTGAAGAGACCCGGATCCTTGCCATTCGTTTGCGGCATGGGTTGATGCACGTTCAACTCTGCCAGCCCCACGCCTTCCGCCGGTGCTGCGTTGGCATGCTCGGCGCTCCAATCACGCACCAGCTGCTCAAGCTGCGACTGCGGGCTTTCAACCCCCTGAACGCCAGACGCCACGAAGTCAAAGCCATAATAGGCCGGCACCTCGATCTCGTATTCCACGATCCAGCCGTCGGTCACCGCCCAGCCATTGCCGCGCGGCCACAGCGTCAGGCCGGCGACCGTCAGCAGGCCGACGAAGATAATCAGCAGTGTTGACTTCAGGCTGCGCAGCATGCTTTTCCTCCTTAGTCTGCCCCGGCGGCCCAGGGCCCCACTTATCGATTGCCCAAGTTCAGGCGGCAGTTCAGCGCCATTCCCCTTGTCGCCAGTCTGCCCCGAAGCCTCTGCCTCGCCCAGGCGGGCCAGCAGCTCGTCCAGTCTCTGCTCGCTCATAAGTCCGCTCATCTCTCTTCCTCCGCCAGCGCCGCGCGCAGCGCCAGACGCCCCCGGTGCACGCGCTGGCGTGCGGTGGCTGCGCTGATCCGCAGCACCCGCGCAGCCTCCTCCAGGCTCAGGCCGTGCAGGTAGTGCAGCTCGAGCACCTCGCGCTGGGCCGCCGGCAGCGCCGCAAGCTCCATGCGCAGTGCGCTGAACTGCGCGTCCACCAGCGTGTCATCGCTCGCGCCTTCAGCAGGCTGCCCGGCGAGCGCCTCGGCGGCGTCGCCGTCAAAACTTGCCGCCGCGGCCCGCTCGCGCCAGGAGCACGTGCGCCGCAGATCCAGAAAGCAGCGCCGCGCCACAGTGAAGATCCAGCCGCGAAAGGCCAGCGGGTCACGCAGCTGGGCAAGCTTGAGCAGCGCCGTCGCCAGACACTCCTGCAGCAGGTCCTCAGCATCCTCGCGTGTTGGTGCGAGGCTGCGGCAATAGCGCCAGAGCGCGCGATAGGGCTCGCCCGCGAGCAGCGCTTCCAGTCTCTCGGGCTCGCTTAACCCCACCAACAATTAGTATGACGGAATGGAAAGCTCCGATTGTGACGGGGCTCCTGAAGCGCCGGTCTTCAGACCGGCATTCTTCCCGGTAGGGCCGCAGGGATATGCGGCCGCCTGTTGTTGGTGCGCCGGGCCTGGTCCGGCATTTGCGAAGCGCGCCAAGCTCTGGCCGCCTTCTTCTTCAACTTCCTCTACTTCGTGCCTTCGTGTCTTCGTGGTTCAAAGAATTCTTAACCACCAAGGCACAAAGGCACCAAGAAACCCGCTATAACCCGGCGCTGAATGGAGCACGCAGATCCCTACTCGGACTTATCCTCTTCCAGCGGCAGCTTTTGGTCACTCAGCCGCCATTCAATCACCTGTTGCGACCCAGCGACGGACTCAAGCGCCGACCTCAGGCTGACTCGGTCTTCGCTGCTCAGCCCGTGCATTTCAACCTGGATCGCAACCACAGGAACTATCGCAGCAGCCAACTCCTCAGGCGAGTTGTTCGCACCTGGGACGAAGGTACGAATACTCCCGTAAACTGGGCGAGCAGCTACATGACGCTCTGGCACTGGCTTGGGCGGATCTCCTTCGCTCGACCATACCTGATCAGGTATGCGCAGTTCCTGGTGCTCAGCAAGCCAGGAATTCACGGCCTGCAAGTAGCGGTCGCTCTGTTGTTTTGCACGAAGGCTCTCACTGACGCTCGGCGTGTACTTACCGGCACCCTGCCCGAGTTCAAAGCTGACAGTTGGGTAGGCTAGACAAGTAAACTGATAAACCTCGATTGCCCTTCCGCTCTTTGTTGTCTGCCTTCTAACCACTTCGAGGCCATGTCTCATCAGACCCAGGCACTCTTCGAGGGTCATTCCTTTGCCAGGTATGGCATTCAAGCCCTGGGCCTGACATTCTCTCAAGGCGAACTCGGCGAATGGGTCATCCCGTACCAAGGTGTCCAGCAGGATACGATCCTGACTGTCTACAGACATCAGCAGTACCATGCCTGCTCCCGTCTTTTGAATTGTCCTTTTGGACAGGAGGTTGTAGTAGAGCATCGCGGGCCTGGTCTCTTTGTCCAGCTTGTTCTCTCCAAGCCCGCCAAAGTTCTGGGCGTGGGGTAGCACTGTATCCCGGAAATTCTCCAATTCGTCTTCGCTTTCAAAGTCGGTGGGAAAGCTGTACGGTTTCCCGTCTATAACAATCTCACGCGGCTCATAACGCTCCGGGTACTTCTCATTCGCATACCATGTGCGGCTGTAGCGCAGCGGCACTCCTATCATCTGTGGTAAGCCCTCACCAGGATTGCGCAGCAACTCAGTTAGTTCATCAAGCAAGGCCTGGTCATCACTGGCAAAACTCAGTTGAGCAGTGGCTCGCTTGAGCAGCGGTTCATCAGAGTCCTTTGCTGCAGGCATGACTTTCAACGTGGCCAGCGGCTGGCCCGGCAGTTGCGCTTTGTCCTTATGCGCCTCGTTCCAGTCAGCCACCAGCTGCTCAAGCCGGTCCTGTGGCGCAGTAGGGTCTTTGGCCCCATTAACGCCATAGTCAAAGTCATAGTAAGCCGGCACTTCGATCTCATACTCCACGATCCAGCCGTCGGTCACCGCCCAGCCGTTGCCGCGCGGCCACAGCGTCAGGCCGGCAACCGTCAGCAGACCGGCGAGAAGCAGCATTAGAGTTGTATTGCGCATGGTGTTCCTCCGGCGCAGGCTTGCTGCGCGTGTGTGGGCCGCGGCCCAGGCGGCATGCATGTCCGGCGCGGCGGACGCGGCGTGGCCATCATCGGCCGCGTGCGCGGGGCCGGTCCCCTTGTGGCCCGCGCCGCTGCGGCTGAGGCCCCGCAGGCCAAGATCAATCTGCTGTTCCAGTTCGTCTCGTTTCATCTCGTCACTTCATTCTGCCGGGCGCACGCAGTGCGCCCCTACAACCCCAGCGCGGGCGCGCTCCACGCGCCCCTGCCTGGGCCGAGGCCATGCTCGGCCCCTACATTTCTTCCCTTCGCCATTAGCCATTAGCAATTAGCCTTTTGCCATCTGCCATCTGCCATCTGCCATCTGCCATCTGCCATCTGCCATCTGCCATCTGCCATCTGTTGGCTCACGCAGTGCGCCCCTACTGTCACCTGTAACCTCGCGTCTCAAGCAGCGCGCGCAGCGCTTCGCGGCCGCGATACAGCCGCTGCTTGGCCGCCGCCGGGCTGCAGGCCAGCACCCGCGCGCATTCGTCAAGACTGAGCCCGTCCAGATAGTGCAGCTCCAGCACCTCACGCAGCGCCTGCGGCAGGCGCGCCAGCGCATCCGCCAGCAGCAGGCTGAAGCCGCCGGCCATGCCATCCGGCGCGGCCGCGTAGGGGGCCAGCGGCTGCCCGGCCAGGTCCGCCGTACCAATCGAGTTTTCAATGCCTGCGCGCGTCCCAGGCTGGCCCTGCGCTTCTGTACTGCGCTCATGCTGCGCCGCCCGCTCCCGCTCACGCCAGCCACGGCTGGCCTTCAGGTCCAGAAAGCGCCGCCGGCTAATCGCAAAGAGCCAGCTTTTCAGCGCCAGCGGATCGCGCAGCTTGTGGAAGGCCAGCAGGCCGCGGGCCAGGCTGTCCTGCAGCAGGTCCTGGGCGTCTTCCCTGCGCCCGCTGCACAGCCGCAGGCAAAAGCGCCACAGCGCACCGTAGATCTCCGGCGTCAGCTGCTCTTCAAGACCCGGCTGCTTTCCATTGCCCACCCCTGTTTAGTATGACCGGAATGGCAGGGCGAAAAGTAACAGCAGTTCGGCGGATTCAATGGCTTTGGAGCGCAGGCGCCCCGCCTGCATCTGAAGCGCCGAGTTGTACTCGACATCTTATGAAGCGCCGGGCCTGGCCCGGCAATCCCGGAGCGCGGCCATCTCTGGCCGCTTCGTTTTTCATTCTGCTTAGTGTCTTCGTGTCTTCGTGGTTCTAAGAATTCTTAACCACCAAGGCACAAAGACACGAAGAAAACCGCCGGAGGGCAGGGATGTTCGAGTATGTGAGTCAGGCGCAGGCTGTGGGCCACTACATTTGGCGGAGGTCGCCCTGCCCTGGGAATGCCGGCAGGATGCCCGCGCTCCGGCCCTGGCCACCGCCTCGCCATGGCGAGCGCAGGCGCACGCAGTGCGCCACTACCCAAAGCAGGCGCACGCAGTGCGCCACTACCCCTGAACGGAAGGCGCACGCAGTGCGCCA
>CAZEJB010000044.1:0-23526 GCA_964512635.1 uncultured Planctomycetales bacterium | reverse complement strand
GCCCGGCGGCTGCCCCGGCGGCGGACGGCACACCACAGGGCCGCGAGCGCGGACCGCTGCCGGTTCAGGTCTGCGCCCCGGGGCAGGACCCTGCACTGTGGGCCGAGCAGGGCTATCGTCCGGCTGCTGCCTACGCGCATCCCATGAACCCGCAGATACTTGTCACGCACCTCAACGTCAACGATGGCTCCTGCGAGGGTATCCGCTGGGCCGACCGCCCGGTGTTTTCCGTGCAGTACCACCCGGAAGGCTGCCCCGGCCCGCGCGATAACACCTATCTGTTTGACGAGTTCATCGCGCTGATGGAAGATCAGCAGGCGGGCTAGTCCCGGCTAGGGTTCAAAGGCATATAAATTGCTGTCCTCGGCGATGAAGTAGACCCGGCTATCGATTCCGAGAACAAGCTCACTGAGTTGTCCGCAATCTCCATAGAGGAAACTCCATCTAACCTTGCCAGCCTGATTGATACTGCGCAAACGCCAGCGAGACCAGCTTAACGAGGGTGACAAGTCGAAGACCAGGTCTGGCAACACCCCCGTTCTTGCCGACATCATGTAAACAGTCTGGCCGTCTTCGCTTCCTAGCGCCTCAAAGCACTTCAGGTTGGTAGTCCAACGCCGTTGACCAGATGCATCAATCAGATTGAGCTTTTCTTCTTCATCAGCCACCAGCAACTGTCCGTCAAGTTCGCAGTAACCTTGGTAGAGCGAATACTCAACGCCAGCGCCTGTCTCCCATAGTTTATGGCCCTCAAAGTCGAGCGCCAGCAGGCTCTGATCCTCTTTCAAGCAAAGCAGAATGGACTCCAATGCAACAATGCCACGGTACTCATTAGGCAGAACAGCAGGCAACATTTGCTGCTCTCCGTCAGTTCCAAAAGTGCTGATGCGGTCGCCAACAGTCATGAAAGCACTTACCGGTTGACTCTGTGAAAAAGTAAGACTACTGTCTTCAGGCAACGGCACCGACCAGACCTTACGGCAATCAATGCTGACAAAACTCAGTTCTTGGCTGTCGCCGAAAAAAGCTCCGTCTGCGCTTGCCATGGCAAATCCATCGATTGCGTCTTGATCGACTAGGCTACCTAGAAGATTTCCGTCCAGATCGTAAGACCTGATTGTGATCTTACGCGGCGAACTCTGTTGTTGCGGGTCGCCATCCAGGGCAAACACCACTGGTGAATCAGCGCTAGACATTCGAATGTCCTTCGCTGTCTCGGAACTGCGCCAGCGCTCCTTAAAATCCGCGTCCAGACAAATCAGTGCATGGTCATAGGTCAGTAGGAGCCAGCCGCCGCTAGTTAGCGGCAGCAGCTTCACTCTTGAATCGTTCCTAGGAATCAGATCAGCAGCAAGTGGATATTTCTGAAATTGGGCAGGCGCACCCTCAGCCTGCCGTTTGAACCACACTACGGCCCACGAAAACAGTATGAGAAGTGCCGCCAATGTGCCGAAGAAAATCGCACGTCTGTTGAGTGTGACCGACATCGATGTCGGGGCTGATTATAGTCGCTTCGACCAGTTCATCGCGCTGATGGAAGCGGAGCAGGCGGGATAGTTCCGGGCTTCACCAGTCTGTCAGTCGCTGGACAGCTGTAAACCCTGCCCCTTTGCCGCGAGTTTCATGGATGACGCTCCAGATTACTGGTCGCGGCTTAGCAGCGAGGCCGGTGGGGCCGGTTTGCAACCGGCGGGTGCTGCAAAGCTCCGGGCCGTTGGGACTGACCTCGGCCCTCAGATCGAGCTTTGCCCAGTTCCAACGCCGCCAGTCTGCCACTTCCCGCCGGTTTCAAACCGGCCCCACCGGCCTCAGTCCTGTCGCAGCTTGGCGGATGCCAGCGCCAATTGACACTGCTGGCTCTGGCCAACCAGATTTAGGCCTGCTTTTCTCGCTGACTTTGTCCGCACTTTGCGGACAATCGTCCGTAAAATGCGGACAAGGCATATCGGGTCGTCATTCTCAGCAGTCAACCCGCCGAAGTCCAGCCTCACCATGCTGCGCCCCTCCTGGCCCTGTTGTGCTAATGCAGCCCCACCTTCAAAACAAACATAAGCCTCGCGTGGTATCAAGCCGGCGCGGACTCTAGGTGTCCGCACGCCCGGTGCTTCCAATGTTGCAAACGACTACAACTGTTCTCGGACCGCAGGCCAGTCTCCCCGGTGAAGTTGATTTCGAGTCAATTTCGCGGGCTGATCGCCTTGAAGAATGCAATTATCGAGGCTTTTCGGTGGTCAAAGTTAAATTCCTGGCCTGGAGGAGTCCAAAAACACCTTCCCTAGTCAGTTTTCTGGCCGCCCAGGTTAAACCCGCCGTCGCCAACTGCGTTTTTCAAATTGAGTTTCCCGGTGCGTTTTCAGGCTCCAAGGTTAAATCCCGCGACCGCCTGCGGCGCTGACTGAGACCATCACTTGCATAGTAGTGCAATTCTAGTTAGCCGTAGTAGTCGCGCTCATCCGGCATGACCTGTCAGAGGCATCCGTGCCCGCAGCGGCACGGAGCCGCGGGCCGCATTGAGATTTGAACAGCCGGAACGCGCCGGGGTCTGTGCCGGCATCCCTGCAACACCTGACTGTTTCCGTTGCCGGCTGGTCTTCTGTTGCTGGTTTGTAAGGAGCTTGAGATGCTGAGAACCACACTTACAAGGCACTCTGTCCATCGAAGGTCCGGCTATCTGAGCGCCGCACTGGCCCTGCTCGCCGGCCTCATCCTCAGCGCCTGCGGCTCGACCGCCGGCCCTGGCGGTTTCCCTCTGCCAGGCGACGGACAGATCACCTATAACCCGCCGGTCACTCTGCCGCCGGTAGAAAGCTATCAGAACCTGGCCCCGGCAGGTGCCTCAGCCGGCCGCCGCTGGATCGACAACAGCTATGACACACTGCCACAGGGGGCAAGCCCCTTCCAGAACGCGAGCCTGCAGGCCTGGAGCAGCGAGATCAGTACGCGGATCAACAACGCGCGGTCAGCGGCCGGCTTGCCGCCACTCGTACGCAGCCCGCTGCTGGAGCGTCTGGCCCAGGCGCATGCCCGGGACATGGGCCTGCGCAACTTCTTCAGCCATACGACGCCGGAAGGCCTGAGCATCTGGGATCGCACGGAGCTGGTTGGCGCACCGGCCTACAGTGACGGCGGCGAGACTAACGCGCGCGGCCAGGAAAGCGCGGCCGGCGTGGCCAGCGGATGGCTCAGTTCAGCCGAGCACCGTCAGATCCTTCTCGCCCCGGGAAATGACCACATAGGTGTTGGGGTCTACTTTGATAGTGCCAACAGCGCAAACCCAATCCATGCAACTGCGGTGCTGCTGAATTACAACTAGGGCTTAACACTCATCGACCCGCGGCGGATACACCGGCGCGCCAGCCTGCCGATACAATACGCATCCCGATGAGCGAATACCTTTTCAGCAGTGAAAGCGTTACCGAAGGCCACCCGGACAAGGTCTGCGACCAGATCGCCGATGCGATCCTTGACGACATCCTCGCCGCCGACCCGGCGGCACGGGTTGCCTGCGAGGTGATGGCCAACACCGGGCTGGTGTTTATCTTCGGCGAGATCACCACTTCGCATTACTGCGATATGGAAGGCATCGCGCGCTCGGTTCTCAAGCGCATCGGCTACGTTCAGCCCCTCGGCTTCGCCGCCGATTCCTGTGCCGTTCTGACCGCGGTCAAGGAGCAAAGCCAGGACATCTCCGGGGCGGTTAACAACTCGGTTGAGCAGCGCGCCGGTCAGGGGGGCGACCCTTATGACCTGCAGGGCGCCGGCGACCAGGGCATCATGTTCGGCTATGCCTGCGCCGAGAGCGAGCCCTTCTTCCCCGGGACCTGGATGCCGCTGCCAATCCTGCTGGCGCACCGGCTGGCGGCGCGGCTGGCGGCCGTGCGGCATGACGGCCGGCTGGCCGACCTGCGCCCCGACGGCAAAACCCAGGTCACACTGCGCTATGTGGATAACAAGCCTGCTGAGTTGAACTGCGTACTGGTCAGTACCCAGCACAGCGCTGACAGCAACCCTGAGATTATGCGCCGCGCGCTGCTGGATGAGGTGCTGCTGGCGGTGCTTCCAAAGCAGCTGCTGCCTGGCGGGGACTACCGCAAGCTCGACTTTCTGTGCAACCCAAGCGGCAAGTTCATTAAGGGCGGCCCGGAGGCCGACAGCGGCCTGACCGGCCGCAAGCTGATCGTCGACACCTACGGCGGCTCGGCGCGGCACGGCGGCGGCAGTTTTTCGGGCAAGGACCCCAGCAAGGTCGACCGCTCTGCGAACTACTTCGCACGCTATGTGGCCAAGCATCTGGTTGCCGCCGGAGCCGCGGAGCGCCTTGAGCTGCAGATCAGCTATGCCATCGGCCGCGCCCGGCCCATGAGTTTTGCCGTCGAGTGCTTCGGCACCAACCACATCCCCGAAGAGAAGATCGTTGCCCTGCTCTCCAGCGGTGAGATCTTCGACTTCCGGCCCCGGGCGATCATTGAGAACCTGCAGCTGCTGAAGACCAGCTATGGCCCGACGGCGAGCTATGGCCACTTTGGCCGGACTGATCTCGACCTGCCCTGGGAGCGCCTGGACCGCCTGGATGCAGTCCAGCAGGCTCTGGGACTCTAGTTTCTTGTAGGGGTGGGGCTTGTCCCCACCCGATCGGGAATCAAAGGCAGGACGCAGAGCGGCAGAGGACGCCGAGTTTAGAAGAGTAAGACCAGCATCAGGCGCGAAGATATCAATCTATGCGCTGCATAGTGGTCTCGTCCAGCGCCACTTTGATGAGCTGCCAATTCTGCATCCGGTCATTGCTGAATTTTCTTCGGATCCAGTTGCCTTCTGTACCGGGAGTCGACCAGATCTGATTACCGTTGTCAAAGTAGAGCAGGTAGCCCAGTACCGTCACGGGCGAAGCCAAACAGATCAATTCAATCCGCGTGATTGTGGCACCAATGAGCCAACCGAAGTCAGCATCACCTTCCATCGAAAAGCGATACCAATCCCTCTCCCCCTCTGACCAAAAGCCTCCGTCTTCCAGGTCAACAACTGCTGTGCTAACTCGGCTGCGCGGTAATCGGCTTCCATGCCGCTGGGCTCGACCATGGCCTCAGCTGCAGCATCCTCGCCGAAGCAGACCGCGACGAAGTCCCCTGCTACGGTTCGAGATTCCAGGAACAACCGCGTGTCCGCAGCTTCGGGCCAATCTATGCTGGGCCAAATCTCAAAGATGGCGCGGACGACAGTGGATCCAATCAGACCTTGAAGCAGTCTGGCATCGTTATCCAGCTTCAATCCGGTTATCTTCATACAACTCAAGTCTAACGGCCGCAGCGAACGGTCAAGTAATGCCGGAATATCTCCTCTGCGGTTCTCTGCGTTCACTTTGTCTCTGCGTTGGATCGAATCCGGGCGCACGCCATGAGCCACTGAAGACGGGTGGGGACAAGCCCCACCCCTACATGATCAAGACGGCCGCACATCCGTGCGGCCCTACCAAAGCAAAGAAAGGGCGGCCTGGCGGCCGCCCTTGTTGGTTCAGTTTGAAGCTCATCAGCTTGCCGAGGCAGGCTGCTGGCCGTCCGGTCCTACTGCTTGAAGTTGGGGCTCCAGACTCGGACCTTGTAATCGTCGCCAGCAGTGTAGAGCATCGGCATGGCACCGGGGCCGCCGATGGCGAAGGCGTTGACGCCAAGCACGTGGGCCTGGGCCTCGCCGCCGAGCTCGGCATGCATGTTCCAGAGCTTGACCTTGCCATCATCACCGGCGCTCAGCAGATAGCTGCCTTCCTGGGTGAAGCTGACGGCGTTGACGCCGCCGGCATGGGCGCGGACCTTCTTGGTCAGAGCGCCGGTCCAGGAATCCCAGACCCGCACTTCGCCATTGCTGCCGCCGGTAACCAGGCAGTTGCCGTTACCGCTCAGAGCCAGGCAGTTAACGTCGCCATCTTCGTAGGCCAGGATGCTCTTCTCAACCGCGCCGGTCTGGGGGTTGAAGATCTTGACCATGCCATCAACGCCGCCGCTGAAGAGGTAGCCGTCGCCGGAGACCATCAGATCGTTGACACCGCGCTCGTGGGCATAGACTTCCCACAGGGTGGCGTAGTCGTTGCCGAGGTCATAGCAGCGGATGTAGCCGTCGTCGCCGCCGGTAAACAGCAGCGGCTGATCGGGGTCGGAGCTCAGCGCCACCGTCGTGGCGGAGAAGACGCTGGGCACGCGCTCCGCGGCATAGCGGTTGGTGGTGCCATGCGCGCTGCGGATCGTCTCATTGAAACGGCCGACAAAGCCGCCGGAGTCCTGGCCGCCGACGTGGGCCGCGAGGACATACAGCAGGTCGGTGCTGGCGGCGTCCCAGATCTTGACGTAGCCATCTTCCGACGCCGTAGCGATGAAGAGTCCATTGGGATCGACGGCGATGTCGTTAATCGCCACCATGCAGGCCGGGACATCCAGGGTCTGCGCGCCGGTGGCGGCATCCCAGAAGCGGATGTGGCCGTCCTTGCCGCCCGTGACGAGGCTGGCGCCGTCGCTGGTCAGAGCAACAGTGTTGACCGCCGCAGTGTGTGCGTCAACGGTGGCCACCAGATTGGCCAGCGGCGTGTCGTGGGCCAGCGCAACGCCAAACAGGGCGATGGTGCCAAACAGCGTGGCGAGGATCAGTCGCATGTATCTCTCCGCTTGTTCCCGGTAACCGCCGCCCCCGGCGGGCCCGGAATTTGGATGCGATACCTTAGCACTTTTCAGCCGAATTTTCCAGTTAGGGCCTCCGGGCCGTTTAACAGCGGCTTTGAGACTGCCCCACACGTGTTAGTATTCCGCGTGCGGCCCCGCCGCAGGGTTGAGTTTATGAATATCCGGTCTCAAATGCTGTGCGGCCTGCGCCTGCCCCTGGCGCTGCTGCTTGTGCTGGCCCTGATGACTGGGCTTAACTGTACAGCACTGGCCGCGGAGAAGGCCAGGGCTGACAAGGGCAAGGCAGCGGCGGCCGAGAGTTTCCTTGGCGACGGCTTCTTTAGCTATCAGATGAGTCTGGCCGATGCGGAAAAGCTGGTGGCCGATCCGCAGGTCTGGCAGGTCGTCTTTCGGATTGACACGCCCAGTACGACCGATCTGGCCGTGGTCTACCGCCGCCAGTACTTCTGGCGCGCCAGCTTCTACCAGGGGACTTTGTACGCCCTGGAAAAGCGCGGCGAGGTCCAGCCGGAAGTGGTCGAGGCCACCTTCAAATCGCTGGGTGAGCAGCACGGCGAAAGCCGCGAGGCCACGCGCTCCGAGGACGGCGATCTGATTTACAGTCGCTGGCGCCTGGAAAATCTCGAGGTCAGCATGACTGCGAGCCGCGAGCCCGACGGGCTGTACCGCGTGACCTATGAGGAGGCTGACCGTGACCTGCTCAGCGCCGCCCGGCGCAAGCAGGAACAGGAAATGCAGGCCGCCCCCGGGAATATTGACCCGATCACTGGCAAGCCGCGTATCCGCAAGGCCGGCAGCAGCGGTGGAGACAATCCAGGCGGCAGCGAAAGCCCAGACAGTCAAAAGGGCAAGGCCAAGCAGAAGAATAAATCGACCGGAAAGACCAAAGCGCAGCCCGCTGACCCGCCGTCGGCGAATGCAAAGTCCGGGTCCGGGGCCAAGGCTAAGACCGACAAGTCCAAGTCGAAGTCCAAGGATAAGACCAAAGCGAACAGCAAAAGCAAGTCCAAAGACAAGGCCAAAAATAAAACTAAGGCCAAGGATAAGGAATCGGATACCGATAAGGACTCAGACAGTTCTGGCAGTGTTGAAAGTACAGACGGGGCCGAAAAGGACGCCGCAGGTGAGGCCGGGGAAGGCACAGAGAAGACAGGTGTTCAACCTGGCGACACCGAGGGTGACACATCCGGCGATGAATCAGAGGGCACTTCGGATGAGGAAACCACCGACGCCGGCTAAGCCTGGCCGCTCGGGAGGTTCTGCCCGCCTTACAATCTTCCCGTGGACACCCACCTTTCCGCTGACTGGCACACCTTTGTCTACGAGGGCGTCTCGGGCGAACGCCTCGATGCCGCGCTGACCCTTTACCTGCGCCAGCGGCCGGAGTTCGGCGAGCTTTCCCGCGCCAGAGTGCAGGCCCTGATCGAGCTCGGCGGCATCCTGCTGGGCGGGATCAGCGCTGGTTCCGAAAGCAAGAAGCTGCGCCCCGGCATGCAGCTATCGGTCAACCTCAGCGCTCTGCGGGCTCTGCTGCGCCCGCCGGCGCCCGAGGACCTGGTGCCCTATGAACTGCCGCTGAGCTTCCACCATATTGATGAACACCTCGCGGTAGTCGAAAAGCCCGCCGGCATTTCAGTCCATCCCTCGCCCACCGACTCGGGGCCAAGCCTCGCCGCGGCCCTGCTGTACCACTTCGGCCAGTTGTCTGATGCATCCGGCCCGGACCGGCCGGGGATCGTCCACCGTCTCGACAAGGAAACATCCGGCCTGCTGGTCGTCGCCCGCGATAACCCGACGCACGTGGCTCTGCAGCGCCAGTTCGCACGCCGCGAGGTGGAAAAGCTCTACCTCGCGCTTTGCCTCGAAGAACCGCCGCAGCCCGAGGGCCGCGTCGAGCTGCCCATCGAGCGGCACCCGCGCAACCGCCAGCTGATGTGGTGCGGCGGTTTTGGCAAACCGGCCCTCAGCGAGTACCGGCTAGCCCAGCACCTTGGGCCCTTCAGTCTGCTGGAAGTTGCGATCCACTCCGGGCGCACGCATCAGATCCGGGTGCATCTCAAGGAACTTGGCGTGCACATCCTCAGCGACCTGAAGTATGGTGAAAGCCGCAACACCGCGCTGCGGCGATTTCTCGGAGCTACCAGCAGCGGCGGCGATCCGGCAGGCAAGGCGCTGTGGGGTGAGTTCTTCCCGGATGTGCAAAGCCGCCTGAGCCTGCTCAAGCTCCTCAAGGGCTATCCCGGGATCTTCCTGCACGCCCATCGCCTCGCTTTCACCCACCCCGCGACCCAGGAACGTCTTGAGTGCCTCAGCGAGCCTCCGACGGTCTGGACCGAGCTTGCCGAGCTGTTCGCGGAATAGACCTGACATCAGCTAAGCAGCCTGCGAATCTCGCCCGACAGGGCTGACAGTGGCCACGCCTGCGACCTAAAATGAACACAAGGCCCCTACGGCTTGTCATAGTAGCAACCCGATGGGGCACTGCGCCAAGGGCGCACTGGGAGGGTGAAATGAAAGAAAAGATGACGAACATTCGCACTGGCATTGGAAACTGGCTGGCCCGCAGAGGCAGCATCCTGGCGGTGGCCCTGGCCTTCATGCTGGGCTTCGCCGCAGCGGGAATTGGTCACTCTACGCCTGCTGAGGCCGGCTGGGGTCTCGACCTTGGCGGCCTGGTCAAGAAGGGTATCAAGATCGGCGGCGTGAAGCTGGCTGTCGACCAGTTCGGCTCTGACCTCAACAAGGTGATCAACAAGCTCTTCAATGAAGAGAAGTATCCGCTCGAGCACGCAACCAAGGTTGTGATCATCGTCTCACCGATCGGCAATAAGCACATCGGCGCAGCCCAGGTGACCGGTCCCAAGGACGCCGTCGACCGCTGCGAAGCGGTGCTGGCGCTGGAAACGAGCTTCATGGACAAGATGTTTCGCATCAAGGGACTGGTGCCGGTGGATAACGACAGCCCGACGAATGCCGAGCGCGTGCCCGGCGTCGGCGTCAGCGCGATCATCGACATTAAGCTCTAAGCACATCCGAGAGTAGTTGAGAGAGAGGTGAGAGGACGGACACCGAAGTCAGGTACTTCGTTGGCCTGCTCTCACCTTTTGTTTGCGAGTTCGGGCAAACTCGAGCTTGACTTCATTGTCTTCTTCTATCGTCTCTCAACTTTACTGGCGCGATCCTCCGCAATAAAAAGGAATGCAAAGCAGTTCGCTGCCCGTCCTCTCCTCCTCTCGCCTTTCGCCTCTCGTTCAGCCCACCTGCAGCTTTGCCTGCAGCTTCTTCAGCAATGCCACCGCGCTGAGGGCGGCCAGATAGCTCGTCGCCGGGTTCTCGGGGAATGGCAGGTTGCGGCTGGTGAACTCGATCTCGCCGGCCGCGCCTTTCGCCACCACATGGTGCGTGTTGCGGGTGATGCCAGGGTCGGCCACCAGACGCACGCGCGTGCGGTCCGGCCCGATACCGGCGAAGCTCAGCGCCACCGCCACGTTCACATTCTTCGGGTACTGCGCGATCACGTCGCGGGCGGAGCCCTCGAAGAGCACGGTGTATTCCTTCACGTCCAGGCCAAGTCCCGCAGGGGGCTTGCTGGTGGTCAGCGTCACTTCGTCCAGCCCCGCGATGGCCAGGGCCTGAATCGCGTCCAGCCCGCCGAGCGCGCCGCTTGGCACATGGATCACCGGTCCGGGTCCGTCGAGCTGCTCAACTTCAAGCAGTCCGCCGATCGACATGATCAGCACATGGCCTGGCGTTCCGCGCCGGGCATAGCTTTCGCGGGCGGCGGCGATGATCTGGGCCACGGCCTTGCCGCTGGCAGCCTCAACCAGCACGTCGCAGTTCGCCGCCGTGCCTTCAATGTCGCTCGCCGCGAAGTCGCCCAGCTTGTCGCCCAGCTCCATGCGCAGCTTGTCTACGCTTTCGGGCTTGTTGTCGCACAGGGCGCTGAGGCGGTAGCTGATCTCGCCGCTGGCGACGGCTTGCAGCACGCGGCGGCCGATACTGCCCGCGCCTATCAGGCCGAGCTTTGCAGAGGTGTTATCCATCGGGCCGGTATTCTAGACCTTGCCGGGGGGCGAGCCCGGAGGCCCGCCCCTGCTGTCACTGAATCTAGGGAGTTGCGCCTGCGCTGCCATCCGCCGGGGCATCCCCGGCCGGGGGCGCCTCACCCGCAGGCGGAGCGGCCGGCGGATCACCGGTGGCGACCAGGTCGACCTGCTTGGCGAAGACGAAGACAAAGCTGGTGTGACCCTGCATCTGCGGATCGTTCTCCAGTTCCTTGACCGCTTCCTCGCCCATGAACTTCAGCATTTCCTTGAAGTCCAGCTTGACCGCCTTGCCATAGGCACGGACGGTGTCGCCGGCGTCGCCCACCGGCGGCGCGTTGGAAATGTCGATCACCAGGATGTCCGGGCTGATGAAGTAGGCCGTACCGTCCTGGCCGCTCTGGGACTTCATCGACTGCGCCATTGCATCGCTCTCATCGCCGAGCATGCCTTCCACTGCCAGCCACTGGTCCTTGAAGCTGGCCGGGTCGGCGCTGAGGCTGGCGGCATCCACCGGCGAGGCCGAGGATTGAATGGTGGCGATATCGGTCTTCTCGATTTCCTGGGCGATCTTGCCCATCTGCATAATCGGGCCGAGGAAGCCGCTGCAGGACTTGCCCACTACCAGAACCACAATGATGGTGACTACCAGCAGCACGCCGCAGGAGATTCCGCAGCAGGCGAGCCAGTTGAAGCCGCCCTTTTTCTGCTGGGGCGGAGGGCTGTAGGCCGGCGGCGGATAGCCGCCCTGGACCTCAGTCTGCGGCGGCATGTAAGGCTGGCCGGCAGGGGGTTCATAGCCGCCCGGAGGCGAATAGGGCCCGCTGGGCGGGGCCTCAGGGGCGCTGCCCCCTTCGGGGTTCTGACCGGGCTGCCAAGGGGTCTGGTTATCCATGCAAGGCTCCTTGAAGTGCCGGCCACATCAGACGGCCGTGCGCTTTTAGCTTATAGCACATTGCATGCAGAGGCCGCAGCGCCGGGCGCGCCTGCCTGCTTGCCCGAATCTGCGGCCGATCCTATATCGGCGCGGCCGCGGCCAGGCTTTCGCCGCCGCTGACGTTTGCGCGCATCTTTGTCATTAAGATTTCATTGCCGTCCGCGTTAAAGCTGACCTCATCCATCAGACTGGTGATCAGCAGCAGGCCGCGGCCGGAACTCTTGAACAGCTCTTCGGAATCAAAGAAGTTTGCCGCACGCATACCGGCGTCGAAGCCGCTGCCCTGGTCGCGGATCGCTACCTTCAGGCTTTCCATGTCGATGTGTACGCGCACCGTAATGATGCGGCTGCGATACATTGGATCTTCGACCCGCTGGGCCAGGAAGTCGCGATAGGCCTGCTGGCCGATCTCCAGATAGCGGCTCTTTTCTTCTTCGCTAATTCCAAGGCTGCCGTGCTCAAAGGCGTTATACAACGCCTCATAGAGGCAGACCTTAACATCGTGCAGGTTTTCGGCCCCGACCTGCCAGCGCGCCTTGAGGTGGCTGAAGACGTAGTTGATAACCTTGTTCAGGAAGTCGAAGTCCGTCGGCAGCTCGAGGGTTACATCCTCTGCGGCGATGTGCTTGATGATCGCGCGCTGGTCGGCCTCTTCGTCCAGCTTTCGGAAGGTCTTGTCGATCGTGACAATGACCTCGTTGATGTCGAAGGGCTTCTTGATGAAGTCCTCGGCGCCCAGCTTGATCGCCTCGATCGCGTCGTCAAGAGTGCCATAGCCGGTGATGATGATCACCGGGACGCGCGGATCATGGGCTTTGAGATTGCGCAGCAGCTCGATACCGTTCATCTGGTTCATGATCAGGTCGCTGATCACCAGATCCACCGGCTGGCTTTTGAAGATTTCAAGCGCAGGCACGCCATCATCCGCCGTGAAGACCTCATAGCTGGTGCTCTGCTCCAGCTTGCGCTTCAGCACGTTTCGGATGATCTGCTCGTCGTCAACGATCAGGATCTTCTTCGCCACTGCCACCGTTTTATCGGCACCTCCGGGTGAGTCGGACAGTGTCGGCGGGACCAGATTACCCCCGACTGGACCATGGCAAGAATAGCGGCTGCGCGGTAGAATTCGCTATGGGCAACGACATAGTTAACCTGATCTTTGTCGTACTCCTCTCCGGCGGGGTACTGGCCTGCATCGTGCTGTTTGCCCGGATCCAGCAGATCCTGGCTGACCCGGCACGCAGGGAATTCAACGAGCGCTGGTATGCCGCCTTTGAAGAGCACGTCGCCCAGCGCTATGACGAGGACGGCATCGAGTGGCGCGTGCACGATCTGCATGAGCACTGGGCTCCGGGGCCGTCCACGCCGTTCTAGCGCCGCGAGGAGACCAGCTAGCGCTTCAGCTTGCTGTCCAGCGCCTGGTTGACCAGGGCATCCGCCCGGGCGTTCTGCGCCCGCGGCACATGCTCCATATTGGCCCAGTGGAAATCTCCGAGCTGGTTAAGCAGCATCAGGTAGGTCGGACGCAGGTTTTCGGCCTTGACCTGATACTCGCCCTTGAGCTGTTTGACGATCAGCTCGCTGTCCATCCGCACCGTCAGACGGATATCCGTCCCCACATGCTTGCGGATCCAGGCAAAGGCTTCTTCAAGTGCTGAATATTCAGCCTCGTTGTTGGTCATGTCGCCGAGGAATGTCCCCTGCTCGTGGACGATGCGGCCCTGGTCATCAAAGAGCACCCAGCCGGTGGCCGCCGGACCGGGGTTACCGCGGCTGCCCCCGTCGGTGTAGAGGATCAGCGTCGCCCCGGCCTTGGGGTGCGGCGCCTTGGGCAGCGGCGGAAGCTTGGTGCTGACGGCCTTTTCAAACTGCTTGACTCGTTCTGGCAAGTGTTCTATCTCCTCCTGCTCCTCCTGTGCGAAAGGCAGGCCGGCTTTCACCGGAGTCTCATGCGGGCTGCCCTGGCGTTCCAGCCGCCGCCCGCTCAGCGGGTCGTCGCCGCCGCGGGCCGGCGGGAGCGGGGGCCTTTCCTGTGCGCTGCTCGCATCGGTGTGCAGCCGCTCCGGCAGTGGCTCACGCAGCACTGACAGCGGCTGCACCAGCAGCAGTACATTGGCAAACACGACCAGGCACTCGCCGCGGCCGACGCTGTCAAACTTCTCGTTGGTGCCGGCGCTGACCGCGATCTGCGCCGGGCTGACTTTAAGCGCGGTGGCCAGGCGCTCGCGGATCTCCTGGGCATAGGGACTTAGCTTGGGATGCTCAGCCAGGATGGTGACCTGTGCATTCAGTACGCGGTCCAGTCCGCTGCGCTGCAGCGCACCAAAGAGGTTCAGCAGCAACAGATAGCTGTCCGCGCCGCGCAGGGTCGGGTCGTCCGGCGGAAAGATCACTCCGATGTCCGGCAGGCCACAGGCCGCCAGCAGCGCATCCATCAGCGCATGGCAGACCGCGTCGCCATCACTGTGGCTCTCGAGTCCGTGGCTGTGTGGAATGGTTACCCCGCCCAGTTTCAGCCGCGGGCCGACCGCAAAGCGGTGAATGTCATGGCCGAAACCGGTGCGCAGCCGCAGGATCAGATCAAGGGCTTCAGACATGTCCGGCTGCCTTTGTAGGGGCGGGGCTTGTCAGCGCCCGGCTGTTGCGCAATTGTTGGGTGGGGACAAGCCCCACCCCTACAAGAGCTACCACCCCAGGCCTCCATAGCGGTCCTTGCCCTTCTTCTCGCTGGTGCCCATCAGCTTGTGCAGCAGCTTAAGGTCCTCCGGTGTGGTCAGCTTGAGGTTGCCGGCCCGGCCCTCCACCACGCAAACTTCGAAGCCGGCGGCGTGGAAGAGCGAGCTGTCATCGGTATAGGCGCCCAGCTCACTGCCCAGCGGGCCGCTGTCGGCGCTGAGCCGGCTGAGCGCTTCAAGATAGGTATCGCGGTAAAAGAGCTGCGGCGTCTGGATCACATAAACCCCGCCGCGCTCCGGATGGCCGCTGATGTGAGGCAGCAGGGCTTTCTTCTTCGGCGCCAGCCAGTCGTCCTCGGCCGGCGCTGCGGTGTCGTCGCCGCCGCCGGGAAGCTGGGCGTAGGCCAAAGTATCGCCGAGTGGCAGTCCCGGCACCGCGCCAAGATGGGGCTTGACCGCGACCTTTAGACGCGCCAGCAGATCTTCACCCACATTGGGCCGGGCGGCATCGTGAATCGCCACGATCTGGGACTGCGCGGCCCTGACGCCCGCCGCTGTACTGTCAGCGCGGCTGGCGCCGCCGTCGACGAGCTTCAGCTTGGGGCTGGAGAAGATCAGCGGATTACCCTCGATCCACTCGCGGGTCGAGGGGCTGACCACCAGGATGATCTCGACGCAGTCCTCGTCGCCGTCAAAGAGATCAAGGCTGTGGCTCAGCACGGCCTTGCCTCCGACCTTCTCCTTCAGCTTGTTGCCGCCGAAGCGCTGTCCGCTGCCGGCGGCGGCGATGATCGCACTATATGTTGCGGCCATGGCCGTTCTCCCCGTCTTCCTCGGCCAGGTCGACCCGCCCGAACATCAGACGGCCCTGCTGGGTCTGGGTCACGCTGGTCAGCTTGATCGTGCGGTGCTGGCCGATGAAGGGCTCACCGTCCTCGACCACCACCATCGTTCCGTCATCGAGATAGCCCACACCCTGGCCGCGCTGCTTGCCGCGGTCGACGATGTCGAGCTCCAGCATGTCGCCGGGCAGCAGACGGGTCTTGACCGCCTGGGCCAGGGCGTTGAGGTTCAGCACCCTGACGTTGTGGATCGCCGCCACCCGGTTGAGGTTGAAGTCGTTGGTCACCACCACGCCGCCCATCGCCTTGGCGATGGTGATCAGCTGGTCGTCGGTCGGCCGGCCGGCCTCATAGAGCGGCGAGTCGTCAAAGACCTTGACCTCGACCCGCGGGTCGTCCTGCATCGTGCGTACCAGCTCCAGCCCGCGGCGGCCCTTGGCGCGCCGGCGGCCGTCGCTTGAATCGGCCAGGTTCTGCAGCTCGCGCAGTACCGAGCTGGGCACCACGAGCTGGCCGTCAAGAAAACCGCTGGTCGCCACCTCAAACAGCCGGCCGTCGATCAGCACCGAGCTGTCGAGGATCTTAGGCGCCACGACGCTGCGGAAATCACGATAGGGGTCTGTCCGGCGCTGACCGGTACCGAAATAGGACAGACCGACAACGGAGCCAAACCAGCCCAGGATCACCACCACGACCGCGCCGATGATCAGCCTGAAGAGCGGGTTGCTCAGCAGCGTGTTTTCAAGACTGAGCGTGTTGAAGGCAGCCAGCAGCACGACGACCGCCAGGCTCATCCCGGCGATAAAGCCAACCAGAGCCTGCGGCGAGCGCAGATCCTGACCGCCGGTCAGGGCCAGCCAGTTGTCGGCGATCCGTCCCAGCAGACGCAGCACCAGCTCATGCGAGCTGTAGCCAACGACCAGCGATAGCAGCAGCAGGATCGCGGCCAGGGTATCCAGCAGGCGGATACTGGCGTGGGTTTCTTCAATCTCGTTGCCAAGGGTCAATAGCTGATCCTCAACGCGAGTTGTCTCGGAGCGCAGTTCCCGCACGGAAGTGCGCAGCTCGGCGATTTCTTCCTCAGTCAGGCCGCTCTTTGGACCATCCAGCCGGGCTTCTTTCTGGGCCAGCTCGACCTTGTTCTCGGCATTGCGCTCGCTTAATGAGGTGTACTTGGCCTGAGCCTGATCCCGGAGCTGCACAAAGGTGCTGATGTAGGTCGTGGACAGGCCATAGGCCGCGATCAGTCCAATGAAAGTGCCAAGCAGAGTCGAAAGCAGCTTTGCCAGAATCTGGCGCGCCGGATCCACCTGGACCGGTCTACCGCCAGCCTTGCCGCGCACAGACCTGCGCCCCCGCTCCCCGCTTTCGCGCGGCTCGGTGGCCTGACCATCTGCGCCGTGCTGTGCCTCAGGCATCCGCGCCATTATAACTAGGTCAGTCCCCCTGAGCATTTGCGTCAGCGGCTACCATTGCGCGGTGCGTACTGCACTGCTGGTGGGGCTAATCGTCTTTGCAGCCTGCTCGCTGCTGGCCGTTCCGCGCGCGCTGGTCAACGCCGACTTTGTCTATACCTGCCTTGGGGCAGCCCTGGCCGACCAGGGCCAGCTGCTGGTCAGCCCCTATTTTCCGCCCGGCTACCCGCTGCTGGTCTTTGCCCTGGTCAAGGCCGGGCTCAGCGCCCTGACCGCCGGCAGCCTGCTGGCCGCGCTCGGCACCGCGCTGAGCGCCGCGGCCGTCAGCTACAGCGCCCGCCTCTGGCAGGTCCCCGGCGCCCCGGCCTTTGTCTTTGGCCTGCTCGCCGCCAGCCTGCCCAGCATCTTCATCATCAGCCTCAATCCCCAGCTTGACGCGCTTTACACCGGGCTGGCCGCTTTGCTCATTGCCGCGGCCATGCGCGCCTTCAGCGGCCGCCACGGCTTTGGCGTCTATCTTGCCGCCCTGCTGCCGGGCATCGTCCTGCTCAGCCTGCGCTGGCATGCGGCCCTGCTTGTGCTGCCCATCGCGCTCGCCCTGCTCTTTACCCCCCGGCGCAAGGACGGCTCCGGCACCCAGGCTCTCGGCGCGGTGCTGCTGATTTTCGGCGCAGCCGCTCTGGCCGGCGGCCTGTGGCTGCTGCATCAGCAGGAGGGCAGCCTGCAGACTGCCGCCCCGCTGCAGATCGCCGCGGGAGCACAGTACCGGGACAGCGGCGATGTCGAAGCCGCGGCCAGCGCCCTGTATGACAACTACGCCTGCTGGGTCCAGGGCGAGCCTGAAGCAGCCTGGCCCGAGGTTTACGGCAACATAGCGGCCAACTGGCTGAAGTTCCTCAGCCGTAAGAGTATCCCCATCGGGGCTGTTCTGTTCATCGCGATCGGCCTGATCCGCCGGCGCACGCCGCCGGGCAGCGGCTGGCTGCTGGCCTTCATCCCGCTTTACACGCTCGCGCTCAGCGCGACCTACTTCACTGAACGCGCCTCGGCACTGCCGGAGCTCTGCGGACTGCTGCTGGCGCTCGCGGCCGCGTCGCTGTGCTTCCCCAGCGAAGCCGAACACAAGCGCAACCGCCTGCGCACCAAGCATGCAGGCAAGCGCATCGATCCGGCGCTGGTCGGCGGACTGCTCTGCCTGCTGCTGCTGGCCGGCCTGGGCTACAACGCCTGGCGCGAAACGGCGATCCTGCGCCTGCAGGGCCAGCAGCACCGCGAGCGTCTCAGCGCCAACCGCGCAGCCCTTGAGCTGGCCGGGGGCGACCGCTCGAAGCTCTTCAGCGTCGTGCATCGCAGCTCGCTGGAATCCCGCAACAACCCCTGGAACCTGCCCGGACCGGTGCTCAGCCGCCTGTGGCTGGATGACCCGCGGGTGGCCCGGCGCATCGACAAGCTGCTGCCGCGCTATGACTGGGGCGATGTGCTGATGGGCAAGGCGCCGGTCAGTGTGGTGCTGCTGTCAGAAGACGACACATCCAAGGCCAGCCGCTTTCTGATCAAGGCGTTGGAGGACAGCAATCGCTGGACCGAGCAGCCGCCAGTGGGCCACAGCCGGATCTGGCGCCTCAGCCTGCCATATGGTTACTAGGCCGTCTCCGCTTCCCGGGACGCCGCTGCAAAGAAAAGCCCGGGCCGTGGCCCGGGCTGGAAGTTCACTTTGATCACGCGGCCAGGCCGCGCAAGAATCTAGTAGCCGCGACCACCGCCGCCGCCGCCATAGCCGCCGCTGCTGTAGCCGCCGCCGCCGCCGCCATAACCGCCGCCGCTGCGACCGCCACCGCCGCCGCCATAGCCACCGCCGCTGCGGCCACCGCCATAGCCGCCGCCGCCGGCGCCCTCCGCCTTGGGACGCGCTTCGGACACGCTGATCTCGCGGCCGGCCAGCGACTTGCCGTTCAGCCCGTTGATCGCCGCGCGACCCTCATCATCGCTGCCCATCTCCACAAATCCAAAGCCGCGGCTGCGCCCGGTCAGCTTGTCCATGATCACCTTGGCCGAGGCCACGGTGCCGAAGCTGGCGAAGGCGCTGTGCAGCTCGTCGTCGCCGACAGAGAAGGGCAGGTTGCCCACGTACAGGTTCATGCGGACTCCTTGGAAACTGGCCCCGGCAACTATCCAGCGAAGTAGTCGGGTGAATAGGCGGGCCAAAGCGTCGCATGAATCCCCCTGCAGCCTCTGCGGACACTTGACAGGTCAAAGTACTCCCGGCCCAAAGGGCCGATTGGCCGCAGTATAACACAACAAAAGGCATGTCAAGGGCAAGCGCCGATGGGGTTAAGCGGAGTGTTACTTTGGTGGGAATTAGACCATCGTTTGATCAGCGGGCGCGGTCTGTATGAACTCGTGCCCTATTGACCGGTCACGTTTGGCCGGCCGGCTCGGGTCTGATTCTCGCTTTCATCCGCCACTGTCATCGTGCGCAGATCAAAAGCCATCATCTTTTCAAAGCGCTCCCGTATCCTGGGAAGCACCTCTGAGTGCTCCTCCTGCTGGATGTTCATGACGGCTTCATAGCTTGATGCCGGGAACCACTCCTCCAAGGTATGTTTGTCCCCGTCAAGCCGCTGAAGCCCCTCATCCAGTGCATCATCATAGTACTTACTGAAGGCCCTGGCATCAATCTTGACATTGTTGCTGGCCAGACACTGCCTGAGCAAGGTCAGGCGCTGCTCCGGCGAAAGCTCTGCACCTAGGTCCCGCATCACCGGATGCAGCACCATGTTGCGCAGAACCACCGCAACCAGGGCTGTGATCGTGTCCTGCGCACCGGCCCCCATGCGGCAGGCAAAAGTGTCAAGCGCATCCAGGCGCTCGTAGTTACGGGCAGTTCTCGCATCGAAGGCTGCTGCACGGATACCGCGCTTCATGTTGATATAGCTGGTACGGTCCCAGGCGATGCTGCCACTTTGGAGCAAAAAGGCCATGTAGTCATTGCCGGGGGAACTGCCCTTGGCCAAATCCTCGAGCAGCGCGCTGATCGGGTAAGGCTGCTCCATGCTGTCGCAGCTTGCAGCCGAGTTTCCACAAGTCAGCCAATCCCAGCCTTCTTCCATTTCTGCGGCCCTGAAACAGTTCAGCGCCAGTCGGTAACAGGGCCAGGCCTGATCGGGATAGCGCTCATGCAGAGCCTGCAAATGAGCATTTTCCAGGGTGACATACTGCGGGTTGTCCAGCGTCGTTAAGCTGGTGCTGCCGCGCCTTTGCGGTTCGATGGCCTGCGGGTGACGATTGATGGATGAAGCCAGATCCGCCGGTGCCTTGATATCGCGGCTAAGGCGCACTAGACGCAGCTTCAGGAGGAGACAGTCCGAGGAGAAGTCGCTCTGGCCGGACTTGCTGGCCTCTTCCAGCATTTGCTCTTCCTCACTACTGGCTGTGACGCCGGGGCTGGATATCTCAGATGCATCATCAAGGCGATAGTTGATCCGGTTCAGCACCCGCAGCTGCCAGTATTCAGGCGATGGCCCAAAGTTGTTAAGCAGCTGCTCCATACTGGCCTCATCAAGCGGCTTCAGCCAGGGGGAGTTCACACCGGCAAAGTAGTTTGGAAACTGCTGTTTGACCTGCAGCTTCAGATAGGCGTCCAGAAGCTCGTCGCCAGTGCTCTCCAGGGAAGTCAGGCGCCGGGACTGGCCCGCCCAGAACAATGCGCCCCAAAGCACAGCGCCCGCGAGAAGAACCGCCAGCATAATTCCTATTCCGGCCCAGACACCAGCGCGGTAAGCGCTGATGCTCTGCGCGACAGTACCCGCTGCGGTCTGTTTCGCCGGCCGGGCGGCCACTGTGTCTGAACCTGTGGCTTGCTCTTTGCCTTCGTTCATCAAAAGAGACTAGCAGACTGTGAGCCGCTGACGCCTGCAGCCCAGCGGAGCAGAGTATCTGCCCATCAAGTCAGTCCGGCGATGAATGCCAGCAATCGTTAATCACGTTCCAGCGTTCCGGAGTAATGCATGCACGGACGCAAGCGCTCCGGTTCTTCCCTGCCTTCTTCGACTTCCGCCTTTCGCCTTTCGCCTTGCGCCTTGTGCCGTTCGACTTGCAGCTTCTGCTGCGTCAGGCGCACGCAGTGCGCTACTACTCTCTGTCCCTGTCCCCTGTCCCTTGTCCCCAGTCCCCTGTTCCCTGTTCCCTGATCCCTGATCCCTGATCCCTGTTCCCTCCGCACCGCGCTAAACTTCCCGCATGTCACGCCTCTACCTGGCCTATGGCTCGAACATGAGCCGCGAGCAGATGCGCTTCCGCTGCCCCGGCGCGGTTCTCGTCGATGCCGTGGTCATCCCCGGCTGGCGCCTGGCCTACCGCGGCGCCTTCAGCCGCAACTGGGGCGCCGGCGCGGTCGCCACCCTGCTGCCCGACCCGCAGCACTGCGCCGCCGGAATGGTCTATGACCTCGCGCCGGAGCATGAAGAGGCCCTTGATGGCTGGGAAGGGGTTTCCCAGGGGCATTACGGCAAGCTTGAGGACTTCGCCCGCTATCACGGCCAGCCCCTGTTTACCTATATCTCGCAGCAGGGCGAAGACGGCCTGCCCGGCAGCGCCTATCTGGCGGTGATGCGCCAGGGCCTGCATGACTGGAAGCTGCTGCTTGACCCGCTGAGCCCGGTCAGTCTGGCACTGGGGGCCGAGCAGTTCAGCCGGCCGCTGGGAGCCTAGTCGTGGCCGGCCGCGGCAAGGCCGCCGGCAGGCTCAGCGAGGGCGCGCTTATTGCCGGGATCCACGCGGCCCTGGGACCCGCCGCGGCGGACCCGCGCCTGATCGTCCCCTCCGGTGACGATGCGGCGGTGCTGCGCCTGGGGCCGCTGGACTCCGGCCGCCGCCTCAACGCCAGCGATACCGTGATCACCACCGACCTGCTGGTCGAAGGTGTGCACTTCGACCTGCGCTACATGAGCCTTGCCGACGCGGCCTTCAAGGCCCTGGCGGTGAACCTCAGCGACTGTGCGGCGATGGGTGCGCGGCCAGCCTATGCCCTCGGTCAGCTCGGCGTGCCGCCCGGCGCTGGGCAGGCACAGATCGACGATCTGCTGGCCGGCGTGACTGCCGCGCGCGACGAGAGTGCGCTCGGCGGAGCTGCGCCCCTGCAGCTCATCGGCGGCGACACCGTGGCCGCCCCGCAGTGGATCATCGGCTTTACCGTACTCGGCGAGCTCGGCGGGCCCGCCCTGACGCGCCGCGCCGCGCGGCCCGGCCACAGCGTCTGGCTCAGCGCGGGACTTGGACTGGCCCAGACCGGGCTGGCGGTGCTGAGCGGCTCGGTGGCCGGGGGGCGCAGCCAGCGCCCGGCGGCGGCTGACTATCCCCGGGCCTGCGCGGCCCTGCGGCGGCCGCGGCCCCAGCTTGAGCTGGGCCTCTGGCTGCAGCGCGCAGGGCTGGCCAGTGCCTGCCTCGACACATCCGACAGCCTGTCCCAGAGCCTGCTGCTGCTGGCGCAGGCCAGCGGGGCCGGCCTGCTGCTGGATCTGTCCCAGCCACAGCTTGACCCCGAAGTGCAGGCCTTTACACAGTGGCTGGCCAGCCGGCGGCGCGGCGCGGGCGAGCCAAAGGCCGCGCTGAACCTGCCGGCCGCCCTCGACCCGGCGGGCGAGGCCCGGGCCTTCGACTCGCTGGCCGGCTGGCTGCTGGCCTGCGCCGAGGACTACGGCCTGCTTTTCACCGCGCCGGACAGCGCATCGCTGCGCCTGCTGCGCGAGGCGCCCGCGCCGGTCATGCGCATCGGCACCGTCGTGGACAGCGCTGAAGGCTGCCACTACCGCGCCGACGACGGCAAGCTCTATCCGCTGCGCAGCAGCGGGTATGTACATCTGTAAGGGCCACGCGTGCCTGAGACTCAATGTACGCTGAAGGCTCGGAGCGCAGGCTCAGGCAAACAGGGGCGAAGGCTCGGTGGACAGCGAAGGCTCGGAGCGCAGGCCGCTGCGCAGCAGGGCCTGCTTGTCTTTCTGCTAACATCGCCCCATGCGTTCAGCTACCTTGACTATGCCTTCGCGCGCCCTCGCGCTGGCCGTTCTTCTGCTGGCCCTGCCGGGCGTCTTTAGCCCCGCGCCGGCCAGCGCCGAGCTGGAAGGCTCCAAGCCGCAGATCGCCGCGGCGGATGTCGAGAGCTTCTATTCCTACGAGGAGCTTGCCGCGCTGGACGCCGCGCTGTGGGCCGGCAACATGACCCGCGCCGACCTCAAGTTCAAGAAGGACTACGCCAAGGGCTACGAGTGCTTCCCGATCGTCCGTGAGATGATGGCCGACCCGCTGAGCATTGGGCCATGGATGGAGTCATTGAGCACACCACCTGATGCGAATAACACGGGCCAGTGGATGGGTTACTTCCTGGCTAGATACATTAGCTCATTTGGCAACCAGCGCGAATTCAGACCGCGTATAGAGATCAAGCCTCTGAGTCTGAACGGCACTGAGCAGGAAAAGATGCTTCAATTCCTGGATGGATGGATGAGTCAGACAAGTTCTTATCTGTCGCCACGCCATCCTGGTCTGGAGGTAAGCGCCTGGCTGCCATCTGCCATGGCATGGCACTCTGTGGCAGAAGAACACTACGAGTCCGATGCTGCGCCGGTCAGTGAGCAAATGTACAGTGTCTTGAGCGAGTATCAGACTGACGATGCTGAGGTCATTAGCAGTGGATTGTATGGTATGGCCTTTGGCTTGACTTTGCGCGACAAACCCGATCTGGCGTTTCCGCAGACCGCACCTGTCACTGTGACCACTAGCAAGGGCCGTATCTGTCTCGGCACCCCCGGCGATGACACCTACACCGGCGACTACACCGTGCTAATCGATCCCGGCGGTAATGACCATTACGTTAACTGCCGCATCGGCGCGGCTTATGGCAAGGCGACGGCGGAGCTGGGCCAGGGCGACATCGGCTTTTTTGTCGACCTCG
>CAZEJB010000043.1:17478-24226 GCA_964512635.1 uncultured Planctomycetales bacterium | reverse complement strand
AGAAAGCGATCTACCGGGCTTCGGAGATCTGCTCGCAGTTCAACAACCAGTTTCTTGAACCCGAGCATGTTCTTTACAGCATCCTGAACCTGCGCTCATGCAGCGCCGTAATGGTCTTGCACCAGCTTGGCATCAACCTGCCGAAGTTCAGCTATAGCCTGGAGGCCTATCTCTACGAGCACGCGGGCAGCTTCGAGGGCAGTGCGGTCTTCAGCCAGCGCACCATCGTGCTGCTCGACATGGCCTACAAGGAAGTCAAGCGCCTGCATCACCGCGAGATCGGCACCACGCATCTGCTGACGGCATCGAGCCTGGAGCGCAGCCCCTTCATGCGCCAGCTTTTTGAAGAGCACGGGCTCGACGCGCGCAAGATCCGCGAGTCCTTCCTCGCGCATCTCAAGGGCTATGACCACGTAACGGACCGAAGCTCTGCCAAAGAGACCGGCGCGCAGCTCTACTCACGCTCAACCTACAGCTTCCAGCACATGCTGGATGACGAGGCCGAGGCCATCTTCAAGTTTGCCCGCCGCGCGGCCGAGCAGTTCCGCCACCCGCAGCTGCTGCCCCAGCACATCGCCTTTGCCCTGCTGCTCACGGCGCGCAGTGACCCTGAGGGCTTCTTCCCACGCGCCGGGGTTCATCAGGGCCACATGCTCGCCGGCATCATTGAGATCCTTAACGGAATGCCAGGCGCGGCTGAGCCCCTCAGCGAACAGCCCACCGAGAGTACGGCCCTGCTCGACCTGATCACCCGGGCCTTCCGCAGCGCGCTCGAGCGCAGCAGCCCGGCGACTCGCGGCCACCAGCAGCTGCGACTCGGCGCCCGTGACCTTCTTCATGCCCTGCTGCAGGATCCGGATGAACAGCTTCAGCAGCTCCTGCAACAGCATGGCCTCAGCCCGAGCAGCATGAAGCCGCTTGAGCTGGACGTGGAGGTCTCTGAGTCAGCGCCTCCCGGCGCAGCGGCTGGCTCGGCCGATTGGTCAGTGCCGCAGGCAGCTATCTCTGAGATTCCGAGTGAACTCGAAGCTGAGTTACGCAGGCGGATCCAGGCCCTGGAAGGCACGCAGTCCGCCTTCCCGAGCCCGGAGGCAGCTGAGTCTGCTGAGACAGAGGACGATGAAGATAAGCCGGCGGGTCCAGCCTGAGCGCTCGAGCTGACCCAGCCGAGCCTTAACCCAGCCTTAAGCGCCCAATCTGGTTCTGAGTTAATCGTTTCAACGCGCGGTACTATAAGTTGTCATGGATTTCTACAACTTCTTCAGCTTCTCTGCGAAGAAAGCGATCTACCGGGCCTCGGAGATCTGCTCGCAGTTCAACAACCAGTTTCTGGAACCCGAGCACATTTTCTACAGCATCCTGAACCTGCGCTCCTGCAGTGCGGTACAGGTACTGCACCAGCTGGGCGTCAACCTGCCGAAGCTCAGCTACAGTCTCGAAGCCTATCTGTATGAGCATGCCGGCTCCTTCAAGGGCAACGCGGTCTTCAGCCAGCGCACCATCGCGCTGCTCGACCTGTCCTATAAGGAAGTCAAGCGCCTGCATCACCGCGAGATCGGCACGACCCATCTGCTGGTCGCGCTGTCCCAGGAGCGCAGCCCCTTCCTGCGCCAGCTCTTTGAGGAGCACGGCCTCGACGCGCGCAAGATCCGCGAGTCCTTCCTGGCCCACCTCAAGGGCTATGACCAGGGCCGCGAGCGCGGCCGCGAAAGCGGTAACTCCGTGGTCTCCAAGTTCAGCCGCAACCTGACCGAGCTGGCCCGCAATGGCAAGCTCGACCCGGTGATCGGCCGTGAGCGCGAGATCAGCCGCATGGTGCACATCCTCAGCAAGCGCACCAAGAACAACCCGATCCTCGTCGGCGAACCCGGCGTGGGCAAGACCGCCATCGTCGAGGGCCTGGCCCAGCGCATCGTTTCTAACCAGGTGCCCCCGGCCCTGACCGACTGCGACGTGCTGTCGATTGACCTCGCCGGGCTGGTCGCGGGCACCAAGTTCCGCGGCGAGTTTGAGGAGCGCCTCAAGGCCCTGATCAAGGAGATCCAGGAAAGCCAGGGCAAGATGATCATCTTCATCGACGAGCTGCATACCATTCTGGGCGCCGGCTCGGCGGAAGGCAGTCTTGACGCCGGCAATATCCTCAAGCCCAGCCTCGCCCGCGGCGAGCTGCGCTGTATCGGCGCCACGACCTTCAAGGAGTACCGCAAGTACTTCGAGAAGGACGGCGCGCTGAGCCGGCGCTTCCAGCCGGTCTTCGTGGAAGAGCCGACTTACGACGAAACCCTGGAGATCCTGCGCGGCCTGCGCGCCTCGTATGAGCAGCACCACAAGGTGCGAGTGGCCGATGAAGCCCTGCATCAGGCGATCCGCCTGAGCCGCAAGTTCATCCCGGACCGCAAGCTGCCGGACAAGGCCATCGACCTGATCGATGAAGCCGCGGCCTGGGTCAACCTTGACCGCGACAGCCGCCTGCGCATGAGCGACATCGACCTTGAGGGCACCGAGGAGGGCGAGCTGGATGTCAGCGAGCTGCCGCGCATGCCCTTCGAGGCTTCCATCGAGCAGTTCCGCGAGCTGGAAGGCCAGATGAGCCCCGACACCGACGACGGCGTTGACGAAGACGCCGTGGTCAACGAGGAGCACATCGCCAAGGTGGTCGAGCTCTGGACCGGCATCCCGAGCCAGAACATCACCATGGACGACCAGCGCCGCCTGCTCTCCCTTGAGGAGACCCTGCGCGGCATGATCATCGGCCAGAACGAGGCGATCAGCGCGATCGTGCGCAGCCTCAAGCGTAACTACAGCGGCGTGCGCAAGGGTGGCCGGCCCATCGGCAGCTTTATCTTCCTCGGCCCGACCGGAGTGGGTAAGACCGAGCTGGCCAAGGCCATCGCCAAGCATGTCTTCGCGCATGAGAACGCCTTCATCAAGATCGACCTTTCCGAATACGGCGAGAAGCACTCGGTCAGCCGTCTGATCGGAGCGCCTCCGGGCTATGTGGGCTACGATGAGGGCGGCCAGCTGACCGAAGCGGTCAAGCGCCATCCCTACAGCCTGATCCTCTTCGACGAGATGGAGAAGGCCCACCCGGATATCTTCCACACGCTGCTGCAGCTGCTGGACGAAGGTGTGCTGACGGACGGCCAGGGCCGCAAGGTCTACTTCCACAACAGCATCGTGATCTTCACCACCAACCTGGCGGGCCGCTTCTTCGACGAGGGCGCGGCGATCGGCTTCAAGCGCGAAGTCGACCTGTCCGACAGCTCGGTGGACCAGAAGTTCGGCTCCTACAAGGGCCGCGCCGAAGAGCACCTGAAGAAGTACTTCCGGCCGGAGTTCCTCAACCGCCTGGACGACACGATCTACTTCAAGCCGCTCGTGCGCCAGGACATCATCGAGATCGCCAAGCTCGAACTGGGCTACCTGTCGGCCAACATGGCGGACTCCAAGCGCGTGGTGAGCTTCGATGACAAGGTCGTCGAGCTGGTGGTCAACGAGGGTTACAGCCCGGTCTATGGCGCCCGCAACATGAAGCGCGCAATCCAGCGCCTCGTCGAGGACCCGCTGTCCGAGATGGTGCTGCGCAACCAGCTGCCGGATCACGCGATCCGTCTGACGGTGGACGAGGGCGGCAAGCTGGCGATCGACTTTGACGCCAGCCACCTTGACCCCAGCGGCTTCGCCGACGAGGTCACGGAGCCGGCAGGCACCGAATAGCCACGCCGGCTAGACGGGACTGCGTCCCGTTGAGCGCGGGACTGTGTCCCGTAAAGACTGAAGTTACAAGGCCGGGGAGCAATCCCCGGCCTTTTCATTCCGCGTACAAGCCCGGAGCTAGAATCACCGCATGGACACCAACCACGCCCCTGACCTGCGTTACCCCATCGGCAACTTTAAGCCGGACAGCGAAGTAACCGCCGCGAGCCGCAGCGCGCATATTGAGGCCGTCGCTGCGCTGCCGGCGCTGCTGCAGCGCGCCCTGGACGGCCTGGGCGAGGCGCAGCTCGACACGCCTTACCGGCCCGAAGGCTGGAGCCTGCGCCAGGTTGTGCACCATCTCGCGGACAGCCACCTTAACGCCTTCAGCCGGGTCAAGCTGGCGCTGACCGAGGAGCGCCCGACGATCAAGCCTTACAAGGAAAGCTACTGGGCCGAGCTGCCCGACGCCCGCAGTGCGGACATCGCGCCCTCACTGGCGATCCTCGGCGGCCTGCATGCGCGCTGGGCCCTGCTGCTGCGCAGCCTCGAAGCCCAGGACTTCACGCGCCCCTTCGTGCACCCCGAGTCCGGCGAGCGCGACATCGACTGGCTGCTGCAGCTCTACGCCTGGCATGGCCGCCACCATACGGCGCACATCACCAGCCTGCGTGAACGCATGGGTTGGTAAGCAGCGCCAATTCCGATCCACAACAGAGTCAACCGGGTTAACAGAGTTCCACAGAGTCTTTCCATGGTCAGGCTGAATAGAGCAACCCGCAGTAGGCAATCCTAAGGTGGTGAGGTCTGTTCTTCCTCGGTGCTACTCGGCTCGCTCGGTTAACTCGGTGTAGATCGGATCTCTCCCGCCCCGCGCTAGAATTTCGCATGGCAGAAGAAGCACACCCCCGCGATGCTTATCCCGAAGAGTGCCGTGAATTCATGGATGCAACCATGGCCTGCGCCGCCGAGGGCGACATCCCCGGCTGCATGGAGAACCAGCGCCGCGCCAGCGAGTGCCTGCTGCGCCACGGCATCTATGCCCCCCTGCTGCCCGAGAGCTACTACGAGCTGATGCACGAGTCCCTTGCCGCGGCCCGCGACGGCGACATGGTCGGCGCACGGCTGATCGGCGAGCGGATGCATGAGCTGCTGGAGAGCCTCAACATCGGCGGCGAGGTGACGGCCGACGAGCTGCCGATCCCGCCCGAGTGCCAGGCCATCGAGGCGCGCATCACGGCGGCGGAGGAAGCCGGCGACTTCGCCGGCGGCATGCGCCTGCTGCGCGACTTCGACCGCTGCCTGCAGCGTCACGGCATCCCCAGCCCGAACCTGCCGGACGAGTGGTTCGAGATTCAGATCGAAATGAACGAGGCCCATGAACGCGGCGACATGGCGGACTTCGAGCGCCTGCGCCAGATCAGCGAGCAGATGATGGCCGACGCCGGCGTCTCGCCGGATGAGTTCAGGTAGGGGCAGACGGTTGTCTGCCCGTAGGGGCCGAGCATAGCCTCGGCCCGGAGCGCGGACTTTAGCCGTATGGAGCGCGGACTTTAGTCCGCATCCGGATTCCGGATTCCGGATTCACACAGAGCTAAGTGAGTGAAGTGAGTTTCACAGAGTTAGATCCAAAACATGAGCTAGTGCAGCGACACCTAGAGATAGTTCAGAAGCTCTGTGCAACTCTGTTAACCCGGATAACTCTGTGTGGATCTTTGTCCCGCTCACTCACCACTTCGTCCCAAAACACGTCTCGCTGTTCGCCCGCAGCACCGGCGCCAGTTCATCCAGGCTCATCCCGCGCAGCTCGGCCAGCAGGCTGGCCGTATGCTTCACATGCACCGGCTCGCAGCGCACTTTGCCCGCCCCCATGTACTGCGGCGCGGGTATGCCCAGCGCGTCGGCGGCCTGTCCCGGCTTCAGCTTGCGCAGCGCCTGGGGCGGCATGAAGGGTGCGTCGGTTTCGACCAGCAGGCGCTCCAGCGGAATCTGCGCGGCATAGCGCCGCAGGTCCTCGGCCTTGGGATAGCTAAGGTTGCCGGCGAAGGAGACATACCAGCCCTCGCGGCTCAGCGCATAGTCCAGCAGCTCCGGGCTGCCGTTAAAGCAGTGCAGCACCCCGCGCACGCCGGGCATCGCCTCGAGGCATTCACGTGTTTCAGCGTTCGCCTCGCGGGTGTGGATGATCACCGGCAGTTCGCGCTCGCGGCAGAAGAAGAGCTGGCCGAGGAAGACGTTGCGCATAGCGGCCAGGCTGTTGGTGTCCCAGTAAAGGTCGATGCCACACTCGCCGACGGCCACCGGGCGCACACCGCCGTGCCACTCTTCGTTGTCCCACCACTGCGAAAGATAGGCCTCGGCGCTGAAGGTCGACTCCGCCTCGATGTCTCCTCTGAACCAGCGCGAATGGAACTCGCTGGTCGGGTGCAGGCCGACGCTGTAGCGCAGCTGCGGATACATCCGGGCCAGCGCCGCGGCCGAGGCATTGCTGTCGGGCTCGATGCCGATCACCAGCGCGCCGTCCACCCCCGCGGCCGCCATCCGGGCGAGCACCGCCTCGCGATCGGCGTCGAAGGCGTCAAAATACAGATGGCAGTGCGTGTCGATCAGCATGTCTTGTAGAGTGCAGGCATGCCTGCACCTTCTCTTGTAGGGGCGGGGCTTGTCCCCGCCCGTCCGGAAGTTTCACAAAGAACCACAAAGCCGCCGAGAAATCCAGGAACCAACAGGAGGCACAGAGGCACCGAGTTTTGTGAGGGCTGATCGCCTTCGTTGACCAGAGGCTCTCTGTGACCGTATGCTCGTTCGACTGAAGGGCATGCTCCCCTCAAAACCCTCTGTGCCTCAGTGTCTCCTGTTGAATTTCCCGATTTCGGACTTGAGCGGACGGGGACAAGCCCACGCCCCTACAAGACGGGCGGGGACAGGCCCCGCCCCTGCAACTAGAACTTCATCCGCTTGCCGAGGAACTCCACCTCGCGCTGCCAGGCGATCGCGCGGTTCTCGATCTTCTGCCAGCCGTGGCCCTCGTCCGGGAAGACGATCAGGTCCA
>CAZEJB010000043.1:0-17378 GCA_964512635.1 uncultured Planctomycetales bacterium | reverse complement strand
CGGTTCTCGATCTTCTGCCAGCCGTGGCCCTCGTCCGGGAAGACGATCAGGTCCACGTCGTGTCCGCGGGAGCGCAGCGCGTCATACATCTGCTGCGCCTCGGACAGCGGCACCCGCGGGTCGTTGGCGCCCTGCAGGATCAGCAGCGGCGCCTTGATCTTATCCACCTTGTTGATCGGGCTGGCCTGCACCAGGAAGTCATGGTTGGCCTCCAGGTAGCCATACTCCGCCTCGCGCAGCGGGCGGCGGTAGGGCGCGGTGTTTTCGAGGAATGAGATGAAGTTGGCGATGCCGAAGCTGTCCACGCCGGCGCACCACTTGTCCGGATAGGCGCAGAGGCTGTCCAGCACCACATAGCCGCCATAGGAGCCGCCGGTGATGGCGATGCGCCGCGGGTCGGCGAACTTTTGCGCCACCAGCCAGTCATAGGCCGCGGCATAGTCGGCCACGCTCTTCCAGCGGTTCTCGATGTTATCGAGGGTCATAAAGGTCTTGCCATAGCCGCTGGAACCGCGCGGGTTGGGCAGCATGACCGCCACGCCCCGGGACAGGTAGTACTGCACCTGCGGGTCGAACCAGGGCTGGCTCTGGCCCTCCGGTCCGCCATGGGCTTCCACGATCACCGGCCAGCCGCCGGCGGGCTTGCTGCCCTTCGGCTCATAGAGGATCGCGCTGATCTTCTTGTTGTCGAAGGAGCTGTATTCCACCAGCCGCGGGGTGACGAACTGCTTCGGGTCGAGGCCGCCAAGACTGGCATAGGTCAGGCGCATGGTCGAGCCCGAGCGCAGGTCATAGCGATAAAGGTCGCCGGGGCCACCGGCACCGCTGCACTGCAGGATCACAAAGCGGCCCTGGCGGTCGAACTGGCCGACGGCCTGCAGCCCCTCAGGTATCTCCGGTACACGCATCTTCATCGTGCCCGAGCTGTTCTTCAGCGGTTCAAACGAAGGCAGGCCGGCCAGACTGGCGCGCTCGAAACCCTTGTCGTTGACGCTCCAGCCAATCACCGCGCCGTTGTCGCTGATGTTAATGCCGGTAACGTCCATCTCCGGCGTCTGCACCAGCTCATAGGCCGGCGTCCAGGCCGCGAGGCCCGCGCTGTCCGGCAGGCGCATCCGGGCGATGGCCATGAACTCGCGGTTCTCATTGGTCACGAAATACAGGGTGCTGTCGTCGGCCCAGCAGAAGTCGCCGAAGTTGGCATCGCCCTGGTGCGGGGTCAGCAGCTTCATCTCGCCGCTCTGCCAGTCCAGCAGCGAGACGCTGTTGTCCACATTGCTCAGCGCCTCGGAAACCAGCAGATACCTGCCATTGGGGCTGAAGGAGCCCGCGCCGAGGATGGCGTCCTTCTGGGCCACCAGCCGCGCTTCGCCCACCGGCTTGCCGTCGCTGCCGACTTCCTGCACATAGATGTCAAAGAAGCGCTCGTCGCGCTTGTTGCTGGAGTAGCAGACATAGCGGCCGTCCCGGGACCAGTCGCCCATGTTGTGCCAGACCGCCGGGTCGACGGCCAGCTCGGTCAGGCCCGTGCCGTCAGGACGGATCGTATAGATCTGGGTCCGTTCGTTGCCGCCGGCCGCCACGCCCATGATCATCAGGTTCGGGTCGTGATAGCTGAAGTCGCAAAAGGAGATCGCATCGGCGCCATAGGTGATCTGGCGCGGGAAACCGCCATCGACGGGCATCAGCCACTTCTGCGTGGTACCGGTCCAGGAGGTGCTGAAGGCCAGCCACTTGCCGTCGGCGGAGAAGCGCCCGCCGCCGTTGCCCTTGATGCCCAGGTAGCGCACCAGGGCCGGGTCGGGCGCGGGCATCGAGGGATTGGGCTCCCCCGGTGCAATGCCGGCGGGGGCCGCAGATGCACCGCCGGGCGTTCCCTGGGCAAGCGCGCCCTGGGGCAGCAGGCCGAGGCCGAGTACTGCCAGCAGCACAGCGGCGACACTGATCTGGATTCCAATCTTGCGCATGGCCCGATTATAGAAGGCGCGGGCAGTTGGAATACTCGTGGCCCCGCCCGGCAGGGCGGGGAATCCCTTCCCTCGTGGCCCCGCCCGGCAGTGCGGGGTCTTGGAGCGCCAGCCTGAGGCTGGCGTATTGCGCCAGACCATGTCTGGCGCTCCCGGGCTTCCCGCCATCCTGCCCACATGCCAGCCGGGCCCACACATCCATCCCTGCCGCTGGTCCACTTGTGCTAAAAGCTGCCATTAGCACAACTGGACCACACGAAGCAGCATTGTGCGGGTAGTATCTCTACCCTGCTGATGGGCGCGGGAGGCATGGGGCCGGCCCGTGCTGATACACCTTGCTGCTGGTGTCTACTGAAAGAAATATGTGTAAAGCTGCTGTCTCCACGTTTGCTCAGACCGCAGGTCTGCCGCCGGCTTCACCTGCTTTGCTGTGCGGGCCACGGTGGACCAAAGAGGGCCGGCAAACTGAAATCCACGTGCGTTTCGGGCCGCAAAGATTAAATCGAGTCTCCGCGCAAGATGAAAACAGCCCTTTTCTGCTTGATTTTGGCGGCCAAAGGTTAAATGTCAGCTGCAAGGCTGTCGGCGATGCACGGAGTTGTCTGTCGAGAGTTCAGTCATCTGAGCTAAGACCTGAACTGGCGGTCCGGCCGCCAGCAATTCGCTACAGTTTTAATGTCTTAAATAGAGCTAAGCAGTCCTGCGGGGGGTATCATGCTGCGCCCATGGCTGGCGGCCCCTCAGCATCTGCCCCGAACCATCTTGTCGCGTGGAATAACCCGCGCGAACTGGTGCGCGCGGTGTTGCTGCTTTCCGTCCCGGTTGCCGCCACCAACCTGCTGCAAAGCCTGGTCGGCTTTGTCGATACCCGCATGGTCTCGACCCTGGGCGAGGCCGCGCTGCCCGCGCTGGGCGTCGGACGCTCCAGCATGTTCTTCACCTCTTCGATCTTCATGGGCCTCGGCGTCGGCATCGTGGCCTATGTCTCGCGAATGATCGGCGCCGGCGAGCCGGGCCGCGCACGGGAGTACGCCACGGTCGGCCTCTGGACCAGCGTGGTCATCGGCCTGCTGATCATGCTGGCTGGACTGCTCATCGGCCCCGGCCCGGTGCACCAGATGGTCACCTCGGCCCGCGACGGCGCGGATCTGGCGATGCAGGATCAGACCCGCCACTTCGCCTGGGACTTCATGCGCATAATGCTTTATGGCATGTTCGCCGTCGGGGCGCAGTTTGCCGTGGTCTCGGTCTTCAACGCCCTGGGCCGCACCATGTTCCCGCTGTGGCTGCTGGTCATCACCAACGTGGTCAACTTCATCGGCAACTGCCTGCTGATTCCGGCTGAGTTCCTGCCCGCTGACTGGCCGCTGCCGCATCTGCAGGTGGCCGGCAGCGCCTGGAGCACCACGGTGACCACCATCGTCACCAGCTCGGTAGGCGTATTCATGCTGCTGCGCGCGCGCGGCATGATCTGGGATCTCAAGCGCCTCAGCGCGCCGCTGCAGATGGCCTGGGAGATGCTCAAGCTGGGCTTCCCGGTGACGCTGCAGGTGGTGGTGCGCTCGGGTTCGATGCTGATCCTGCTTAAGCTGATCACCCTGCTGCCCAACAGCGTGGTGGGCCAAGGCGCGCTGCAGGTCGGCCTGCAGGTCGAGTCGATCGCCTTCCTGCCGGCCTTCGCCTTCAGCACCGCCGTGGCCACCCTGGCCGGTCAGAACCTTGGCGCCGGGCGACCGGACAAGGCGCGGCTCTCGGCCTACTATTGCCTGGCCGGCAGCCAGATCGTGATGTGGGGTATTGGCATCTTCCAGTACTTCTTTGCCGAGGCCTTCGTGCGGCTCTTCATCGGCGACAACGCGCCGGAGGTCATCGCCCCGGCCGCCGAGTATGTTCGGATCCTGGCGCTCTGCCTGCCCGGCCTTGGCGTCGGCCTGACCTTCATGGGCGTGCTGCGCGGCTCCGGCGACACCAAGATCACCGCCTGGATCACCCTCGGCGCCATCGTGCTGGCGCGCCTGCCGCTGGCGATCTTCATGAGCCAGAGCGACTTCCTCGGCGCGCTTAAAATGATGTGGCTGCATATGTGGAGCCACGGCGAGCATGTCGACTTCCAGATGGCGGCCAGCGGCGTGGGACTGGGTTGGGGGCTGGACGGCCTGTGGTGGGCCATGACCCTGACGGTCTATCTCGAGGCGGTATTGGCCTATCTGCGTTTCCGCAGCGGGGTCTGGGCCCGGGTGCGCCTGGACCAGCCACGGCGCCGCAGCACGGATTCGATCCGCCCGCCAATTGCCCCGCGCCTGCCGGCGGCCGGCGACCTGGCCGAGGAGCCGCTGGAACAGCTGACGGCCGAGGGTATGGAGCTGCCGGAGGGGGAAGCTCCGCCGGCGCATGAGCGCCGCGCCTTCGGCGAGGGGCCGCCTGCCGACTAGGCCTCGAAAGCAGACTCTTCACGCTGCCTGGGTTCAGCCGAATATGGGCAGGGTCTTGTACTCGCCGCTCAGCAGGCTGGCGCTGTCGGTGTGCAGCCAGTCCTGCAGCAGGGTGGCATAGACCTGCCGGAAGTCCGTGCTGAATTTCAGGTCGCCGTCGGCCAGATCGGTCAGCGAGGGATAGGCGCCATAGGCCCCGCCCTTGACTCCGCCGCCGGCGACGAACATTGGCCCCGCCGCGCCGTGGTCGGTGCCACCGGATCCGTTCTCGGCTGCCCGGCGGCCAAACTCCGAGAAGACCATCACCGTGACGTCCTCGTCCCGGCCCATGGCCTTCAGCTCGGACATGAAGGTCTGCAGCGCGGCGCCGAACTTGCTCAGCAGCTCCTTGTGGGTATCCGATTGCTGGGCATGCGTATCAAAGCCGCCGGCCGCGAAGTAGATCACCTGCGTTTCGGGGCTGATGCCAAGCAGGTGGGCGATATTGCGGAAGCCCTGGCCGAAGTCATCTGTGCCGTAATTGCCGCTGGGCTGGTATTCGTCAAGCCGCGCCGCCAGTGCGTCCATTGCGTCAAGAGCGCTGCTGGTGGCCTGACCGGCATGGCTGACCCCCGCGCTGTAGCCGGGGCCAAAGGCCATCGCAGTGCCCGCCGGCTGCTGGATCGCCCGCAGGGCACGCTCGGCATCACTGTCACCGACCAGGCCGCGAACATCTTCCAGAGAGGCGAAGGTCGGGACCGAGCTGCTGGTGCCACCGAGGGCCTCGATGCGCTCGCGGCCGAAGCTGAGCGCCAGCAGGGGGTTGGGCTTGCCGGCGCTGCGGCTGACGCCCTCAAGGTAGCGCCCGAGCCAGCCGGAGCTTTCGTGGCCGTCGGGGTCGCCGGTCTGCCAGATGCTCATTGAGGCGAAGTGGCTGCGGTTGGGATTCGGGTAGCCCACGCCATTAACAATGGCCAGCTCACCCTGGTCCCAGAGGCCTTTGAGCCCGCTGAGCGCCGGATGCAGGGCCAGGCTGTCGGAGATTTGAAGCTGGCTGCGCTCAGGGATGGCGAGGGTCGGACGCAGGCTGTAGTACTGCTTGCTGCTGTAGGGGATCACCGTGTTGATGCCGTCATTGCCGCCGGAGAGCTGACAGACCACCAGAGTCTTGCCGCCCCCGGGGCGCGCCCGGCCCCTGGCCTGGGCACTGACGCCGGCCCGGGCCAGCCCGGACAGCCAGGCGGGGGCGGCCAGGCCCACCGCGATCAGGCTTGCGCCCCGCAGGATGAAATCACGTCTGCTGTGCCGGTCGGCCATAGGATCCCCTTGCGTCCGTCCGCCGCTGCGGACTGGTCTGTCCGTATGATGCCAGAGACCAGCCGAAAGTTTCCTGCCGTGGCACCGCTGTGCAGGCGATTCTCTGGACCAGTCTAGTCAGGCATGGAATGGCGGGCGCCATGCGGAGGCTGGTGCCGCGGATTCCCACAGGCGGTAATCCCGGCCCGGCAGTCTAAGTGGGGCAGGAATTCAAGTCAATTGCTAAGAAATCTCCAGACCATTCAGCCGCTGCGAAATCTCTGTCCCTTCATCTGTGACTTTTCCTGCAATGCCCCTCAGGACAATTGCACATACTTGTCAACAAATCATACAAGTTTCCCAGTGGCAGCCTGCAACTCAAGGGCTATGCAATACACAACGCGCTACTGTACAGCCGCTTAGTCAATAGTTTTTTTCGATTACGCAGCGGTGCGCAGCCATCGAGTGATTTGATAATGATCTGCTTGGCTTCAGGAATGTGAAGATTGCCGTAGTTGCCACTGGCCTGATCTTCTGTGGCATTGCTCAAGCGCCTGGTTAAGCCAGACTGCAGCAGGCGTGGGCTAATTCTTCAGCGCTAGCAGATACGAAAATAGTTGCTCTGTCTTTCAGCAGCAATATATAGGAAAGGATGACGGGGAGCGGGGAGCTCCCCGTCATCAAAGGGTGGGGGGAAGTTATGACAGGAATGTGCCATAGAAAAGTGCCTGAAGCACCCGGAATCGCCGGTAGAAAAACTCCGCTATATAGTCCATCAGACTAAGGCGGTTTACCTTCCTTTGCCTCCGAGGCATTGCTGGTTCATTGGGTGGAAAGAACCTGCTCCTCATATATTCATCCTCCTCAAACTCTGGCGAAATGCCCCTCAGCTCAAAGTTGCGAAGGGAGTGCAAGCTGCACGACCAGAGTGTAACAGCGGGGCAGATCCCAAGGCACAACTGAGGCTCCACTACTACTGTATTCAGTATGACTGTTCCAGCGTATTCGCTGTATTCTATATTCTCTGCTTCGCCGCTTCCAGGTTCTAAAAAAAATGGCCGGGCATAAGCCCGGCCCTGCAAAGCTTGCGATCCTAGACTTCGTCAATGCTCTCAGCGGCCTCAGTCCCCTTGTTGTTTACGCCTTTGGGGAACTGGGTGTCAGTCTGGCCGGCCGTGCCCTTAGCCGGCATGCCTTTACCAGCATTACCCGGGTTCTGCGTTCCAGAGGTCTGGCCCCCTCCCGGCTTCTGAGCGGGGTTGCCGGAGTTACCCGGCGTGGCGCCGCCCGGCTTGTTGTTCATTCCGCCGGGGGTCTGGGTGCCGGTCCTGGACACGCCCGGCTGGCCGCCCTGGATAGGATCCTGGCCGGTTCCGGGGTTCGGATTGGAGCCGGACTTGCCGCCGCCGATCTCGTTGGGGGAATAGAAGGTAATCGTGTTCATGTTTGTCTCCTGAGAAAATTGTCATCCGCGATGCAGAGGAGCTTTAGCGCTTGGTGTCGCTGCTCTTGTCGTGGCTGCTGCCCTTATCACGGCTGCTGCCCTTGTCGCTGTCCAAGCCGCTGCGGGCCGAACTGCCACTGCCGCCCTTGTCCATGGCGGTCTTGCTCGCCGCATCCGTACTGCGCCCGCTGGCCTGGTCGGCGCTCTTGGAGGCAGTTGAAGAATTGCTCTTCTTGTCTGAGCCGCCGGATCCGTTGTGACCAGGTGAGAAAAGAACATAGCTATACATGGTAAACTCCTTGGCACATGCTGTGCTGTTTAAGTGACCAGAGGCAGGCAACACTGTTCCGAAATCAGTTGTAATTGAACCAAATGAGTAGTTTAGCGTTGTACTATCCAGGGCTATCATGAACTGCTTTCAATGTGTTTACAAAACCTCAACAGACTGACTCAGATTTTGTCTGTGTGTACGCTGCTAAATCCTGCATTATCAGAAGTTGCGGATTTAGCCAATCTACTCAGTCTCTGCTAACTGTCCAGCATAAATGCTGATACCGAAGGTAGTGGTGGAGACCATGGGAAGGGAATGCGGCTCCCCATGGCCTCCGTAAATCGGGAAGTTAATGACAGGAATGTCTAGCTTAGTTGGAGTCGCAGTTGTCTGACCCTCTTTTTGAGCCAGCTCGCGATGCTCTGGATAACTTCTTCAAAACCATGAAGGCAGCGATTCCTCAATCCTGCCACAGTAATTGGTTCAATAAAGCAGTAGAACATTTCATCCTCCTCTAACATCGGCGTATCCCCTCATACCGCGGTTGTCGAAGGTGTGCGCCCCGCACAAAGGGAGTGTACCGGATAGAGAATTGCCTGAGGCGGAGTCAGACGACTTTGTACTCAATTAGCTAAGGAATGACAGCCTGTACGCGCGAAGAAGCATGCGAGTTAAAGTTTGATTAAGGCCAGAGCCCTCGAATCGCCTGGAAGCCTAAACGCATGAGAGGCGCTATGGAGTGCTGACTACATCAGCTGATACTCAGGACTGGCGAACAGCAGACGGGCCGTCTGATAAACCACCTGCTGGCGGGCCTCAGGCGTTGCTGCGCGGCTGCCGACGCTTTGCACCACGCTGTCGATGATCAACGCGCGCTTTTCGGCCGGCAGGCGGGAGTCGAAGGCGCTCAGCACCTGGGTCGCGGCTTCCTGGGTCGAGGCAAAGGCGCGCGAGCCGAGGACGGCTTCAGCCGGGATACGCCGGACCCGCTGGGCCTGGCCAGCCAGGGCGCGCCGTCCGCCGACCGCCTTGTCGTCATCCGCGTCGTTGGCTGCCCCGTCTGCTTTGCCAGCCTTACCTTTGCCTGCGGCGTTGCGGTTGCGGGTTTCAAGGCCCTTCTCGGAGAAGATGTCCGCCAGCTTGATCCGCTCGACCATGCTCGCCGAGTTGACCCAGGCGCTGCCGCCGTCCCAGCCGGCCACACTGGGCGGAAAGAGCAGGGCCATGCCCTGGTTCTTCATCGCCTGCATAACGACGCGCATCAGGCCCAGCACCTGCCGCGGCACACCTCTGCCGATCAGATAGCCTTCGGCGTCACTGGCGGCCGGCGCCGCAGGGAGCTCAATGCCCTCAAGGTTCTGGCGCCCGGCTGCCGCGCGGGCCAGCAGAGCGTGAATGTTGGCCGCCCGCAGAGTCCCGGCCACAAAGTCCGCCGGGCTCTTATATAGAGCATATTCCGCTCGCTCGCTGTAGAACTCCGGCGCGCTGAAGATGTCCCGCAGCAGCCCGCGAATCGACAGACCGCTGGTGCGGAAGCCGCCGGCGAGGCGCTCGATCAGCTCAGGCTCAGGGTCACTGTAGCCAAACCAGTTCCACAGCTTGGCGCTGATGTACCGGTGGCACTGCTCCTGCTGGCACAGCAGGTGGATCACATCCTCTCCACCGAATTTGCCGCTATGGCCCAGGATCGTTTTGACGCCCTCATCATGCAGGCGCTGGCGCAGGCGAAAGCCCGGCAGCGACTTGTCGCTGAAGAGGTAGTCTTCCGGGTCGGGACGCTGGACGCTCCAGCCGGTAAAGGCCCGGGCCGCTTCCTGGATATCCTGCTCGCTGTAGTGCCCGATGCCAAGGGTGTAGAGCTCCATCAGCTCGCGGGCGAAGTTCTCGTTGGGCTGGCCCTTGACGTTGTCGCCAGTGTCAAGGAAGCGCAGCATCGTGGGGTCCTTGGCCACGGCCTGCAGCAGGTCCTCAAAGCCGCCGACCGCCATTGAGCGCAGCAGTTCGTTATGCTGCAGGTTCAGGGCGCCACCCTTGACCTTCTCGGCGCTGCAGCCAAAGTGGTCATGCCAGAAGAGCGTCATCTTTTCCTGCAGCGGACGGCGGGTCAGCAGGATCCGCGCCGACCACCATGACGCCACCAGCTGGGGCGGCAGGTTCGGCTGCTTCTGGCCGTCCTTCTTGCGCTCCGGGCGCAGAGCCCAGGGGTCAAGGTCAAAGCCCTCGTCGACCTGCTCATAGTTCAGCAGGGCATCGAGCGTAGCTTCGAGACCCAGCGAGCTGTACTGCTCCAGCTCGGCCTGGCTGTAGCCAAAGCCGGCCCGCCGCAGCAGGTGCGCCACTTTCCGTTCTTCTGTGTTCAGTGCCATAGGTTTTGTAGGGGCGGGGCTCGTCCCCGCCCATCTTTAGCAGGGCGCATTCCCGCCCATGTCAAACACTGGCCAGCATTGCTGCTCGCGCGCCGGGCGGAGACAAGCTCCGCCCCTACAAGAATCACATCATCTGATACTCCGGGCTGGCCAGGACCAGCACCAGGGCCTTATGAAAGACTTTGCCATCCACCTTGCCCGCCGCCGCGAAGTCGGGGCCGATACTGTGCTCGATCAGCGCGGCCTTTTCCTCGGGCAGCGGCGCATCCAGCCGCTCCAGAAACTGCCGGACAAACTCCGCCGCGCTGTTCACCTTGAACTGCCGCGCCAGCAGGTCACCCAGCGGATTATCCTTCGCGGGATCAAAGATCTCAGCCAGCTTGATCCGTTCCAGCATCGAGCCGCTGGTGACCCAGGCGCTGCCGCCGTCCCAGCCCGCCACTGTTGGCGGGTGCAGCAGCAGCTGGCCCATGTTGCTCATGCTCGAGGCAATGAAGAAGCCGACATCACCCAGGGGCTTGCGCCAGCCGGCACGGAAGCTGCCAACCAGCACAGAAATAATCTTCTGCGTGCCCAGTGCCCGCAACGCGCCCATGACAAAGTCCACCGGGCTTTTGTACATGCAGCGCTCAGCCCGCGGGTCATAGAACTCGCTGCAGCTCAGGATCTCCCGCAACACCGTGCGGACATTACCGCCGCTGGCGGCCCAGACCGCGCACAACCTGTCCACCAGCCCGGGCTCCGGATGGGGGTAGGCAAAATACTCCCAGAGCTTGGTGACCAGGTTGCGCGCTGTCTGTGGGTGCCGCACGAGTATTTCGATTAGCTCATCCGCGCCGAAGTTTCCCTTCTGGCCCAGAACTTCCTTGATTCCGCTGTCATGCTTGTCCTTGTTGAAGACGGAGTTGAAGCGGATCGAGCGGCGGAAGAAGAAGCCCAGCAGTCCCGGCATCAGCTCCCAGCCGGACAGGGCCCGGGCGGCTTCCTGCACATCCTTCTCGCTGTAATGGCCGATGCCAAGCGTAAAGAGCTCCATAACCTCGCGGGCAAAGTTCTCGTTGGGCTGCTCCCGGGTATTGAGTGCGCCGTCAAGGAAGGTCAGCATTGCCGGGTCGCGGGCGACGGCCTTCATCAGGGTCTCGAAGCGGCCAAGCCCCTTGCGCCGCAGCAGCTCATAGAACTGGTACACGGGCCGGCCCATCTCCACTTTCTGGCCCGAGAGGCCGAAATGGTCGCTCCAGAAGAGCGCCATCTTCTCTTCCAGCGGCCGGCGGGTCATCAGCATTTTCAGGCTCCACCAGGCGGAGACGCTGAAGGAAAAGAGCTCGCGGTATTTGGGGTCCTTGGCGGCCCAGACCGACAGGCCGAGGCCCTCGCCCTCGCGGCCGTAGTCAAGCAGCGCGTCCACCGCACCCTGCACTCCCAGCGGCACATAGTGCTCAAGTTCCGCCGGGCTGGCCCCCAGTCCGGCGCGGCGCAGCAGGTGCGCCACCTTCTCGCGATCAGTGCTAAGCGCCATGGCGCCCTCCCGCGCGGGCCTGCGGGCCCGCCGGCCGTAGGACACCGCCGACCGGGCGAAGTTTCAAGCCGGCGGCGCGCTCAGGCCAGAGGCAGGTCAAGGGCAAAAGTGCTGCCCTCCGGGCCGGAGCTTTGCAGGCTGATGCCGCCTCCGAGCGCCTGCATCGCCAGGGCGCAGAAGTTCAGGCCGATGCCGGTGCCCGTCTGGTTGCCGCGGCCCTCGACCTTGGCGAAGAGCTCAAAGATGCGCTGGTGCTGCTCTGGCGGGATGCCGGGTCCCTGGTCGGTAATGCTCAGCAGCAGGCGGCCCGCAGCGCTGCGGGCGCTGAGCCGTACTTCACCGCCTTCAGGGCTGTGTTTGATGGCGTTATGCAGCAGGTTGATCAACACCCGGCGCAGCAGGCCATGGTCGGTATCAAGGCTGAGCAGCGGAACCGAGCTGATCAGCCGCACCCGTCGCAGGTCGGCCTGCGGGCGCAGCGTCTCCAGCGCCGCCGCGCAGGTGTCTTCCAGCTCTCCGGGCGCCGGGCTGGCCATCAGCTCGCCCGAAGCCATTCGCTTGATTTCCAGCAGCTGCTGGCAGAGTTCAAGGGCATAGTCGAGCTGGCGGCGCATCTGCTGCCAGGCCTGGGCATCGGCCTCGCTGAGATCCTGGGGCTGGCCCAGCAGATCGAGCATCAGCGAAACGGCAAACAGCGGGTTGCGGATGTCATGGACCACCATGTGGGTCAGCTTGTCACGCAGTGAGGCGAGCTGGCTGGAGCGCTGCTCCGCGGCCTCGGCGGCCTGGCGCGCCTGGACGAGATCCGTGACCTCGTGAAAGAACCACACGCGGCCGAAGTCCTCACCCGCGGGCCCGCGCACCGGCGCGCTGAAACGCTCAAGTACGCGGCCGTTCTTCAGGGCAAGCTGGTCCTGCAGGCGCTGCTCAGGCCGCCCGTCAAGATCCTGCAGGCCGGCGCTGAAGGACTGCGGGTCGATCAGCAGACTTTCAATAGCCGGCAGGGTGCGGCTGCGGCCGCCCTGCAAGGTTTCATCGCTCAGGCCCCAGAGCTCGCTGAAGCGCTGGTTCCAGCTGACATAGCGATGCTCGCCGTCAACCACCAGAATCCCGGCATTGCTGGTGTCGTGAAGCTGCTCCAGCAGGGTCTTCTGATAGAGAATCTGTTTCTCGCTCTGACGGCGCTCGGAAATGTCCCGGCTGTTGACGACAATGCCGCCGACCGCCGGATCGTGCAGCAGATTCATCGCCACCATTTCCAGTTCGATAAAGCGGCCGTCCTTGTGCCGGAAGCGCAGGTCGCGCTCGAGAACAGCCCCATGCTGGCCGAGCAGCTCGAAGAACAGCGGCATGGCCCAGACACTGTCCTCCGGATGGACATAGTCAAAACCGAACTGGCCCAGCAGCTCGTCCGTGTCATAACCCAGCACGCGGCTGATCGCCGGGCTCTGGTAGACAAAGGTGGCATCTGGTCCCAGGACAGTGGTGATATCGCGGCTGTTGTCGACCAGGGCGCGATAACGCGCGGCGGAATCCAGCCACTGCGGGCCGGCAGCCCGACCAGCGAGCCCGGGCTCGGCGGACGGCTCGGGCGCTGGGGCGGCCATGGCGGTCTGGTCAGAGTCGATTACTGATATTAACGTCAGGACGACTGTCTCCGGGGAAGCGATTACTGAATACGAAAAAAAGAAGGGCGGAGACAAGCCCCGCCCTTATCTCCGCCGTTGAAGCAGTGCTATTTGTAGACCAGATAATGGATCGTATCGTCACCGGTGCCGCTCCAGGCAATCGCCGGCTTACCGTTGACGATCAAAAAGCTGCCCTCGGTGTTTGGCGCCGGGGCAACACTGGTCACCGTTTCCGGCGCACTCCATGAGCTGCCGTCGGAATCGTTCGCCAGCAGGAACCTGATTTCCTTGGCCGAGAAGTCTGAGTAGGCGATGCAGGGCAGGTTGGCATAGATGCCCGCACCATAAATGTTTGAGTTGACGAAACCCTGGTCGAGGTCCGGCTGCGTGGCCGGCCAGGCGTCGCCACTGGTGGAGTCGGCGCGGGAGAAACTAAGCTTGGCACCCTGTTTGGCGAAAGCCGCGGCAGGGTGGCTGTTGACCATGAAGAGATGGCCAGCCGCGCCGGTCTGCCCTCCGGCATCGCAGATTATCTCGACGTTGCCCCAGGCATCACCGTTGCTGTCCAGCGAGCGCTTGTAGAGCACTCTGCCGTTGCTGCCATCTCCATAGCAGACGGCCGGCAGGCCGTTGACAATCTCCAGCGAGGAGAAGCTGCCCAGACTGACCGCGGAATCAGTGTCGATAACCCGCTCAGTGCCCCAGGCCTGCAGGCCGTCGGCATCGGTCGCCCGGCGGTAGCGCAGTTCACTCTCGGGGAAGGTACCAGTGACACCATAGCTGGCTGCCGGAAAGCCGTTGACCGTATCAAGGCTGTACTGGAAAGTGCTGGCGACAACCAGGTCTACCGGGGTGCCTGTCCAGCTGCCACCGGTACTGTCCAGGGCCTGCTCATACTGCACCGTCTGCAGCAGCGCCCGATGGTAAATGACCGCAGGCTTGCCATTGATTTCGGCCAGCACCGGCGTGAAGAGGCTTCCGCCGGCATCCGTCTCAATCGACGTGACAGTGCCCCAGGCGGCATCGCCATCGTCATTCGTGGAGCGCACAAAGGCAATGTCTGAATCCAGGAAGTCTGCCGTCATGTCCTGGAAGGCAATCGCCGCGCGCCCGCCAATCAATGCCAGCCTGGGCGTTCCGACCCCGCGACCGGTGTTCTCGACCGCAAGTACTTCGGACCAGATACCACCGCCGGAGTTGATTGCCACAGAGTCTGTGGCTTGTCCACCATCGTTGTCCGTGACGCGAACGCTGACATCGATGCTGACAATCTCTGTGTAGAGCTGGCTCTGCTGGGCCACCAGCCCGCTGTCGAGCTCGAAGACTGTATCGCCGTCCAGGTCCCATTCGATTTTGGCAATGCTGCCGTCGCTGTCGTTGGCCACCGCGTTGAAATCGACGCCCAGCGGGCGCTTGCCGGTAACGCCCGCATCGTCGTCATTGGCCGTCAGGCTCACAGTCGGCGGGTCATTGCCGGCTGTCACCACGCTGATCTGTTCCGAGGCTCCCAGCAGCGGCAGGCCGCCGTCGGAATCGGCGATGCTGACGCTGACCTGATACACGCCCGCCTGGGCAAAGGTGTGGCTGATGTCATTGGTGACAACCGTCTCGGGCAAAGTGCCGTCGCCGAAATCCCAGAGGTAGCCAATGGTCAGACTGTCCGGGTCGCTGGCGCTGGCCGAGAAGTTCACTACCTCGCCGGTAAGGGCCTGGTCGGGGATGGAAGCCGACTCGAATATCGGATCGAGGTTGTTGACCTGGATCTTCTCGAGGCGGGCAAAATCCGTGCCGGCCAGAATCACTACAACCAGGGCCCGCAGGTTGACATCATCGACATAGGACTGGCCAGCTGGCGTAGTGAAGCGCGCGGTATCGGGGTTACTGGGCGTGGCGTTGAAGGCATCCGCGCCATAGAACTCCCAGCGGTTGGTATCAAAGTTGGCCAGGGCCACAAAGTAGTCATCGTTCAGGGGCGCACTCTGCCAGTAGAGCTTCAGCTTGAAGATGGCGTCGCCGGGGTTGACAAAGGGGCTGAACTCATAGCCGGCGAAGGCCAGTCCGCTGATCGGACCGCCGCTGGTGTAGTCTGAATCGAAGCTCAGAACGGAAAGGTCGGCGACGACGCCATTGGCGGGCAGCAGACCACTGGTGGATGAGCCGTTCAGGATCAGCGCATCCTGATTGCTGCTTGTGCGCGGGCCGAGCGGGATTGAGGATGGCGCCGGCAGTTTCAGGCCTGTCGGCGGGGCGACTGGGTGCGCCACCGGCGTCTGCCGCAGGCGGCCTTCGGGATTCGCCACGCCGAAGGCGGAACTCCCGCGTGAGCCATCCGGGCCACACGAGCAGAGGATCGCCACAGCAAGCACGAATGCACCGCCCAGAAGGCGGGATGAGCAGAGCAGACTCATGTTAGATCTCCAGGGGCGCCTTGGCAAACGCGAAGTCATTCTACAATCCAGCCGCAAGCATCGCCCGCGGCGATCCTCCATGTATCAGAAGGTTGTACCCAAAAAGAAGGGGCGGGATAGCTCCCGCCCCTGAAGGTCCGTGCTTAAGCGGTGGACTGAGCCGCCGCATGTGTCCGGCCTAGAACTTGAACTTCCAGTCCACCTGGATGACGGACTGGTCCTCGCGCTTGCTCGGGATGAAGAAGCCGAAGGCGTTGTGCATCTTGTTCAGGAAGTAGCTGATGCCGATCTCGGAGTCCTTCTGGAAGGAGTAGGCCCAGCCGACTTCGAGGCTGTTAAGGTTGGCGCCGGTGGCATCGCTGTCGCCGAAGCCGTTGATGATCGCGTTGGCGCCGATCTCCTTGTAGCGTGCGAACCAGTACCAGTCGCCAGCGGCCGAAGGCTTCTCGCCCCACTGCGCGCCGACCACAAAGCCGGTGTCATCGCTGGACTCATAGATGATCGGGTCGGTGATCAGAGTGTTGACCAGGTTGATGCGATCCTCAGCGTCCGAGTCGATGTTGACCATGTACTCGCCGTACACCGCCAGCGGCTTGTTCCAGACGCAGGGGAAGGTGTACTGCAGACCGCCCTTCACCGTGTTGAAGTTCTCGGTGAAGCGGTCGCCGCCCTCGTTGGCCGTGCCGTTGTTGTTGAAGTCGAAGCCGTCGAGGCGGTTCCACTGGAAGTCCGCCGCCGGCAGCTCGCTTTCATTCTTCCAGCCGTAGCAGCCGACCCAGGCATCAAGGCCGCAGAAGAAGAGGTTGTTGTGCTTCAGCTCGGTGGCGAAGAGCACCGCGTCATCGCCAAAGGCATCGCCGGTGTTCTTCTCGACGGCCACGCTCATCGCGCTGACCAGCTGGAAGTCCTCATTGAAGTGATAGACCGCGCCGACGCCCTGGAAGTTGACGTCCTCATCCAGCACCATCTCGTTGGGGTCGTGGGTGATGTTGGGGTAGATACCCGCATAGAGGTCCAGCTTGGGCGCGCACTTGCGGTCGTCGCACTCGCCATAGGTGTACCAGCCGAAGAAGGTCGGGCTGTGCTTGACATAGGCGCGGTCGAGATAGATATCCGCCGTGCGGCCTTCCTTGGAGCCGAGGGTCCAGTTGCCGGAGATCTTGGAATCGCCGGTCTCGGTCTCCAGGCGGAAGCCGATCTCGGTGACGTCGCTGATCTTCTTGTTGTAGCCGAGACGGAAGCGGATGCGCTGGCGGAAACGGTCCTTGTCATCCTGGGTCTCGTACTGCATGCGGTAGCGGAACTCGCCCTTCCACTCCGGGCCGGCCTTCCAGCCCTTGACCTTGTCCTCAAGGGCCTTGATCTTGCTGTCGTGGTCGGCGATCGAGGTTTCAAGGCCCGACACGCTGGAGGACAGCTCGTTGACCTCGCCGCCGAGGTCGTTGACCGTCTTGCCCAGTTCGGCAAGCTGATCGCTGAATTCGGCGCGCAGGGTTTCGGCCATGATGTTGACGTTCTCATCGCCGCTGCCGGTGCCGATGGTATCCAGCAGACGGGCGATGGCCTGGGCAAACTCATAGCGCGTCAGCGTGCGGTCGCCCTTGAAGAAGCCGTCGGGATAGCCTTCCAGCACCCCGCGCTCGGTGAGATAGTCGAGGGCGTTATAGGCCCAGTGGTCGCGCGGCACGTCGTCATAGGCGCTCTGCGCGAAGGCCAGGCTGGCGCTAAACAGCACCACCGCGGCCAGGGTCAGGCTCAGGATCCAGCGCATGGCTGTCCTCCTTGGGGTTGTGTTACCTGGATGGCGGCGCGGCCCTGGCAGCCCTCTGAAGCCTGCGGCTTCACGCGCTGCTGCGCCAATGCCCCACCCCGGCCCGCTGAAGACAGGTGCTGCGCATGCCCCGGCTTTTGACCTCAGAGCCCGCCATTCCTGCCCGCTATTTGGGCGGATGAATTATGTTTCAGCAGGTGCCCCGGGGGGATAAAGCCTGTGCGTACTTGCCGTGTATTTGCTGTGAGGGGAATGTGAAGAAGAGGGGAAGAAGGGAACAGGGGACAGGGGACAGGG
>CAZEJB010000042.1:0-24329 GCA_964512635.1 uncultured Planctomycetales bacterium | reverse complement strand
GCCTTATCTGCTGGACGCCAGTCAGGCCACTGGCAGCCACAGCGTGGATGTGCAGTCCATTGGCTGCGACGTGATGGCCCAGCCGGCGCACAAAGCCCTCTTCAGCCTCCCGGGCATGGGCGTGCTCTACGTCCGCCGGGACTTCGACCTCCCCCCCTGGCGCATTGGCGGCACGGGCTATAAAAGCGAGCTGCTGACCCAGCCCGAGGAACGTCCGATGCGCTTTGAAAGCGGCACGCCGAATGTGCCGGGCATCATTGGCCTCGACGCCGCCCTGGACTGGTTTGATGAGACTGGAATCGAGGCCATCGAGGCACGCTGCGCTGTGCTGACCGCGCGTCTGGCGGATGGCCTGCGCGGGACCCCGGGCCTGAGCCTCATCGGACCCTGGGCCAGTAGGGCGGGCGTCCCTGCCGGCCACCTTGTCTCCTTCACCCTCGACACGGCCAATGGCCGCCGTGTCGACCCGCTGGTGCTGGGTCAGGTGCTGAGTAACCACTACAACATCTCCTGCCGAGCCGGCCTGCACTGCGCCCCGACGGCGCACGGCTTCTTCGGCACGCTGGAACGCGGCGGCACCCTGCGGCTGAGCGTAGGCTTTTTCAACACCGAGGAAGAGATCGACTACGCCATTGCCTCGAGCAGCGAAGCAGCACGCCTGCTGTAGGTCGGCCTCTGTAGGAGCGCAGGCGCCTCGCCTGCAATCTTGCTTCCAAGCAGCTCGCCTTTTCGTTGCAATCCGATCCAACAGGAGGCACAGAGACACAGAGGAATTTGAGGGCTTCGTGCGGACATCCTGACAGATTAGAGTTGTACCACTCCCGCATATGGTGAACGAAGCCGGGCACTCCTCATTCCCCTCAGTGCCTCAGTGCCTCCTGTTAGTCTTTATGCAGCAGGCCAGCCCTTATCGGTCGGTCTTGTCTTCTTCGTGTTCCGTATCTGGAAAGTAGCCGTCATTCTTCTTCTCAATCCGGTAGTACTTCAAACATATGTAGGCTGAGTACAAGGTGTACAAGCCCAGGATCATTCGGAAGTCGACGGGAAGCGAGTCTGGTCATGGGTGCCATGACCATGCACAATTCTCTGGTGGGCTCCATACATCATGAAACAGATGATGACGAAGCCGAGAGCCGACAGAAACAGAAAGAGTTTCGTCCACCGGAAGCGCACAGGATCTTGCCAACGCTGCTCATCTTCCTCTTGAGCTTCCATTTGGGGGTCACCAACCATTCGGAAAGCATAACTGCTGAACTGGGTGCAAAAGATTGTAAACCAATCGGTTTAGTGTTACACTTCCCGCATGTTAGCTCAACTAATCACCGATGCGATTGAAGGCAAGGAGAAGCAGATCGAACAGCTGCGCTCCGAGATCAACGCCCTGCGCCAGCAGGCCGCCGCGATGCCGATTGACGACTATGAGCTGCAGCGGCCGGATGGCACAAGCTGCCGGCTCTCCGACTTCCTCGGCGTCAACGACCAGCTCTTCCTGGTCCACAACATGGGCTTCGCCTGCCCTTACTGCACGCTGTGGGCCGACGGCCTCAACGGCTTCTGGCGCTACCTCGAAAAGCGCGCGGGCTTCGTGCTGATCAGCAACGACCGCCCGGACCAGCAGCTCGCCGGCGCCCAGAAGCGCGGCTGGACCTTCCCGATGGCCACTGCCCGCGGCACGAGCATGTTCATGGACCTCGGCTTCCAGGAGCAGCCCGGCGCGGACGGCAGCCCCGGTGGCTGGTGGCCGGGCGTCAGCACCATCTACCGCCAGGACGGCCAGCTCTTCCGCCACAGCGCGGCGGTCTTCGGACCCGGCGACGACTTCTGCGCGGTCTGGCATATGTTCCCGCTGCTGCAGAACAACGACGAGAGCATCGAGCCAACTGCCGGCATGTAATCCGGGCTGCGGCTGAAGCCGGCGTCTGGTACTGGCCGCCCGGCTGCCCTGCGGCTAGGTCTGGAACCAGGCGCAGATCAGATTGCCGTTGTAATCGCCGAAGACCACCACTGGATGGCCGTTGCTGTTGACCAGGCAGCTGAAGTCGGTGATGTCGACGGAGCCCTCGATTGTCTGCGGGCTGAACCAGCTGGCGCCCTCGGCGTCGACCGCCTGGATGTACTTAAGAACGCCGCCGGCAACTGACTTGAAACAGATTGCCGGAGTGCCGCTGACGATGGCCATGGTGCAGGTACCGCCCTGGCCGGCCGGCAGCAGCTGCTGGGGCTGCGCGGGCCAGTCGGTGCCGGCGCTGTCATTGGCGCGCAGGTATAGCAGCGCTGAATTGGAACTCTGACTGCCCAGCGCAAGAGCGGGCCGGTCAAGGGCAATCTGCAAAGTGGTCCTGCCGTACTGCGACGTAATCAGGGTCTGCAGCGCGGCCCAGTCAGACCCTCCGGCATCCAGAGCGCGGTAGCAGCCGGCATGTAGATAATCTGCGCCGTTGATGCCAGCTGTGATCATCGGCGCGCCGCCAATGAGCTCCAGATCGATGCCGCCGAAGAAGCCATTTACGGGAACGCTGTCGATTGACACCACTGGACCCCAGACGCTGCCGTTGGAGTCGGCCGCGACGGAGAAACTCAGCACGCCGGAGCCGGAACTGCTGCCATCGCGAACACAGGCCACCATCGGCTTGTCGGCTGCTCCGATGCCAAGGGCCACAGAAGCGCCCAGATCTGCGCCGCTCTCGATCTGCAGCGGCGCGTTCCAGCTTGTGCCCTGGGCGTTGTTGGCCCGGCAGAAGTGCAGCAGGTAATCGGCGCCTGTGTATTCGTTATAGACCAGCTCCGGCACCCCCGCCGTCGGGTTGAAAACAACATCACTCTGCCCAGCGAGGAAGGGGCTGTTATCCACCGGCGCCACCGGCGCCGCCCAGGTCGATCCGTTTGAGGTCGTGGCCTGCGCGAAGAACAGGTCGTGGTTGTCGCCGTCCTGATAAACGACACTGGGGCGCGAGGCCGGGCCGTTGCCGACGACGCACATGCTCATCTGGGTATAGGTCTGCGTCGTATCTGAGATGACGGTCTGGCGCCAGCCGGTACCGCAGGTAATGTCCACCATTGCAGTGTCGGTTGCAAAGTCGTTATCGGTGACTCTCAGGGTCACGGTGTTGACCCCATAGCGCGCGAAGGTGAAGTCCACGCTGTCCATACCCGGGCCGCTCAGCTCATAGTCGCCGTCACTGTCGAAGTCCCACTCATAGAGCACGATGGTGCCGTCATCGCTGGAAGCGCTGGCATCCAGGTGCACGGGCAGCGGCGCGTCGCCCATGGATGTGTCAGGAACAATGCTGGCGACAGGCGGCGTGTTGGCGGGGTTGACTGCGACAAACTCCTCATAAGCTTGTTCAGAATGTCCATCGGTGGCCTTGATCACCACCACGCAGCGGTACTCGCCGGGCTGGGTGTATGTATACGACTCCAGCCCGTCCTGATCATTAGTGACTTCAAAGACGCCGTCATCATCAAAGTCCCAGTCAAACCCGGCAAAGCTGCCGCCGACGACGCTGGCATAACTGCAGTCGAAGTTGACCGTCAGCGGCGCCAGATTGAGGGCGGGATCGTCGTTCAGATCCGTACTGAGGCTCATGTTATAGGCCGCCGGACCGCCTTGCAGCACCCAGTCGAGCTCCGCTGGCTGGCTGCCCAGCAGGACCACATAGACGTAGCAGTTGTGGTCACCGACTTCATCCTTGGAATACAGGTCCCAGTCGCCAATGTCTACGCTGCCGTCCGCTTCCATCGGGAACCAGTCCCAGCGGTCGCTGACAAAGTTCGACAGGGCGATAAAAGCCTGGCCATAGTCCGCTGGTTCAACTTTCCATTCGTACTGCAAAGTGGTTGGACCGCTGTAGCCATTGGCATCCTGGAACTGATAAGCAGCGAAAGCGGCACCGGCCAGTCCGCTTGCGCCTTCCGCAGCAGACGGCGTGAAAGTCAGGGTACTGCCAAGGCTGATCTTCACCTTGGGTCCGCCGCCGCCAATGCTCACGTTCTCGTGGCTAAGCTCGGCAGAAAAGAGCTCACCTTTGATCAGGCGCTGATAGTCTTCCGGCCCGCCGCTTGTTGAGCGCGGCAGCTGGCTGGGGCGGGGAAAGCTGATACCCGCTGGCGGCGCGGCTGCCCCAGCTTCCGGCTGAGCGGCTGAAAGCCTGGAGCCCCGGTCGCCTGAGCAGGCACACAGGCCCAGCATCAGCAGTGCGAAGGCCGCGCCAGCGCCAGTCGCGCTGAGCACGTTCATTGAATGCTTCATAAGTCCACGCGACTAGGGCCGCGTCCTCCTGAATGATGCGTCCACCGCGGCAGGCGGATCGCGATACTGGGTGTCCGGCGGCAGCATGCACCGCACTCAGGCGGCCAGCCCTGCACGCGTCACGGGCAGCAGCGGCAGCGCAGCCGGAACCCTGCAGGCATACCGACGCTGCAACTCTATCCCGCCCGGGCCGTCAACTCAATAGACATTAACTATCACGGCCCTCTGCCAGAAGTCATGTCAGACCGTTGGCAGGCCTGAATATACCCGCTACTCGGACTCCAGTACCTTCAGCCCCGGCAGCTCGGCCCCACCGACATACTCAAGGCTCGCCCCTCCGCCGGTAGAAATGTGGTGGATGCGGGCGGCCACACCGGCGCGGTTGGCGGCCTCGACGCTCTCACCCCCGCCGATCACCGTCAGCGCAGTGTCCTGGATGTCGGCCAGTGCATTAGCGATCGCCAGGGTGCCGGCACTGAACTGCTGCACTTCGAAGACGCCCAGCGGGCCGTTCCAGAAAACGGTCGCGGCATCGCTTAGCGCATCGATATAGCTCGCGGTGGTCTTGGGGCCGATATCCGCCGCAGCGTCGCCGGGCTGGATCTCATGAGCCAGTCGTGTATCAACGCGGTGCGGGTTGCGTACATCATCGGTGACGATGTAGTCGACAGGCAGCAGGAGCAGGGTATCGCCGTTATCGGCCAGCGCGATCAGGCGCCGGGCCGTATCAAGCTGGCTCTCCTCTACCAGGCTCGCCCCGGTGTCAAAGCCCTGGGCCCGCAGGAAGGTGTTAGCCATCGCTCCGCCGATCAGCACCCGGTCGGCCTTGGGGATCAGGTTCTCAAGGATCTCGATCTTGTCGCTGATCTTGGCCCCGCCCATCACCAGTACGAAGGGCTTGGCCGGGTTGTGGACCACGCGGCTGAGGGCCGCGACTTCCTTCTCGACCAGCAGGCCGGCATAGGCCGGCAGCCTGTGCGCCACGCCTTCGGTGGAAGCATGCGCGCGGTGCACGGTGCCAAAAGCATCCGAGCAATAAACATCCGCCAGCCGCGCCAGGGCGGCGACGAAGTCCGGGTCGTTGGCTTCCTCGCCCTGGTGGAAGCGCAGATTCTCCAGCAGGATTACCTCGTCGGGGCCGCTGGCGGCGATGGCCGCCTCAACCTCCTCCCCAATACATTCGCTCAGCCTGTTGACCCGGATCGGCGCCTGCCCGGCAGCAGCCAGCTCGCTGTTAAGCAGCTCCTCCAGCACCGGGGCCACCGGGCTGAGACGCAGGTGGTCATCAACGCCCTTGGGACGGCCCAGATGCGAGCACAAAATCAGCTTCGCGCCCTGGCCCAGCATGTAGACCAGCGTGGGGACCGCGGCACGGATCCGGTTGTCATCCGCCACGTGGGCCGAGCCGTCCTCGCCCGCCGACAGTGGCACGTTGAAATCGACACGGGTCAGGACGCGCTGACCCTTCAGCGCGGCCTCACGGATGGAACGCAGTTGCATGGCAACCCCCTCAGCCTGCGGTATCTGAACACCGCGGGGGAAGATTGTAGGACGCGGCAAAGCTGCCTTAGCTGCAGATGCCGGCTTGTCCTAAAGACGACAGCATATGGCGGATTCAATGCATTGATGTCATTGATAAAAAATTCATGTCACGATTCCTTGACATTTCTGCCATGAATACGGATAATCCACCTTGAAAGGCGCTGGCGGGCTGCGTTCCGCCGCAAGCCAAAGGAGGAACCCATGAACAAAGCGATTGGCCTCAAGGTCGGTCTGGCCTTCGGCCTTTGCGCGCTGGTCACAGCCGGCGGCTGGTGGGCCAGCAGTATCCAGGCATCCGACCACGACGAGTCCCCGCTGGTCAAGACTGATGCCTCGATGGACATCACTGACCTCTACGTCTTTGACAGCGGCGGTGGTGAGACCACTGCCATCATCTGCTGGGCAGGCTTTAACGACAGCCGGCCGCAGCCCGACAGCGAGGGCGTCTATAACGAGGACGCGCTCTATACCCTGCACATCGACAACGACGGCGACAACCAGAGCGACATCCAGCTGCGCTGGCGCTTCGGCCGCAACAATGCCGGCGATGTCGGCGTGCAGTTCGAAAACGTGCCCGGCGTGCTGGGCACGGTCGAGGGCCCGGTGGAAACCGTGCTGGATGCCGGCGGCGGCGCGCGGGTCTGGGCCGGCCATGCTGATGACCCGTTCTTCTTCGACGCCCAGGGCTACCTGGACACTCTGGCCACCGGCACCCTGAGCATCACGAACAGCCGCGACTTCCTCGCCGGCCTGAACGTGACGGCGGTGGCCGTGGAAATGCCGACCAGCGAGCTGCTCGACGGCAACAACAACCTGCAGTTCTGGGCCACGGCGGCCCGTAAATAGGAGATGACCATGTTCAAGAGCTTTAACCTTGTTCATCTGCTGCTCCTGCTGCTGCTGGCCGCCGCCATGGTGATGCCCGCCTGCAAGAGTGGCGATGACAACACGCCTGAAGACAATTTCGTCTTTGCTTCCGACCCGGCCAGCGCCTACACCCAGATCGACCGCCACGCCGCCGTCGAGGCCGGCACCGCCGGCATCGCGGCCACCGCGGGCCTCGGCAACGCTCCGATCCGCGACAGCTATAACGCCTCCAACCCGGTGCAGGATGCCGCCGGGATGTGGGTCGGGGAGATCACCGACAGCGTGACGGATCTGCACGGGGCGCTGGACGACGACCTTACCGGCCTGTCGCTCACCCCGGCTACGGTGGAGGAAACTCTCGCCCAGGCCGGCCCGGTGATCGTGCCGGACACGATCAAGTACGACCCCGACCTGCCGACGGGCTATCCCAACGGCCGTAAGCTGACCGACCAGGTGGTGGACATCACCCTGGCGGCTGTTCTGCTGAAGCTCGGCGCCGGAGGCCAGGACCTGACCACCTTCTCCGACCTGCCGCTTAACCCGCCGGCCAATGACGTGCCCTTCAAACCCGGCTTTCCTTACCTTGCCGACCCGCATTAGCCCCCGGCGCGGACTGCCATCCGCCCGGCTCCCACAGAGCTGATGCGATACTGGGAGGCTGCTACGGCAGCCTCCCTTTTCTTTGGACTGATGCACCTGATCCTGGAGTAAGCATGCGCCTGAGCTTAATCTCGCCTAACATGCCCGGCCCGGCCCGGCGCTTCCTGCAGCTGGGAGCGGCTCTTTTGGCATGCCTGCTGCTGGGGGCCTGCCCACGGCAGTCCGAGGGACACCCGATGCCGGCAGGCGGTTCGGACAGCCAGGACGGCGCGGCGCGCGGCCCTGGCGGCACAGTGCTGCCCAACCCGTCTTACACGGAGCTTCTAAACGACGTCGACGCCCGGATTGCCGGCCTGCAAAGCCTGGTCGACCAGCAGCCCGGCGACTGGCTCAAGCGCGAGCATCTGGCGGGGCTGTATATGGAGCGCGTCGGCCTGACCAATGAGTTCGGCGACTATGTCCATATCGGCAAACTGCTCGATGAGGCCTTCGCGATTGCACCGCAGGGCTCGGGGCCGAACTACATGGCGGCCAAGTACAACTTCGGCATCCACCGGATCTCCAGGGTTGAGCCCTATCTGGCACAGTTCGAAAAGAAGGTCGGCCTGTCAGATATCGAGCGCGGGGATATCGCGATGCTGCGGGGCGACGTGGCCTATCACAGCAGCGACTATGCCCGAGCCTTTAAGCTCTACCGCGAGGGGGTGGCGCTGGCACCGGATCTCGACAGCCTGTCGCGCCTGTCGGACTACCACTGGCGCACCGGCGGCTGGCAGGAGGCGCTGGGCCTGCTTGCGCTTTGCGAGAAGCAGTACATCCTGCCCAGCGAACACCAACTGCGCGCCTGGCTGTTTGTCCAGCGCGGCTCAATGTTCATGGAGCGCGGGATGTACAGCGATGCGCTGAGCGCTTATGAAGCGGCGGAAGTCGAAGTACCGGACTGGTGGCTGGTGCAGGAACACATCGCGCGGGTCTATGCCCTGCAGGACCGCAACAGCGACGCGATCAAGATCTTTGAGCACTGCATCGAACAGAGCGGACACCCCGACGAGATGGATGAGCTGGCGGCGCTGTACCGCGAACAAGGCAAGACCGACCCGGCGCTGGAGGCTAAAGCTCAGGCGCTGATCAGGCAGTCCCGGGAGCTCTGGGACAAGCGGGTGGCCGAGCTGCCAGAAGCCGCTCTGGGGCACATGATCAACCACTGCCTTAAGTTCGAAACGGACATGAACAAGCTCTGCGAAGTGGCGGAACAGAACTTCGCCGCCCGCCGCACTGGCCTGGCCTATGTCAAGCTGGCCCAGGCCTACTTCAAGGCCGGACGCAGCGCCGATGCACGGCGCGTAGTGGATGAGTGCCTCGCGACGCCCTATGAGACTCCTGCGCTGTATGGCATCGCCTCAAAGGTCTATGCAGCTCGGGGCGACAGCAGCAAGGCGGAGCTCTACCGTCAGCGCTGCCTGGCGCTTAACCCGCGCTATCCGGGCGTCGCGCCGAAGGAAGGTGCTGCCGTCGCGGAGAATGGCGGCGCAGACGGCAACGCCGCCGGAGCGCTGCTGGATTCGCCGGGCGTCGGGACTCCCGGCGGGGCCTAGCGGCGGCCGCGGCTCGCCGAGCCCAGCTCGTTCCAGGCGCCATTGCTGAGCACCACGACATAACGCATGCCGTCGGTCGCGCTGAAGGTGAACCACAGGTCGCCGCCGACCAGGCCAAGGCTGTTGTCGCGCTTGAAATCGACGTTGTAAGGCAGCGCTTCGCTGTACCACTGCCCCGCCTCATCGCGGCTCGCGGCCAGCACGTCGCCGCCGGAGCGATAGACCAGGCTCAGCATGCCGCCGGTGTGATAGGCATAGGCGCCAAAGTCAGCATCCACGCCACTGGCCACCAGCTGGCCCTTGCCCTTGCCCTTGGCGGCGTAGAGCTTGCCCTCAACAATTGACAGGCGCCAGCCGCCGTCCTCAGTGGCCAGCTTGGTCTCCTCGCGGAAGCGCAGGCCCACAGCGCGCTGCGGGCTTTGTTCCTGCGTGTTGCTGTCCGGCAGCTGCGGGCCATAATCCGGCGTCTCGATATAGCGGCTGCGCTCCGGCACCGGCTGCACCGGGCTGTCCTCGTAGTAATAGTTCACCGTGTCGTTGTCTTCATAGCTGCGATTGTCGTAATAGACCTCGCTGTCGCCGTAGTACGAAGCACGACGGGTGTAGTCATAGTCACGGCCGCGGCCATCCAGTACGATCGGCCCGTCGCCGTAGACATAGGTTGCCGAGTCGTAGTAGCCATTGCCGTAGTAGCCATATTCCGCGCAGTCCGGCGCGCTGTAGATCGCTCGTCCGCGGCCGCGGCGGCTGTAGCTCAGCGAGAAGTTGTCGCCTTCAACGCCAATGCTGATGCCATCGCGGCGGTAGTTGCGGTCGCCGTGACGGTAGATCCGCCAGGGGCGGCTGTCATGGCCCCAGTCGTTGTCATAGCAGCCGTTGTTCCAGGAGCCGCCATAGATATTGCCGTTGGAGTAATAGTCACCAGCGTCGCCGTAGTAAATCCGGCCGCCCCCGCCATCGGGGATAAAGGCGCGGTAGCCCCAGTCATCGCTGTAGCGGTCGGAACCGGAGTCGCGGTGCGAATCGCTGCGCCGAGATTCGCTGCGCCGCTCGGAGCGGCGGCTCGAACGCTCGCGGGCCTCGGCACTGTCATGCAGCACCGCCAGCAGTCCACAGGACAGGGCGCCAAGCGCGAGTCCCTTAAGCAGATACGAGTAAGCGGTCATGGCAAACCCCCGGCCGCCTGCGGGCCTCAGCCCGGCGGCACACATATAAGACTACCAGAAAAGTTGTCCAGTTCAGTTATTGAGACTTGGCAGCCGGCGCGGGCAGCTTCAGCACCAGAGCGTTGCTCACCGGGCGCTGCTCGGATTCGTCCTCGTTCATCACGTGCCCGGCGACCACCATCGCGCTGCTGCCGCCGCCGTCGAGGTTCATCGCGGTCACCGCGCCTTCGCTGATCAGCAGCTCGGCCAGGGCCTTGAGCGTCAGGCCGCCATAGTTCTGGCCCTCGGTTTCCTTGACCACCACCAAAAGCAGGGTGCCGCCCTTGGTCAGCCCTACCGCAGTGCGCGAGCGCTCGCTTTTGGCGATGTCGGCCTGGACCTTGTCCTCGGCCACGCTGATCTCAACTTTGCCATTCTCGACCAGCATCGGCGCGCCGCCGATGGCGCTCTCGGCCCGCAGCTTGCGCCCGGTCTCATCCGTCAGCTTGGTCTCCAGCGCCACCGAGCTGCCGTCCGGCACATCCTGCAGCGGGTTGGCCTCCGGGATGATGTCAGTGGCCAGCAGCAGCACGCCCTCGCCGAGGCTCACGCCCTTGGTGCTGCTGCCGTGATACTCGATCTTATGGTTGCGCAGCAGGTAATAGAACATCGCCTCCTGCGGCAGGGTTTCGATGGGATAGTCCTGGTCGTAGACCATCACTTTGCTCTGCTGGAAGGGGTAGTTCTTGGCGTTGACCGTCAGGCGCTTTTCCTCACCATTCGGGTCGGTATAAACCAGCGCTGTGACCACGTTGTAGCGGCCGATCAGCACCTCGCCGCCGTCCGTCACCACCAGCATCGGCCGCGTCGGATAGACGCCGGTGGCACGCATCAGGCCCTTCTCGACCAGAGTACTGAGGTGCTGGCCCTGCTTGCCGAAAAAGCCGCCGTTGATCACAACCTCCGCCTGCTCCTTGCGGGCATAGCTCGAGGGGTTGCGCAGGCGCGTCTTGCGGTCATAGCGGTCGCCGGAGACGCTGTAGAGCTTTGCTGCGCCAGCGCCGGCGAGCGCCGACTTGTCGATGCGGACGATATAGGCCGCCAGGTTTTCACCGCCGCGGGTGATGCCCTTCTCGGTCAGGCTGACGCCGGGGGCCAGGGTGGTGTTGCGCTCCATCCTTGTCGCGGTATAGAAGCGCAGGACCAGGTTCTTGTCTTCAGTGCGGATGAAGGGATGAACGGCCAGGCTTAGGTAGAAGCCCAGCTCGCAGTTCTCACCGCCATTGCGCACGCTGATCTTGGACAGCAGCGGATGCCCGATCGCCGCCAGCTTGTCGGAGGCTTCCTTGGTCAGGCTGTGCTGGCAGCCGCTCAGTGACAGCACATAGCGGTCGGGGTCATAGCGGAAGGACTCGCTGTAGCCTGGCGGCTTGCCGTCGAAGCCCAGCACGATCTCGATATAGTCGCCTTTGGTGGCCCAGGCGGCGCTAGTCAGGTTCACCGCTGCCTGCGCCGCGGACGGCAACACCAACAGCGAAAGGCCGATGGCCAGCGCACACAGCGCGGCAAACAGGACACGGCCCCGCCGCAGCGGGAGATTCAACCCTCGTTCTTTCACGGTCTGATTCTAATCGAGTCCGGAGAGACAAAGGTCAAAGTGCGGACTAAAAGTCTGAACCGGTAATGACCAGCAGTTGCCGTGTATTTACTTCAGTAGTATCCAGCTCAAGCAGCTCCAGCTGGACTTCCGCAGACTCGGACTCCAGGCTTGCCGGAGAGACTGCAAAGTCACCAAAGGGCTGGCTGTCGCCAGAATACTCAGTCCACTGGCTGTTAAAGCTTGTCCAGCTGGACGACTGAAGGTCCAGCACCCTGTCCTGGAACTGCAGATCCCAGTAGTCAAGCAGGGAAACGCTCGCAGCGGCGCTCAGACCCTGGAGCAGCAGGGGCCCTGAAAAGTCGCCGAGATCGAGACGCAGTTCAGTTGCCGGACGGCCTCCCCGGTCCAGCCGGGCCATCCAGGCCGTCCCTCCGGGCTCTGGGTCGGAGAGGGATCCAGCCGCGAGGACAGAATTGCCAGTCGCAAGCAGGCTTTGGATATTGGGCGCCGTCTCGCCCTGAAAAAACCAGTTATGTAACAACTTGCCACGCGAATCAAACGATGCCGTAATCTTGTAATAACCGCTATCTGCGCTGGTGCCATGAGCAACTGGGTTAAAAACGTCGTAATCCACGCTAAAAGCGGTGATCACGCCGCAAGTGCGTGGATCCACACAGCTTGTCTGAAGGTAACAGCTATAACCGATGTCCGGGATTCGCTGATCAGGGTCCAGGTTCCATTTGCGGCCAGATGCGCTGTCCTGGCCAAGCAAGATGAAACTCAGGCCGTGACCATGAGAGTTTAGCAGGGCAATATCTCCGTTTCGCAGCAAGTGGCATTTGTCAACTCTGTTCAGCCCGCCAGCCTGGTTTCGCATTGCCCTGGCATTAGTCACCTGGCCCTGCGCGCTCAGTTCGCCAAACACCAGGCTCTCATCAAAAGTAAGTTCATTGACCCTGGTTTCCCAGACCAGCAGTTTATCTGGATCTTCGCATTGCTTGAAACCTAGGTACTGAGAATCTTCTTCGATGAATCGCCGGCATATCTGTACCTGTCCATCTGCTCCAATTCTTCCGACAAAAACACTATTCGGCCCCTCCTTGGTTTCCCGCCAGCAAAGCCAGAAGCCGTCCAGAGCAGCAGCAAGGCCAAAGGAATGCCAGCTGGCCCTGGCACCCGCTTCCGGTAGCAAGCGGCGCGTCCAAAGCTGCTCGCCCTGATCATTCAGCAAGGAGATCAGCAGCTGGTTTTGATTCTCTATCCGGCGCAAGCCGCCGGCGAGCATGCCATCTGCATTTGTCGCCACAGAGCTGACATTGAAACCCAGGCTGCTGGTGTTGATGCCCTTGATTGCCAGCTCTTCAGGGGAAAGTCGGCCTTTGCCGGATGCTCCGCAGCCAGACAGCAGCAGTACTGCAATCAGAATCAGCCCGCCAGCGTTAAGGTCACGCCACTGTCCTAGCTGAAAGAATGAACGGTCCATGCTTTGATTCTAACTGAATCAGCGCGGCCAATGACAAGCTGGCCGGATATGAAGTGCTTGTCCGGCTACTGACGCGCTTTCGAATCAACTATTCCGCCAGCGCCTCACTGGCCTCCGGACCCAGCATGCCATGCTGCAGCATCAGCTGTTCCTGGCGGGCCCAGAAGGCCAGCCACTGGGCGTCGCTGGGCCAGTCGCTGTGCTCCAGGACGGGCTGCGGCGGCGCTGCGGGCAGCAGCGCGCTGAAGGGGTTGCGGCCGTCCTTGACCTTGCTGGACATCCGGGCAGTCTTTGCCTTCTTCATCGCGGTTCCTCCTCGTCTATTCAGCCACCGGCTGATCCCTCGCCTTCCATCATTTCTGATATCGGCGTGTTATCAACAATTTGTACCCACGTTGATGAAGAGACTTGCATCGCAGCCGTGAAGTTCGGAAAATCAGGCCAGAAAGCAGGCCATCAGGTGTCAGTTACAGCTTCGGATAGTCATCTCAGGATTGCTGCCCGAATCAAGGACTGCAGTGGGCTTCCCTTTTACAACTGAATGCTGACAGCCAACAGCCTTGCAAGTGCCACAATGCCCCATGCTCATCTATCTGGCCTTTCTGCTGGTCGGACTCGTCGCCGGCACCGTCGGCGGCTTTGTCGGCGTCGGCGGCGCGATCATCATCATCCCGGCGCTGATCTTCTTTTTCGGCTATGACCAGCTGCGGGCCCAGGGCACCAGCCTGGCCGTGCTGATCCCGCCGGTCGCGCTGCTGGCCTTTTGGCAGTACTACAAAAACCCGGCGATCCGGATTGACTTCCTGGCCGCCGGACTGATCGCGCTGGGCGTGCTTATCGGCGGCCTGTTTGGCGGGCGGCTGGCCAACCATCTCGATCCGACCACAGTGCGAAAAGTCTTCAGCATTTTCCTGGTCTGCGTCGGGATCTATCTTTTTATCAAGCGCTGACGACCGGTGCCACAATAGCCTAATGCTGATCTATCTTGGCCTGCTCGCCCTTGGACTCTGCGCCGGCGTCCTCTCCGGCTTTGCCGGAATCGGCGGCGCGATCATCATTGTCCCGGCCCTGGTGGTGCTGTTTGGCTATCCGCAGCTGCGGGCCCAGGGCACCAGTCTGGCCGCGCTGATCCCGCCGGTCGGCCTGCTGGGCTTCATGCAGTACTACAGGAACCCCGCGGTGCAGATCGACCTCTGGGCCGCGGGCATGCTGGCCGCCGGCCTGCTGATCGGCGGCATGTTCGGCGGCAAACTGGCCAATGCCATCGACCCGGCCCTGGTGCGCAAGATCTTCAGCGTGGTGATGGCGGTGACGGCGGTCTATCTGTTCCTGAAGAAGTAGGCCGCCTGGTCTTCTGCTTCACTCGCGACGCCTGCGTCTACTGCGCTACAATCCACGCATGGACGCCTGCCAGTCCGGCGAGACTCCGCCGCGAGAACGATTGTCACACCCGCCCCAGGGGGTGAGCGCGGCCTGAGCCGCCTATGGAGCTCATCCCGATACTGATCCTGCTGGGCCTGCTGCTGCTCTGCGCCTTTTTCGCCGGCGGCGAGCTGGCCCTGATGACCCTCGACCGCGTTGGCATGGAGACAGCCGCCCGTAAGGGCAGCTCGCTGGCCCGGATGCAGCTCAAGCTGCGCTCGCGGCCCCAGCGTTTCCTTGGCACCATCCTCGTCGGCTACAACATCTCCAACGTAGCCCTGACGATCTATGCCGCCACGGTCAGCGAGGAGCTGGCGCAGGCCTCTGGCATGCCCGAGCACACCGCGCTGCTGATCTCCGGCGCGGTGATCACCATCACCCTGATCGTCTTTGGCGAGCTGATCCCCAAGAGCTTCGCCGCGACCAACGCCCGGCGCTTTGCCGCCTTTGCCACTGTACCGCTCTACTACCTGAACTTTATCCTGACGCCGCTGAACATCGCCATCGACCTGATCGCCACGCCGATCGTCAAGCTGCTGGCCGGCGGCAAGCTGGAGCATGAGCACATCATGGGCCGCGAGGAGCTGGAAACCGCGATCCGCATGGCCCGCCGCGCCGGCCAGCTGCACAGCACCGACAGCTCCGTTGCCGCCGAGGCGCTGGACTTCAGCCAGAAGAACCTGCGCGACGTGATGACGCCGCGGGTGGATGTGGTGGCCATCGCCGACGACGCGATGCTGGGCGAAGCGCTGATGCTGATGAGCAGGCACGGTTTCACCCGCCTGCCGGTCTTCCACGAAGACCTCGACGAGGTGGTCGGCGTGCTGCTGCTGAAGGACATCGTCCGCGAAAGCACGAAGGCGGCGGATGCCGGCCGCGATCCCTCCGACCTCTGGGCCACCGAGCCCCTGCTGCCCCTGATGCGCAGCGTGCGGGCCTTCCCGGACAGCAAGTCCATCGTCGAGGCCCTGGCCGAGCTGCGCCAGGACCGTGCGCACCTTGCCGTAGTGGTGGACGAACACGGCGGCACGGCCGGCATCGTCAGTCTCGAGGACATCCTCGAAGAGCTGGTGGGCGACATCACCGACGAATTCGATTCCGAGCAGAATGTGGATGTCCTGCGCCGCACGGAGAGCTATGCCATCGTCTCCAGCCGGGCACGGATCGAGCAGCTGCCGGAGCTCGAGGGACTTGAGCTGGAAGACATCGATGCCAGCACCATCGGCGGCCTGCTGATGGAGAAACTCGGCCGCGGTGTACGCGTCGGTGATGAACTTCTGCTGGAAGGCAATGAGCAAAACCCGGGAGTGAAGATCACCGCGCTGAAGGTCCAGGGCAACCGTATCAAGCTGCTCAAGCTGGAGCGCAGCGGCCCTGCGGAGACGCGCGGCCCTGAAAGCGAAGATTGATCCTGACCAGCCGCCTGAGCATTTCTGGCGGCTGAAAAATGACAGGGGCGGGATTGCTCCCGCCCCTTGTTTGGCCAGATTAAGCCGGTGGATTAACTCGCTCAACGCTCACAGCGGCAAGCCGGAGCTGGCACAGCCGGGCAGCCTGCCCGGGGACTTCGGACCCTAGTCATCGTCCTGGCCCTGACCCTCGCCATGACGTCCGCGGCCCTCGCCGCGTTCGCCGCGCTTCTCTTCACGGTGCTTGCGCATCTCTTCCAACCGCGCCTCGGCGGAGGCATAGTCACTGATCACGCCGGCCAGCATTTCTCGGGGGCCATCGCCGCCCGGTCCGCCGGGCCCACCGGGAGGCGGACCGTCCATACCCGGACCATCAGCGCCCGGACCGTCCTCACCGCGGCCACCGTGCTGGCCCTTGCCATGGCCACCTTTGCCATGACCACCCTGGCCGGGTCCACCCGGAGGAGGCGCCGGCAGGATGCCGACACGGTCGCCGACCTTGAAGGGGTTGGAGGACTGCTCGTCCTCATTCACTACGAAAACGGTCATGTCGGACAGCTTGAAGGTCAGCTCAGAAGGCAGCTCGCGCTGACCCCGGCCTTTGCCTTCCTTGCCCTTGCCGTCCTTGCCCTTCTCGGCCTGACGGGCGGCGCGCTCCTGCTGGCGCTTTTCCATGTCTTCCTTGATGAAGTCCGGCATTTCCGGCTTGATCGTGATGCTGTCGGAGCTGACAGCCGTAATCACGCCGAAGGCCGGGTGCGGACGGCGGCCGCCGGGACCACCCGGTCCGCCCTTGCCATGCCTCTCGCCCTTCCCACCGCCGCCATCGCCGCGGCCCTGTGCATCCGCCCGCATCTTGTCGACGCTGGCGCAGATGTAATTGCGGGCCGTCTGCGGGTCCGCGGCGCCCATGATCGAGGCGCCTGTCTCCTTCCAGCTCTTGTCGAGGCGGATGACCACTTCATCCCCGGCCTTGAAATCCTCAGCCGCAGCAGACTGGCCATTCAGCCAGAAATTGCTTTCGCTGCCTACCCCAACCGTAATGCTCTCGGGCAGCGAAGGCAGCTCAATACCCTTTTCAGCGGCCCGGGCCTCCAGGCGCTCCTGCAGTTTGGGCGGAATCTGCGGCCTTAGCGTCCAGCTTGACGCGCCGGCGGAGGTCAGCTCGCCATAAACCACGCGGCCACGGCCGCGCAGGCCTCCAGCGCCCTTTTCTCCAGCAGCAGAGCCGCCCGCGGCCCAGGCGCCAACGCCCAGTCCCAGCACTGCAACTGCCGCGATGCTGCCGACTGCGATCCATTTCTTCGTCATCTCGATCTCCTTAGCCCCCAATCCATCCTCTGCGGACGCATCTTGGAGAACAGCTTCGACTTTAGAGTTTCAGCCAATCAGCCGAATAAGCTAATATCTGACTATTCCAGCAGGCCATGAAACCTGCGGGAAGCAGAGCCGTCTAAGACACTGGCTGGCAGCCCGGCCCGGTTGCGTCTCCACATTTCTCGGTGTGGCGGTCGATTGGCGGGTAAGATAACTGGTAAGGCTGGCGGCCGGAACCGGCGGAACTGGCGATGAGGACTACAGGATGAGTAACTACAGGCTCTATGGAGACGCGAAGGCCAATGCCACCCAGGTGGACCATGGCCGCAAGCAGAAGGCGCTGCAGCAGGCTGAGCAGCGTTATGAGCAGAGCCCGACCCCGGCAAACCAGGCCACCCTGGCCTCAGCGCTGTTTGACAACGGCCGTTATGACGAGGCCGAAAAGCTCCTCACCCAGCTGGTCACCGACCACGGTGATGACGTGCACGTCCTCTTTGAGCTCGGTTTCATCTATAAGAACCTCGGACGCAACCCCGAGGCGATCCAGACCTGGCTGAAGCTGGTGGAAGTGAACCCCAAGCACTCGCTTTCCCGCGCCGCCGAGAACGAAGTCTGGATGCTCGACCCCGGCTATAAACCTTCCTGGCTGCGCAAGTAGGCCAGGCCCGGCGCAGCTTCCTGATTCCCTGAGATCGGCCGCGGCCGCGGCCGCTGGCTCTGTGCGGCGAAACACCGGCCAGGCGTATAATCGGCCTGCCAATGCTCAAGGTCGTATCCGTCTCTCTGGGCTCATCTGCCCGCGACAAGACCAGCCGGGCCAGCTTTCTGGGCCACGAGGTCGAATTGTCGCGCGTCGGCACGGACGGCGACTTCCCGCGGGCGCTGGCCCTGATCGCCGAGCTGGACGGCAAGGTTGACGCCATCGGTCTCGGCGGCATCGACCTGTATCTCGTAGCCGGCCCCAGGAAGTGGGCCATCCGCGACGCCATGCGTCTGGCCCGCCAGGCCCGTCAGACCCCGGTGGTGGACGGCTCAGTGCTTAAGCAGCTCCTGGAGCCCCGGATGGTGCGCTGGCTGGCCAGCCTGCCGCCAGGTGATGACACCCCCCCCCGGCTAAAAGGTGCACGGGCCCTGCTGGTAAGCGGCGTCGACCGCTTTGGCATGGCGACCGCGCTGGCCGAAAGCGCCAGCGAGGTTGTCTTCGGTGACCTGATGTTCGCCCTTGGCATACCCATCGCTATCCATAAGATCCGCCGTCTGCAGCAGTTCGCGAATGTCCTGGCGCCGATTGTGACCCGCCTGCCCTTCCAGGTGCTCTACCCCACCGGGGACAAGCAAAAGGAACACAAGCCGAAGTTCACCGAGTTCTTCAACTGGGCCGACTGGATCTGCGGCGATTTTCACTACATCAGCCGCAACCTGCCCCCGCGCCTCGACGGCAAGGTGGTGCTGACCAACACCACGACGGAAAAGGACCAGGAGCGGCTGAAAAGCCTCGGCCTGTCCTGGCTGATCACCACCACGCCGGTCATTGACGGCCGCTCTTTCGGCATGAACGTGCTGGAGGGCTGCATCGCGGCTCTGATCCGCTCCAGCGGCGACCTGATCTCTGAGCAGAACTACGACGTCTATCTAAACAAACTCGACCTCAAGCCGACGATGATCAGGCTGAATTGACGGAGCGCCGACGCTGTTGTCCGTGTTCTTTGGAGCGCTGGCATGTCGTGAAGCGGCTGCCGGAATCCATGGGGAGCGCTAGCCAGAGACTGGCATCTTCAACCCCCGCAGCTCGGATCCGCGGCGCCATCCGATCCAGGGCAGAAGCGCAGAGAACGCAGAGTTTCGCAGAACTGATAAGTTCAACACAGAAGCACAGAAACACAGATTGCGGTTCTGAACTTCCCCCGGAATAGTGGACACCCGGTCAGGTCTCCGACTATTTAGCTGCTCAATCCTGCGTCCAGTTCTGTGCCTTTGTGTTTCTGTGTTAAGAATTCTTCGCCGCACATGTCCGAGCTATTGGGACTGGTAGCAGGGACGCTCCAGGGCTACTGATCGCCCTCCAACCAGCCATACTCCCAGGCCCAGGGCATGTCGCTCGGCCCCAGGATCGCCGCGGCCAGCTCGGGGTAAATCAGCTCGGCGCGCACGGAGTTGGAGAGCAGCACGAGTCCGCGGCGCTCATGCATGAAGCCCAGCACCATGTTACCGGTGAAGTCGTTATGCCCGCCCTTGAAGAAGGCCGGTCCGGAGCGGTCCTGATAGGTCACGAGGCCCAGGCCGGCAGCCAGGCCGATGCTTTCGTGATAGCTGCCCGGCGCAGTGTCAAAGGTTGGGAACTGGTGCGCAGAAGTGATCGGCTGCTGCGGCGCCAGCAGCTCGCGCCGGGACTGTGCGGACAGGCCCTCGCCGCGCAAGATGGCGGCCCAGAGGCGGCCCTGGTCGGCAATGGTTGTGTCCATCGAACCGGCGGCCGAGACGCTGGAGCGCTCGTCATGCGGCTCAAAGCTGCCGTTGACGTCATAGCCGTCGGCGAGATTCTTCGCAAAGTCGGGCCGCCAGGTCATGGAGCTGCTGCGCATGCCCAGCGGATCGAAGACCCGCCGCTGCATCTCGGCGCCGACATCCAGGCCAAGGCCCTGCTCCAGCGCCGCCTGCAGCAGCCAGAAGCCCTCGCCGGAGTAGGCATAAGCACTGCCCGGCTCGAAGTGGATCCGCAGGGTCTGGTCGGGCTCCAGCCAGTGCAGGTTCGGCAGGCCCGAACTGTGGCTGAGCACGATCCGCGGGGTCAGGCTGCGCCAGCGCGGGTCAGCGGCCAGCGCGCTGTAGTAGTCCTCGTCCGGCAGGCCGGCAGGCAGCAGCTCGCCCAGCGGGGTGTCCAGACTGAGGCGGCCCTCATCCACCAGTTGCAGCACCATATACGCAAAGGCCGTCTTGGTCAGCGAAGCGCCGTACATGATCGTGTCGGCGGTCAGGGGCAGGTGCTGCTCAACATTGCGCTGGCCGTAGGCTGCAAAGTAGCGCAGCTCGCCGTCCTCAATCACCGCCAAGGCGAGGCCCTTGACGTCCTCGCGGGCCATCAGCCGCCGGGCGGTCTGGTCGATCGCAGCGGTGTCCAGAGGCGCGCCGGCGGCCTGATCGGCGCTGGCCTTGCCCTGCAGGCAGTAACTGCAGCCGGCGCTGGCTGGCTGAACCGCAGCGGCGATCAGCAGGGCCAGAGTAAGGCTGCCTAGCAGAATGCGCATAGGCCAAGCATAGCAGCCTTGAGCCGGGTGCTGCAGCAGCCCGACTCAGCTGCGCCGGCGCTGGTAAACAAGCAGGTAGACCGCCAGCGCCAGCAGCAGCAGCACGCCGCCGAGCGCGGCAAGTGGAGGCGGCTCTCGCTGAACCACCGCGTTGGGGTCAAAAAGGGCTTGCAGCCAGATCTTCTCCGTCTCGCTCAGCAGCCTGATAAAGGTGATGGCACCTACAAGCGCGCTGATGCCCAGCAAAGGCGTCCACTTATGCTCGCGGGGCCGCGGCTCACTGGGCTGCAGGGCAGCTTGCATGCCAGCCTTGCGCTGAGGGCTCCTTTCCAGGCTATGTACCGCCGGAAGGTCCTGTTCGTACAGCTCGGGCCGCTCCCGCGCCTGCAGATAGAAGTCCAGGCGTTCGCTGAGTTCCAAAATGCACTGCCGTGTCAGCAGCACGGCGTGTTCGAGGGGCACTGGCAGATGCTCCTGCAATTCCATCAGTAGCGGACGGCGCTGATGCTCGTGATAACCCAGCGGAGCTCGCGTCTCACGGTCAAGTTCCTGCAGTGCATACTCCGCGAGCTGGAGCTGCTGTTCTGTCGCCAGAGGCAGGTGCTTTCGCAGGCGCGCAGCATTAACGATTACTGCTGCCGCCAGCAGTGGCAGGCCGATCTTCAGAGCCAGCGTTCCACCGGGCAGGAAGAATTGAATGACACTGAGCAGCACGAGGAGCGCGGCCAGGGGCCAGCTGCGACTGTAAAAGTGGTACTGCCCCTTCAGGCGGTCGCGGCCGGTAGCCAGCCGCCAGCGAAGTTCATGCAGCTCCCCCACTTCATTTGCCCCAAGGGTCAAACGATCGGCCAGGCCCGTATCTGGCAGCGGGTAAAGCAGGGCTGTCCTGGGCAGGCCCCAGTGGGCCATCAGCCAGGCCCCAAGCATCAGCATCAGCAGCGCCGTCAGGCTGAGTGCGCCCGCCAGGGGTTGAACGCTCGCTGCAACAGGGTCAAAGCTGCTTAGCTGCCCTGAGCCGCTTGCAAGAAGCAACAGGGCGTAGGCCAGCAGGGGCCAGGCGGTTGCGCCCAGCAGCAGGCCGCTTCCCCAGGCCAGCAGACCCGGCCGGCCCGAGCGGCGCAGATAGTCCGTCTCAGTCGCCAGCAGCGGTGAAGGCTTTAAGGGCAAGGCAAGGCAGAGCGGAAACCCCAGGGGCCCCAGCGCCAGACCCAGTGCATAGCCAAGAGTCAGGTAGCCGCGGTGATAAGCCAGCCGGCCTCCAAACATGGCGGAGGAAACGCTCAGCAAGGGAGCGGCGAGTGCCAGCAGCCAGCAGGCCCGATACCATTGGTCTGAGTTCAGCTCGAGCACGGCCCCTTGATTATGAGTGCTGGCTGGGGCTTGACTTGGAAAGCGGACCTCCCAGCAGCCAGCCTTTCAGCCAGTCGCGGGTCGCTTCAGCATTGGCACGCCATTCGTCCCTGTCGCTCAGCTCGCCCCAGGTGTCCTCCATCACGATGGCCGACCTCGGCCCGAGGCTGGTCTCCAGCAGGCCAATCAGCCGCCGCACGACCGCCGCGTCCGGCACAAAAGGATCGGCGGCTAGACGCGGGGCGTACTCCTCGTCCGCGCTGAGGTAGGGCACAGCCTTGCCGAGTCGGTACGCACATGTCTCGGCCACCGCCAGGGCATTGGCGCCGAAGTAGCTGTCGAGGAAGTCTTCTTCTGCTTCTGCTTCCCACTCGTCGAGGAATTCCGGCACGGCCTCGCTGAGGCCGCTGTCCATTGCATCGCCCAGCCAGTCGAGAGCCTGATCATCGTCAAAGGGTCCGGTGCCCCAGGTGCCCATGTTTGCTCCTGTAATCGGTGATCGCTGGATTGTAGGTGCTGCAGGGGGGCTACACGGAGGGGGATCCTCGGAGCGCCGGTCGACAGACCGGCATTCTCAGGAGCGCCAGACATAGTCTGGCGTCTTTAACTGCATGTCAGCCGCAAAGAGCGCCACGAACGCTAAGGCCGGATTCAACACTAAGCACACCAAGCCAGCACCAAGTACGCCAAGGCTAAGAGGAAGCGCGCATTCATTTCTTGCTAGGTGGGCTTCGCGATTCTTAGTGGCCTTGGTGCTGAATCTTGAGCTCCTTACAGAACCGCCCAGCTTGAGGACTTGGAGTCCGGATGAGCAAGATTAATCCAACCACGAAGGGTACCAAGACACGAAGAATTCCCTTCGGACTCCGCAGTGACTGACTGCTGCAAGATCTACCTCTCCCAGAAACTCTGCGTTCTCCGCGCCTCTGCGGTTTAGCGTTGGATCGTCTGCTGGCATCAGCGAGCTGCTGGCATCAGTGGTAGGGGCGCACAGAGTGCGCCCGGCAATCTGCATGCTGCTGGAATGAGTTCCTACATGTTCGCAAAATACTGACTGCGCGGCTGGGGCCGGGCGCACTCTGTGCGCCCCTGCCTTCCTTCCGCGCGTCGAGGTGACTGTGACGGTTCCGGTAAGATGCGGACACAAGTGTCCGCGCTCCAACACAGGGATGCGGACACAAGTGTCCGCGGTCCCGGAGAAGATGCCGGCTGAAGCCGGCGCTCCGGCAAGTACTATTGAATGACTTCGATTCGGAGGACGCCATGGGACGTTGGGATATGAGTATCTTCGGCAACGACGACGCGGGCGATTGGGCCTATGAGTTAGAGGAAGAAGGCCCGGAGGCCTGCCTGACGCGCACACTCAAGGAATTGCAGGAACTAAGCGAAGAGGAGTTCTTGGATGTCCCCGGCTGTGAGATTACCGTCGCCGCCGCCGCGGTTGCAGCAATGCTGCGCGGAATGCCAAGAGTCCCAAACCTGGAACCTGAACTGAGTCAGTTGCTTGACTCAGCTAGCTACCATCCCAGCAACGATCTCCTGCGCGGCTATTTGGTCTTGCTTGCCAAGGTGCTCACGGATGGCGATGTCAACCAGCCAGGAATGTGGGGTGAAGAAGCCGACCGGCTCGAGTGGCAAGGCAATGTGCTGGCGGTGAAGCGCTATATGGAAGGGGAGCTGGAGCGTGGGTGATAGAGGCTGATTAAGATGGATCAACAGGAGCAACCTACTACGGACTACATGTCTCTTTCGCCGCAAGAGTTCGAGCATTTTGTAGCTGAGGTCTTCCGACGAAAGGGCTATCTTGCTGAGGTGACCTCGTTCTCGGGCGACTTTGGTGCCGACATTATAGTTACATCCGATATTGCCAAGGCCGTCGTTCAAGTGAAGCAGTTCGATCCTGCCTACAAAGTAGGCGTGAAGGATGTCACTCACCTAATCGGATCCAAACAGTTCTATTCATGTGACAGCGCGATTGTCATCACTAGTGGTACCTACACCAAGGCGGCACGAGAGATGGCAGCAAAAACAGGTGTCCAGCTCTGGGACGGAAACGCATTCCGGACTTTTGTCGAGTCAAGCGGAATAGAGGTTGTCCTTCGCAAGCCGGAAGAGAATGCTTCTGATCGGAACATTCGACTCTACAGGCATCTTGTCTCGGAAAGTGACGTTCGCAAGTGGGGACTTGCGACAGCATGCACTTTTAAGATGATGGAGGTTGACCGTCAGAATGAAATGGCCAAGAGGGAAAGAGAAGCAAGAGAACAAGCCTCATATCTGACACATCAAAAGAAACCAGTAGCCACGGGTAAAACCGGTTGCCTGGGAAGCATCGCCTTCTTTCTTATGAAGACGTAGCATCTGCATACTGGTCAGGGAACCGCACTCACATGCCGGCGACCCCTACAAGAGAAGAAGGCGGGTCAAGACCCGCCACTACTGGAGAAGAAGCCGGTCTGAAGACCGGCGCTCCGACCGGGCCGAGGCGATGCTCGGCCCCTACAG
>CAZEJB010000041.1:0-25690 GCA_964512635.1 uncultured Planctomycetales bacterium | reverse complement strand
CAGGCACCAGTGCTCATCGGCATAGTGCGCAGCGAGGAAGCCTGCCCGCAACTCGCCCCCGCCCTGGCAGGTCTGGAAAAGGTGGTGCTCAGGAAAATCGATTCCAGCTTGGCCCGCCAGATCATCAAGGACATTCTGGCCGGCCGTTCCGAAGAACCGGTGGCGCAGGACATTGAAGAACTTGCCGCCGGACTGCCGCTGTTGCTACAGCAGGCGGCGCAACTGGAGCAGGAACAGCCGGGCAGCCTGAAGGAGATAGTTGCCAGACCCAGCAGGCTTGAGGAGATTCTGCTGCGCCGGGTCGAGAGTCTGGGTGACGAACTCAAACAGCTGGTATGGCTGCTTGCCGTAACCGGGCCGCATCTGAAGGACCAGGCTGTGCTGCGACTGCACCACCGCCGGATGAGCAGCATCGGATCTGCGGGAAGCCCGAGGCTCTATGAGCTGCCTGAAGAGATAAGCGGGCTCAATCTCGGCCATGATGAGATTCGCCGGGTTGTCCTGGCCTCCATTCCTGCCGACTCGGCCATTGAATTGGAACTGCTGGTGGCCAGCGAACTGCAGCGGCAGTTGAAGCAGGGACCACTGGCAGAACTTGACGCTCTCAGGGCACTTTGCAGCCATTTGAGCCGGGCTGGTGAGCGCGCCCAGCGTCATCGTTATCTTTGCCAGCTGATGATGCTTCAGATTAATTGGGGCAACCTTGAAGATTATGCTCAGCTTGAAGCCGAGGCAAAGGCCACCTTTGAGGGCAACTCTCCCTGGCTGATGCGGGTTCAGGCGAACTTCAGTGCGCTTGCCGGCGAATCAGAATCCTGCCGTGCGCTGCTTGAAACTGCTCTCGAGCAATGTCAGAGTGCAGACCGCTCCGAGATTCGCGGCCAGATTCAAGGCGACTTGGGCATACTCTTCCAGGAGCGCGAGCAGTTTGAACTGGCGATTGAGTATTACGAACAATCGATCCTGAGCCTCGGCCTGGCCGGAAACCAGCGCTCAATTGGTATCACGCAGGCCAATATCGGAACTGCGCTTCATCGTATGGGGCGCCTGGAGGAAGCGCGGGAACGTTACGAGATTTCTCTCAGCGTTTCTCTTTCCCTGGGTGACTCGAGCAGCAGTGCCTCCACTTATGGCTATCTTGGGAATCTGCATCTCGACCTTGGACAGTTTGAACTGGCCGGCCACAACATGGAAAACTGCCTGCGGCTCTACACAGATCTGAAGCACCATTCAGGTATGGCCAACGCCATGAGCGATATAGCAAATCTGTATCGCGAAACCGGGGACTACAAAAAGGCTGAGCATATGTACCTGGAATCAATGGCACTACGGGCAAAACTGGAAGATGACTCGCAGACCGCGCTGACCTGCTACAACCTTGGACGTCTGTACAAGATGGACGATCGTCTGGAAGATGCTCGTGTGCAGCTGGAACGTGCATGCGAGCTCAGCAGAAAGGAATCACCGGCAGCCACCGCCATCTACCGCGCTGAACTAGGCGATGTCCTTTGCCGGATGGATCAGCCGGCCTCAGCACTGACAACACTTCAGGCGGCCAAGGCAGCACTTGCTGAATCGTGGCTGACGTTGTTCTACGGTGTATGTCTGTGTTACCTCGGTTGCTGCTGCCTGGATCTTGGTCTGAGAGACGAAGCGTTGGCCATCCTTGACGAGGCTGAAGAGCTGTATCTCAAGCTGGGATCCGTTCATGATCTCGACTTCTTTCCGGAACTTGAGCGCCTGCGACTGCGGGTCAAGGAAGACGGCGAGCGTGATAATTGAAGCTGCCGGAGCTCTTGAGGAAAGCTTGAGAATCTGCTGATTCTCAGATAAGTTAATCAGGCTACTATCTTGGTTGAGCCGCTGGGCGTGTGCAGATACGCCGGAAGGTTTCCGCTGACATGACGTTTTGTGCTGGCAGTCCGCTGTGCTGCCCTGGAGAAAGCTAAACTGTGGATATGAGCGGCGCACGCATTGTCGTTGTCGAAGATGATAAGGACATCCTGGATGGCCTGATCTTCAGCCTGAGCAAGCAGGGCCACGACTTGAGCGGTTATCGCGACGGAAAAGAAGGACTCGATGCCGTTTTTGGTAACCCACCAGATCTTTTGATTCTCGATCTCGGGCTTCCTGGCAAAGACGGACTGGAGATTCTGCGGTCTGTGCGCGCCAGCAAGGAGACGCGGCATATCGGCGTGATCATCCTGACAGTTCAGGATCGGGAATCTGACAAAGTTCTGGGGCTCGGCCTTGAAGCTGATGACTATGTGACCAAGCCATTCAGCCTGCCAGAACTCGAGGCACGGGTCAAGACAATCCTCCGCCGCCTGAAACCGAAGGCGGGCGATGATGAAGAGGACATCACCAATGTCGGACCGCTCTTCATGGACCGACGCAGCTTTGAGGCAAGAATTCGCGGCGTGCCGATGACTTTGACGGCTACCGAATTCAGGCTGCTCTGGGCGCTGGCACATCGGCCCAACTGGGTGCGAAGCCGGGAGGTCCTCAAGCAGATGGCTATTGCGGAAGATGTGTATGTTGATGACCACAACATTGACGTTCATATCTCAGCGTTACGCATCAAGCTGGGGGACACGCGCAAGAAGCTGATCCGAACACACAATCGGCTTGGTTACAGTTTCCGAGTACCTGAAGATGATTGATCCACGCGTTAGATGGACCTGCAGCGCCGAGTCCGGTGGTTCTGCAGACGAGTCCAGGCAGCCGGAACAATCTATTGGTTCAGAGCTGCTCTCGATCCTGCTGCGTGAAGTGGATCTGCCCCTTCTATGCCTCGATCCAAGCCTGCGGGTCCTGGCCCTGAACAAGGCCTATGTGCAGCTCTGTGGACTGCGCAGCACGGATTGGCTGGGGCGCGGGCTGCTTGAGGTGAATCCTGAACTGCATGGCTCGAACCTCCTTCAGGCGCTGGGAGACTGCCTTGAAGGCAGAAGGCCGGCGGAACTTGAGCCCACAATCAGCAGCCGCTTTATGAGCGTCAGGATCATTCCTGCCAGCTTTGGACTGGTCGTGCTCTTTGAAGATTCCAAGTCTCGGCGCGGCATGGAACTCCTGCGCTGGGAGCTGCTCGACGGGATGGCCCATGCATTTCAGACGCCTCTTACTTCCATCTTCATGTTCACTGAAAATCTCCTGGCAGGCGGCGTTGATGAACCCACACAGCGCGACTTTCTGGAGCGCATCAGATCTCAGGCCGAGGTGCTCAAGGACGGTGTCGAGGACCTGTTGCGGTTGTCACGCATTGACTCCAGCGCCAACACCGAGGAGATAGATCTGCGGCGCTGTGCGGCGGAGTGCATAGACCGCTATTTCAATACCGCAGAAGCACGCGGACTGAGCTTTGATCCTGCAGGCCTTGGCTCGCGCGGACTTCTGGTCCTGGGTAACGAGAGGAACCTGAATATGGCAATCTCCAATCTGCTGGATAACGCCATTAAATACAGCCACTTTGGTGGCGTCATCAGCGTCGCGTTAGAGCGGCTGGGTGATGAGGCTGCGCTGAGCATAACAGACCAGGGAATCGGCATTGAGTCCGAAGCGCTGGCTCATATCTTCGAGCGCTTCTACCGTGCTGACACTGTGCGCCGCGGTGACTTCCGCGGGAATGGCCTGGGACTATCTTTGGTGGAAAAAATCGCCAGGGTGCACGATGGTCGGGTCGAAGTGTCGAGCATACCGGGTCACGGAAGCACCTTCACGTTAATCCTGCCGCTGGTCTGAGCAGCACCTAAGCCCTGCCTGCTGTTGTCGTCTCCAGTGGCGCTTTGACCTCCTGGCCGATGAAGGCGCCTAGACCAGACCAGTCTGCTTAGCGTCCATCAGCAGAGCCCTGACCCGGCTGAAGAGGACATAGTTCTCAGCATGAACATGCTCGTGCATCTGGCGTTCAAACTCGCGCAGATCTGCGAACAGCCTGCGTGTGCTGCTGCAGGCGCCTTCGGGTTCAAGGAAGTCCTGAGCCAGCTCACGCAGTGCCTGAAGGTCAGCCCCGCTGTGCGCGTGCTCGCTTTCCAGCTGCTGCAGCTCAAACTCCAGCAGAATGCTGTGTGTCCCGATGCTGCCCTTTGACTCAAGGTCACGCACGGCCGGGAACACACTCTGCTCCTCATGTCGCAGATGGCGATCCAGGTCGCGCTCGACCTGTTCAAAGCGCTGTCGCAGAGGGCCGATCCAGGGCCACTGCGCGCTGTGCTTCTCATCCAGCAACTCGAGCAGACCGTCCATTCGCGGAAGCTCGTCCCGCAGCCAGCCATGGTACTTGCGCTCAATGTGGTCGCACAACGCGCTGAGGCTCAGTGCGGTCAGATCGGGAGCGGGCTCCTCACCTTCCGCTTTTGCCGGCAGAGCATCCAGCGCCCGCAGGACTCTGAGCATTGTCGACGCGTCCAGACCGGCGCTCGAACAGGCCTCTGTCAGACTGCGGCTACCCTGGCAACAGTAGTCCATACCGAGCTGGGTGAAGAGGCGGGAGACCAGCTCCCGCCCCGTGACCAGCCCGGCTAACTTCGTTTCAAGTGCTATCTCGCGGTTCATCTGCCACCCTCCCGGCTCATGACAACTAGGGTTTCATGCGCGCCTGGGCCAGCTTGCTGCTTCCGCGGCTCTGCCCGGCCCCCACGCGCTCGCGGGCAAAGGAGTGTCCGGTTTCGAGGCCCAGGACAAACCAGGCCAGAGCAAGTACCCCCAGTCCGAAGACAATATCGCCAGGCACCCGCAGCCAGCGCAGATTCTCCATCAGCGGGGTCTGCAGAAACTCCGCGCTGCGGGCAAACCACATTCCATGCTCAACACTGGCCCGCGCCTGTAGAATTCCTACCGGCAAGAGACTGAGAATGGTCATCATTGCCAGACCGATGTTAAGGCTCCAGAAGCTGAAGGCCAGCCAGCGGTTGTTCCAGGCCGCCTGACCCTTAAGTGCCCGCAGGCAGAAGAGCATCAGGCCAATGCCAAGCATGCCGTACACACCAAACAGAGCGGTATGGCCATGAACCGGAGTCAGGTTGAGACCCTGCATGTAGTACAGCGCCACCGGCGGGTTGATCAGGAAGCCAAAGACGCCGGCGCCTACGAGGTTCCAGAAAGCCACTGACACGAAGAACAGTACCGGCCAGCGGTACTGGGCGAGCCACTCGCGCTGGCGGCTGAGCTTCAGGTTTTCAAAGGCCTCCACGCCGACGAGGCTGAGTGGCACGATTTCCAGCGCACTGAAGACCGATCCAAGAGCCAGCACCGAAGTCGGCGTGCCGGTGAAGTAAAGGTGATGGAAGGTGCCGAGAATGCCGCCAGCCAGGAAGATCGTTGTCGAGAACAACACCGACGCTGTGGCAGTGACGGCGCGGATCAGTCCAAGGCGCACGAACAGGAAGGCAATGGCGACTGTGGCGAAGACCTCAAAGAAGCCCTCTACCCACAGATGCACGACCCACCAGCGCCAGTACTCTGCCATCGACAGATGCGTATGCTGGCCCCACATTAGCCCGGCACCGTAGAAGGAGGCGATAGCCACGCAGGAAGCGGTGAACAGCCACAGCATCGAGCGATTTTGGGAAGGCTTGATCAGTGCTGGCCACAGCGCCGCGGCCATCAGCCCCAGCCAGATGAACAGGCCGGCAAACAGGAAGATCTGCCAGAAGCGGCCAAGGTCAACATATTCGTAGCCCTGATGCCCGAACCAGAAGTTGGCCGTATAGCCCAGCTTCTGCATGACACCGCTCCAGGAGCCGGCGAGGCTACCGACGACGATAACCAGCAGTGCGCCAAAGAGTGCGTTGACGCCGAGTCTTTGATACCTGGGCTCATGCCCTGAAACAGCCGGGGCGAGGAACAGACCGGTCGCCAGCCAGGCGGTGGCGATCCAGAAGATGCCGACCTGGGTGTGCCAGGTGCGAGTAACTGCATAGGGCAGGTACTGCGCCAGCGGGAAGCCATAGAAGCCGTTGCCTTCTACCGTGTAGTGCGCGGTCAGTACCCCCAGTCCAACCTGCACAAGGAACAGCGCCGCGACGACCCAGAAGTATTTCAGTGTGGCCTTCATTGAGGGTGTAAGTGCCAGCGACTTCAGCGGGTTATCTTCCGGCGGCGTTAGCGGCTCTTCCTGTTTCTGTCTGGCGTGATTCCAGACCAGCGCGCCAATGCCGGCGATCAGCAGAATAATGCTGAGCATCGACCACAGCACTATATTGCCGCTGGGCAGGTTGCCAAGCTGGCGGTCCGGGGGCCAGTTGTTGCTGTAGGTGACGCCGCTGACCGTCGCCGCGCTTGTGGTCGCTGCGACTCCCGCGGCTTGCGGGCGCTCGGTAATGCAGGCCCAGGCGGCCCAGAAGAAGAAAGCGCTCAGTTTGCTGCGGCGCTCGCTATCTGGAATGCTGTTTCGCGGTATGGCATAGCTCTCGCGCAGCTTGCTCAGGCTCATTCCCCCATCTGCAAGCCTGGCGCTTTCAGCCGGGAACTGCTCCGCGTTGCTGAAGATGGTGCCGTAGTAATCAGCCAGGGCCTGATAGGCGAGTGCGCGGTCTGGACTGATCGTAACCTCGCCGCTGGATTCACTATATGTGTTTTGTCGCAGTTCTTCGCGCAGGCGCGTCTCCAGCATCGCCTTCTGCTCGCTGCTGATTACGCTGAACTCTTCTCCGAAGTCACGCTGCGCCCAGAGATTCAACATGAACTGGGCCTCGCGGTGCAGATAGTCCGCTGACCAGTCAGGGGCCTGATAGGCACCGTGGCCCCAGATCGAGCCAACCTCCTGGCCGCCAATGCTCTGCCAGACGTTTTGTCCGTCCTGAATGTCGGACTGCGTCGCCAGTACCCTGCCGTCAGTGCTGGCTATCTGCTGCGGGATTGGCGGCTTGAGGCGGAAGATCTCCCGCCCAAAATAGCCGAGGGTGACGAATGACAGGACGATCACCATGATCAGGGCGATCCATAACTTGCGTTGCGACTGCATTTCTTCCTCCCACCGCCGATGACTTGTCCGGCGGCGAAGCTGGATAAGTGGATAAAGATATCCACAACTGAGGTATCTTATCGGCGGGTATACTGGATGTCAAGATCCAGAACTCCGAAATCTGGAAAAAGGAGGACGCATGTTCTCGCAAACAGCTGAATACGCGCTGCGGGCCAGCATTGCCCTGGCGCAGAATGAAGGTTCTCCGCTGCCGGCGGCGCAGATCGCGGCGTCAACCAAGGTGCCGCAGGACTATCTGGCGAAGGTGCTGCAGGCCCTGACCCGCGCAGGCATAGTGGTGACGCGGCGCGGGACGGGTGGGGGCTATGCGCTGGCCCGGCCGGCGCAGGAGATCAGTATCCTCGACGTGCTGAATGCGGTTGATCCGCTTAAGCGCATAACAACCTGCCCTCTGGGCTTGCCTGCACACGGGACACGGCTCTGCCGCCTGCATCGCAAGCTGGATGACGCTATCGCGACCATCCAGAAGAGTTTTGCCGATGCCACCCTGGATCAGATGGCCGAGTCCGACAAAGGCACCAGCAAGGCGCTCTGTCCGCAGCTCTGACCCTGATATAGCCTCGTGTTACAGCTGGACCGAACATGGGCGACCTTAGCTTTCGGTCGACGGCTTTTGGCCGCGCCGCGCCGCCAGCGCCGTGCCAAGATCATTTACGAGGCTCATCATCGTCGGCACGACGAGCAGGGTGAAGATGGTTGAGCTGACCAGACCGCCGACCACAATGATGCCGAGGCCACGGTAAAGCTCTGATCCGGAGCCGTGACCAAAGGCCAGCGGCAACATGGCTGTTACTGCGGCCAGCACCGTCATCATGATCGGCCGCAGACGGGTGCTGGCGCTCTCGCGAAGTGCCTCATTGGGGCTCAGGCCGTCCTTCTCAAAGTTGATCATCTGCGCAATGATCATGATTGCGTTGGCGGCAACGATGCCTGAGAGGATGATCAGGCCCAGCATACCCAGCACGTCAAACTGCACCACACTGTCGGTCAGCTTGTAGGCCAGCGCAATCGCCAGGAAGCTGCCGCTCCAGGCCAGCGGAATAGTGATCAGCACGACCAGCGGGTAATAAAAGCTGCGGAACAGCGCCACCAGCAGCAGATAGATAATCACTACCGCCAGCAGGCCCTGGAATACCAGGCTGCTGAAGGTATCGCGCAGCTTGTCCGCCGCCTCGCCAAAGGTAATAGAATAGCCCACCGGCAGCTCTGCAATGATCGGGGCCAGAACCTCATTCTGGGTCTTGTCCAGCGAGATCTGGGTTGGGACATCTGGCCGTGTGTTCACGGTCAGCTGGATGCTGCGCTCACGGTTGAAGTGGCGGACAGATGTTGGTCCGCTGGATTCCGTGATGTCGGCAATCTCGTCAAGGCGAACAAAGCGCCCGCCTGGCGCCGCGATCAGCAGGCCGGACAGATCGCTGCGGCTGCGCACCAACTCCGGTTTACCCTGCAGCACAAGGTCGTATTCGCGTCCGTTCTGGTTATAGGTGGAATATTGCGTGCCGGCAATCATGCCCTTGACGATCTCGGCTGCTTCGTTGGCGGCCAGTCCGAGGTCCTTGCTGCGGAGTGGATCGACCCGCACCTGCAATTCAGGCGCCCCTTCGACATAGCCGTTGCGGACCGAGCCTTCTTCGCCAATAATGTCGTCGCGCGCCTTGAGCGCCTGCTCCACCTGCGCCGCGATCTGCTTGAGCTGGCCCAGATCCGGGCCGGTGACTTCCAGAGTGAACTGCTTGTCCTGCACACGGAAGATCGAACGCTGGCTGACCTGAATGCTGGTGAATCCCGCCAGCCCCTTGCTTATCTTTCGCAGCTTGTTCTGGATCTCCTGCAGGACTTTCTCGTCAGTCTGTTCCTGATGGGTTCGCACGCCGACTACGTTGAAAGTCTCAGACACAATGAGGAAGACGCTCGCCACCCGCGGATCCTCCATTGCGGCCTTCTCCATCGGCAGCAGGGCCTCAATGGTAACGGGTACGCTCTGACCAGGCAGCGGCTGCGTCCGCGCGGTGATGAAGCCCTGCGTACCATTCGGCAGATAGCTGGCTGCAGGAAGCAGGAGCAGCGACAGCAGGAAGAGTACAAGCACCGCGGTCAGCAGCCCCAGCCGGCCGGTGTTGTGCGCCGCTCCGCGTCCATGGCAGGCCCAGGCGGTGAAACGCTCATAGCCGCGCAGGACCCACTCGCCAAGCCACTGGAACTCAATGACTTCAAGCAGACGATGCAAGGTTGGATTAGTCTCAGCCAGCTTCTTACGGCTTGATTCATGGCGCAGAAAGACCGCCGCGAAGGCCGGCACAACAGTCAGCGTCACCAGCAGCGAAACCGTGATGCTGCCCACAATCGCGATCGCTATGTCCTTGAACAGCAGGCCCGCCTCGGTGGTGTTCAGAACAATGGGCAGAAAGACCGCTACGCGAACAAGGGTGATGCTGAGGATCGCGCTCCAGACTTCTTCCAGTCCTTCCTGAGCCGCCTGGCGGACTGGCTTTTTGAGCTCGTTCATGTGACGCTCGATGTTCTCCAGCGCCACGATCGCGTCATCCACCACGAGTCCGACGGCAAAAGCCAGTCCGGCCAGGGCGATGATGTTGATGCTGCGGTCCATAGCCTGCAGCACCAGGAACACGCTTATCAGGCTGATCGGGATGGACAGAATCGTGATCAGAATCGGGCGGCCGGCCCGCAGGAACAGTGCCAGTACAATGCTGGCCAGAATTGCGCCAAGCAGAAGGTCGTGCCAGACCAGTTCGATACCCTCTTTGACGTAAGGCCGGTCGCTGTAGCCCACGACCAGCTGTATGCCGACTTTCTGCTGCTCGAACTGCCTGTTGAAACGGTCCAGCACCTCTTCGCAGCCGTCAATGGTGTCCAGGGTGTTGGCGCCGGCCTGCTTAAGAATGCGGATCGACATACCGGGCTTGCCGTTGATTCGAACCTGCGCCGGTTTGCGCAGGCGGCCGTCGATGACTTCGGCTACATCACGCACGCGGACGGTGCCGGTCGCGCTGTGGCGGACTACTGCGTCGCGTACATCATCCAGGCTGCGGAACTTACCTATGGAGCGGATAGTGAAGTCGCGCTCACCCTCGGTGATCTCGCCGCCGAGAGTGTCATTGTTTGCGCTGCGCAGGGCCGCGCCGAGCTCATTAATACTGATGCCCCTGGCGCTGAGCAGGTCCTGATCAGGCTCAACAATGATGCGGCGCCGGGCGCCACCGGTAACCAGCACGCCGCCGACGCCGGCGACCCGCTGCAGGGCCGGGCTGATGGACTCGTCGACATAGTCGAACATAGTGTCGACGCTGGCCTCGCCGGTGACGGCGATCCACATGATCTGCTCGCCGTTGGCATTGGCCTTGCTGATATTGGGTGTCTCAGCGTCATCGGGCAGCCCGCGCACCCGGGACACTGCCTGCACAACATCCAGCATCGCCTGGCTGGGGTCGGCACTGTCGATGAAGCGCAGGGCCACCCGGCTGCGGCCCTCGGAGCTGTCCGAGCTGATCTCCTCGAGGTTGTTGACCGAAGCCAGTTCGCGTTCCAGGCGGTTGGTTATCTGGTCTTCGACCTCCAGCGCGCTCGCGCCGGGGTAGTCGGTATCAATATTGAATTCCAGCGGCTCAAGTGTCGGCTTAAGCTGTACCGGGATCTGCGTATAGGCAATCGCGCTGAAGATCACCAGGATCAGAACGCCGACGGCGACGGCATAGGGATTGCCGATAGAGGCCTTTATCACTTACTGAATCCTCGTGGATGCAGTGCAGAGTTACGCGAGCGCGACTGCGCAAGTTCCTGCGTGCCCCGGCTTTGGCGGCACCGTCCAGCGGCAGTATGAATGTCGGCATGGCGGGGGCGAGGCGGCATCAGGCAGGTCCTCCCATAGTCTTGCTTGTGTTCCCGGCTCCGGTCCTAGGCCTGTTTCCTCCGCGCGGCCCAGGCCGCCTGAAGGTCGTTGATCAGGCTCATCATAGTTGGGACGACTAAAAGAGTGAAAATGGTCGAAGAAATCAGTCCCCCGACCACCACAATTCCAAGCGAGCGGTATAGCTCAGAGCCTGAGCCCTGTCCCAGAGCCAGCGGAAGCATGCCAAAGACCGCCGCCAGAACCGTCATCATGATCGGCCGCAGGCGGGTCGAGGCGCTCTCGCGCAGCGCTTCATTCGGGCTTAAGCCCTGTTTCTCAAAGTTGATCATCTGCGCAATGATCAGGATGGCGTTGGCCGCAACGATACCTGACAGGATGATCAGTCCCAGCATGCCCAGCACGTCGAACTGCACCACAGTGCGCGTAACCTTGTAGGCGATCGAGATTGCCAGGAAACTGCCGCTCCAGGCCAGCGGGATAGTGATCAGCACAATGAAGGGGTAGTAGAAGCTGCGGAACAGAGCCACCAGCAGCAGATATATGATCACTACCGCCAGGATACCCTGGAAGATCAGGCTGCTGAAGGTGTCGCGCAGCTTATCCGCGGCGTCGCCAAAGCGCACGCCATAGCCCGCCGGCAGGGCTTTGAGCTGTGGATCAATGATCTCCTTTTCGGTGCGGTCCAGCGCGGTCTGGGTTGGAATCTCGGGCCGGGTATTGACCGTCAGCTGGATGCTGCGCTCACGGTTGAAGTGGCGGATCGCGGTGGGGCCGGTGCCTTCGGTAATGCTCGCGATCTCGTCCAGCCGAACGGTCTCGCCGTTGCGGTTCTGAATCAGCAGTCCCGCCAGCGCATCGCGGTTGTTGATTACCTTTGGGTCGCCCTGTATCTCCAGGTCGTACTCGCGGCCGGCATCGGTGAAAGTCGAAACCTGGCGCCCGGCGATCATGCTTTCCACAACCAGGGCCACGTCCGTGACGAAAAGACCCTGTTCGCGGGCCTTGTGCGGGTCGAGCCGCACATTCAGCTCAGGCACGCCTTCGTCATAACTGGAGCGCACCGCGCCATAGCCGAGCGGGGCGACGATGTCACCCTGGCGGGCCAGCAGCGCGCCCTGGACCGACCCAGCGATCTGGTTCAGGGTCTGCAGGTCAGGTCCGGTGACTTCAAGGGTGAACTGCTTATCCTGGGTCTGGAAGATTGAGCGCTGGAAGGGGAAGACGAACTTGAAGCCCGGCAACGCGAAACCCGCCTGGCTGAGCTTGCCGATCATCTCCATCAGGTTCTGCGGTGTTGATTCCTCGTCCTTGACCTTGACACCGACGCCGTTGAAGAAGGGGCTGGCCACTGAGAAGATTCTGTCGACGCGCGGGTCGGCCAGAGCCGTCTGCTCCAGGGGCACAAAGGCGTTGCTGGTAACTTCCGAGCGCTGGCCCACATGCGGCTGGGCCAGGACAAAGATGAATCCCTGAGTACCGTTTGGCAGGTAACTGGCCGCCGGCAGCAGGGTCAGCGAAGCCAGGAACAGCACGCCTACCGCGCCAAGCAGCGCCAGGCGGCCGATATTATGGCCGGCGCCGCGACCCTGGCAGGCCCAGGCGGTAAAACGGGTGTACCAGGCCTGGAACAGGTCGCCGAGCCACTGGAACTCGATCAGCCGCAGCAACCGATCCAGCCCCGGATTGGTCTCAGCAATCTTCTTGCGGGTGCTGTGGCTGCGCAGCAGCAGGGCGGCGAAGCTTGGCACCACGGTCAGCGTCACCAGCAGCGAGACCAGAATACTGGTCACGATGGCGATGGCGATGTCTTTAAACAGCAGGCCCGCCTCGGTCGTGTTCAGCACGATCGGGATGAATACGGCCACGCGCACGAGGGTGGAGGAGAGGATTGCACTCCAGACTTCTTCAACCCCGTCGAGCGCGGCCTGGCGCACTGGTTTGCCCAGCTCGTTCATGTGCCGCTCGATGTTTTCCAGCGCCACAATTGCGTCGTCCACCACCAGGCCGACAGCGAAGCTCAGGCCGGCCAGGGCGATGATATTGATCGTGCGGTCCATCGCCTGCAGCACCAGAAACACGCTGACCAGGCTGATCGGGATCGAGATCACCGTGATGATGATCGGACGCCCGGCGCGCAGGAAAAGCGCCAGCACGATGGCGGCAAGTATCGCGCCGATCAGCAGGTCGTGCTGGACCAGCTCAATTCCTTCCTGCACATATCCCAGTTCGCTGTAGGCTTCCTCGAAGGAGATTTTGGTGCCCTGCTTCTCGAACTGTGTATTGAATTCCTCCAGGACTTTCTTGACGCCCTTGATGGTTGTAACCGTGTTCGCGCCACTCTGGCGCAGAACACCGATGGCCACTGCCGGCTCGCCGTTGTTCTTGACGTAGCTTTCCTTACGGTTGCGGGCATCTTCAACCCGGGCCACATCGCCCACGGTTATCGCGCCGGTCGGACCGTAGCGGATCACCGTATTGCGCACATCATCCAGGTTGCGGAACTTGCCGGTTGTGCGCACGTTGAACTGGCGCTCGCCTTCATCCAGCAGTCCGCCGCGAGCGTCGCGGTTCTCCTGGCCCAGAGCGCTTCCCAGTTCGCTGATGCTCATGCTGTGAGAGCTGAGTTTGTCGAGATCCGGTACCACAATGATCCGGCGTTCATCACCGCCGAAAACCAGCACGCCGCCGACTCCGTTAACACGCAGCAGGGTGGGCTGGACGATCTGGTCGATAACGTCGAACTTCTCGTTGACGCTTGCCTCGCCGGCGGTGGCGATCCACATGATCGCGTTGCCACCCTGGTTGGCGCCCTTGGTGATGGTCGACTTCTCGGCGGCTTCGGGCAGTCCCGGCACGCGCTCAATCGACTGAATGATGTCCAGCAGCGCCTTGCTGGGGTCGGCCGTGTCAGCGAAGCGCAGAGAGATTGAGCTGATGCCTTCGCTGGACGAGCTGGTGATTTCGTCCAGGTCGTTCAGCGATGCCAGTTCCTTTTCCAGCTTGTTGGTTATCTGGTCTTCAACCTCAAGCGCACCGGCGCCGGGATAGATCGTGCTGATGCTGTATTCCAGCGGCTCGATCTCCGGTTTGAGCTGCACCGGGATCTGGGTGTAGGCCAGCAGGCTGAAGATCACCAGAATGACTACGCCAACGAAGACGGCGTAGGGATTGCCGATTGAGGCTTTGATCATTTTCCGCCGCTCCCGGCACCTTCGCCGGCCGTGCCGGCGCCCTCCGCCCCGGCACCCTCAGAGTCGGAGCCGCCGGCCTGCGCAGCTCCTTCAGCCTGCGCAGCTCCTTCGGCCGGCGGAGCCGCCGCAGCGCCTTCCCCTGGCGGAGCCCCCCCCTTGTCGCCACTGCCCTGCAGGTTAGTTGGAATGATCTTTGCGCCAGGGTAAAGGCCTTCTTTGCCGCGGGTGACCAGCATGTCGCCAGCCTTGAGCTCGCCCTCGATAATCACGGCCAGACCGTCGATACGCTCGCCAGTCTTGACCGGTACGGTTTCAAAGGAGGGCAGGGGCGGCATGCCTTCGGCCATCGGCTTGTCGGCGGGCCCGGGAGGTGTCATGCGATAGACCACCAGACCGAGCTTGCTTTCGTAGGCTGCGTCCTGGCTGATCATGATGGTCGGCTTGGGCTGGCCCAGCAGGATCCGGCCCCGCAGGGCCATGCCCGGCATCAGTCGCTCATCACTCAGGTCGACGCGCACGGGGAACTGGCGCGTGGCGGTGTCGGCAGAAGGCGAGATGCTGATCACAGTGCCGTTGACCACTACGCCAGGAAGAGCATCGCTGCGAACTTCAACCGTGTCGCCGGCAGCGATCTTGGCCACATCGGCTTCCGCCACATTGAACCAGGCTTCGCCCGGTCCGTCGGAGACAACTTCGCACAGTGCCGTCCCGGGGCCGACAAACTGGCCCAGTTCCACCATCAGCTTCGTCACTTTGGCATCGAAGGCCGGGGTGACTGTGGCTTTCTCGAGGTTCAGGCGCGCCAGCTCGACGCTGCTCTTGGCTGCACTGACACGAGCCTCGGCGGCTTTGATCTGCTCCTTACGTGTACCTTCGTTAAGACGGTCCAGAACCTCAAGCTGCGAGTCAAGAGCTGCCTGCGCCGTCTGGACACGGGTCCGGGCGCTGACCAGCTCCTGCTCCGAAATCACGCCGGAGTCGAACAGCTGCTGCTTGCGGTTCAGGTTGTCATTGGCCTCATTAAGTGTGGCCTGAGCCTGATCGACGAGGGCTTGCTGGGCGGCGATATCCTGGTCACGGGGACCGCTGCGCGCTTCATCCAAAGCCACCTGCGCGGCCATCAGATTACTCTGAGCCAGCTGCAACTGGGCGTTGTAGTCGCTGGGGTCGATTGTGATCAGCGGGCCGGCGCTGGCTTTGTGCGCCTGCCCGACGCGCGCGGCAATTGCTGTGACCTTTCCACTGACCTCGGCCGTCAGCGTGGCCCGCTTGGCCGCGCGCAGCTCTCCACTCAGGTCAAGGGCCGGCGCGTAATCGCGCATCTCAACCGGCAGCACCACCACAGATACCGGCGGCGGGCCGGCCGCAGCTCCGCCGCCACCAGCGCCTCCACCAGGGGCGCCGCCGGCTGCGTCTTTCTTCTGCGGGCATGCGCACAGCAGCAGCATCAGGATGCCAGCCATCAGGGGCCAGGCATATCTCATGAGCCTTCCTCCTGCGACGCCCGGGGGCCCGGCTGTCGCACTTGTTGAATCGCCGCCACCGGCGGCGATGGGTCTGCGCGTCCAGGCTGCCAACGACTTTGCGTCAATCAGCCTAATTGGACTATACGAGCGATTATAGAACCTGCCACACCTCATATTTAGTAGACCAGTCAAAACACTGTGGTTTCGGCTTGCCTGTTCTTGTCACTTCTGTGCAAGTGTCAGCTTTTGAAGATTTTCCTGCAGGATGCACAAGCCTGTGTTAAACTCGCAAAGCGGGCGAGGCCCGCAGAACATATGACCGTCCTGCTTCAGTTTGCCGGATGTAGCGCCGCGGAACTAGCGGCCCAACGATGGCGCAAGTTTATCCGCTAAAGACAGCGTGCGCCTGCGCGCGGACCGGATAAACACAACTGGAGTACCAAATGACGGCGAAAGCCCATCCCGACCTCGAAAACTATGTGCGGCTGCGTGAGAGTGGCCAGGACTGCGCGCTCTGCCTTGAGTTGCCCGCGGACCTCGAAACGCCCGTCAGCGCCTATCTGAAGCTCAAAGCCGCTGACCGGAGTGGCGGTATGGGCTTCCTGCTTGAGAGCGTTGAGCGCGGTGAAACCCTTGGGCGTTACAGCTTCATCGGTACAGGCATTCAACGCAGGGTAGAGCTGCAAGGCAGCCAATGCACGCTTTGCGCCGCCGACGGCAGCTCAGAAGTGCTGCCCACCAGCGATGACCCGCTGGCCTTCGTGCACCAGCTGCTGCGGCAGCGCAGCTGTGCTCAGTTGCGAATCCCTCCACTGCTTGGTGGAGCAGTGGGCTATCTGGGCTATGACCTGGTGCGACAGTTCGAGCGTCTTCCGGAAGAGCTGCCAGACAGGCTTGGGCTTCCCGACGGCATCCTGCTGTTGCCGGACACGATAGTAGAGTTCGACCACGCCACGCGCCTGATCCGGATCCTCAGCCTGCCGGATATTGATGAAGCTGACCCGCAGCGGGCCTGGGAGGCGGCAGCACAGCGGCTGGAGACCGCGCGTCAGGCGTTGCAGCAACCGCTTGATCTGGCCGCGGCTATCGCGTCGACGGAAGATACGGGGAAAATGCTCTTTGCCAACCAAAGCCAGGAGCAGTATGAAGATGCGGTTCGACGAGCTAAGGAGTACATCGCCGCCGGAGACATCTTCCAGGTGGTGCTCTCACAGCGCCTTACTGGACAGACCACCGCTGCCCCCTTTCAGATCTATCGCGCCTTGCGCCTGCTCAATCCTTCCCCCTACATGTTCTTCCTCGACTTTGGCGAGTTGAAGCTGATCGGCTCCTCGCCAGAAGTACTGGTCAAGCTCAGCGGCAGCGAGGCCCTGCTTAACCCCATTGCCGGCACCCGCCCCCGCGGCGCGGATGCAGAGCAGGATCGGCAGCTGGAGGCTGAGCTGCTGGCCAGCGAGAAGGAGCGAGCCGAGCACGTGATGCTTGTTGACCTGGCACGTAACGACCTTGGCCGGGTCAGCGTCACAGGGAGTGTGAAGGTACCACAGTTCATGAAGGCCGAGCGCTTCAGCCATGTGATGCATCTGGTGAGCAATGTCACCGGCACACTGGCACCAGGCGAGGACAGTTGCAGTCTGCTGCGAGCCTGCTTCCCGGCCGGCACAGTCAGCGGAGCCCCCAAGGTGCGGGCCATGCAGATCATTGAAGAACTTGAGCCGAGCCGCCGGGGACCTTACAGCGGTGCCGTCGGCTACTTCGGCGCGGACGGCGACATGGATATGTGCATCACCATCCGCACACTGGTCATGCAGGGCCAGACCTACCACCTGCAGGCCGGAGCGGGCATCGTCGCCGACAGCGAGCCCGAGGCTGAATATAACGAGACCCTGGCCAAAATGGCCGCGCTGAGAGAGGCAATTCGCAAAGCGGAGGAAGGACTTTAATGCTGCTGGTGATTGATAACTACGACAGCTTTACCTACAACCTGGTGCAGCTGTTTGCCCAGCACCTGCCGGTGGAAGTACGGCGCAACGACCAGATTGATCTGGCCGGTGTGCGTCAGCTCAACCCCCTGGCGCTGGTGATCAGCCCGGGACCCGGAAGGCCTGAAGACTCCGGCTGCAGTCTGGAGCTGATCAGTGCGCTCAGCGGCGAGCTGCCAATCTTCGGCGTCTGCCTGGGACTGCAATGCCTCGGCCAGGCCATGGGCGCCAGCGTGGTTCGCGCCGGCCGGCTGATGCATGGCAAGACGAGTCGCGTTTATCACAACAGTCGCGGCCTGTTCCGCGGCCTGCCTAACCCCTTTGAGGCGATGCGCTATCACTCACTGGTGGTCGACCCGGACACCGTGCCGGCAAGCCTGGAAATCACCGCGCATACCAGCGAAGGCGAGGTTATGGGCCTCAGCCAGCGCAATGGACTGGCCAGTGCAGTGCAGTTCCATCCGGAGTCGATCCTCACCGAGCAGGGCCGCATGTTGATTGAGAACTTCCTGGCCATGCACCGACTGGGCAGCGGGGTGCCGGCATGATCAAAGAGAGTATTGCCCTGCTGGTGGAAGGCCAGGACCTGACCAGAGATATGGCCCGGGCCGCAATGGACGACATCATGAGCGGGTCAGCCAGCGAGGCTCAGATCAGCGCCTTTCTGGTTGCCATGCGGATCAAGGGCGAAAGCCCGGCGGAGCTGGCCGGCTGCGCGGAGTCGATGCGCTCCGCCGCCATCCCAGTCCGGCCGCGCCGCACAGACCTCGTCGACACCTGCGGCACCGGAGGCGACGGCGGCCAGACCTTCAATATCAGCACAGCGGTGGCCTTTGTCGCCGCAGGCATGGGGCTGGGAGTTGCCAAGCATGGCAATCGCAGCGTCTCCAGCCGCTGTGGCTCGGCGGATGTGCTGGAAGCGCTGGGGGTTAAGGTCGAGCTGAAACCCGAAGACGTGGCGAACTGCATAGACCAGACCGGCATCGGCTTCTTGTTCGCTCCGGCGCTGCATACCAGCACGCGCCATGCCATGCCGGTGCGCCGAGAGCTGGGGCTGCGCACCATCTTCAATCTGCTGGGGCCATTGACGAACCCCGCCGGGGTCCAGCGGCAGCTGATCGGAACCTACAACGTTGATGCCGCGCGCCGACTGGCCTATGCCAGCGGGCTGCTTCGACCGGAGCACGTGTGGGTGGTAAACAGCGAGGATGGCCTGGACGAGATTTCCCCCTGCGGTCCTACCCATGTGTTTGAGGTGCGGGGTGATCGCATCACTGAGTTCAGCATCACACCAGAGGAGGCCGGCGTTGAGCGCGTGCTGCGAGCAGCCCTGGCTGGAAACGATGCCCACTACAACGCGACACTGATTGAGGAACTCCTGCTTGGGGCCACAGGCCCGCGACTCGAAGCTGTTGTTCTGAATGCGGCCGCTGTGGCCCTGATCAGTGGCCGGGCGGCCAGCCTTGCCGAGGGCGCCGAGTTGGCGCGGGATGCTGTGCGCAGCGGCCGAGCCTTCGAGGCCCTGCGGGGCCTGCGCAGCCTCAGCCAGCAACTGCTGCAGGAGGCCGTGCTTTGACCTCCGCCCCGGCCAACATCCTTGACCAGATCATTGAACACAAGCGCGCTGAGTTTGTCCAGCGCCGCGCTCTGCGCCCGTTGGAGGACCTCCGCAGCGCTGCGCTTCAGGTTCCTCTCAGACACAGCCTCAGAAACGACCTGGAGCGGCGCGCCGGGATCATTGCGGAAATCAAGCGCCGCTCTCCCAGCCGGCCGGAGTTCCGTCCCGGCATGGACATCCTCAGGCAGGCCCAGCTTTATGCCGACGGCGGGGCCAGTGGCATCTCTGTTCTTACGGACGAGCGCTTCTTTGGCATGCGGCCCACTGAGCTGACCCAGATTCGCGAGGCGATTCGCCTGCCGATTCTGCGCAAGGACTTTATCCTCGATGACTATGGCGTTTATGAATCCCGGGTGCTGGGGGCAGATGCCGTCCTGCTGATCGCCCGGGTGCTGGATGACGCAAGTCTGGCCAGTCTGGTCGAGACCTGCGCCAGCTGCAACCTGGAAGCACTTGTTGAGGTGCACGACGAAGCTGAACTGGAACGGGCACTGGTGGCCAGGGCCAAGCTGGTCGGGGTCAACAGCCGCGATCTGCAGACCTTCCAGACTGACCTTGGAGTAATTGAGCGCCTGGCTGAGATTCGCCAGAAGATCGCGCCTGAGGTGACCATGATTGCCGAGAGCGGCATGCAGCACCGTGACCAGCTGGCTTCGCTGCAAATGCTCGGCGTGCGCGGCTTCCTGATCGGCGAAGCGCTGCTTAAGGCGCCGGACCCGGCCGGGCTGCTGCGCGAGCTGCGCGGGGAGGCATCGTTTTGAGCGCGCCAGGAATGCAGTCATCTTCGGCCGGCGCGGGACGCAGTCCGGCAGAAGTAAAAATCAAGATCTGCGGCATCACCAGCAGTGAAGATGCCGCAGCCGCCCTGCAGAGTGGCGCGGACTACCTGGGTTTTGTCTTTGCCAACAGCCCGCGGATGGTCAGCCGTGCTAGGGCATCAGAGATTCTGGACAGTCTCGACCGCAGCGGCTTCCGGGCGGTGGGCGTCTTCAAAGACCAGAGTATTGACGACATCGTGCAGACCGCCGAGCATTGCGCGCTTGACATGGTGCAGGTTCACGGCGACTTCAGCCCAGGCGAACTGCAGGAGATCCGCAGCCGCAGTGACCGGCCGCTGATGCTGGCGGTTTACCCGCTGCCTGGCCTGTACGAGGCAGGACTTGAACTGGCGGCGGACAGCAGCGTTGACTACATCCTGCTGGATGCACGGGGGCTGCCTTTTGACTGGGCACTGGCCGATAAGGCCCGCGAGCTGGGCAAGCCCTTCTTCCTCGCCGGCGGCCTGACACCAGAGCTGGTCGCACTGGCCAACATGGCGGCGCGGCCTTATGGCGTGGATGTCGCCTCGGGCGTCGAAGCTGCGCCGGGGCGCAAAGACCCGGCAGCACTGCGGGCCTTCAGCGCCGCCCTGCAGACACCGATCGAGAGTGCCGAGGGCCAGGCGGCTGCTGGCGGACCCAGCCACAACTTTGCTCCGCGTGGCCGTTTTGGCGCCTTTGCTCAATCACATGGTGGCGCGTATGTACCAGAGACACTTGTACCAGCCCTTGAGGCGCTGGAGGACGAGTATGCGCGGGCCTGTGATGACCCGGCCTTTCAGCATGAGCTGGACGAGCTGCTGAAGAACTACGCCGGCCGTCCGACGCCGCTGTATCACGCCAAGCGGCTGAGCAACGTGCTGGGCGCGCAGGTCTTCCTAAAGCGCGAAGACCTGCTGCATACCGGCGCGCATAAGCTGAACAACTGCCTCGGGCAGGCGCTGCTGGCGAGGCGGATGGGCAAACGGCGCATCATCGCTGAGACCGGTGCGGGACAGCATGGCGTCGGCACTGCGACGGTCTGCGCCCTGCTCGGCCTCGGCTGTGTTGTCTATATGGGCGCGGAGGACGTGCAGCGCCAGGCGCCCAACGTTCAGCGGATGAAGCTGCTGGGGGCTGAAGTGCGACCAGTTACTGCCGGGACTCAAACCCTTAAGGATGCAACATCTGAGGCGATCCGCGACTGGGTCACCAACGTAAACGACAGCTACTACCTGATCGGCTCGACCGTCGGGCCGCATCCTTACCCGTCGATGGTGCGCGACTTCCAGCGCGTGATCGGCATCGAAGCGCGGGCGCAGATGCTGGAGCAGGTCGGCGGGCTGCCGGAAAGCGTCATAGCCTGCGTCGGCGGCGGATCCAATGCGCTGGGCATCTTCCACGCCTTTATCTATGACCGCGATGTCGCGCTGCTCGGCGCGGAGGCGGGTGGGGAAGGGCTGGACGGTGCGCATGCCGCGACGCTGACCATGGGCCGCCCCGGCGTGCTGCATGGCGCCCTGAGCTATCTGCTGCAGGACGAGCAGGGCCAGGTCAGCCCGGTGCATTCTATCTCCGCCGGCCTGGACTATCCCGGCGTGGGGCCCGAGCACAGCTTCTTCAAGGATGTCGGCCGGGTGCAGTACCGCGCAATCACTGACGCCGAGGCGCTGGCGGCCTTTCAACGGCTGGCACGGCTCGAAGGCATCCTGCCGGCACTGGAGAGCAGCCATGCGCTGGCGCTGGCGGCCAAGCGGGCAGCGGAGCAGCCTGGCTCGCGAATCCTCGTCAACCTCTCCGGCCGAGGCGATAAGGACCTCGGCATTGTGACGAAGGCGCTGGGCCTGACCGAGGAGGCGCGGCCATGAGCATTGAACGTATCAAACTCGGATCCCGCCTCCGCGAGCTGCGGGCCAGCGGCCGCAAGCTGCTGCTGCCCTTCTTTACCGCTGGCTATCCCGATATGCCCACCTTCAGCGCGCTGCTGCGCGCAGCCGAAGAGTCAGGGGCTGATGCCATTGAGATCGGCCTGCCCTTCAGCGATCCGCTGGCCGACGGCCCGGCGATCCAGCTCTCTTCGACTGTGGCGCTGAAGCAGGGGGTCAGCATCGATACCGCCTTAACGGCGGCAGGCGAATCTGAGACGGCTGTGCCGCTCATCACCATGACTTACATCAACCCGGTGCTGGCCTGCGGAGCAGAGCGCTTCGCCAGACAGGCCGGCCAGGCAGGGATAGGCGGCGCGATCTTTCCTGATCTGCCGCTGGGGGAGGAAGGCGCAGTCGGCGCGGCTCTGGCGGCTGAGGGCATTGACCTGATCCGTCTGGTCGCGCCGACCACGCCGGATGAGCGCATCGCCCGCATCTGCCAGGCGGCGCAGGGTTTCGTCTATCTCGTCTCCGTAGCTGGGGTCACCGGCTCTCGAAGCAGCCTGCCGGAAGACCTGCGGGAGTTTGTGCAGCGGGTGCGACGGCACACTGACCTGCCGCTGCTGATCGGCTTTGGCATCAGCACGCCGGCCCTGGCGGCTGAGGCTGCCGCGCTGGCCGATGGGGTCATCGTCGGCAGCGCGTTGGTGAACCTGATCAAGGACGCTGCTAGCCCCGAGGCAGCAGTTCAAAGCGTCAGTTCCCTGTTGAATCAAATGCGCCGGGCCATGGACGACCTGTCAAAGTCCGCCCAAGGAGTCACGCAATGATGGTTGTAGTAATGCAGCAGGAGGCCAGCCTGCATCAGGTCAGCGCTGTGCTGCGGATGGTCGAGGCCGAGGGTCTTACCCCGCGGATATCCAACTCCAGCGGACGCACCAGTATCGGCGTGATCAACGCGACGCCGGAGCTGCGGCCGGAGCTATTCGCTGCACTGCCGGGAGTGGAAGAGGTCACCGGCCTCAAGCGGCCCTTCAAGCTGGCCAGCCGTGAGTTCTGCCCGCAGGATACCCTGGTGCATGTGCGGCATGTGGTCATCGGCGCTGAGCGGGTCTGCCTGATGGCCGGGCCCTGCAGCGTCGAGACCGAGGAGCAGACGCAGGCTGCGGCTGAAGCAGTGCTGGCCGGCGGGGCGCAGATCCTGCGCGGCGGTGCCTATAAGCCGCGCTCCTCGCCTTACAGCTTCCAGGGTCTCGCGGTAAAGGGACTTGAGATCCTGGCCCGGGTTCGCGAGCGCACCGGCCTGCCGGTGGTGACTGAGATCATCGCGCCGGAGCTGGTGCCCCTGGTGGCCGACTATGCCGACATGCTGCAGATCGGGGCGCGCAACATGCAGAATTTCGCGCTGCTGGAAGCGGTTGGCCAGTGCAACAAGCCCGTGCTGCTCAAGCGCGGCCTGATGGCCAGCATCGAGGAGCTGCTGATGAGCGCGGAGTATCTGCTGGCCAACGGCAACAGCCAGGTGGTGCTCTGCGAGCGCGGCATCCGCACCTTCGAGACCTACACCCGCAACACCCTGGACATCAACGCGGTGCCGCTGCTGAAGCAGCTAACGCACCTGCCGGTGATCGTCGACCCCAGTCATGCCACTGGCAAGCGCGACCTTGTCGCCGCGACATCACGCGCAGCCATCGCTGCCGGGGCCGACGGCCTGATCGTCGAAGTCCATCACGACCCTGACCACGCCTGGAGCGACGGCGCGCAGAGCCTGGCGCCGCAGCAGTTCCAGGCGATGATCCCGGGCCTGAAGCGTATCGCCGAAGCGGTGGACCGGACGCTGTGATGCACGACCCGAACCACGAAAGTAAGGCTGGCGACAGCGGCTTCGCCGGGGCGGTGCATGGCGGCGCTGCGGTGGGCAAGGACCTCGCGGCGTATCAGGGTGAGCTGGACCAGCGAACGATCCAGCCCGCTAGAAGAGTGCAGGGCAACCTGCGCATGCCCGGCGACAAGAGCATTGGCCACCGGGCGCTGATCTTCAATGCGCTGGCGGAAGGCGTGGCCGAGGTGCAGGGCGCTCCGGACTCGCAGGACCTCAACAGCACCTTGCGCTGCCTGCGGGCGCTCGGGGTGCAGGTGGATGGCGAACTGGCGAGCGGCCGCGTGGTAATCCACGGCGTCGGGGTTCAAGGCCTCCAGGCCGCGCCTGATGGCATCGACGCCGGCAACAGCGGTACAACATCCCGCCTGCTGATGGGCGTGCTGGCCGGGCAGAATTTCGACACAACACTTAGCGGCGACTACTCGCTGAGCCAGCGGCCGATGCTGCGAGTCAGCAAGCCGCTGGAGCACATGGGCGCGCGCTTCAGCTACCAGCACACCGAGGGATACCTGCCGGTTGTCATCCATGGCGGCAAGCTGAAGTACGGCGAGCTGGACATGCAGATACCGAGCGCGCAGGTCAAGAGCGCCTTCCTGTTGGCTGGCATCGTCTCCGGCTGGGGCTGCACGGTAATCGACCGCGCCATGACCCGGAACCATACTGAGCTGATGCTGGCCGAGATGGGCGCGCCGATCCAGGCCAGCAATGCCGTGGTCTGCATCGGCGAGGACGCGAGGCTCAACCCGCTGAACATGACCGTGCCGGGTGATATCAGCTCCGCGATGTTCTTCGCCGGCGCGGCGGCCCTGCTGCCGAGCAGCGACGTGACGGTGACCGGCGTTGGCATCAACCCCGGGCGTACCGGGATGCTGGAGGCGCTGAAGACGATGGGAGCGCAGGTCGCGCTGAGCAACGAAACCACGCAAGGCGGCGAGCCGCTGGCTGACATCACCGTCAGGGCTGGCGAGCTGCATGGAGCCAGCTTCGCCGCTGAGCAGACCGTGGCGATGATCGACGAGCTGCCCCTGCTGGCCGTGCTGGCGACGCAGGCATCAGGGCGCACTGAAGTGCGTGGCGCGGCGGAGCTGCGGGTCAAGGAGAGCGACCGCATCGCGACCATTGCTGCCGGCATCCGCGCCATGGGCGGCAGCATTGAAGAGCTACCCGATGGTTTCAGCATCGACGGCCCGCAGAAGCTGACGGGCGGGGTAGTGGAAAGCCACGGTGACCACCGGATCGCGATGGCTCTGGCCATCGGCGCGCTGACGGCCAGTGGCCCGACGACCATCAACGGCGCCGGGGCGGTCGGCGTCAGCTTCCCGACTTTCTGGGAGCTGCTGGACAGCGCGGTGCAGTATGGCTAAGTACCGCTGTGGTCTGATCGGATGGCCAGTCGAGCACTCGCTGTCGCCCAAGCTGCACGCCTATGCAGCCAAGACCCGCGGCATCGACCTGAGCTATGAGCTGTTTCCAGTGGAGCCTGGAGAGGCTGTTGGCATGGTTACTGAACTGCAAGCTAGGGGTTACAAGGGGCTGAACGTGACAACTCCACACAAGGAAGATGTTCTCGACCTAATCAAGAAACCTGATGAATATGTGCAGACACTTGGCGCAGCGAACACGCTAAGCCTGGAAAGAAATCAGATAACTGGGCACAACACCGATTGCAGTGGAGTGCGGCAGTTGATCAAGGATCTTAAGCTGGACGAAAGCTATCAGGCGATAACTCAGTGCAAAGTGATAGGAGCAGGACCTGCAGGTAGAGCAGCGGCAATGGGCTGCAGCCACGCTTTGGCCACGTGTGTAGGGCTCTACTATTTTCAGAATGCTCCGGTTCTGGAGGGAGTGCCTCAGATCTGGTTCGTAAGTGCTTCAAAAATGGAGGAGCTGAGAGAATACATGGAGACTCCGGATGGCTGGTACGGCAGTGACCTGATCATCAATGCCACTCCGCTGGGAGGTGGAGTCCGTGCCCATGAATCCCCCTGGCCTCAAGGTACGCCGTTGCCGACACACTCCTGGGTAATGGA
>CAZEJB010000040.1:0-25722 GCA_964512635.1 uncultured Planctomycetales bacterium | reverse complement strand
TGGTCGACAAGTCCGGCGACGATGTCTATCGCGCCGGGCAGTACAGCCAGGCCTCCGCGCCGCATTTCGCCTGCGGCATCCTGCAGGACGACGGCGGCGACGACCGCTACCTGATCAGCATCCGCCAGAGCATGGCGCACGGACGCGACTGGTCCATCGCCTGGCTGGAGGACAGCGCCGGCGATGACTGGTACCAGGGCGCGCGCACCACCCTGGGCTGCAGCCATGTCAACAGCATCAGCGTATTCTGGGACAAGCTGGGCGACGACAACTACATCATGAAGGGCACGGGCCTCGGGGAAAGCGAGGCCGAGCCCAACGGCAGCCCGCGCGACTGGCTGCTGACGCTGGGACTGTTCATCGACGGAGCGGGACAGGATGGCTACTACCTGCTGCCGGGTGACGACAGCTACGAGGGCAGCAACACATTCAGCGGCGAGCTGACGGTTGCCGATCTGCCGGGCCTGACAAAGCTCGACTTCGCCGGCGACGGCAAGCTCTGGCAGCGCACCCCGCCGCCGGAGGCGGCACCAGGCTACGTGGGCAGCGGGGTGGATTTGTGAGCCGCGTATTCAGCGCCGGGCGCAGGTCGCCTCACACAGCGTTCGGGATTGTGCTGCTGATGTTGGCTTTGCAGAACCCGATGCATCCTGCGCGGGGGGCTATGCCAGCGTCAGAGTCGTCTGGCCAGCAACGGCTTGGCCTTGACTGGAGCTTCAAACTTGCAGACGGCATGGAGGCGGTGGTCGATCTCTATGAGCGGCCTGGCGGCGGGGTCGTGGTTCTTGACCAGAGTGGCCATCTCTATGTGCTTGAATCCAGTGGGGCACTTTTGGGACAGATAGATCTTCGCGAATACGAGCTCTTTTCGACCCTCAGCGGCATGCTGCCCGAGCGCTTCTACGCGCCAAGCAGCATGGGCCGGATCTATTGCATCGGTCTGGACGGAAAAGTGATCTGGAGCAAGGATTTAAGGTCAGGCACTGGACAGGCAATGGGCCTAGTAGCCGCGGCCGCTGCCGACGGTGGTGCTTGGGCGCTCAGCGACTCGGGCGAGGTATTCAGGCTGAGTCCACAGGGAGAGACTGTGGGGACGTGGCAGACTGGCCTGAGCATAGAGACCTTTGGCATCATCTACCCGCCGCATCAGCTCGTGCCGGACAGTCTTGGCCGCATTTATGCCGCAAGCAAGGACACATCAAGCGGTGTGCTTTCCCTTGTCTGCATTTGGAATGGCCAGCCGCTCTGGCAAACTGCTCCTCTGGCCCGATCGATCTTTGGGCTGGACTGCATCCCGGATGGCGGAATTTTTGCGACAGCGCACCAGGATGCCTTTTATGCATTCCGGCCCGACGGCGCTGTGGCCTGGAGCTGGCGCAACGAAGACCCCCTGGGGCCAGAAGAGGACTTTCACTTTATCTTCCAGAACGTAACCGCCGATGGCAGGGTGTACCTGGCGTCGGGAAGTCAGCTTTGCTGCTTCGATTCAGCAGGGAACCTGCTGGAGCATGTCCGGCTGCCTGGAGAGGCCGGTGTGCCCTTTCCCGCTTTGGATGGTAGTGTCATGGTACAAGTGACGCAGCGGGTTGAAGCTGCCGGCAAAGTTGAAGCTTACAGGCCGGCAAGCCGCACCGGTCTGGACTACTGGTACGAGGACAGCCTCGTCTGGATCAATCAGGGCCAGCAGCGGGTCTATTCCTTCCCGCCCGACACCTCCATTCGCTGCTCTACTGGCCTTGGGCAGGAGCGTGAGATCTATGGCGTTAACTATGAGACCGGCGATGAGGAAAGCCCCCTCGCCGTTGTCCGGCTTTCTGTGCCTTCCATGCATTAGGGCCTGAATAAGTTCGGGCACATCAACTCTTCGGCCTTTCTCTAAGCGACTTGCTGATCACCCGTGCGAGCTTGCAGTCATCCACGTCCTGGCCAACTTCCCAGACCATGATCCCGCTAAGGCCGGCCTTGCGCGCATACTCGCCCTTGCGATGCAGGGTGCTGACGCCGTTGAAGTACATGTCGCCAAGCTGGTCCACCTCGGGCTCCATCTTGTTGCGCTCGGCCAGCCTGGAGTAGGGCAGGGCGCGGCCGTGGCGCTTCACGCCCCGCGCATAGAAGGGCACGCCGAGGCAGAGCTTGCTGGCCGGCACCCCGCGGGCCAACCAGGCGTTTACCACCGAGACGGAGAAGGCATAGGTCGAATGCTCGCCGTGGTTGTCATAGGCCATCAGGTGCAGGCAGTCCAATGCCTCCAGCGATTCCCGGCTGAGCTGCTGGCGCCCAATTACCGCCGCGCTGAGCTTCAGCCCATGGGGCGCAAAGGCTGCCGCCGTCTCACAGATCAGCGCGTCATATTGCCGCCGCTGTTGAATGGTTGATGGGAACTCCCAGTCGAAATCCACGCCGTCCAGCCCCTTGGCCTGGCACAGCCTGACCAGCTCGGCCACCAGCCGGGCGCGGCTGGGGCGGTCGTTGGTTGCCGCGTTGAAGTGCTTGCTCCGCAACCCGCCGCCGATACAGGCATAGACCCGCTGGACCCCGGCCTTGCGCAGTTTCGGCAGCAGGCTCCATCCGCGCTGGTCGAGGCGGCTGGTATCGATCCCGCCGGATTTCGTAACATCGACCGAGTAGAGCACGATGTCGGTGTAGTACTTCCCGAGCAGTACCGGGTCGGCCGACCGCAGGCGATACTCCGGCAGATAGCCCACCAGGCGCGCTGGCCCATCAAAGCCGCTGCGGGCGGACCTAAGGGGTCGATGCAGTGCACAGGCCGACAGCATGCAGACGGCCAGAAGCAGCACTGATACTGCTGCAAAACGGACTGCAAGACTGGTTGTTCTGCTGACTGCCACCTGTTTCTAATTCGCACCGGGCCGCTGAAAGGTTAACCTGAAGGGCACTTGAGGCCCGTTCAGCTATAAGACGACCAAATTATGCTTCGATGTTAAACGAATATGATGAGCAGGGAGATATGAAATACAACCAGCCGAGCGGCTGGCCTGGGAGGATGAATCTTGAGCAAGCCACGTATCGCCATCATTATTGGCACAACCCGTGAAGCGCGCTTTGGACACAAGGCTGCCGAGTGGGTTCAGGAGATCACAGCCAGGCGCAGCGACATGGAAGTCGAACTGCTTGACCTGCGTGACTATCCGATGCCCTTTTTCGATGAGCCGGCCAGTAATGCCTACATGCCATCAGCCAACGAGGTGGCACAGCGCTGGCAGCAGAAGATCGCCTCATTCGACGGCTACATCTTCGTCACCGCTGAGTACAACCGCTCCATGCCGGCCGTGCTGAAGAATGCGATTGACTACGCCTACCCCGAATGGGGTCGCAAGGCTGCAGCTTTTGTCGGCTATGGCGGGGTGGGAGCTGCCCGCGCGATCGAGCAGCTGCGCAACGTGGCCGTTGAGCTGCAGATGGCGCCGATCCGTGTAGGCGTGCATATTCAGGGCGGCGACTTCATGGCCGTCTGGCAGCAGGGCAAGGACCTGCGGGACTACGCCTACCTCGCCAAGGGTGTCGAGGGGATGCTGGACCAGCTGCTGTGGTGGACCAACGCGCTGAAGAAGGCGCGCGAGCAGGAACAGACAACGCAGTCGGCCTAGGGTGCAGCCTTCAGGTGACCGTCGGCGATCAGGCTGGCGCGGATCATCAGCCGCACTGCCTGCTCCAGTCGCTCCAGCGGCAGCTCCTCCGCTGGCGGCACGTGGATGAAGCCGCAGCGGGCCCTGGGCTTCAGCCGCGCGCTGGCCATGCAAGCGCGATAGAAGACGTGGTTGCAGAGATATCCGCCAGCGTCGTCGGAGTACTTCACCGTGAAGCCCTGCTCCAGCAGCATGGCGCGGATGGCTGGCAGATCCAGGCTGGAACGCAGAAAGTCTTTGCCGCCCTCGATGATTGGACCTTGCTGCACAAGGCCCGAGGCGTCCTGCAGGCTCGCATTGTCCAGGTTGCGGGCGCGGCGCTCGGGACGGATCCAGGCCGTGCGGGCCACGCCCAGGCACAGGATATAGGCCGGCTGCAGGCGCGTAATGCTGCTCGTAATCATCTCCGCCGCGCGGCCGTACTCTGTCGGCAGCACCATGGTGTGCAGCTCACAGCCCTTGCGTTTACGGCACTCAGCCAGCCGCTCGACAACAGTCTGCGTCGGGTTATCCGGCACGCCGGGAAAGGGGCCGAAGCCGGTCAGCAGGAAGCGCGGCTGGGGCTTGGGCGTCGCCATCAGAGGCTTTTGGCGTTGAAAGTGTCGCCCTGGCTGATGTCGCCGCTTTCATAGCCCTTGCGGAACCAGCGGATGCGCTGTTCGGATGTGCCATGGGTAAAGGCATCCGGCACCACATAGCCCTGGCCCTGCATCTGCAGATGGTCATCTCCAATCTGGTTTGCTGCGTTGAGCGCTTCTTCAATGTCGCCGGCTTCAAGGACACCCAGGGTCTGCTCGGCGTAGTGCGCCCAGACCCCGGCATAGAAGTCGGCCTGGAGTTCAAGGCGTACCGACACTTTATTGAATTCTTCCTCGCTGAGCCGGGCGCGCAGGGCGTCTACCTGGTCGCTGGTGCCAAGAAGTTTTTGCACGTGATGACCAACTTCATGCGCAATAACATAGGCGCCGGCAAAGTCGCCAGGCGCGCCAAAGCGCGTCTGCAGTTCGTCCAGGAAACTGAGGTCAATATAGACATTCTGGTCACCCGGGCAGTAAAACGGCCCGACCGCCGCGCTGGCATAGCCGCAGGCGGATTCCACCTGGCCACTGAAGAGCACCAGGGTAGGGGGCTGGTAGGTCATGTTCTGTTCGGCAAAGATACGGCCCCAGATATCTTCAGTGTCACCGAGCACGACGCCGACAAACTGCTTCAGCTCTTCCTCATGCGGGTCGGTGACTGTGCTGCTGCCCTGTTCGCCCGCGCTCTGGGTGTAGCCCCCGCCGCTCGGCGGGGCCTGCTGCAGTATGTCCTTGGGGTCGACGCCAAAGATCAGCGCAAGGATCAGCAGCACTACCGCGCCGCCGCCGCCGATGGCCACACCGGGGCCGGACATCCTGGCGCCACCGCCACCCATGCCGCGCCGGTCTTCAACGTTGCTACTCTGTCGTCGGTTCTTCCAAAGCATGTCTGTTTGACCTCCGGACCGGCCTTGTGTTTGGTACTGCAAGATTATATTCGGGCCACAGCACTTCAGATCCCGGGTAGTGCCAATCAGCGCTGATTGAGCCGCAAAACGAGGCGCTAAAATCTCTGCGGCGGTCATTGCCGCCGGGAGGTCCGGGGGATGCAGCAGCCCACACTGGCCGAGCGCCTGCGCTATGCCTTTGACAACTACATGTCCCGGGGGACAGTCGCCCTGATCGGCGGGCTGGGGCTGGCGTCGTTCGGCGTTATCCTGCTGGTGGCGCTGGTAGTCGTCATCCTGGGCATCCGCCCCGGTGACGATGGCGAGCGCCTTGGACTGGTCGAGGCGGTCTGGCTCAGCCTGATGCGTACCCTGGACAGTGGCACGATGGGCGGCGACGAGGGCTGGGGCTTCCGCATCACCATGCTGATTGTGACGCTCGGCGGCATCTTCGTGATTTCGACCCTGATCGGCGTGCTGACAAGCGGCATCGAAAGCCGTCTTGAGGAGCTGCGCAAGGGCCGCAGCAAAGTCATCGAGTCCGGACACACCATTATCCTGGGCTGGTCGCCGCAAGTCTTCCCGATCATCTCCGAGCTTATCCTGGCCAACGCTAACCAGAAGAGTTCCTGCATCGTCATCCTCGGACCGGCGGATAAGGTGGAAATGGAAGACGCTATCCGTGACCGCATTGGTTCCAGCGGGCGCACGCGCATTGTCTGCCGCAGCGGCGACCCGGTCGACCTGACGGACCTGGCGCTGGTCAGCCTGAACACCTGTAAGTCGATTATCGTGCTGGCCCCCGAGGGCGACAACCCTGACAGTTCTGTGATCAAGAGTATCCTGGCGATCACCAATAATCCCGAGCGCCGCGAAGAGCCTTTTCATATCGTGGCGGAGATGCAGGAAGAACGCAATGTCGCGGTTGCCAAAATGGTGGGGCGTGACGAGGTTGAACTGCTGCTTGTTGGCGACCTGATCGCCCGGATCGTGGCGCAGACCTGCCGGCAAAGCGGCCTGTCGCTGGTTTATACCGAGCTGATGGACTTTGATGGCGACGAGATCTATTTCCAGCACGAGCCGGCGGTGGCTGGGCGGAGTTTTGGCGAGGTCCTGCTGGCCTATGAGACGAGTGCTGTGATTGGTATTCATCCAGCCGGCGGAACACCCCTGCTCAACCCGCCGATGGATACGAAGATTGGTACGCAGGACAGAATCATCGCTATTTCAGAAGACGACGACACAATCAAGCTCAGCTCCGGTCAGCCCCAGATTCAGACAAGCGCAATCCGGCAGCCGGAGGGTGTGAACGAGAGCCCCGAGCGGACACTGATCCTGGGCTGGAACCGCCGCGGCAGCCAAATCATCTGCGAACTGGACAACTATGTTGCGCCAGGCAGCCTGGTGCAGATAGTTGCCGACCACCCGGACCTTGAAGGCCAGCTGGCCGAGCATTGCACCGGCCTCAGTAATATCGAGACCTCCTTCCAGCTTGCCGACACCACTGATCGGCGTGTGCTGGACTCGCTGAAGATCGAAGGCTATGACCACATCATTCTGCTGTGTTACAGCGAGCTGCTTGAAGCCCAGCAGGCCGACGCGCATACCCTGGTCTCCCTGCTGCACCTGCGAGACATTGCAGACAAACTGAACCACGATGCAAGCATCGTCAGCGAAATGCTGGATGTCCGTAACCGTCAGCTGGCGGAGGTCGCTCGTGCCGACGATTTCATCGTCAGCGACCGCCTGGTCAGTTTGATGTTGTCCGCCGTAAGTGAGAACAAGGACCTCGCCCCGGTATTCGCCGACATCTTTGACGCCGATGGTTCCGAGCCTTACCTGCGTCCCGCCGAGGATTACGTCCAGCTTGGAGTGCCGGTCAACTTCTATACCGTAGTGGAAAGCGCCAGACGTCGGGGCGAGGTTGCCTTCGGCTATCGCTTGCAGTCACAGTCGGGTGACGCGGAAAACTCCTACGGCGTGAAAGTCAACCCGAACAAAAGCGCCATGCTTACTTTCTCCGCCGGCGACCGCATTGTGGTTCTGGCAGAGTAGTCTCAGCTGTTTGTCCTTGCGGGCCCGCTGCCCCGGCTATGTCACCGTAATGTCGACAAAGCCCTGGAAATAGGTGCTGAAGCCGTCATCATCAATCGGGAAGCACTCGATGCGGTAGCTGCCGGGGGTGTCAAAGGTCAGCTCTATCGGCCCAGTGCTGGTCTGGTCGCTGATGTTGTCGTCATTGGTATCCCAGATGAAGTGATCGATCACGCCATCATCGTCGATCGCTCCAGGCGTGAAGGTCACTGTGAGTGGTGCCGGTCCACTGCCCACGCTGGGTGTCAGGCTCTGATCATGGGGCGGTGTTCCGACAACCCATGAGACCTCATAGTCGCCGTAATCTCCGGAGTCTTCAGCAATCACCTGCAGGCAAGGCGTGTAGGGTGTGTTGAAGAACATGCTGTCGCGGAAGTACTGTCGCCAATCCATGTCGTCGAAGTGCGGGTTGGACTGATCAAAGTTCTGGTCTTCACTGCCGTGGATTTCCAGGCCGAAGGGATTACCGGCTCCGCTGGTCTTCTGAACGCTGTAGCGGATAGCCTGACCCGGCTGGATCTCGAAGCCCATGCTGTCCCGGTCGCTGCCGTTGTAACCACCGTCCCAGCCGTGGAAGGGCGGGGCGGTTACCGGGTCTTCGCCCAGGTTGCCTTTCCAGCCGCTGCCGCTGGCCGCCGGCAGGATGTTGGCCTCAGTGTAATAGTCATTGAACTCGCGTTCGTCGTATGGAATAGGCCCAGCGTTGACGATCCCATAAGCTGAATCGTCTGAACCGGTCTCTGTCACTACACGTACGAATACCGGGTAACAGCCCATTTCGGTGAAGGTAAAGCTGGTTGTCGGCTCATAAGTAATGTAGTCCGGCTGCCAGTCTGTATCCCTTGGGTCATAGGTAAAGTACCAGGCATAGTAGGAAATCGGCGATTCTGCGGAACCAGCACTGCTGCTGGCATCGAAGTCGATGGTCAGCGGAAGGTTGCCTGCAGTAGCCGACTGGGTCATGGCTGCGATTGGGGGGCAGTTGAGGAAAACCTGCATCTCATACTCGGCATAGTTGCCGTCGAAGCCGGGGATAAGCTCGACCTTCACATACAGCGGCAGATCTGCCTGGCTGGTGAAACCGTCATCACCGGGAGAGAACATGACAAAGCTCAGTTCATCCTCGGCGATCGGCACACCCGTGGCGTTGTAGAGCGATACCTGGATGAATGGCGAGTTCTCGCTGAAGAAACCCGCTGCCTGGATCACGATGTCTGTCTGGAACTCTGGAGTGGTGGGGTAGCTTGCGTCGATTCGCCACCAGTCGACAAAATCTCCGTCAACCCCGGGGTGTGCGTCGCTGTTGCCCAGGCTGCCGGTCAGGCCCCGCGAGTTCCAGCCGTTGATGGTGTAGCCTTCACCCTGGGAATCATTGTCCTCGGTCTCGTCAACGCTCAGAAAGCTCAAGCTGTTTACTTTCAGCTTCTGGTGACCAGTAAGGAGCAGCACCATTATCACGTCGCCGCCGACATTGATGTTGGTGCCCGCGTCAAAACGCAGGGGCGACAGATCCTGACCATGCTGCCACTCCCAGGCGTCTTTTTCGAAGTTGCCAAAGCCAACCCAGACATCTTCTTCTTCAACGTCGGTTGCACCGTCAACCAGGTGCAGGATGCGGTTGGGCTCGCCGTCCAGGTTGAAGCTGTACAGAGCGTAGGCTGTTTCACTTATTCCGCTGGAGCCAGATCCCCAGTTGGGTGAGAAGATCGCTGTGCTGCCGTCAACCGTCACGTTGCCATTGGGCAAAGACGCAACATAGCCACTGCCCTCGTTGACAATCAGAGCAGAGGTCTGTCGGGCGCTGGCGAGCGCCGCTGAAGGTGATGGCAGCGCCGGAAAGGCTGGCTGCGTATCGCGGCGGCCCTGCGGACCGTTCAGGATACGACCGGACTGGGCTCCTGAGGAGCAACCGGCAAGCACCAGGGCCATTACGAGAATCCACAGCGGGCGCAGTCGCATTAGAGCTCCAGACAGCAAGGTTGAAGAATTATAGGCTTCGACGGACCGGGATACTGATTTGCACACCCTCGCCTCAGTCATTGCAAACACGAGGATCTACGAGAATAAGCATCCGTGCAGCGAGGATTTTAACGAATCTGCTTGCAGGCTGGCTGGCGGAAGGCTAGAATTGACTGTCCCGAGCTGAACTGTTTCGAGGTGCAGAATGCCAGTACGGCTGTCCATTGACCTCCGTCGTGTCACACAGTTTTATGCTGTCACGACGCTCGTGTTACTAATCGCTGCCACAGCGTCCTGCGGTGGCCGAGGACTGAACAGCTCCGCGGTGTCACCGGAGTCAGGACAGAAGAACGGCGCCCCGGGGCCGAGCGAGCAGATCATCCCTGGATTGCCCGACCTTCCAATCGGTGCCTTGGATGCCCTGCAGCCACGCATGTCCTCCAGTTCGCTTAACCCGCAGGAGGGCTCGGAATGCACCGACCACTCCGACGCCGGGAGCATCATCCAGGACACCGACCTGCTGCTGCAGGGTCAGGAAGGAGTCTTTGCCTGGGGGCTCTATCGCTGGGGCAGCTTTGGCCCGCAGAACAAGCCCCTGACCATTGAAGTTGATCTCGGCAGCGGCTCGGGCTTCCAACAGACTTACCTGCTGATTTCGAATTACACCGACAAGCGCTGGGAGCTGCTTGGCCCTCTGACCGGCGAGAGCCAGACCTTCAGCTACAAGGGCAACAAGAATTACTTGTCAGAACAGCGCAATACCTATGTGGTCGTCGCTCAGAGCGCGGGAGCGGACAGTGTCCTTGACCGTCTGGTTCTGAGTACTGTCTCGGACGTCGATCCGCCGGCCCCGCCGACTGGTCTGGTGGCCGATCCGGTATTGCCGCGTGAGGTTACCCTTAACTGGACCGCGAACACCGAGCCGGATCTGCAGGGCTACAACGTCTATCGCGGCCCGCAGGGGGAATCCCAGAACCCGGCGCAGAACCAGTACAAGCTGAACGACGATCTGCTTCTCGATCCCAGCTACATCGACGATACGCCAGCTGAGCAGAACACTTACTTCTACTGGCTGACGGCGGTCGATGCCACAGGCAATGTCAGCCTGCCGAGCGCGGAGCTGCAGGTAGACACACCAGAAGACCTGCCGCCGGCCGTCCCCACGAACCTCACAGTTTCTGATGTTCGCGGCAAGCGCGCTACCCTGGACTGGGAAGCCTCGCCGGACGCTGATGTTGACCACTATGACGTCTGGATCGGCCCGCACGAAGATTTCACCATGGCTGAAGGCACAATCTGGAACGTCGAGAAGATCACCGATCTGCAGTACATCGTCAAGAACCTGCAGAAGGACCATGACTACTGGGCGCGGGTTCAGGCCGTGGACGACGGCAACAACCGCAGTCCTCTTTCAAACACTGTTGCCTGGACCACGCTGCCCAACCTGCCTCCAGTTGCCGACTTCACCTTTGCCGAATACAACTCGCGCGGAGTGCCGATCACCTTCTATCCGGCTACCAGCAGCGATGGTGATGACGACCTGGAAGACCTCAGCTTCTCATGGGATTTCGACGGTGACATGATCGAGGATGAGCTGACCAGCGGCCCCGCAAATGTCTACCACCAGTATGAGCTGCGCGGACCCTATAGCGTTACTCTGACCCTGGACGACGGCGAGTTTCAGGACAGCGTAACGAAGACGGTGTTTATCAGCAGCCAGGTGACCTACTGGCTCGGGCCCGAGGGAACCGGCCTGAAGGTAAGTCTGCGCGACGCTGATGCTGCGCCGGACGGGCGCAGAGTAATGCTCTACAGCAACAGCAATGCCAACAGCTTCGCTTTGTACGACGACGGCAACGGTTTCGAAACGGTCCCGGTCGGGGCCAACGGTGATATCTGCGCCGCGGTCAGCCTGATTCCTGGCGGATTCGCGGTTGTGGTCTACAACCTCGTTCCCATGGACACTTCCTGGAAGCTCTACGAAGTCGTTGGCGGGGTCCAGACACTGGTCTATGACGCCGAAGTCGGCGGCACCAAATTCCGCTCGGTGCCTTACGACTGTGACCTCGACTACCTCCCTGGTGCAGGCTACAGCGTCATCGTCAGCGGCATCAGCGAAAAAGTTGACCGCCACTCGGACTACAACGTGGGCTGCTGGCATCAGCTTGAAGATGGAAGCTTCAAGCTGGTTGAGCCTTTTGTGCAGTCAGACTTCAACACCGAACTGAAGGCTAACAGCAGGGTTGCCTGCGCCCGGAGTGCTGACAGCTCCTACTTCCTCTTCATGGACCGTCCCTTGAGCGACGGGCTGCTGCTGGCTGAAGTAGAAGATGGAACACAAAGTTACAGCACCTACACCGCGCCTGCCAGTACCTTGAACTCGGCCCGGCTGGTGCATGACCCTGCAGCGCCAGGCAACCTGCACTGGGCCTGGTCTTCACAGGGTCAGCCCGACCGCATCCAGTATGGCGACAACTTTGGCACGGACAACCAGCCTGACCAGTTCTTTGATGCCGGCGATGCACTGATTTCGGTCGCTGCGCTGGTACCGGGCGTCGACAATGAGCTGCGCTGCGCGATTGCTACTCGCGGTACTGATGACGTTGAGCATCTGCGCCTGATCGACACCAGTGCAGCGGCCGACGTCGAACTGCGAAACGGCATCGGGCGTATCGGCGTGGCGCATGGCCGGCTCTGGGTCAGCGGTGGCCAGTTGGACGGCTACATTGGCTGTGAAGAGAGCTGCGACGCCGAGCTTATTGGTACCGAGGTCGATTCAAACGCCTACGCCGGTGAACAGGTGCTTTATTCGCCGACTTTGCCGTATTACATCGGCGGGGCTTCGGTCCCACTGGCTTTCGACGACGGCCGATTGATCTGCATCTACCAGCAGCACTACCCGACAGCGGTATCGCTGGAGTTCCCAACATTCAAGCAGTCACCAACCTATGGCTACCGCGGCAAGGACAACTATGTTGATCCCGTGGCCGCCGTCGTTCTGGGTGTCGGCTATTCCTACGTCGTGGCGAGTGTTACGCCGCAGAACAACGCCGTTCTCTATCACTTTGCAGATCAGTATGCCCAGACCGGTACCCATATCCAGACTTTTGAGGGTGCGACAAAAGTGACCCTGATCCGCCGTCGCGATGGTTCCGAAATCCTGGCAGCCTATACCGGTTCCAACGGGACCACGCTCAATGTCGCGCCGTGGAACGGCAGCACATTCGGGCCGACTTCTGAAGTCTATAGCGGAGTGTCACCGATCCAGAAGCTGGTTCTCGCCGAAAACCCAGCCGGGGGCTGGGGGCTCGCTTTTATTGATGCAAGCAAGCAGCTGCGTCTGATTGAAAAGACACAGCTTGGCTGGGGCGCACCGCAGCCCCTGGATGGCGGGACCGGAATCAATGTCAACTGCGGCGTCGGTCTGGCCTACAGCGCACTCGGAGACACAGTTGTCGGTGTTGAGCGCTCGGGTGCGGACGACGGCTTCTATGCCGGCCTGCGTGAGGTCGGCAACGCCTGGAGCTGGGAGGAGGTCAACGACTCTTCGGGCGACAACGGCTATGGAATGGCCTGCTTCTACCACATTGGCATCCCGATGGTCACCTATTATCTCGGTGATGCTGGTCTGACCGCCTGGTCGCGCCTCCATATCGCAGAGCGTTATTCGGGCACCTGGTTCGATATTGAGCAGTTCGCTGAGCTCCAGGGTCTGCCCTTCGGCTACACCGTCGATCTTGAAGGCAACATCATCATTACCGGCTACAGCCTGGCCTGGGAGCCGACACGCTCCCTGACCTATGTGCTGACGCCCTGACCTGTGAGGGCGGATCTGCTTGCTCCGCAGAAGCGTCGAACAGGAAGAGACTCAAAAGAAGCCCCGGCGAACCGGGGCTTCTGCTTGTCACTCGCACCGGCACAGTACCAGGACTTCAAATGGTCTGAGTTCCAGCAGCAGGGGCTGACCCGGTGCCAGTCGCAGCGTCTGCACCCGCTGGTCGCCGTACGGACTGCTCAGCTCGATGCACTCGCAGCAGTCTTCCGGCAGCTCAAAGGTTGCGCCAGCCTCGAGGCGGGCCAGCCGCGACTCTTTGCTCGGATTGCGCAGAGCGAGATAACACTGTCGAGGATGCCAGCCGGCCCAGCCGTAGGCTTGACCGGCGGCGGGGTCTCCGCCCACCCAGTGCGCATCCTGCAGCGCCAGGCTGTATTGCCGGGCCCACAGCGCACTCGCCGCCAGATCATCCCAGTTCTGCTCAGTCAGCAGTGAAGGTGTTACATACAGCTCCTGAAGCTGCGTGCCACTGGCAAAGTAGCTGCGCAGTTCGCTGCGCAGGTCGCTCTGCGGGTCAGTCTTCAGGCCGCGGGCGTTCTTCGCATAGATCACACCGTGGAGCATCAGCGAATTCAGGGGGAACAGCGGACTGGACTTGGCAATATTGCTGTAAGTCTGCCCATCGCGGTAGTTCATCCAGCGCTGCCGGTCAGTACCTTCGCCGGAAAGCTCATGGTCCCAGCCGCCGCGGTAGATCGTGTCCGCAATCAGCACCCAGCTGGGGCTGGGCCATGTGCCGGTGGTCAGGTTGATGAACACATCGCTGCGGGTCTCACGCAGCTCACCGATCAGGTGGATCGCCGCGTCGAAGTCGCTGGCAAAGGGGCTGCCCGGCACGCGGCTGGTGCCTTCACCGAGGCCGTCAAACTTGAACATATTGACGTTGTAGTCCCTGACCATCTGCTGGCAGATCTGGCTGAAGCGCGCGTAGTACTTTGGCCCGGAAAGCGCAAATCCGCCCTCGTTGGTTTCATAGCCACCGGGAGCGCTGGCTTTCAAGCGCCGCTCGCGCGGTTCGCCATAGCCGCCCCAGGGGCTGAGCCAGACGCCTATTCCGCCCCCATAGGTCGCACTCTTTTCCGCCAGCGGAGTAAAGCCGTGGGGGAAACCCGCATGGAAGTCCCACAGGCTGTCATAGTTGTCCCAGCCGTCATCCAGCAGGAAAGACTCAAAGGGCACGCCGCGCCTTTCAACCAGTTCTGTCTTGTACAGCTCCATGGTGTCAAGCACGTCCTGCTCGCCGTATTTGTTGAAATAGCCGATGTCGTACCAGGAGTTGTAATGCAGGAAGGGGCGATAGGGATGCGCCCGCTCGCGCTCAAGGTAGAAGCTGTAGGCACGGCGCAGCTGCCCTGCCGGCGCAGCACCAACCACGCAGCTCAGCTTCAGCCTGCTGCCCGCGCCCAGGGTCTGGCCAACTGGCAGCCTGCAGCTCAGACGGGGCTGATCCTCGAGCCGCCGCAGGTAGATGTTGCCGGCGCTGTCTGTCCCGCCATCCGCCCGCAGCATGACATCCAGCCGGCAGGGGTTTCCGGCCTGCAGCTGCTCTTCGTCAATCCTGAGCTCATAGATGTTGTCGATCTGCGCTATTCCTGTGGCGCCAAAGTGCTCGTCAACGGCCAGTTCGCGCTGTCCCTGGCTGATGGCGCAGCGGTTTACTTCAAGGCGGTAGCCGCCAGCGCTGTAGTCGAACCAGACCTCATAGCTGCCGGGCTTTGAAATGGCGCTGCCAAGGTCCCAGCTTTGCAGGTGCTGCTCCGGCCAGCTCATTTCCGCCGGTGTCCAGCCGGCAATCTGCTGCCAGGGGACGCCGGCGCTGTTGTCTGCGCTGGGATGCTCAATGTTCAGGAACAGTGGGCCTGCCAGGGCCGGCACGCCCGTGGCAGTTCCGGCCTGGGACAGTCGCCCCCCGCTGCCACTTAACATTTCTATACTGCCCACCTTCAGCTCAGGGGCCAGCACCTCAAGCTCCAGTTCCTGGCGAATGTAGTTCGATCCGTCCAGCAGGATCGCGCGCCAGTTCGCGGCCAGCATTCCGTCGTGGCTTAGCAGTTTCAGGCTGATTTGCTGTCCGGGCAGCCGGCGGGCCAGACAGCCATCATCGGGCGAAGGCATGACAGCGGCAAGTTCTGGCCCGGCTGTCAGCTCGAAGGCACTGGCGGGCAGGCGGCTGCCGTCATCCAGCAGTATCACAAAGGGTTCGGAGTCAAGCTGCAGATCTGCTTTCTGCTCGACCGCGTTGACACCAGCATTTGCAAAACGGCCGCATGTTACCGACCAGCCTTGATTAAGCATCGCGTTGCCCAGGCTGAATTCCTCCGTGGAAACGTGCGCCTGTGCTGTTCCGGGATCTGCGTCCAGGTAGGGCAGGGCCGCCAGAGCATCTGCGGTCTTATAAGCGGCCTGGGACTGCAGCGGCAGGATCATTGCGGCAACAAGGGCCAGCAGGCTGAGGTGGAGGCGTGGCATGAATGGCTCCTGAATGCAGGTGGTCTCATTTCTGGCGCACGAGATTATAGGCAGACTCAGCATGTGCCGGGGCGGCAACGCTGGCGTCTAGCTCGATGGCGACAGGAAAGACAAAGATTGAATTGCAGAATCGCTATACATCTGTTAGTCTATACGTATGTATAGCTACTCGTCGCTCTTTTTCCTCGCTGACCTGGACTGCTTCTTTGTGGAAGTGGAAAGGCTGCACCGGCCGGAGCTGCGCGGCCAGCCGGTGATTATCGGGGGGCGCCCCGAAGCGCGGGGTATTGTGTCGGCCTGCAGCTATGAGGCTCGCCGCTTTGGGGTGCACAGCGCGATGCCGATGGCCGAGGCCTACCGCCTGGCGCCGCACGCGCAGTTCCTGCATGACGGCCTGCACGGCAGCTATGGCCTCTACAGCCGCAGGGTGCAGGACATCCTGCGTGACAGCGTACCGCTGTTCAAGCCCAAAAGTTTCGACGAGTTCGAGCTGAACCTCAGCGGCTGTCAGGGCTGGCTGGAGCGCCAGTACGGCGGGCCTGAGCGCTTCGCCGAGCACCTGCGGTCCAGGGTACGCAGCGAGGTCGGCCTGAAGCTGTCGATTGGCATCGCTCCAAGCCCCCTGCTGGCCAAGCTGGCCTCCAAAAGCGCCAAGCCCGACGGCGTCTTCCGCCTGCTGCCCGAGCAGGTGCGGGCCTATCTTGAACCGCAGCCGGTTGAGGCTGTCACCGGCATCGGCGAGGTCACCGGCCAGCGCCTGCGCGACCGCGGGGTCGAGACCGTCGGCCAGCTCCTCAGCCTGCCGCGGACGCTGATCCGCCAGCACTTTGGCCTCGGGCTGCTGCAGATCGTCGATGCACTGGAGGGTCATCTGCCGGTGCACGTCGATCCGCAGGCGGTTGGCGAGCAGCGCCGCCCGGCCCAGAGCATCGGCCATGAGACCACCTTTGAGCGCGACCAGATCGACCCGCAGGTGCTGCGCGACACGCTCTGGGAGCTCTGCGAGAAGGCCTGCCAGCGTCTGCGCAAGGCCGACCTGCGGGCGGCCCAGGCCACGCTGAAGATCCGCTACAGCGACTTCCAGACCCAGACGCAGACCTTCAAGCTGGATGAGCCCCTTGACACCGAGAGCCAGGTCTTCCCGCACCTGCTGGCGGCCTTCGAGCAGTTGCATAGCCGCCGCCTGCGGGTGCGCCTGCTGGGCCTGCGCTTCAGCCACTTCAGCGCCGGCAGCCAGCAGCTGGAGCTCTTTGCCGCGCCCTCGCGCGTCCGCGATGCGCGGCTGTTCAGCGCGCTGGACCAGCTGCGCGACAAACACGGCAGCGGCAGTGTGCTCCTCGGACCCGGGATTTCACGCCTGCGACAGGCGGGGTAGGATGCAAAGTCATGCAAGTAATTCGGAAAACGGGCGCCAAATGGAGCCGATCGCGCCAGGAGTGCAAAGTGCAGTTTGACGTGCTAAAGCGTGCGTCAAGGTTAAACTCGAACCGCTGGCCAAGCAAAAAAACCTGATTCTCGGTCGCTTTACGGGTATCAAAGTTAAAACGCTCTCAGGGCTGCTCCGGTCTTTGGCGGGCTCGGGTCAGGTCATCCATTGCAAACAGATAAAAACGTTGGCCCGGAAGACCGCAGCGGTTAACATATGCGCCTTCGCTGGCCGCCGCTGTGGCCGGCAACCTGGAGGTATGAAGATGAACCAACGCATTCTCGCCAGCCTGATCCTGCTGTTGATGCTGCTGTGCAGCGCCTGCGGCAGCAGCAACGTTGGCAACAACCCGTTGCCGGGCCAGGGCGACACCACTGACCCCGTTATCGGCGCCATTACCGGCGTGACTAATGGCGGCAACGCAAGCGGAACAGTCAGCATTACCGCAGCCGCCACCGATAACGTGGCTGTCACCAGCTTCACGCTGACGATTGACGGCACCCAGAAGACCACCACCAACAACGGCAGCCTCAGCTACAGCTGGGACACCACCGCGGAAACAAATGCGGCCCACAGCCTGGTCTTCACCGCCCGGGACGCAAAAGGCAACGATGCCAGCCGCACCATCGCGGTCACCGTCAATAACGGCGGCGGCGGGGGTGGCAATGCCACCGTCAGCGGCGTGGTCTATATGCCCAACGGCGACGACCCGGTGTCCGGCGCGCTGGTCTATGTCCGCGGCGCGGGCGTCTCGGCCGTCGGCGATCCGCCGGGCGAAGACTATGAGGCCTTTGACTACACCGATGCCGCCGGCGCCTTCCAGTTGACCAGTGTGCCCATCGGCAGCCAGCAGGTCCGCATGGTCAAAGGCGCCTTCACCAAGACCATCACGGTGGACGTGCAGGAGGGCAACAACACCCTCGGCGCGCTGCAGACCACCTTGCCCAGCGCCAGCGGTGATGGCAGCGAGGTCGGCAAAATCCTTGTTGTCACCGGCGACTATGACTATATCCAGAACGTGCTGGCCAAGCTCGGACTCGGAGATGTCGACAGTTCCGGCAACCTCATCCTGGGTACTGAGGACTTCGAACTGGTTGATGGGGCCGGTGATCTGGACGATACGGCGTACGACAACTTTGACGAGTTCTTCGCGACCGAGACCAACTTCGACCAGTACCGCACGATCTTCCTCAACTGCGGCAATGACTACGAGGATGACTTCTTCGCGGACACCGCCGCGGTGGCCGCGCTGAAGGCATGGGTCGAGGGCGGCGGTCGCCTTTACTGCACCGACTGGTCCTATGACTTCTGCGAGCAGCTCTTCCCCACGCGCATCGACTTCAGCAGCTTCACCGCCGGGGATGGCTTCTCAACTACGCCCGAGACGCGCGACGAGGCTCAGAGCGGCGCCAACATCGAGAGCGTGGACTGCGACATTGAAGACACCGACATGCAGGCCTGGCTGGAGGGCATCGGCGCTACCACCACGGCCTCCAGCGGCAAGGTTAGCGTCAGCGACTGGCTGCCGGGCTGGAGCGCGATCGAGGACGTGGATGAGAACGTCAAGGTTTGGGCGACCGGGAATGTGTCTGCTGGCATCCCAGCCACGGCAGCAGTCCGCCCGGTCACGGTGTCCTTCAGCGCCGGGACCGGCGTGGTGCTCTTCTCCAGCTACCACACCGAGGCCAGCTCCTCGGTCGATCTGACCCCGCAGGATCGCGTGCTGCAGTATCTGATCTTCGAGATCCTGTAGACAGCTTTGTAGGGGTGGGGCTTGTCCCCGCCAGTCTTGGCTTTGTAGGGGCGGGGTAGTATCCCCGCCCTCTTTGCAGGGGTCGCAGAAATGCGGCCCCCCTCCTTTCCTTTGGATCGCGGACCCATGGTCCGCACTCTACTCCTGTAGGGGCGGGGCAGAGTCCCCGCCCTGGTGTACGGGGCGAAGAGGGCGGGGACTCTGCCCCGCCCCTACAAGACAAAATACTGCTCTTCGCTGACCACCGGCGACTGGTCACAGATCACCGCACTCTTCTGGTACACTATACATCTGTATAGATTGTACGAAGACCGCTGTGCGCGGTTACAGGAGCGAGGCGGGCCGGGGTGCCACATATCGACGTCAGCAGCTGGTACAGCTTCCATCACGGGGTAGCAAGTCCCGAGGAGCTCTGCCTTGAGGCGGCTAACCTGGGGTTCAAGACCCTTGGTATCTGCGACCGCGATGGTACCTATGGCCTGGTCGCCTTCTATAAGGCCGCGATCAAGTACGGCCTGCGCCCGGTGCTGGGACTCGCGCTGACCACACCCCTCAGCCGCCTGCAGGCTGCCGGTCTCGGCGGCGCTGATCCCGCCCGCCGCGGCGAGGCATCCGGCAGCAGTGGTTCAGTTTCCGGCAGTGCTGGACATAGCGGCCAGGGCACCGGTCCAGGCGCGGTCAGCTTCTCGCCGGCGGATGCCGCGGCCGAGCACAGCATGGGCAGCCTGCGCCTGCGCGACAAGACCTGGCACTATGCCGATGCTCTGCGGGTCAGCCAGCCCGGCGTCGACAGCCCGCTGGCCATCGTGCTGGCGAAGAACCGCGAGGGCTACAGCGAGCTTTGCGCGCTGGCTAGCGGGCGCCAGCTGGATGAGCACTGGGACCCGATCCGCGCGCTGGCCCAGGGCACCGAGAGCTGCTTTGTGATCAGCGACAACGAGAAGCTGCTGAGCTATCTCGCCCCCCGTCTCGGTCCGCGCCGCGTCTTCGTGCGCACCCTGCCGGACTACGCCCCGGCCTATCGCGCGCTCCAGCTGCGCCAGCTTAAGCTCGCCGCGCGCCTGCGTCTGCAGCCGGTCGCCTGCACCGAGGTCTGCTTCATCAAGCCCCAGGACCAGGCCCTGCACCATGCCCTGCGCGCCATCGGCCAGAACACCAGCCTCGAGCAGGCCGAGGGCGTCCGCCCGCGCAGCCACTACCTCGCCGCGCCGACCGAGCTGCCGGGTCTGTACTACGACTGCCCCGAGGCGCTGGAGAACGCGCGGCTGATCGCCGAGCGCTGCGATGTCGAGATCATCCTGGGCAAGTGGCAGTTCCCGGACTATGAACTGGGCCGTAATCGCAACCCGCCGCAGGTGCTGCGCGAGCTGTGTATGACCGGCCTGACCCGCCGCCTCGGAAGCCGTGCTACCGAGGCGCACCAGGCGCGCATCGACATGGAGCTGAAGGCGATCGAGGAGATGGGCTACAGCTCCTACTTTCTCTTCGTCTATGAGATCGTCCGCGAGGCCTTCCGCCGCGGCATTCCCTTCGTCGGCCGCGGCTCAGCCGCCAACAGCATCGTTTCCTACCTGCTGGGCCTGACGCCGATCGACCCGCTGCGCTACAACATGTACTTCGAGCGCTTCCTTAACCGCGAGCGCTCCAGCCCGCCGGACATCGACATCGATTTCAACTGGCGCCGCCGCGACGAGATACTCAGCTTCGTCTATGAGCGCTGGGGCCATGAGCGGGTGGCGATGATCTCGACGCACCAGTGCTTCCGCGCCCGCGGCGCCCTGCGCGAGCTGGCCAAGGTCTATGGCCTCAGCAACGCCGAGATCAGCCAGATCAGCCGCTACATGCCCTCCATGGGAGCGGGCAAGCTGGCCGGCGTGGTCCACACCCTGCCGGAGATGCAGGGCATTGACCTGTCGGCTGAGCCCTATAAACAACTGCTGCCGCTGGCTGCGCGTCTCGGCGGCCGCCCGCGGCACCTTGGCATCCACTGCGGAGGGATCGTCATCGCGCCGGGGAAGATGACCAACTTCACCGGCCTGCAGCGCGCGGCCAAGGGCTTCGTCGTCACCCAGTACGACATGCACCCGATCGAGGACATCGGCCTGATCAAGATCGACCTGCTGGGCAACCGCAGCCTTGGGGTGCTGGAGGACACGGTGGCGGTGCTGCGCAGCCGCGGGCTGGAACCGCCGGTGAACAGCATGGAGGTGCTGACCCGCGACCCGCGGATCCGCCAGATGCTGCGCAGCGGCAACACGATGGGCTGCTTCTATATCGAGTCGCCGGCGATGCGCGCGCTGCTCAAACGACTGCGCACCGAGACCTACCTCGGCCTGACCGCGGCCAGCAGCGTGATCCGTCCCGGCGTGGCCGAGAGCGGGATGATGCAGGAGTTCATCCGCCGCACCCACCACATGCCGCGCAAGCTGCCCAGTCACCCGCTGATGGACAAGCTGCTGCCGGAGACCCACGGCGTGATGGTCTACCAGGAGGACGTGATCCGCGTGGCCCATGAGCTGGCCGGGATGACGCCGACCCAGTCCGACATCCTGCGCCGCGGGATGAGCGGCAAGCACCGCAGCCCTGATGAGATGAACCGCCTGCGCGAGGTCTTCATCGCCGGCTGCGAGAAGAACGGCCTTGATAACCCCAGCGCGCTGGAGATCTGGCGCCAGCTCTCCAGCTTTTCCGGCTACTCCTTCTGCAAGGCGCACAGCGCCAGCTTCGCCACGCTGTCCTATCAGGTCGCCTGGCTCAAGGCCTATTACCCGGCCGAGTTCATGGCGGCTGTGCTCAGCAACGGCGGCGGCTTCTATGGCCCACGGGCCTACCTGAGCGAATGCGAGCGTCTCGGCCTGGCCATCCGTATCCCGGATGTGAACCACAGCGGGGCGGACTACAGCGCTGAGGCCACGCACTATGGCGGCGTCTGCGACGCGATCCGCATCGGGCTCGGCGCGCTCAAGGGCCTGCGCGGGGAACTGGTCCAGCGCATCGTCGCTGCCAGGCAGCAAGGGCCTTTCTGCAGCCTGGCCGATTTCGCCCGGCGCTGCCGGCCGCACAGCGGCGAGCTGGAGGTGCTGATCCTCAGCGGCGCGCTGGACAGCCTGGGCCTGCCCCGGCCGCAGCTGCTCTGGGAGGCGCGCGAGGCGCTGGGCCGCCGCAATGTACCGGTGCAGGCCGGGGCACAGGGCCGCGGCGCGGTCGCCGCCCTGCCGGGCCAGGGGCAGCATGATCAGGCGAGCCAGCCGCGCAACCGCCACCTTGAGGAAATCGCCGGCGCGGGCAGCTATCACCCGCCGCTGGACCTGCAGGACTACAGCTGGCGGCGCAAGCTGCAGCTCGAGCAGGAGCATCTGGGCTTCGTCGCCAGCGTGCATCCGCTGAAGATCGTCGAGGAACTGGTCAGCAGCCACCGCTTCACCCGCGGAGCGGACATGCCGCACATGGTCGGCCGCGCGGTCGAGATGGCCGGCTGGTACGTCACCGGCAAGCGGGTCGATGTTGCCCGCCGCAGTGCTGGCCAGCGCGACCCGCTGGTGCTGCAGGCGGCGGACTTCGACGGCCCGGATGAGCTGTCCAGTATGGGGCTGAGCAGCGCTGATCTGGCCGGCGGAGCAGGGCAGGGCGGCGCCTTCGGCGGGGGCGGCGCCGATGCTGTGTTCAGCAGTCTGGCCGGGGAGCGGATGGACACGGCTCAGGACCTCGGCATCCTGACCTATCCGCGCTCAACCCCCTTCCACCACTATGACATCACCCGCGAGGCGATGGTCTTCCTGACCCTGGAGGACCTCAGCGCGACCTTTGAGGTAACGGTCTTCCCGGACGCCTACAAGAAGTTCGCGCGCCTGATCCGCGAGGGCGGGCCCTTCATCGTCCGCGGCCGGGTCGAGGAGGAGTTCGGCGTCTGCACATTGAACGCGACGCACATCGAGGCGCTGCTGGAGCGCGGCGTGCCGGTTTAGGTTGGACTAGCTTGGCTCAGACTCAGTAACCCGTTCGTGCAGGAAGAACAAAGGGGCCTTATCCAACGAAGAACCGAGAGGCTGAATGTCCCTGCGGAAAAGGTCCCAAACCTGTTGAACCGTCATATCAGACATCAGTTGACAGGCGCGACAGAATGCACCAGCCGCAACCGGCGCAGCATAACTAGTGCCGTCCGCAGAACGGAAACGATCCTTGCAGTCATCATGGTAGAGTCGCGGTACATTCAGCAGGCAGCCCGGTGCAAGAAAATCTACGGCAGTCGAATCATTGTTGAAACAGACCAGGCCGCAGCTGGAGTCAACCGCCCCGATACTCACGACATTAGAGAATTCGCTGAAACGCGTGAACTCGCCAGGATAAAGAGCCTGGCCCATCCTGCAGTTCCCCAATGAAGTAAAGAGTACCCCCCCCGCAGCCTGGAGCTGGCAAAGCGAGTTCCACAAAGCACAAGAAGGAGCAAAGCTGGTACTGGTGTTGACCAGCACCCTGGCTTCTGTGTGCAGGGCAACACAGATGCCGCGGGCCAGGTCTACAGAGTCACCCGTGATACCGTTCGAGATTCGCAGCGGGAGGATCTGACAACCAGTAGCGATCCCCCTGCCATACTGCTCACAGCCTTGAGCTAGAGAACCGGCAATGAGCCACGCGAGGCTGGTTCCATGACTCACATCGCCTGCTGTGGCATCTTCAGGAAAACCCTCCATTTCGAAAGGAACGATGCAAAGAGACATATCCCCTGTGAATCGCTGGAGATTTGCCTCAACCCAGGTCAAGGCTGGCATAAGCAACTCGTGATCCTCGTCTGCGCCGGTGTCCAGCACAGCGACCAACAGTTCCCGGTCAGGAGGGCCGTTCGGATCGTAGAAGCATCCGCCCACCATGCGCTGAGCCCAGTCAAGATCCGCTGGTAGTGGAGGATCGGTATAGACGCAGTCGTTGCTGCAGTTAATGTCATCCAGCCAACCAGAGGGACTGTACTTGAAATCGACCACCATAGGAGGTGAAAGGCAGAGGAAAGGTACACCCGCGGACTGTGCACCGAGAAATGAACTCGAGAACTCAGCCGAATCAAAGTAATCAAGCTTGACCACTATCCCGACAAGCGCTGAAAGCGACATGATCTTGTCCAGGGTCTGAGCAGAAAGCAGCGGGCCTAACTCCCCATACTCAGCGTCGGGATTACCGTCAAGCTCGGCAAAATCAACCAGCAAACTGGCGAAACTACAGTCCTTACTGATGAACATCAGCTCGGTTGGCAGTCCCATACCATTCAACGTATGAATCATCCAGCTTACCAGGGAGGCGAACCCCGCTATCTCGTCCGCGTCGCCGCCCCCGGGGTGCCACCTTACGTCCACCAGAGAAGGCTGGCTCGGGTCGCGAGGAATGGCAAACTCAAACTTCCGCTTCATACGTCACCTGTCGAGCACGGCACTGGAGAAGATGAAATGGACAGCTTACAGCTCTTTAGTCCAAACGATGTTTCCAAAGACGCCGTCTATATTGGTCGCCGGCGCTGGCAGAAGCGAAGTCCATTTTCCCCTGAGGTCTTGGGCACTGCTGTCGCCGAAATAATGACTGCCGCGGGCGACCCTGACCGGACCACCGACTGTCGTAAACACGAAGGAGTAGCGCCCTGGCCCGTCGTAGGTGGGTCCCGGCTGGACACCGGGGTCGAACCAGCAATCAGAAGGAAGGGGACGCAGGTTTCCCAGCGGGTTGATATTGCCGACGACTTTCATGTAGTTGAGTTCATAAGCCACTTCAACGTCAAGTCCGATACTGGCCGTTTTGCCGAGGATGATTTCTCCGTCCTTCTTGAATTCAACAAGTCCGTACAGGTTGAAGCGTCCAGAGTTGTCAATCATAAAGGCGCCGACTGCCAGCTTGTGTGCGAATGGTTCGCCTCCAGCCTTGACCATCAGTTTAAGATCTCCTGTCAGCGAGTCCTCCGGCCTTATTGTCGCGTCCTTGAGAATGTCTTCAACCTTATAGTAGATCCAGGACTCTTGATCGTTCCTGTACCGACGAACTATGCAGTTCCCAGTCTTGATTGTGCCTTTGCTCAATGTGTTTCCTGTGTCCATTTCTGAACCTCCCTCTTGAGCATATCACTTTGTCATACAGTAGTGCTCAAGAAGTGCTCAAGAAGGGGTCAAGCTTCACATTGGGATCGAGCTTCAGCCTTGGCTGACAGCAATATGCCTCAGGTGCTTTCATCGCACGCGGCGGGGTAAAGGAGGAGTTCGGCGTCTGCAGCCTCAACGCGACACACATCGAGGCGCTGCTGGAGCGCGGCGTGCCGGTCTAGCTGCGTTGAACGAGCACACTGTGCAGCGCGCCGTGCTAGCATCAGCAAGCAAAGCTGCGCAGCATCATGGGCAGGAGTTGCCGGGATGATCAATAGCTACCAGGGCCGCGGTGCCGAACTGGCACAGGCGGAGACTCAGATCAGGCACTGGCTGCAGGGGGACGGCGGAAAGCTTACAGCTCCGTCACTGCTCCTGATATGCGGCGTGGCTGGAATCGGCAAAAGCAGCTTCAAGGACGAACTGCTGCGAAGGCTGAAGCTGGGAACGGATGCTCTGATTGTCAGCCATCGATTCTGTCCCACCCACCAGTGGTGCAGCTTCCTCAGCGCCTGCATTGACGCCCTGGCACAGCTTGGTACAGGCCGGCGTGCAGCGGACTGGGAAGAACTATGCAGCCGTGCTGCTGATCGACTAGGAGCCGCGCGCGCGGCTCATCTGGCCCTGCTCGCCCATGACTACGAGCGACAGAACAGCAGGCAAAACGCCGAATCCTCGGACCGGTCGGCCGAACAGACCGGGCTACAAGCCGAAACAGAGCTCGAGAGTACAGCTTCGCATTCGCAGCCAGTGCTCACGAGACTGGAGAAGCTCGCTGCCGCGGCACTCGAGCTCGCCAGCGCAGTCAGTCGGACGCCGCTGCTCTTATGTCTCGACGACCTGCACTGGCTGGACAGCCTGGAAACAGAAGTGTGCAGCTTTATCGGCAGGCTGAATCTAGTACAGGCACCAGTGCTCATCGGCATAGTGCGCAGCGAGGAAGCCTGCCCGCAACTCG
>CAZEJB010000039.1:4160-26214 GCA_964512635.1 uncultured Planctomycetales bacterium | reverse complement strand
CGGCACAAGCCTCCCGCCGGCCGGCCCGCCAAGCCAGGGTACTGCTTGCTGCTTTAGGGGTTAAGGCGCAGAAAATTCAGCTCAGAGTCGTTCCCCTTAAGCTCGGAGTAGAAGATGGCAGCTGAGCCCGCAACTTCGGCCAGTGAACTGGTTACTGCCAGATCGCCATAGCTGTCAAGAATCAGCGGCGCGCCCCAGCTGCTGCCGACGCTGTCCATTGCGCTGACATAACTAAGCCCGCTGTAACCGCCCCGGTAGGCGATAGCGGGCAGCCCGTTAACAATCGCCATCGAGGCCGCGGTTCCTGTGTCCAGGTAATAGAAACTGTCCAGAGTTTGAGGTTCGCCCCAGCTTGAGCCCAGTGCGTCAGTAGCCCGGGTAAAGGCGAGCATTGAATTCGTGGGCCAGCGTGCCAGGGTTACCGGGCTGAACCATGTCGTTAACGGTATCACCTTAGCAGCGGCGCCGGGCAGAGCGAGGGACTAATACCGGATCGCGTACTTCACCTCGGTGTTGGTCAGGTTGCGGTAGCCGATCGCCGGCTTGCCATCCACCTGCAGGATCTCGCAGTTCCAGCCCGCGCTGGTGGTTAGTCCATCCACTGTCTCATGGAAGGCCCAGTCGCCAACTACCGTACCATTGGCGCTTGAGGAACGGAAATACTCCAGATCCTGGTTGTTGAAGTCGAAGGCGGCGATCACCGGCTTACCGTTGACCATCTGCAGCACCGGGTCACGGGACTGTTGCCTGAGATGTCCAGCTTGGAGGACCAGTTGGGCGGCGCGGAATCACTGCTGCTGTCCGGCACTATGGCTGCCTGCCGCCGCCAGGCCTAGAACCGCACCGCATAACGGCAGCTGAAGTCGCCGTCATTGCGGTAATAGATCGCCGGCTTGTCGCCGTCCACCAGGATTAGCGTGCTATAGCGGCCGACGCTGGTCACCGTACCGTCAACCACTTCATCCTGGGTCCAGTCGCCGGCGTTGCCGCCGGTCGCGCTGGAAGCCGGCGAATAGGCCAGGTCGTTGGGGTCCTGGTCATGGTAGGCGATGGCCGGCAGGCCGTTGATGACAAACAGCGAGGTGTAAGAACTGGTGGTCATCGCCTCGACATTCACCGCCGCCGACCAGGCGGCTGCGCCATTGGCGTCCGTCGCGCGGCAATACTGGATCGCGCCGGTGTCGCTGTTACTCCAGGAGACCGCCGGGAAGCCGCTGACCGTCGCCAGCGAATAACCGATAGTACCGGACACAAAGGGCCCGGCAAGGTTAAGCTTGGTGCCCCAGTTGGCGACGAGTGCGCCGTCCGCAGTGCTGGAGCGGCAGTAGCGGGGGTAGGAGTTGCCCATGCCGTCGTAATAGTAATAAACCACCGCCGGGTTGCCATTTATGACCGCCAGGCTGGCGGCGCCCGCCGAAGACGATCCGACGCCGTCAATATCAATCTTGCTGGACCAGTCGGCCTGGGCTCCGCCGGTCATGGTGCTGGCACGGCAGTAGGTCAGCTCACCGGTGGTTATGTCGTCATAGACAATCGCCGGGCTGCCGCCGATCTGCAGCAGCTCGGAGTTGTAGCCCACATCGTTGGCCGAGTCGACCTGGACCTGGATGGTCCAGTCCCCCGCGCTGTCGCCATTGGCCGTGGTGGCGCGGTGATACCAGAGGTCGCCGACGTTGTTGTCGCAGTAGCTCAGCGCCGGGTTGCCGCTAATCACCGCCAGCGAAACCTCGCGGCCCGGCGAGCCTACTCCGGTGGTGGAGATCGTGATGGGCGACCAGTCGACCGGCAAGGCGCCGGTTGTGCTCGTCGAACGCGCATAGCGCAGGGTATTGGAGGTGCCGTTGCGCCAGGCGATGGCCGGGTTGCCGTTGACCAGAGCGATATCGCCCCAGTAGCCCGCATCGTCGGCCGGCGGGTCGTCCACCGGCACCGTGACCCAGCCATGCACGCTGACCGCGACGGAATCGCTGTCCGTGGCGTCATCGTCATCGGTGACGCGGACTGCGGCGCTGTAGATGCCTGGCGTGTTGTAGTCAATGTCCGCAGGCGCGCTGTTGCCGCGGGCCGTTTCCTCCTGCGTGCCGACCTCGTTGTAGAGGCCGTCGCCGTCGAAGTCCCACTCGTAGTCCGTGATCGTGCCCCCGGGGTCGGTACTGGCCTCAGCGCTGAAGGATGTCTGGAAGGGCGCGTCGCCTTCGCTGGTGCCGACCTGGATCACGGCGTTCGGCGGAGTATTGGCGACGTTGATTTGAACCGTTGCAGTGTCCTTGCCGCCATCGTTATCGGTGACGCGGACGGTCGCGTCAAAGACGCCTGCCGCGGTATAGGTCACATCCGGCGGTGTCGGGTCGCTCTGGGCCGTGTCCTCGCCGTTATCGGCTTCATTGAAATTCGTATCGCCGTCGAAATCCCACTCGTAGTCGGTGACCGTGCCGTCGGGATCCATGGAGGCGGTTGCGTTAAAGGTGACGACTACCGGCTTGTCGCCGACAAGCGGATTGGCCTGCAGGTCGGCCACGGGCGGCTGGCTGGCCGAGACGTTGATCTGCACCGTCGCCTCGTCCTGGAAATCGCCGTCGTCCGTAACCCGGACAGTGACGTTATAGCTGCCAAAGGCGCTATAGGTGTTGGCCGCAGCGTTGGATCCAAAGGCGTTGGTCTCGCTTCCGCTCTCGTTGAACAGGCCGTCGCCGTCCAGATCCCACTCGTACTTCACGATCGTGCCGTCCGGGTCCATGCTGGCGCTGGCGTCGAAGTTCACCGTCAGCGGAGCTACGCCACTGTCCTTGTCCGGCACAATACTGGCCACCGGAGCCTGGGCGGTGGAAAGCTGGACAGAGTCCAGGATGGCCGCATCGGAGCCCTTGACCGCGACACAGAGCAGGTGGATATCGCTGGGGCTGATGTACTCGCTGAAGCCGGGGAAAGCCAGGCGGCCGTCGCCCGGCAGGTCAAACCAGGTCCAGAGTCCGCCGTCAAAGTCGCTCAGGGCCACGAAACAATCGCCGGCCGCCGGCGCGTCGCTGAAGGTGAGCTGGATGTCCACCGGCGCGTCGTTGTTGTAGTCCGGCAGGGTAAAGGCATAGACGGCATAGGCCAGGTTGCCAAGGCCGCTGTCGCTGGCGCCGAAGGCCGGCACAAAGGCCCCGGTGGCCGCCACCGCATTAACCCGGTTGTTTGGCATTCCTGCATCAAAATCGGAGCCGCTGCTGAAGCCCTCCGCAAGGCTGAAGGAGGCGCCGCGCTGGGCCAGCAGCTGGCCCGGGGATGGCAGCGCGAATGGCGCGCTGCTCAGCGGCGGGCGGGCCGGAATGGACCGCGCAGCCTCGGGCGGGCTGCTGACCCGTGGCCCATGCTCAGCGCCAGTGAGACTGTCGGCATCTGAGCCGCAGGAGTTAAGCAGCAATGCCGCAGCTGCGGCCAGCCCCGAAATGGCTAATCGTTTAATCTCGCTCAGCATGGTTTCTCCCGCAGCCATGGCGGCCGCCTAATATTTGATCGCGTACTTCATCGCCGCGATCGTGCTGTCGACATAGCTGACTGCGGGCCTGCCGTTGACCTGCAGCAGCTTGACATAGCTGCCAACAAAGTTCGCGTTGTCGATGGTCTCAACGGTATCCCAGTCGGCCGGTGCACCGCCGCCGACTGTTTCCGAGAGGATGTACTTCAGATCGCCGTTGGCGGCGGTCTGATAGGCACAGGCCGGGAAGCCGCCTATCAGGCTGAACGAGCCGTGGCTGCCGGCCTCGGCGCCGGTGGTGATCTGCACCCGGGCGTTCCAGGCCGTGCCGCCGGCGTTCTGCGCCGTGCGGAAGAACAGGCCGTTATCCGGGTCGGAGCGGTAGATCATCGCCGGGTTGCCGCTCATGGTCGCGAAGCCATAGGTCTGCCAGGAACCCGATCCGTTGTTGGTCTCCAGGTCAAAGAAGTTGGTCCAGTCCGTTCCGTTATCACCCAGGTTGTCACTGGAGCGGCGGAAGCGCAGGTAGTCCGCCGGGTTATCGTAGAAGTAGTAGGCCACCGCCGGGTTGCCGCCGAGCACATCATAGGTTCCAAGGAAGAAGATGTTCTCATTGGCCGCGGCGTCGTGGATCACGGTCGCGGGCAGCCAGTCGATGATCAGATCGCCGCGGTTGTCCAGCGAACGGATCTGCATAAGTTTGTTGTCTGTACTGTTCCAGTAGGTGATCGTCGGATTACCCTGCACTATGCGCAGCTCCGGGAAACGACCCGTGTTGCCGGTGGTGTCCGGGGTGACCACCGCGGTCCAGTCGCCAGTGCTGCTGCCGTCGCCGTCGGCGAGCTGATAGCTCAGGTCAAAGCTCGCCCCGCCGATATGGGTCGCAATCGCCGGACCGGCAACGGTGGCCGCCAGGCTCAGCTCCGTGCCGCTGTTGCCAGGTACTGTGACAAAGGTCCAGTCGGACGCCTCGGCACCGTCCAGCGTGCTTGAAATGCCGTAACGTACGGAAGTTCCGATAACGCAGTAGGCAATCGCCGGGAAACTGTCGAGGGTGACCATATCGCTGTAATTGATTCCGGGGTTGCCGTCAGGGTCATCCACCGTGACCACCTTCCAGCCATGGGCGCTGATCACGGTGCTTGCCGTGGCCGTCGCATTGTCGTCATCCGTAACCCGCACGCTGACGTTGAAATCTCCGGGGCTGGTGAAATCAATATCCGAGGGCGCTACTACCCCGCGGGCAGTCTCCTCTTCGGTCCCGACCTCGTTGAAGAGTCCGTCGGCGTCGAAGTCCCACTCATAGTCTGTGATCATCCCGCCGGGGTCAGTGCTCATCTCCGCCGTGAACGAAATGGTGAAGGGCACATTGCCTTCCAGAGCCCCGGCCTGGATCATGGCCAGCGGCGGCGTATTGCTGACCGTTATCGGCAGCACCGCGGTGTCCTTGCCGCCATCGTTGTCGCTAACCCGCACCGCGGCGTTGAATACGCCCACGGCGCTGTAGGTCACGGTCAGGGGCGTCGCATCGCCCTGCGCGCTGTCCTCGCCATTGTCTGACTCGCCAAAGTTGTTGTCACCGTCGAAGTCCCACTCGTAGTCCACAACCGTGCCGTCGGGGTCATCGCTGCCGGTAGCGTTGAAGTTGACCTGCAGCGGCTTGTCGCCGAAGCTTGTATTCGCCTGCAGGTCGGCCACCGGCGGCTGGCTGGCGCTTACGTTGATCTGCACCGTCGCCTCATCCTGCAGGTCGGCGGCGTCGGTCACCCGCAGGGTCACGTCATAGCTGCCCGGCGCAGCATAGGTTTCCTGCGCCGTGGTCTGGCCCGCGGCGGTTTGTTCGGCCCCCGTCTCATTAAACAGGCCGTCGCCGTCCAGATCCCACTCGTAATTGGTCAGGCTGCCTTCGGGGTCAAGACTTGCCGAGCCATTGAAGTTGACCGTCAGCGGAGCGATGCCGCTGTCAAAGTCCGGCACGATGCTGGCCACAGGGGCCTGCTCGGTGCTGAGCTGAATGCTGTCCAGGATCGCGGCGTTGGAACCCTTGACCGCCACGCAGAGCAGGTGGATATCGCTGGGGCTGATGTATTCCGTGAAGCCGGGCAGGACCAGCAGGCCGTCAGCCGGCATGCTGAACCAGGTCCAGAAGCCGCCGTCGAAATCGCTCCACGCCATGAAGCAGTCGCCCTCTTCCGGTACATCGCTGAAGTTCAGCTGGATAGCCACCGGGGAGTCGTTGTTGTAGTCCGGCAGGGTGAAGGCATAGACGGCATAGGCCATCTTGCCAAGGCCGCTGTCCCCTGCGCCAAAGGCCGGGATGAAGCCGGCTGTCGTACCGGCGGGTGAAACCCGGTTACTGGGCATGCCGGCCTCAAAGTCCGCGCCGTCGCTGTAGCCATCGGACAGGGTGAAGGATGCATCACGCTGAGCCAGCAGTTCAGCGGGGGCAGTCAATGAGAATGGCGCAGGGCTGGCCGACGGCGTAACCGGCGTGATCCGCCCCTGGATCGGCGGCGATTTCACCTGCGCACCAATGCCAGTCCGGCTCAAACTGTCCCTGCTCCCGCCACAGGCGGCCAACAGACAAAGCGAAAAGGCGGCCGCAAAGGCCGCAACAATGTTGATGCTGCGCATCCTGTCTCCCTTGAAAACGCATCCGGTTTGGACTGCCTGACAAGTCTAACAGGTGAAAATTGCACAGCAGCCCCATTAAATAGACACCGACAGTCGCCGCAAAGTTACGTTTCAGCAACTAAAAGCAGCCTAAGCCAGCAGCCCTGAGCGTGCAGGGACGCAAAGAGCCCCGGGGCCAGCGGACAGGTATCCGACGTGCCCCGGGGCCCGGCAGGCAGTGTGTCAGGGCAGATGCCGGATAAAACGCAGGTCGGCATCCGTCACGTTCTGGTAAGCCACCGCCGGTCCATTGGCCAGTACCGCGAGGCTGCAGAAGGCGCCGGTGAAGTTCGCGCTGTCGAGGGTCAGCGCCGTGCCCCAGGCCGAGCCGCCGCCGTCCAGCGCCCGGACATAGCGCAGGTCATGGGCCGTATTGTCGTAGTAGGCAATCGCCGGCCGGCCGAAAACCTCTTCCAGCGAGGCATACAGTCCGGTCACACCGGCAGTGTCGATGTTCTGCGCCGCGCCCCAGGCCGAGCCGTCGCTGTTCAGCGCACGGACATAGCGCAGGTCGCCGTTGCCGCCATGCTGGAAGGCGATGGCCGGGAAGCCGCCGATCAGCGCTAGCGATGTGTACAGCCCGGTTGTACCGGCACTGTCGAGGGTCTGGCCGGTGCCCCAGGCCGCACCTGTGCTGTCGAGCGCGCGGACATAACGCAGGTTGGTGCCGCTGGCATCGTGGTAGCTGACCGCCGGGCGGCCATTGACCTCCAGCAGCGAGCTGAACTGCCCCGTGGTGCCGCTGGCGTCGATGGTCACGGCCGCGCCCCAGGCAGAGCCGCTGCCGTCCAGCGCCCGCACATAGCGCAGGTCGCCGTTGGTGACGTCAAAATAGGACACCGCCGGGTTGCCGCTGATCACACTCAGGCTGCAGTACTGGCCCGTGTTGCCGGCGGCGTCCAGCACCAGCGGGCTGCCCCAGCTTGTGCCTGCGCTGTCCAGCGCGCGTACAAAGCGCAGATCGTCATTCGTGTTGTCGTAATAGGCCATCGCCGGGAAGCCGCCGACCTCGGCCAGCGAGCAGTACTCGCCGACGCTGCCGGCGCTGTCGACTGTCTGCGGGGCGCCCCAGGCGGCGCCCGCGGGATCCAGCGCACGGACAAAGCGCAGGTCGTCATTACTGTTGTCGAAGTAGGCAATCGCCGGCAGGCCGGCGATCAGCGCCAGCGAGTTGTGGTAGCCGGTGAAGCCAGCGCTGTCGAGGGTCGCTCCGCTGCCCCAGGCCCCGGCGCTGACCTGCAGGCTCGCGCTGGCCTGCGCACCGTCGTCATCTGTGACCCGCAAAGTTACATTGAATGTGCCGATCTGGGTGTAGGCGAAGCTGGCCTGCGGGAAGCCCCGGGAGTCGGCCTCGAAACCGCTCTCGTTGAAGCTGCCATTGCCATCGAGGTCCCATTCATAGTCGTCGATCATGCCGCCGGGGTCGGAACTTGCACTGGCGTCGAAGCTGACCGTCATGGGGATGTCGCCCCAGGTTTCAGATGCGCTCAGGCGCGCCTGCGGCGGACTGTTATTGACAGTTATGCTGACGCTATCGCTGGCCTGTGCGCCATCGTCATCCGTCACCCGGACCGCGGCTGGATAGACGCCGACCTGGCTGTAGGTGATGCTGACCGGGATCGCGCTGCCCTCGGCCAGGGCTTCATCGCCGCCCTCGCTGAAAATGCCGTCGCCGTCGAAGTCCCACTCGTAGTTAACAATCAGGCCGCCGGGGTCGCTGGAACCTGCGGCGCTGAAATTCACCACCAGGGGCTTGAGCCCGGAGCTTACATCGCTGACCAGCTGCGCCAGCGGCGCGGCGTTGCTGACCGTAATCTGCCGGGTTGCTGTGGCGCTGACCCCGTCGTCGTCGGTCACCCTGACCGTCACGTCATAGTTGCCAGTCGCCAGGTAGGTCACCGGCAGCGGTGCAGCATCGCCCCGGGAGTCAGACTCGACGCCCGGCTCGTTGAAACTGCCGTCAGCGTCGAAGTCCCATTCAAAGTCCGTGATGCTGCCGCCGGAATCGCTGGAGCCCGAGGCGTCGAAGCTGACTGTCAGCGGCTTGTCGCCGCTTAGCGGGGCAGCCTGCAGGTCGGCGGTCGGACCGCCGTTGGTCACGGTGATGGTCCGGCTGTCGCTGGCCTCAGCGCCGTCGCTGTCGCTAACGCGTACGCTGGCGTTGTAGGTTCCCACACTGCCGTAGGTCACCGCCGCCGGCCGCGCCTGCCCGCGGGCTGCGCTCTCATCTCCGGCCTCATTGAAACTGCCATCGCCGTCGAAGTCCCATTCATAGTCAGTGATCAGCCCGTCCGGGTCGGCCGAGGCCGAGGCGTCGAACTGCACCGACAGCGGCTTGTTGCCGCCGTTGACGTCAGATTGCAGGTCGGCCACCGGCGGCTGGTTCTCATTGCCGCCGCCCCCGCCGTTTGTGTCCACGCAGGCCGGGAAAAGCAGTGCGCGCTGGTCATAGCTGCGCCACTGCTGGCCGGGGAAGCGTACGCGGCCGGCGCTGGTCCAGCCATAGGCCTCCCAGTCGTCGTTGTGCCCGTGGCCGCCAGAGCGGCTGCTGCCTTCGGCGTAGACGGCAAAATAGTATTGCAGCGCGGGGGCCGAGCAGTCGCCGCCGCAGTCGGCCTCAATGTCGCGCAGCGGGATGCGGAAGGTGTCCTCGCGCATCCGCGGCCGGCACATCTCATGCGCAAAAGGTCCCCAGCGATACTCCTGGCGCATCTGCTTCTGCCAGCTTCCGCGGTTATCCCCGGACTTGTGGCTCCTGGGGGCATCCGGACCGATGAACAGGCGGACCTTGCCGAGCTCGCGGCGCGTGCCGCTCAGTCGGAGCCGGACAACGAGGTTCTGCTGTTCGTCGATGCTGAGGCTGACGCTGCCAAGCTGCTCTTCCGAGCGGCCGCTGAAGAGGTTCAGCTCCGCCAGCGGGCCGGCGGGCCGGCGACAGCCGTCGTCGAAGTCGTCGTCGCAGCCGCCGTGGTTGTTGTGGGCCACCACCCGGCCGGGGTCAAAAGCCGGAGCTGCGGAGCGCTCTCCGCTCTGCTGTCCCTGGCTCATCTGCTCCAAACCGCTGCCCGATCCCGCGCAGCCGGCCAGCAGCAGCAAAAGCGCCAGTGGAAGGATACTCCCCCGGAAGACATTGCCTTGAGTCCTCATCGCCTACCCCCGGATCAGGATGCTTAGGACTCTTCACCACCCCAGTTCTCCAAACAGCCTACGCTGACGTTATTCCACAATTCCGATTCAACTTTAGGACTGTCACCAGGGCTTCATCCTGTGTGCCGGGAATTAACCGTGCTATGTCCTGGAGTTAATGCAGTTTCGCCACCCGCGGCTCCCGGATGCAAAAGGAGTCAGCGCAGCCCTCAGCTTCCCCGGATAAAGCGCAGCAGGCCGGCGGTGTTGTCGTAGTAGCTGATCGCCGCCTGGCCATCCACCTCGGCCAGCGAGACATACTGCCCCGTCGAGCCCACGGCGTCGAGGGTCTGTCCGCCGGCCCAGCTCGCGCCGCTCAGGTCCAGCGCGCGCAGATAGCGCAGGGTCCCGTCGGCGCAGTAGGCGATGGCCGGCTTGCCCTTGACCAGCTCAAGCGAAACCGTCTCGGTTGCGTTGAAGCCCGGGTCCAGAGACTGCGCTGCACTCCAGACCGCGCCATCCGCATCACTGGCGCGGATATAGCGCAGGTCGCCGCTCGAGCCGTCCTGATAGGCGATGGCCGGCTGGCCATCGACCACCTCCATCGAAGGCCAGATCCCGGTAAAACCCGTGCTGTCGAGGGTCTGCGGCAGCGGCCAGGCCAGGCCGAAGGGGTCGCTGGCCCGCAGGAAGCGCAGGTCGCCGTCCGTCGCATAGTGGTAACAGACCGCCGGTGCACCGTTGACCATCTTCAGGCAGCTGTACTGCCCGGTGTCGCCGCTGCTGTCGATTGTCTGCGGCGCGGCCCAGGCAGCACCGTCGCTATCGCTGGCCAGAATGAAGCGCAGGTTGCCGTTATTGCTGTCGTAATAGCTGATCGCGGGCAGGCCGTTGATCAGGGTCATCGAGCAGTACAGGCCGGTGAGGTCCGAGCTGTCCAGCACCTGCGGCGTGCCCCAGGCGCTGCCGTCGGCGTCGCTGGCCCGGCAATATCGCAGCTCGACATCCCCCAGCGCGCAGTAAGAGACCGCCGGGCGGCCGTTGACGATGACAAGCGAGTTATAAAAGCCCGGGCTGCCCGCGCTGTCGACGGTAACCGGCGCGTCCCAGGCGCTGCCGCTGCTGTCCGCCGCGCGCACGAAGCGCAGCGCGGGAATTGAGCTGTCGAGATAGCAGATCCCCGGCCGGCTGTTAACCACAGCCAGCGAGGTGTAGAGCCCGCTGGGCGTTGCGCTGTCGAGGGTCAGCGGGGCCTCGAAGGGCTGCACCGTAAGGGGCTGTGTGGCGACCGCTGTCTGCCCGGAGGCATCCGTCACCCGCAGGCCGAGGTTGAAGCTGCCGGGCTGCGCCGGATAGACGCTGTAGCTGCTGACAGCGCCGCCGTCAGTCTCAAAGCTGCCATCGCCGTCGCTGTCCCACTCATAGCGCACAATCGCGCCTTCGAGGTCGCTGCTGGCGCTCCCGTCCATCAACACTTCATCGCCGGCATCCACCGCCGCCGGCGTCAGCTGCAGCACCGCCGTCGGCGCTGCTCCGGCAAAGAACTGGATGTAGCGCAGGCTCGCCCCCGCCGGGTCGCGCACGGCGATGGCCAGCAGCAGGCGGTCATCCGGGCCGTAATAGGCTGCGGCATCCGGGAAGCTCTGCTCATCCAGTGGCTCAAGCGCGCGCCAGTCCCAGCGCTGGGTGCTGAAGTTCGCCAGGCCCAGATAGGCCTCCCCGGCCGCCGGCGGCACTTCCCACAGCAGGCGTACCAGAAGGCCGCTGTCCGGCGCCGGCAGCGTGAAGTCCCATATCGCATAGGCCAGGCCGTCCAGCCCGTCCGCGGGCGGCAGCGGGCTGAACTGCAGCTCGGGGGCGGCGACCGTCACCAGGCTGCTGGGCAGGGCGGCGGCATAGTCCGCGGCGTCCTTATAGCCTTCCGCCGGGCTGAATGTCGCAGCGCGAGCGCTGTCCAGCCGCGCCAGCAGCTGCAAGGGTGAATCAGCGGGGAAGGCGCCCGGCCGTCCGGCGGACGGCAGCTGCGGCAACTGCCGGGCACAGGCGCCCGCCAGCATGGTAACAATGCAGGTCAGGATGATCAGCAGCTTGCGCATTACAACTCCAGAACTGCAGCAGTACAGCCGGAGCGCAGTATAGCCCAGCCGGGCTGCGGCGGGGCAGCGGCCCCGCCCTATAATACGGCCATGGCTTTGAACTACCGGGACCTGGGCGGCGATTCCACCCAGCGCCGCATCCAGAAGCTCAAGGAACTGCACGAGCGCGCCTCCCAGGGCGGCGGCCTCGACGCTATCGACAAGCAGCACGAGCGCCGCAAGCTGACCGCGCGCGAGCGCCTCGACCTGCTGCTGGACAGCGACAGCTTCCAGGAGGTCGGCAAGTTCGTCTCCTCCAAGAGCAACCCGATCCCCGGCGACGGCGTGGTGACCGGCTTTGGCACGGTCAACGGCCAGCGCATCGGCGTTTACAGCCAGGACTTCACCGTGATGGGCGGCTCGCTGGGCCGCTCCCACGCCGACAAGATCTGCAAGATCCAGGACGCCTGCGTCGCCGCCGGTATCCCGCTGATCGGCATCAACGACTCGGGCGGCGCGCGGATCCAGGAAGGCGTGGTCGGCCTCGGCGGCTATGCCGACATCTTCTACCGCAACGTGCTGGCCTCCGGCGTGATCCCCCAGATCAGCGCCATCATGGGCCCCTGCGCCGGCGGCGCGGTCTATTCCCCGGCCCTGACCGACTTCGTCTTCATGGTCCGCGAGACCTCCTTCATGTTCCTCACCGGCCCCGACGTGATCAAGGAGGTCCTCAACGAGGACGTCACCTTCGAGGAACTCGGCGGCGCCCTGACCCATAACCAGAAGTCCGGCGTGGCCCACATGAGTGCACGCAACGAGCTTGAGTGCATCCAGCAGATCAAGCGCCTGCTGTCCTTCCTGCCCGGCAATAACCTCGAGGACCCGCCCTTTATCGACAACGGCGATCCCGTGGGCCGCCGCGAGGAGAAGCTGGCGAGCATCATTCCAGACGACCCCAACAAGCCCTATGACATGAAGGAAGTGATCAACCTCGTGGTTGACCGCGATTCCTACTTCGAGATGCAGCCGCTCTTCGCCCCGAACATGATCACCGCCTTCGCGCGCCTCGGCGGACATGTGATCGGCATCATCGCCAACCAGCCCCGCGAGCTGGCCGGCTGCCTTGACATCAACGGCTCGGTCAAGGGCGCACGCTTCATCCGCTTCTGCGATGCCTTCAACATTCCCGTCGTCACCTTCCAGGATGTTCCGGGCTTCCTGCCGGGCACCAACCAGGAGTGGCTGGGCATCATCAAACACGGCGCGAAGCTTCTGTATGCCTACTGCGAGGCCACCGTGCCGCTGCTGAACGTCACCACCCGCAAGAGCTATGGCGGCGCCTACTGCGTCATGAGCTCAAAGCAGGTCGGCGGCGACTGGAACCTCGCCTGGCCCACCGGCGAGATCGCCGTGATGGGCGCCAAGGGCGCGGTGAAGATCATCAAGCGCAAGGAGCTCGCGGCGGCCAAGACCCAGAAGGACAAGGCCGAGCTGACCAAGAAGCTGGAAGACGAGTACAAGGCCGACTTCCTGCATCCCTACCTCGCCGCCGAGGTGGGCTATGTGGACGACATCATCGACCCGCGGGACACGCGCCCGAAGCTGATCAGTGGTCTTGAGATGCTGAAGAACAAGAGCCAGCACCTGCCGCGCCGCAAGCACGGGAACGTGCCGTTGTAATTATGCTGTCAACGTCAACCCAGTGCCGAGATAAGATCAATGCAGCATAAGCGATTAAGTACTGAGCAACGCCAAGAGATAGTGAGGATTGCGGAAGAGCTGCTGACCGACATGCCAGAAGGCATGACTTTGTTTCAACTGCAATATGAAGTCGAGAAGAGGCTTTCCCAGCGAGGGCCTAGTTTTAATCAGGTCTACCAGGTACTCCGCCGCCACTCCCGTCCGGAATCCTCGACGAACTTGATTCGCAGACAAAACCGAGGTAGAGGTGCGGGCCTCGCTGTTCCAGTGTTCCACCGCAACCATTGGCTCGGTTGAAAGGCCGCTCGCGGTCATTCCGCGCTGAGCGCGCAGCGCCAGGCCGGCCTCCGGTACCGCGCTGGAATCGAATCTCCAAAGCCCCACAGCCAAGACGATCGGAGGGGCCGTGCTTGCCACGGCCCGCGGCAGAACATGGACCTCGCTGCCGGGATTCCAGATGCCGGTCTGTCGACCGGCACTCCTGTAGGCCTTGTTTCCTGGTGCCCTGCACCCCTGTGCTTGGCTACTCATCTGCTCAGGGGAGCACTTCAACCAGCAGCTCCTGCTCGCTTTCTGCGGGCCAAAAACCATCGGGCGAACCGGCGAAGAAGAGCAGAGTAATGGTGCCCGCAGTATCCGGGGCCAGAAGATAGAAGTACCCATGGCCGCCCTGGTAAGCGCTGTAGCTGCGTGCAGCCATAGTCTGGGGGTCGATTTCAGCAAGAGCTTCGCGCACCTGATCCACTGTGGGCAAAGAACCGCCGGGTGTATAGATGCTCGCCGGGATCGGCAACAACTCGCCGGCCGAGCTGCCAAAGTGCGCTTCATGTGTCGAGTCGTCGTGGCCATACCTGGGGTCCTGGCTGAACATGCCGCTGCCAAACTCGCAGTCCACAAGGATCAAATCCCCGGTATGCACTGTTGCGCTCGAGAGGGTCACGGCATCGATTGTCGTGCGCTGCACCGGGTCTACGTGGACCGGTGTCCCGCCGCAGGAGCTCAACGTCAACGTGACGAATAAAGCAAACACGAACACGCACAGCTTCATAACCCACCTCACTGCCCAAGCAGTTATACCCGAGGGGCGGTCGAGTACAGTCTCGGCGCGAACACGGCGGGACAGCATCTGGGCCGAGGCCATGCTCGGCCCCTACTGAAGGACCGTGAAGCTGCGTAGCACTTGGACAGGCGGGCGCAGCCCGGACCTTCCGCGGCGAGCGCAGCGAGGCGCGGCCTCCGATGCGCGGATGGCATAAGAGCAAAGTGCGCGAAGAACGCCATGGCGGGCGCGACACTGGATGGCAGGCAGGAATCCAAACACCAAGCTCACCAAGGTTCACGAAGAACACTAAGAGGATGCTGGATACCGTTCAGATTCGAGCAGCCTGAGCAGCATTTTCTAACTTGATCTTGATCTCCTTGAATCTGACCTCTTGGTCCGCTTGGTGCGCCTTGGTGTGCTTAGTGTTGAGTCTTCCATTCCCGCTCTGCGGCTCTGCGAAGAACGCGCTTGTGGAGAACGGCAAGGAGTCCAGAGTGCTGGGCGGGGGTGCCCAATGACCCAGGAGGTGTCCACTAAATCGGGGGAAGTTCAGAACTGCACTTCGTGTCTTAGTGCCTTCGTGGTTGAGAAATCCTGGACCAAAAGACGCAAAGAAATCCAGTGCCTTCTGACCCTTGGACCCGGCGCGTTGGATCGGCTGGCAGCAATCGCTCGGAGGGGCCGTGCTTGCCACGGCCCGCGGCAGAACATGACCCTCGCTGCCGGCGTACAAGATACCGGTCTGTCGACCGGCGCTCCGTAATTCCTAGCGCACTTCAAAGCTGAAGCTGCGCTCGGTCACGCCCTTTTCGCCGACTCCGCTGCTCTGCGGGCAACGGAACTGCGCGCTGTAGACCCCCGGCTTTTCCGGTGCGCGCAGGACAAAAATGCAGATCTTCTCGCCGGGCGCCGCACTGACCAGGCGGCCGCCGCCGGACAGCAGGGCCGGGCTGAGCGGCCAGGCCGCTGCGCTGCGCCGCCGCTGGGCATCCGCCGCGGACGAAGAGCTGCTGTCCCGCCAGTCACCGGCGGAGCGGCCCAGGGGATCGCGGCCATCGCGGTCGCTGTAGCCATGGTACAGGCGCGAGTTGTTCAGGTAGTCGTCTCGCTGCCGGAGGTATTCGGCCTCGGCACGCTGCGCCTCCTGCTCCAGCTGGCTGAAGGAGGGCAGCGCCGTGCTGTCTTCCAGCAGGGCCGGCGGCACGGCAAAAACCTCGCCGGCCGCCAGGCGCAGGCCGCCGGGCTGCAGCGCGCAGTTCGGGATGCCGCGGGTCAGCACCTCGCCGGGTCCAAAGTACACCTCGATAACTGCTTCGCCGCCGGCCGACAGCACAGCGGGCGTGACCGAGATATCCCGGACAACATTGCCGCTGGTATAGGAAGGCTGGCGCGGGGAAACCGGATGGAAGCCGCCGCAGCCGCCGCCAAACAGGCTGGCCAGCAGCAGGAGGACGGGCCAGACAGGCCGGAAGTAGGTGCTCCAATAATTGCGCTTCATCGCAGGCTCCAATCAGTGCCGGATTCAGCGAGATTCTAACACCAACTGTGCCATGGCGGCGCGCGCCTCAAAGGCCAGCCTGCTGGCCCAGTGCCGGTCCAGATATGCTAAAAGCGCCAGTGCTGCAGGTTAGAGCCCCGTCTGCGGTGGTATGTAGCGCGGCCCGGGCGGCTGAGCCGCGCGGTCACAGGCCATGAGAATTTTGCTCCCTTGCATGTTTGTTGAATCGAGGGCCGTCACAGCGGCGCCTGGCGCGGCTGATCCCGGCCCGCGGGGCAGGAGCGGGTGCCGGGCTGAAAAGCTGAATCGACGTCCGAAAACCGGGCCGAAAGTTAAATCCCCGGCCGGCCAGGCGTTGAAAACTGCTGTTGACGTTGAAAATCGGCGGCACAGGTTAAATCCCTGGGGCCGGCCCGCCGGCGCGCCGGCCTGGTCCATCCGGAGCCACACTTGCAGCCCGGAGCAGGCATCGCCATTGCCTATAATCGCTGTGCGCGCCTGCGCGCCGGAGGCAATGATGACTGCTGCTGCTGCAAGTATGGGGTTTGGCGAAAAGGCGAAGCTCTGGGGCGTCGCCGTCCGGGCTTATTCCTTCCCGGCCAGCATCGTGCCGGTGCTGCTGGGAAGCGCCTACAGCGCCTTCGAGGCCGCTCGGGCAGCCAAGGCCGGGGAGGCCGGCACCCTGCTCTTTGGCCACTTCAACTGGCTCTTCTTCGTCATCGCCCTGGTGGCCGGCGTGCTGTACCAGATCGGCGTCAACCTGTTTAACGACTACTTCGACTATCTCAAGGGCGTCGACCGGCCGGACACCTTCGGCGGTTCCGGCGTGCTGGTCAGCGCGGCGATGGAGCCGAAGCAGGTACTGAGCGGCGCGATCAGCGCCTGCGTCGCCGGTTCGGTGCTGGGCCTGCTGCTGCTGTGGATGCTGTACCAGCAGGGGCCGCAGTATGCGCTGCCGCTGCTGATCATCGGCATCGCCGGCCTGCTTGGTGTGCTGTGGTATTCCGGCGGCAACGCCGGGGCCAAGTACTGGGCGCTCGGCAGCCCGCTGGTCTTCGCCACGATGGGCGTCGGAATGGTGCTGGGGGCCTATGTGATCCAGACCGGCTCCTTCAGCTGGAACGCGCTGCTGGTTTCGCTGCCGGTCTCTTTCCTGGTCGCGGCGATCCTGCACGCCAACGACACCCGGGATATTGAGGATGACGAAAAGGCCCGGATCCTGACCGCCGGCATCCTGCTGGGGCCGGCCGGGGCGAGGGTGTTCTACTACTTCCTGCTCTTTTCACCCTATGCCTCGGCCATCCTGCTGGCGGCGGCGGGGATCCTGCCCTGGAGCGCGCTGCTTTGCCTGGTCACCCTGCCCCTGGCGGTTCCTCTGGCCCGGGTCTTCGCCGAGGTGCCGGACCGCAAGAGCGACAAGCTGCTGGGAACTGTGGAGGGCACCGCCAAGCTGCATCTGGCCTTCGGCGTGATGCTGAGCCTCGGCACCCTCGCCGGGATCCTGCTGCTGCGCTTCATGTAAGAAGGCAAAAATCAAAAGGCAAAAATCAGAATGGGGAAGCCGCCGGAGGACCTGCAGGTTCGTACAAGCGCTTTGCGGTGGAGATCGTGCGATTTGCCATAACGCTGCCAAGCCGCCCCGAAGGATGGGTTCTGGGAAAACAGCTTTTGCGCAGCGGGACTGCTATCGGTGCGAACTTCAGAGAAGCTCAGCGTGCCAGAAGCACATCTGATTTTGTGAGCAAACTGCATATCTGTCTTCAGGAAGCTGAAGAGACTGTCTATTGGCTGGAGGTCATTGAGGAGGCCGTTGAGTGCAATACTGCTGAGTCGTCGCGCCTGCGGCTGGAATGTAATGAACTGAAAGCAATCATTACAACAATCTGCAATAAGGTCCAGGCCAGACAGGGACAGTCAGGACCGCAGAGCTAGGAGCAGGTCTGTGGTTGCCGAATGGCGCTGAGGCCTTTTGAATTTTGACCTCTGAATCTTGCTTTTCCCCTATGTATAATCTGCGCGCCGCGTGGCGGTCGCGGCAGGGGTAGTACAGGGTATCCATGCGCGATTTTGACGTCATCGTGATCGGCTGCGGCCCGGCGGGCCAGAAGGCCGCGATTAAATGCGCCAAGAGCGGCAAGCGCACGGCCATCATCGACAAGCGTCAGGTGGTCGGCGGCCAGTGCCTGCACATCGGAACCATCCCCTCCAAGACCCTGCGCGAAGCCATCATCTACCTCTCGGGCTACCACGAGCGCAAGCTCTATGGCTCAGACTACCGCGTCAAGAAAGACATCACCATCTCTGACCTGCTCTACCGCTGCAACGCCATCATCCGCCGCGAAATCGAGGTGATCCACAACCAGCTGACCCGCAATGATGTGGCGGTTTACAGCGGCGACGCCTCCTTCCTCGACCCGCACACGGTGGTGATGCACGAAAGCGTCGGCTCGGTGACCCTGACGGCGGACAACTTCATCATCGCCGTCGGCTCGGAAAGCCGTGACCTCGACGGCCTGCCCTTCGACGGCCTGCACATCATGAACACCGATGACATCCTCTCCCTGAGCTTCCTGCCCAAGAAGATGATGATCGTCGGCGCCGGCGTGATCGGCCTTGAATACGCTTCGATGTTCAGCCTGCTGGACATGCAGATCCAGCTGGTCAACCGCTGGGGCAGCATCCTGCCCTTTGTCGATACCCAGCTCACCGCCGAGCTCTCCGACTTCATGCGGCGGATGGGCGTCGAGTTCCTGCACAACGAAGAGATCGGCGAAGTTGATGTGACCCCCGACCGGAAGGTCGTCGGCAAGCTCAAGAGCGGCCGCGACTTCGATGCCGACCTGCTGCTCTACGCCGGTCCGCGTTTCGGCGCGACCAACGGGCTGGGCCTCGAGAACGCCGGGCTGACCCCTGGTGAGCGCGGCCTGCTGAAAGTCAATGAGCACTACCAGACCGAAGTGCCGCACATTTTCGCCGCCGGCGATGTCATCGGCTTCCCCTCCCTGGCCTCGACCGCCATCGACCAGGGCCGCAAGGCCGCCAACCAGCTGCTGCAGCTTGAGGACATCCCCTTCTATCCGCACTTCCCCTATGGCATCTACACCTTCCCTGAGATCAGCATGGTCGGCAAGAGCGAAGAGGATCTGAAGAAGGAAGGGCGGGTCTACGAGTCCGGCATCGGACGTTATAAGGACACAGCCCGCGGCCAGATCATCGGCGACGATGTGGGCATGGTCAAGCTGCTCTTCGACCCCTCGGACCGCACCCTGCTGGGGGTCCATGCCATCGGCACCGACGCCACCAGCCTGGTGCATATCGGCCAGGCGGTGCTGATCTACGGCGGCCAGATCGACTACTTCGTCGACACGGTCTTCAATTATCCGACCCTGGCGGAGTGCTACAAGATCGCGGCGCTCAACGGCCTCAACAAGCTTGGCCCTGACCTGCACGCCATCCCGCAGCGGGTACTGACCTAAATCTCCTCGACGCCCTCGGGGCCGATAAAGCGCACTTCCGGCTCCAGGCTGAGGCCGAGCTTCTCTTCCACCACGAGGCGCACCATCTGGGCCAGGGCGATGATGTCGCTGCTGCCCGCCCCGCCGGCGTTAACCAGAAAGTTGGCATGCTTCTCATGCAGGCGCGCGCCGCCGACCTCCGCCTCCGCCAGGCCCGCCGCAGTTATCACCTTCCAGGCCGGCTGCTCGCGGCTGGGGTTCTTGAAAAAGGAGCCGGCGCAGGCGCTGTCGTGGGGATGCTTGCGGCGGCGCTCGGCCAGCTCGCCCTCAACCTCGGCCAGGATCTCGGCTGCGGGGCGGGACTGCAGGCGGAAGACCGCGCTGAGCAGGACATAGTCGTCATTGAACTTCAGCTGGCTGTGACGGTAGGCGAATTCAAAGAAGTCGGGCTTAACCCGCTGATAGCTCAGGCTGGGGATATGCAGCACCTCGGCCTCCACCAGCACCTCGGCGATGGCGCGGCCATAGCAGCCGGCATTGCCGACCACCGCGCCGCCGACACTGCCGGGAATATTGCCCAGCCATTCGACGCCGCCGAGGTCCAGCGCCGCCAGCTCACGGACGAGCAGCGGCAGGTCATAGCCGGCATCGACACTGACGCAGCTGACTGGAACAAGCCCCGCGTCGGAAGTCGGAAGTCGGAGGTCTGAATCGCCAGTGCCAGGGATACCTGATGAAGGTGGCAGTTCCTGTTCAGACCTCCGACCTTCGACATTCGACGCCTGGTTTTCTGGCCTCGATGTTTCATTCACCTCTTCGGGCCCCCGGGCCACAGAGTCCCGACCAGAGTAGACGCCCAGGCCTGCAGGCAGCTGGCGCTGCTCGATCCGCCACTGGCCACCGTGCAGGCGGACGACCAGCCCGCGAAAGCCGAGGTCCGAAAAGAACAGGTTGGAGCCGCCGGCGTAAACAAAGTGCCGCAGGCCCTGCTTGCTGGCGAATTCCAGCGCGGTGTAAACGTCATGGGCCGTCGCCGCCCGGCAGAAAAAGTCCGCCGGCCCGCCGACCCTGAAGCGGCACTCGCCGGCAAGCAGTACGTCGCGCTCAATCGGCGCGGGCCTCGGCGGCGCTGGACCGGGCTGCGCGGTACCCGACGCCAGGGCGGGCGACTGCCCGGCTCGAGGCTGGCTGGCGGGGAAATCGGCTGGCGGAGATGTTTCTGTCACCGGCACTAGCTTAGCGCGCGCCGGGACTATACAGGCCTTATGGTCAGGCGCTATCGTTTAGCCCGCGGCTGGGGCTGTAGCCGCGAAGTAAATGACAGGAGAGGCGGCTATGTTCAACAATGCACAGGAATTCCTGCAGTCCTTTGGCATGGAATCCGACACCACCGAGCGCGTGCTGCGCGCGCTGACACCGGAGGCCCTGGCCCACAGCAAGGGCGCAGGCGACCAGAGCGCGGCTGACATCGCCTGGCATATCGCCACCGCCCCGCGCTATATGTTCCCCCAGATCGGCTGGGACCTGCCGGCGATGACCGAGTGGGGCACTCCGGCGAACATCAGCGTCGACCAGATCGTGGCGGAGTACTGCGCCAACCGCGACCGCATCAAGACCGAGGCCGCGAAGCAGAGCCCCGAAGACCTGCAGAAGGTCTATACCGTGTTTGGCCGCATGGAGTGGCCGGCGGCGATGATGCTGCAGGCGCAGATCGTGCATGAAGCGCATCACCGCGGTCAGCTTTCCGTGCTGATGCGCCAGGCCGGCCTGACCGTACCCAGCATCTATGGCCCGAACAAGGAAGAGACGGCCGAGATGATGTCCCAGATGGCGGCGGGACAGAGCTAATGGAGCGCCGGGCCTGGCCCGGCATATCTTTGATTTACAGGGCGGGGCAGAGTCCCCGCCTTTTTGTTCTTGCAGGGCGGTGCAGGAGCATCCGCCCGCTTTGCTCTTGTAGGGCCGGGGCTTGTCCCCGGCCTCCTGGGCTGTACCGGCGGCTTCACGCCGCTGTCCTGCATGAAAGAAAGAAGATTCACAGGAGACACTGAGGCACGGAGAAGACTTGAGGGCCGCCCGGCTTCGATGGCGCTGTCGAGCTGGAGCAGTTTTTGCCAGTCCGCAGAGCTGCACGACGCACTCTGCCTTACTCAGAGCCTCTGTGCCTCCTGTTGGATCGGAATCCTTTGCCATTCAGCCAAGCGACGTAATTCCAGACGGGAAGAGGATAGAAGGTTCACAGGGAGCCGCAGAGCCGCAGAGCTTGTCGAAGGTCGAGAGTCGAAGGTCTGAAGTGGCCAGTTCATAGGCGAAGAGTGGTCCAGGCCGATTCAAACCTCCGACCTTCAACGCCTGACCTTTCCAGCTCTGTGTCTCTGCGGCTCTTTGTGAATCACTTTTGATTAGAAGTACTATGACCCGCAGTTAGTCAATGCCGTGGCGCAGCAGCTTTAGTAGTTCGAGAGACAACAACGCCAGGCTAAGGCCAAGCTCTGTCCATAGCAACACCAACACAAAGGTACTGACCAGATTGAAGTGACCGAGCCAGAGTAGTAAGATCCAAAAGAGAGAGTTCAGGATCAGGCCGAGCATTCGCCGCGCTTTGTTTCCAGGCTTCACCGCCATTAGCCCGAAAGCTACAGGTAGCGCAATCATCAGCAGGAACACGAAGGGATACAAAACGAAAAAGGCAATGTCTCCGCCTGGTTGCAGGTCAGATCGTACAAGACTGGCCAGCATCAAGACACCAGGTAAGCCAACGGCAGAAAGATACAGATGCTGAATCAGGGATAGGCCCCGAAAGTGTCGAAGGAGCTTGGCAGCATCCGTGACTGCGATCTGGTCTGTTCCGTCAGTCATGCGGCTACTCTAACACGACAGAGATACCAGCAAGATATTCAATCACCGCCCGCTCAGTCAATCCTATCAAGAAAGGCTACTTGCTATCCCGCGCGCATCTGAACCCAAAGGTCGCCAGCGCTGTGTTGGCGCTTTCGGCGTAGCGGTTGGCGCAGCGCACGATGT